>WBUN01000084.1 GCA_008933705.1 Hyphomicrobiaceae bacterium
GCATCGACCTTGCCGGCATCACCGGCAGCGGCCCCGGCGGCGCGATCATCCGTGCCGACGTGGAGCGCGGCCTCACCGGCGTTGCCGCACGCGCCGAGAAGGGCCGCAGCGTCGGGCTTGATCTTGGCGCGATGCGCACAGCCATCGCGGCCGCCATGGCGCGCTCGAAGAGGGAAATTCCGCACTACTACCTCGAGCATCATGTCGACGTAGGCACGTGCGAAGCCTGGCTGGCGCGCACCAACGCCGAGCGGCCGCCCGACCGCCGCCTGCTGATGGGTGCGCTCACGCTGAAAGCGGCTGCGCTCGCGGCGCACCGGTTTGCGGCCGTCAATGGATTCTACCGGGACGGCCGCTACGAGCCTTCGGCCGCCGTCCACGCCGGCCTGGCGATCGCCATTCGCGGCGGCGGGTTGGCCGCTCCGGCCATCCATGATGCCGACAAGCTGGCGGTCGATGACCTGATGGCACGCATGCGCGACCTCGTGAAGCGCATGCGCGCAGGCCGCATCCGCAGCTCGGAGATCGCCGATGCGACGATCACCGTCTCCAGCCTGGGAGAGCGCGGGGTGGAGGCGCTGTACGGTGTCATCTATCCGCCGCAGGTGGCGATCGTGGGGTTCGGCATGGTGGCCGTGCGACCGTGGGTGATCGACGGCGCCATCGGTCCGCGTCCGGTGGTCACCATTACGCTGGCCGCCGACCATCGCGTGAGCGACGGCCATGCGGGTGCGCTGTTTCTCAGCGAGATCGGCAAGCTGCTGCAGGAGCCGGAGAAGCTATGAACGAAGCGGACATTCGCGCGGTGGTTCTGGACGAGCTCGGCAACATCGCGCCCGATATCGACCTCGAAAGGATCGAGCCGGCCGCCGATCTGCGCGAGGCGCTCGATATCGACTCGATGGACTTCCTCAACTTCGTGACCGCAATCCACCATCGCCTCGGCGTCGACATTCCCGAATTGGACTACCCGAGGCTCGCAACGCTCAAGGGGGCGATCGGCTATCTTGAGGCCAGGCTCGCGCCGACCCGGAGCTGACGAGACGGCCCGCATGATGGCGCGCCGGAATTCACGGCACATGCCGCTGGGCGCGCCCCGCGAGCAGCCTCGGGCCTGCCAGGCGCAGGAATTCGCGCCTCAGCGCATCGGCATCGCACGGCCGGTCACGTCTCAGGGTTTTCGTGTCGGTCACCCGGCATCCGGCCAGCCTTGCCATGGAAACGGCATATCGTCGGTCGCGCAGCTCAAGAAGCGCGCTGCGTGCGCGAGCCAGGCCGACAACGAGCGACCGAAGCGGGTCAGAAACTGGTTGGGCTCACCGGCAAACAGCAGCCAAAGGAATTGAACAAGGGCGAGAAGGAACAGCAGGCTTTGCCCCACGCTGAATGCCACGGCGAAGAGCAGCATGAACAGCCCTCGCTTCCACGCGCTGGGCCGGTCGGTCTTCTGTTCCTTGTCGGCTTCGGTCTGCATGGTGCCCACGCGAAAGCTGCCCCGCCCAGGCGAATGTGCCGGCGGATGGGAAACGATGACCGGGCCCGCATGGCCAGGCCTTGATCTTGCTCAACACGGCGCTGCGTGCACCGGTCTCTCCCTGGCGGGCCTGTCGAACCACCGGCCTGAGGCGTGGCCGCCCTTCGACGGGCTCAGGGCGGAGAGAGGGTGTGGGACCGAGGGACACGTGCAACGCCTCTCCGTGGTGAGCTTGTCGAACCACGGCCGGGACGCGGGCCGCCCTTCGACGGGCTCAGGGCGGAGCGGAGGTGTGCGACGCGGGAATGACGTGGGTGTTGGATGATCGGCTTGGATGTCACTGCGACTGAGAGGCACTCGCGCGCCCCACCCACCACCGTCACCCCCGCGTCGCGTCGAAGACGCGCCTCCGGCACGATGGCGGGGGGCCAGTGCACCGGGCCGGGCGGGCAATGCTCGCCGCAGATCACCCCCGCAGCCGCGGCGGCAGTTCAGCGGCGCACACACCTGAGTTGAGATGTGATCTGGGTGCCCGCCTGCGCGGGCATGACGTCACGTGAGGTTCCTTTCCGGCTCGAACGCTCCTCCGTGGTGAGCCTGTCGAACCACGGTCGTGGCGCGGGCCGCCCTGGGGCCGCCCTTCGACGGGCTCAGGGCGGAGAGAGGGTGTGGGGCCGAGGGACACGTGCAACGCCTCTCCGTGGTGAGCTTGTCGAACCACGGACGAGACGCGGGCCGCCCTCGGGCCGCCCTTCGACGGGCTCAGGGCTGAGGTGGCGTTGAGGGCGTGGCGGTGGAGCTTCTCGATCGCCACACTAGCCCACAGCCGGCCGCTGCTGGCCGCCAGATGATGCCTTGAGCGTGCTGCTGTCGGCCGCGGTCTCCAGCGCGGCTGCAACCGCCTGGTCGACGGTGTCGAGCCAGACGAACTCCATCGTCGCGCGAACCTCGTCGGGGATGTCCTCGTAGTCCTTGCGGTTGCGTGCCGGCAGCATCACGCGCCGGAGCCCGGCGCGGGCCGCGGCGACCACCTTCTCCTTGATGCCGCCCACCGGCAGCACCAGGCCGCGCAGGCTGATCTCGCCCGTCATGGCAGTGTCGCTGCGCACAGTGCGCTCGGTCATCAGCGATGCGAGCGCCATGAACATGGCAACGCCCGCGCTGGGGCCGTCCTTGGGAATGGCGCCGGCGGGAACGTGGACGTGGATGTCGCTCTTCTCGAAGCGGGCGGGATCGACGGCGAGCGACGACGCCCTGTTCTTGATGAGGCTGAGCGCGGCCTGTGCGCTCTCCCGCATGACCTCGCCGAGCTGGCCCGTCAGGATCAGCTTGCCGCTTCCCGGTGTGCGCGTGGCCTCGATGAAGAGGATGTCGCCGCCGACCGGTGTCCAGGCGAGACCGGTGGCGACCCCCGGCACGCTGGTGCGCATCGCCACCTCGCTCTCGAACTGCTGCGGGCCGAGCACGGCGGCGAGGTCGGCGACGCCGATGCCGATGGGGCCGCCTTGGCCTTCGGCAATGCGCACGGCGGCATGGCGCATGGCCTTGCCGATCTCGCGCTCGAGGCTGCGCACGCCCGCCTCGCGCGTGTAGCTCTGGATGATCTCGCGCAGGGCATCATCGGATATGTGGACCTGCTGCGGCTGCAGGCCGTTGGCTTCCAGTTGCCGCCGCACGAGGTAGCGACGCGCGATCTGCAGCTTCTCGCTCGCCGTGTAGCCCGACAGAGAGATGATCTCCATGCGGTCGCGCAAAGGCCCAGGGACCGTGTCGAGGAGGTTGGCCGTCGTGATGAACACGACGCGGGAGAGGTCGAACGGCACGGCCAGATAGTTGTCCCGGAACGCGCTGTTCTGCTCGGGGTCCAGCACCTCCAGCAGCGCTGCGCTCGGATCGCCGTGGATGCCGGCGCCGAGCTTGTCGATCTCGTCGAGCATCATGACGCAGTTGCGCGAGCCGGCCTTGCGGATCGCCTGGATGATGTTGCCGGGCAAGGCGCCGATGTAGGTCCGCCGATGGCCGCGAATCTCGGCTTCGTCGTGTACGCCGCCGAGGCTGACGCGCACGAACTTGCGGCCCATGGCGCGCGCGATCGACTGACCGAGCGATGTCTTGCCCACGCCCGGCGGGCCGACCAGGCACAGGATCGGCGCCTTGCCCTGCGGCGCCAGCTTGCGCACGGCCAGATATTCGATGATCCGGCGCTTGATCTTGTCGAGGCCGTGGTGATCCTCATCGAGGATGCGGCGCGCCTCGGCGATGTCGATGGGGGCTTCCTGCGGCAGGCTCCAGGGCAGCTCGACCAGCCAGTCGAGATAGCTGCGCACCATGCCGTGCTCGGCTGAGGCCTCGGGCATTCGCTCGAGCCGGCGCAGCTCCTTGCGCGCCTGCTCCTCCACCTCCTTCGGCATGCCGGCCCGGGTGATGGCCGCACCGATCTCGGCGATCTCGGCCTTGCCCTCCTCGCCCTCGCCGAGCTGCCGGCGGATGGCCGCGAGCTGCTCGCGCAGCAGGACCTCGCGCTGGCGCTCGTCGATGGCAGCCTTGGTCTGGCGCCCGATCTCCTGGGACAGGCGCAGAACCTCGATGCGCTGCGCCAGCATGTGCGACACCTTCTGTATGCGGGCGGCCACGTCGATGGTCTCGAGGATCTCCTGCTTCTCGTCGGACTTGACGTCGAGGTAGGCGGTGGCGAAATCGGCGAGCTGCCCCGGCGACGTGATCGATTGAATGGCCGCCAGCAACTCGGGCGGCGCCTGCGGCAGAAGCTGCAGGGCCTCGACGGCCTGGCGCTGCAGGTTGAGAAAGCGTGCCTCGATCTCGGCACCGCGCGCGTCGGGCTCGACGATGTGCAGGGCGCGGCCGACCATGAACGGCCAGCCGGCCAGGAACTCGAGAATCTCGAAGCGCTGCTCACCCTGGCAGACGAGGTGGTGGGCGCCGTCGGGCGCCGTGACGTAGCGCACGACATTGGCGATGGCGCCGATGCGATGCATGTCGGCCGGCGCCGGCTCGGCCACGTCCGGGTCCCGCTGCAGGAGGATGCCGACCTGCCGCTGCTCGCGTACGGCCTGCTGTGCGGCCGCGACCGACCCCGGGCGGCCAACGGTGATCGGCAGCACCATGCCCGGAAACAGCACGGTGTTGCGGACGGGAATGATGATGAGGGCGTCCGCCGGCAAAGGCGGCGAGAGTGCGGCCGTGCCGCCGGGCGCTGCCTGCTTCGCGTTTGCGTCGGCGTCAGCCACGGGATGGCTCCATCTTGTCGAGGGTGATCAGGAGACAGCCGTTGGCTGCGGATCGGCGCACATTCCGATACCGGCCGCCTGGCAGGCGGACGCGCCGCTCGAACCGGCCCTGGGGGAGCTCCAGGCGATGAATGACGGCCGTGCGCAGCTCGCCCGGCAGCACGCGCTTGCCGGCAATCACCAGATCGGTCCCGTCGATGGCAGCCTCCACCTGCTCGGCGTCGACGCCCGGCAGGGCAACGAGCACGAGCACCTCCCGCGCCGTCTCCAGGACGTCAACCGGCGGCTCCCAGGCCGGCTGGCGCGATGCCGAGCCGACCGGCCTGAAGAACTCCCTGTGCAGGCGGTCCACGCGAGCCAGCATGGCGAACGCCTCCGACCACATCCAGTCGCGGGGAAACTCGGGGTCCATGCTTCACCTTCCAATCGCCCGTGAGCACCCGAGCCGATCAGCCGGCGCAGCCGCCGGCAAGTGGCGGCGGCGACGGGGCGCGAGGGCTCATTTCATCGGCGCCCGAGAGGGGGCGGCGCTCGGGCTCACAGGCCCTTTGTTGCATTCGCCTTTGGCCGCTCCTCCTCCACCAACGTTCCTTCGACCAGGTAGCGAACGTCCTCGGCGATGTTCGTTGCGCGATCGCCGGCGCGCTCCAGGGCGCGGGCCATCATCAGCATGTGGGTGGCGGTGGTGGTGCGCTGCGAGTCTCCCGTCATGAATGCAATGAGCTTCCCGAAGCAGCTCGAGTACATCTCGTCGAGCTCCTTGTCGCGCGTCCACACCTCCTGGGCCTTGCGGGTGTCGCCCTTTGCGTAGGCGGCCATGGCATCCTCGACCAACGCCACGGCGAAGCGGCCGAGGCCTGTGAGCGCGGCCATCGGCTCGCCGCCGATGAGACGCAGGCCGATGCAGCGCTCCGCCAAATCCTCTGCATAGTCGCAGATCCTCTCCAGCTCGTTGGCAATCCTCTGTGCCGACAGCGCCTGGCGAAGATCGATGGCCACGGGTTGCCGCAACGTCAGCACGCGAATGGCCAGCCGGTCGATCTCGTGCTCCATGCGATCGGCCTGGGGCTCGCGCTCGATGACGCGTTTGGCCATGTCGCGGTCCAGCGCCTCGACCGCGTCGACCGCCGTCTTGAGCTGCTCGCACGTCAGCCGGCCCATGGTCTCGACCATCTCCTTCAGGCGATTGAGCTCCTGGTCGAAGGACTTCACGATATGATCCGCCATGGCGATCGATCTCGAAAGAAGAGCCGGGCCTGCAAAGCCTATAGTCGCGCCGGAGGAAGACGTTGATCGAGGTCAACCCAGGCAGCTTGCGATGATCGTCAGCGATCCAGCGTCAATCCACGCGCAGAAACGGAAGGCGCGTCAGATCCTCCCGTGACCACAGCGACATGCCCGCCCGCGCACCGACCGTCTCGACGTCGAGGACATAGTCGGGGTCCTCGAACTTCACCCGGCCGGGCCGTCCGGTCCCGCTCAGGTGCTGGAGAATGACGCTGTCGAGAAAGACCTCCTCGTCGTGCGACCGCAGCTTGACGGGCATGTCGCCCGTGCGCCGGTGCAGGCGCACATGAAAGGAGCCGTCCGCCAGCCGGTCGGCCCATTGGCGCGCAATCGCGCCAGCCTTGTCCTCGAATTCGGCGGCGCTTGCGAACGAGAAGGTGGCGTGCGCCGGCATGAGCCGGGAGATGTCGTTGAAGATGCTGGCGTCATCCTCAAGGACGGCGGCCATCGCCTGCAGGAAGGTGTCGACATCGGGGACCTGCACAACAAGCACGTTGTGGAAGCCGGTCCTGGCCACCTCGCCGTATCGCGACAGAAAGCGGCGCGCGCGCCGCAGTCCGCGCTCGTCATAGGCGGTCGCAATGACATTCCAGTCCATGGCCGTCCCAGCGCCCGCATGAATGGGCGCTCACACGATCAGAGCCGGTTGATCTCGAAGTCCTCGCAGGACTGTCCGAACAGAGACAGGCCCTCCTCAAGGTGGTCGGCAAGGAGCGGCATGCCGAGGAGATAGTCCGCCGTGTGCGTCGTGCGCGTGCTGTGGACGCGGGCAGCCTCTTCGCGAAGGGCTTGCCAGTCGTCGATGGTGTTGTCGTCGCGCCCAAGCCACGCCAGGGCAACCAGATCGATCTGCTCGTCCTCGCTCATGCCCGAAATGAAGGAGGTGAGCTCCTCCACCACGAGGTCGTCGCCATGATCCTCAAGCACCGCGATCATCTTGTCGTCCGATGGGTTGGAGCCCGCATCGGGCTCCGTCTCGACGTCTTTGACGTCGAATTCCCGCGCCTTGATGACGACGAAGCACACCTTCTCCGAGGACACGGCAAGAACGGGCAGCTCCTCAGGCGAGCTCTCTTCAACGCGCTTTGGTGGCTTCGGCATTGCACCGGCTCCAGACCAACGTTTTGGCATATTGGCGCAGCTCCATTCCCCATGATCGGGTGCACCGGAGCGCCAACCTTGACCTCGATCAATGCCGCGACCGGGCGGTGAGGCATGCTGGGGCATCGTCGCGGGGAGGCAAGATCGGCGAAGCACGGCAGTGAAGCGTCAGCAGGCGTGGATCTGACCCAGGCGACGAACCGATCTACCTGTGAACCGCGACGGGCGAGCCCGTGATCGTCAGCTCGAGCGCCCCGGGGGCGACCCAAGGGTGGAAGGGCAGGCGATGCGGGCTCTGCACGTTTGGGCCTTTCCCTTTCTCAGCGGGCCCTTTCTCAGCGGGTGAACGCGGACATGAGGCAGCTCGTGCCGGGCTCAGCCGTCGTCGGCTCGTTCGCGGCCAGCGGGCCGCGCTCCAAGGCGCAGCACTTGCCAGCTACCGTCTCGCGCGCCGACGGCCCGGCAACTGCCGACAGCCGTCACGCGTCACGTTTCCAGGTCATGCGCACGAAGTATGCGCCCTCGTCATAGTGCGTATCGAGATCGCCCTTGTAGGCATCCACGATGGCGTGCCCGATCCGCCGGGGCAGATGAACATCGGTCGTGGTGATGACGATGCCGTCGGCGCCCTGCTCAATCGCCATGATCCGCTGCAGCGGATGCTCCCGGCTCTCCAGCGCTTCCGTGTTGCGAGCGAGCCTGATGATCTCCTGACCATGGCTCTCAAGGAAGCTGCCGCTCAGCGTCAGCTCGCCCGCGGGATACTTGTCGTTGATACGATGGCAGGCGGGACAAAGGTCCCAGTGGGCCTTCTCGATCGGCTCCTTGGTCCACTGCCAGCGTCCGCGCAGAAATACGGCCATGCACTTCGGGCAGACGCACGGCTCGGTAAGCTTCCCGCGCGCCTTGTAAGGATCGTGTCGGTGCTCCTCGATGTGATGCGACTTCATCGTGTCGTGGCGCGGCTCGGCGCGATGGATATCTCTCTTCTTCATGGGTCTTCCTTCCGCTTCGGCGGCCGGGACGGCGGCGCACTGCTCGGCGACGGCAAAGTGCCAAGCAGTTTTCACCGCTGCACGCGCCCGGCCATGACGCAGATCAATGGATGACCGGCGCCATCACTGAGAATGCTCGCCAACGCCTGCCTGCAAGTGCGCCGCCCACTCCGGCCGCGCCTTCAAGCCGGCCGCATATTTGAGCGCGATCCTGCTCAGCCGCTCGGGCTCGAACGCCTGCTGCGCCAGGGCCATGCCGCGGTCGAACACCTCCGAGTAGCGGCGGATGCGGCCGCCCTCCAGCTCGAAACGGCCGATGCCGTCGAACACCACGCGGGCGCCCTTGGCCTCGGGGCGGGTCGAGGTGAAGCTGAACCTGTAGCTGGCGTAGCCGAGATTGCCGGCAAGTGCGGCGTCCGCGAAGTGCCAGCGGAAATCGCGTCCGCCCTCGGCGAAATGCGCCAGCATCTTCTTGATCGCCGCGCGTCCCGTGAACGGACCGAAGAAATAGTCCTCGTACGTGCCCTCGGGCGTGAACAGGTCGGCCAGCGCATCGCCGTCGCCGGAGGCGGCAGCGGCCGCAAAGCGCCGCACGAGATCGTCGAAGTCCATGGACATCCTCCTGCATCTGTGGCGTCTTTGACGGCGAGGATAGCGCCAACACGGCTTGCGGGTCACGCGTGCGCACGCCGGCCGGCGATGAGGAGATTGGTCATGCTCGCCCTGCGCCCCAACTGCGAATGCTGCGACAAGGACCTGCCGCCGGATGCGCCCGACGCCCTGATCTGCTCGTTCGAATGCACGTTCTGCGCCGATTGTGCCGCCAACCGCCTGCCCGGCGGGCGCTGCCCCAACTGCGGCGGCGAACTGGTGCGCCGGCCGGTGCGCCCTGCCGCCAAGCTCGGGAAGTTTCCGGCTTCGACCGAGCGCGTGCTCAAGCCGCACGCCGGTTGCGGCAAGGCTGCTTAATTCGAGGGCGCAAGAGCCTGAGAGTCCTGGGGAGTTTTGGGGGAGTCCTGGCGGTGAGGACGGTGCGCGCCGGACCTTTTCCAGACGTGACTTGGATCAAGGGGCGATCTGAAATATTCTGATAACTGATTGGCTACGGGCCTGCCAGTGGCGAGGTGAACGCAGGAGGGTGGTGGATTTGGGGGCGGACAAGCGGACCCACAATGCGGGCGGGCGCTGGTGTGGCCCGAGAGGCGCGCGTGATTTGGCGCTTTTGCATCAATGGGACTTGCCTGTATTGGACAACGCGGCCCTCCCTGCAAGGAGGAAACGATGGCGAAGTTCCAAGCAACGGGCATTGGTGCGCTCCTGGTCATATTGGCCGGTGCGATGGCGCCGGCGGCACAAGCGGCGCCTGCCTCTGTGATCGCGTCAAGCGCCTTGGCCGACAGCGGCCGCATCGAGCACGCGTCGCCATTTCTGCTCGTCAGCTCGCGCTGCGACGACCGCGGTGCCTATTGCAGAAAGAGACGCAAAGGCTGCAGGGCAACGCACCGATCGACGGCCGAAGAATGCCAGGCCCGCTACCAGGCGTGCATGCGTGCGCCGAGCACGAATTGTCCGCGCCGGCTGCGGGGGAGAAGTCTCGGAATTGTCCCGCCGTTCGGCAGATAGCGGAAAGTGAGCGCCGCTCGCGTGATGATCGGGGAATTCGCCGATGTTGGCGGCATGCTTGGAGCGAATTTCTCGATCTGAATTACGCTGGAGTCTTTCCGACGTGGGTTGAACCTGAAATCCACACGCCGCGCCTCTCATCGCGGCCGGAGCGCGCGAGCGCGCAGAGCCGGGGCCCGGGGGCTGCAGCACAACCCCGTCCTGAGCTCGTCGAAGGACGGCTGTGAGGCACCGTTGTGGCCGCGTGGTTCGACAGGCTCACCACGGGGGAAACGGTTGTCTTTCAGCCGCGGGGTCCCCGGGGGAACTTCGCTTACGCGAAATTCCGGGCTGCAACACAACCTCCGTCCTGAGCTCGTCGAAGGACGGCTGCGAGGCACCGTTGCGGCCGCGTGGTTCGACAGGCTCACCACGGGGGAAGCGGGTGTGCTTTCAGCCGCGGGGTCCCCGGGAACTTCGCTTACGCGAAATTCGGGGCTGCAGCACAACCCCGTCCTGAGCTCGTCGAAGGACGGCTGTGAGGCACCGTTGTGGCCGCGTGGTTCGACAGGCTCACCACGGGGAAGCGGTTGTCTTTCAGCTGCAAGATCCCGGATATTTCGCTGGCGCGAAATTCCGGGACGGCAGAAGGAGGGGGGTGCGCTTCCGTCTCGATCGGATGGTCTCCAGCAACACTATGAACCTGGTGTTCCTCCTTATTCCGAAGTTCGCTCCCGGCTCGGGCAGCAGACTTCGGCGAACTTCGCAATCGGGACACTAGATCCGCCCCGCCTCCACGGCGTGGCAGGCGACGCTGCGTGCGCCGTGCTCCCGCAGCGGCGGCACCTGCGCGCTGCACGGCGCGAACGCCAGCGGGCAGCGCGGATGGAAGGCGCAGCCACCGGGCGGGCTGATCGGATTGGGGATCTCGCCCTCGATCGGCTTGCGGGGCCGCCCGCTCATGGCGAGATCGGGAAGCGCATCGATCAACATGCGCGTGTAGGGATGGCGCGGCTCGGCGAACAGCGCCGCCGGCGATGCGACCTCGACCAGGCGGCCGAGGTACATGACGCCGATGCGCGTCGCCATGTGCCGCACAACGGCCAGGTTGTGGCTGATGAGCAGATACGCAAGTCCCATGCGGTCCTGCAGGTCGCGCATCAGGTTGAGGATCTGCGCCTGCACCGAGACGTCGAGCGCCGACGTGGGCTCGTCGCACACCAGGAACTCGGGGTTGGACGACAGCGCGCGGGCGATGCAGATGCGCTGGCGCTGCCCGCCGGAGAACTCGTGCGGATACTTGCGCCCGTCGGAGGGGTCGAGGCCGACCAGCGCCAGGAGCTCGCCTACCCGGTGCTCGATCTCGGCGCGGTCGGCCGCGAGGCCGAACGCCCTGATCGGGTCGGCGATGATGCGGTCCACGCGCCAGCGGGGGTTCAAGCTGGCGTAGGGGTCCTGGAAGATCATCTGCAGACGCCGGCGCAGCTTCTGGCGCTCGGCGGCCTCGGCTGGCGCCCACATGTCGACGCCGGCGATGACGACGGTGCCCGACGTCGGCGGCAGCAGGCCCACCACCATGCGCGCCACCGTCGACTTGCCCGAGCCCGACTCCCCGACGAGTGCCAGCGTCTCGCCGGCGCCGACCGTGAAGGAGACGTCGGTGACGGCCTGCACGTGGATCCTTCCCTCGCCCTCGATCAGGCGATTGAGCCACGGCTTGGAAACATCGAACACGCGCGTGAGATGCTTCACCTCGACCAGGGGCGCGGTGCTCATGCCGCGCTCCCCGGCGCCGTCTCGGCCAGGAGCCAGCAGGCGGCCTGCGAAGCGCCGGCCGCCATGCGCTCCGGCCGCTCCATGCGGCAGCGATCGAAGGCGAACTGGCAGCGGGGATGAAAGGCACATCCTTGAGGAATGGCCGACAGGCGCGGCATGGTGCCTGCAATCTGCGCCAGCCGCGGCGCCGTGCCCGCAAGCGTCGGGATCGCCCCCATCAGCCCCTTGGTGTAAGGATGGCGCGGCCGCTGCACGACTTCGCGCACCGGGCCGATCTCGGCGATGCGCCCGGCGTACATCACCGCCACGCGGTCGGCCGTTTCCGCGATCACCCCCATGTCGTGCGTGATCAGCATCACCGCCGTGCCGCGCTCCCGGCACAGCCGCTTCAGCAGGGCGATGATCTGCGCCTGGATGGAGACGTCGAGCGCCGTCGTCGGCTCGTCGGCGATCAGCAGCTCGGGTTCCGCGCACAGGGCCAGCGCCAGCACCACGCGCTGGCGCATGCCGCCGGAGAACTCGTGCGGATAGCTGCCGATCCTCTGCCGCGCGCCCTGGATGCCCACCTCCTGCAGCAGGGCGATGGCCCGCTCGCGCGCCGCCGTCTCGGAGAGGGACGTGTGCGTGCGGATGGTCTCGACGAGCTGATCGCCCACGCGATAGAGCGGGTTGAGGCTGGTCAGCGGGTCCTGGAACACCATGCCGATGTGCGCGCCCCGCACCTTGCGCATCTCCTCGCCGCCGAGGTTGTCGATGCGGCGGCCCTTGAGCCGCACCTCGCCCTCCACGATGCGCCCGGGCGGCTCCAGCAGGCCGATGACGGCGGCACCCGTCAGCGATTTGCCGGCGCCCGACTCCCCCACCACCCCCAGCACCTCGCCCGCGGCGATGTCGAAGGAGACATCGTCGACGGCCACCAGCGTCCCGCGCCGGCCGGGAAAGGCGACCTTGAGGTTGCGGACGGAGAGGATCGGCTCGCTCATGACGGGCGCCATCCGTCCCGGTGCTACTTCTTCGGCGCGATGAACTTCATATGCACCACGTTGTCGGGCGAGACGGGGATGTCGAGATCGCGCTTCATGGCATGGACCAGAAGCTGGTCATGCAGGGCGACGTAGATGGTCTCGTCCTGCACCACCTTCCAGATCCTGGCGATGGTTGCGTTGCGCTTGGCGATGTCGATCTCGCTCGACAGGCTCTCGATCATCCTGTCGACCTCCGCGTTCGAATAGCGCGTCGCGTTCCAGCTGCCGAAGCGGCCGGCCCGGGTGTGGTGCAGGAAGTTGAATACGTAGTCGCTGTCGTAGGTCGGCACGCCCCAGCCCAGCAGGAAGAACTCGGTCTCCGCCTTCTGGATGAGCGGGAAGTGCTTGGCCTTCGACTGCGCCACCAGGTTGGCCTTGATGCCGATGCGCGCCAGCATGGAGGTGACGGCCTGGCAGATGGCCTCGTCGGCGACATAGCGGTCGTTGGGACAATGGAACGTGATGGAGAAGCCGCTGGGATAGCCGGCGGCCGCCATCAGGCTCTTGGCCTTGTCGACGCTCAAGGCCGGCGGTGCGCCGAGCTCCTTGCTGTAGCCGTTGACGAGCGGGCCGATCACCATGCCGGAGGGCGCCGACTGGTTGCGCATCACCGCGCGCCGGATGGCCGCACGGTCGATGACCATGTTGATGGCCTGGCGCACGCGCTTGTCGGCAAGCGGGTTCTTGCCCTCGATGCTGTCGGTCTTCAGATCGGCCGATCCGACGTCCATGCCGAGGAAGATCGAGCGGTTCTCCGGCCCCTGCGTGAGCCGCAGGCCGCTCGTCTTCTCGAGCTGGGCGATGTCCTGCACGGGCACGTCCTGCACGAAGTCCACGTCGCCCGAGACCAGCGCGGCGACGCGCGTCGCATCGGCCTTGATGACGGTGTAGGTGATCTCCTCGATGCCGAGCGGCACCTGGCCCTTGCCCCAGTACTTGTCGTAGAGCCTCAGCACCGTGCGCACGTCCTGCTCGCGGGAGACCAGCATGTAAGGTCCCGTGCCGTTGCTGTGCCGCACGGCGTAATTGTCCTTCTTGGCCTTGTAGTCCTCGACGGTGACGGTGTTGTTCGCCTCCGACCACTCCTTGTCCATCATGTACACGGTGGTCAGGTAGTCGGGCAGGATGGGGTTCGGCCCCTTGGTGCGGATGTGCACGGTGTGATCGTCGATCCTGATGACCTTGTCGATCGACGTGAGGATGCCCTTCATGTCGGACGTGGGCTGAAGCGCGCGCTCGAAGGAGAACACCACGTCGTCGGCGGTGAACGGGTTGCCGTTGTGGAACGTCACGCCCTGGCGCAGCTTGAATTCCCACACGTTCGGATCTCTGGTGATCTTCCAGGAGGTCGCAAGCGTGGGCAGCAGCCGCCCGCGGTGGTCGCGTATGATCAGCGGCTCGTAGATCTGCTGCAGCAGATTGTGCGTCGGCCCCTCGTTCTGCGAGTGCGGATCGAGCGTCAGCGCATCGCCAGCGCGCGCCCACTTGATCGGCCGCGCATCCGCCGCGCCCGCAGCGAGCACCAGGGAAAGCAGAGCCGTCGCGGCTTTCATACCAGAACGCATGTTGGCCTCCTCACATTGATTCGCTATCTGAGCTTGGGATTGAGGGCGTCACGCAACCAGTCGCCCAGAAGGTTCACCGCCAGCGCCAGCAGCGCCAGCGTCAGTCCCGGGAACGCGACCATCCACCACGAGCCCGAGAAGAGATACTTGTTGCCGATCTGGATCATGGTTCCGAGCGACGGCTCGGTCGGCGGCAGGCCGACGCCGAGGAACGACAGCGTCGCCTCCGTGATGATGGCCAGCGCCAGGTTGATGGTGGCGATCACCAGAACCGGGTTCAGGACGTTCGGCAGGATGTGCTGGAACATGATCCTGAGCGGGCCGATGCCGATCAGGCGGGCGGCGGCCACGTAGTCCTTGTTGCGTTCCACCAGCGTCACCCCGCGCACCGTGCGCGCGTACTGCACCCAGTAGGACAGGCCGATCGACAGCACCAGGATCCAGAAGCGGCCGCCTTCCATCCGGTAGTTCTTGAAGATCGCCAGCGCCACGCCGTCGATCAAGAGGGCGGTGAGGATGGCCGGGAAGGTGAGCTGCACGTCGGCGATGCGCATGATGATGCTGTCGGCGCGGCCGCCGGCATAGCCCGCCCACAGCCCGAGCGAGACGCCGATCGCCAGCGCCAGCGCCACCGAGCAGATGCCGATCAGGATGGAGGAGCGCGTGCCGTAGAGAATGGTCGACAGGATGTCGCGGCCCTGATCGTCCGTGCCGAGCGGGAAGCGGGCTTCGCCGCCGTCTTCCCAGGCCGGCGGCTTGTCAGAGTCGATCAGCTCCAGCGATTTCAGATCGTAGGGGTCGTGCGGGGCGATCAGTGGCGCGAGGAAGGCCGCCCCGACCACAAGCACCGTGACGATCGCCGCCGCGACCGCAAGCTTCGAGCGCAGGAAGCTGTAGACGAGATCGCTGTCCAGGAACGCCGCCAGCCGCTCGCGCCATGCGGCAAGATAGTCCCCCGCCCCCTCATGCCGGAGGCGTGCGCCCGGATCGGCGGGAGGGGGCGGGGGCGATCCCGATGGCGCGCGTGTGGGACCTGTCGTCACCCCCTCACACCTCCTGCCCCTGCACGCGGATGCGCGGGTCGATGCGCACGTAGATGAGATCGACCAGGAAGTTGATCAGCACGAACAGGAAGGCGACGAGCAGCAGATAGGCCGCCATCACGGGGATGTCGGCGTTCTGCACCGCCTGGATGAACATCAGGCCCATGCCCGGCCACTGGAACACGGTCTCGGTGATGATGGCGAAGGCGATGATGGAGCCGAGCTGCAGCCCGATCACGGTGATGACCGGCACCAGCGTGTTGCTGAGCGCGTGGCCGAAGTTGATGGCGCGATCGGAGAGGCCGCGGGCGCGCGCGAACTTGATGTAGTCGGTGCGCAGCACCTCCAGCATCTCGGCGCGCACCAGCCGCGTCACCAGCGTCATCTGGAAGAGGCCGAGCGTGATCGACGGCAGGATCAGCGCCTTGAGGCCCGAGAGCGTCAAGAGGCCCGTGCGCCAGAAGCCGATGGCGACCACGTCGCCGCGGCCGAACGAGGACAGCCAGCCGAGCCTCACCGAGAACAGATAGATGAGCAGGATGCCGATCAGGAAGGTGGGCAGCGAGATGCCGATCAGCGACACGGTGAGAAAGATCTTCGACAGCCAGCTTTCGCGATAGATGCCCGTGTAGACCCCCATCGGGATGCCGAGCGCGACCGCGAACAGCGCCGCCGCCAGCGCCAGCTCGAAGGTGGCGGGGAAGCGCTCGGCGATCATGGAGGTGACGGGCTGCTTGAGCTGGTAGGAGATGCCGAAGTCGAACTGCACGGCGTGCAGCGCGAAGCGGCCGAACTGCGCGATCACCGGGTCGTCGAGCCCAAGCTCCTGGCGCAGCCTGGCGCGGTCCTCCAGCGTCGCGTCCTGGCCGACCATCTGGTTGACGGGATCACCGACGAAGCGGAACAGCGCGAATGCGATGAGCGCCACGGCCAGCATGACCATGAGCGCCTCGATCAGCCTTCGGATGGCAAAGGCCAGCATTCTCCTCTTTTCCCGCTGGATGCCGACGGGCACCGCCCGCGCCGCCGCCGCCGTGATTCGCACAATCCTCATCTATTGCGCGCCAATGCGCTAGTGCGATGATCGAGAAATTCGCGGGGCGCGGGGGTGACGGTGGTGAGTGGGGCTCGCGAGTGCCTCGCCATCGCAGTGAAATCCGAACCGATCGTCCGACACGGACGTCATTCCCGCGTCGCACACCCCGCTCCGCCCTGAGCGCGTCGAAGGGCGGCCACGCCGGCCGTGGTTCGACAGGCTCACCACGGAGGACCGTTCCAACCGGAAGGGGCACCTCACGTGACGTCATTCCCGCGAAGGCGGGAACCCAGGACACTTCGCAACGCAGGTGCGCGCCGCTGAAATGCCGCGCGTGGCTGCGGGGGTGATCTGCGGGGAACGTGGGCCGTGCAGCCCGGTGCACTGGCCCCCCGCCATCGTGCCGGAGGCGCGTCTTCGACGCGACGCGGGGGTGACGGTGGTGAGTGGGGCTCGCGAGTGCCTCGCAACCGAAGTGATTTCCGAACCGATCAGCCAACACTGACGTCATGCCCGCGTAGGCGGGCACCCAGATCACGTCTCAACGCAGGTGTGCGAACTGCTGAAATGGCGCACGCGGCCGCAGGCGTGATCTGCGGCGAGCATGGCCCGTGCGGCCCGGTGACCTGGTTGCCACGGAGGATCGTCGCACACCCCGCTCCGCCCTGAGCGCGTCGAAGGGCGGCCGCGCCGGCCGTGGTTCGACAGGCTCACCACGGAGGAGCGGTCCAGCCGGAAGGGGAACCTCACGTGACGTCATTCCCGCGAAGGCGGGAACCCAGGACACATCGCAACGCAGGTGTGCGGGCCGCTGGAATGGCGCGCGCAGCCGCGGTCGTGATCTGCGGGGAACGTGGTCCGTGCAGCCCGGTGACTTGGGCCCCCGCCTTCGCGGGGGTGACGGTGGTGGGTGGGGCTGGCGCGTGCCTCACCATCGCAGTGAAATCCAAGCCGATCATCCAACACTGGCGTCATTTCCGCGAAGGCGGGAAGCCAGATCACTTCGCAACGCAGGTGTGCGGGCCGCTGGAATGGCGCGCGCAGCCGCGGTCGTGATCTGCGGGGAACGTGGTCCGTGCAGCCCGGTGACTTGGGCCCCCGCCTTCGCGGGGGTGACGGTGGTGGGTGGG
>WBUN01000010.1 GCA_008933705.1 Hyphomicrobiaceae bacterium
GCCGCTCGCTCCGTCGAGGCCCTGTGGACCGCCATCGGCCAGCTCACGAGCACGTTTGAGCCCGGTGAATGCGCAAACTACCTCCGCCATTCAGGCTATGTACGGTCAAGCTGAATCTGCTCTAGAGACCACCCGATCGGGATGGAATCGCCAATCGCTCCGCTGTCATCCCGGAATTTCGCGCCAGCGAAATATCCGGGATCTTGAAGCTGAAAGCACAACCGTTTCCCCGTGGTGAGCCTGTCGAACCACGCGGCCGCAACGGTGCCTCACAGCCGTCCTTCGACGAGCTCAGGACGGGGTTGTGCTGCAGCCCCCGGGTCCCGGCTCTGCGCGCTCGCGCGCTCCGGCCGGGGTGACCGGCGTGGCGTGTGGTCTTCCGCTTCAACCTGGATCGGCCTGAAGGCCCGCCCTCGCGCCAGGCTTGCCGGTGGATCGGAGCCTTTGCTGCCCCTTCCCTTTGCCACCCCCTGTTCCGCGGGGAACAGCGGCCGGGACTTCCATCCCGCAGGATCAGCCCATCAACGCTGACCCCCATGGAGGATGTCATGAACAAATCGATGATCGCAGGTGCAGCCGCGGCATTGGCCTCTGCGACGCTGCTCGTTTCGGCCGCCGAAGCGGGCGGACGCCACGGCGGTCACCACCATCACCGCTTCTTCTTCCGCGCGCCGATCACGACCTACACGCCCCCCGCGCGTGAGGTGATCGTGTATCGCCGCGCCAAGCCTGTCGTGAAATACCAGGACAAGGCGCCGGTCGTGAAATACGCCGACGGCAAGGGCCGGCAGTACGACCTCGTCAGCAAGGTATGGTTCGACGGCAAGAACCAATGCTGGTCGGGCAAGCAGCCATTCGTCTTCAAGGGCGGCTCCTGGTTCTACGGGAGCCAGCCGTGGCGGCAGGTCGACGGCGCCTGGCAGACCTCTGCCGCAGATGCTCCCTCGCCTGTGTCCTGTGAAGGCATCGCGGCGTTCGCGGCGAAGATCCAACCCGCAGCGCAGAAGACGGCAGAGCCGGCGCAGCGCAAGACACCCGCGCCGGCCAAGACCGCAGAGGTTGCGCCTGTGGACGCCGGCAAGAGCGTCACGCCGACCGCGCCGGCCGTCACCAACGGGCCGAAGGTCGCCGAGTGCAAGAAGTACTTCCCGAGTGTCGGGGAGATGGTGGCGGTGCCGTGCACCGAGTGACCGGACTGAATGCCAGAGCCTGAGACGACGAGCTTGGAGGACTCATCATGCGCGTGCCAGCCAACACCGCGATCGCTGCAACGCCGGTCCTGGCCGACCCGGCCGGCGCCAGGGCGCGAAGCGCGCCCAGCAAGCGGCCAAGGGCCGTGCCGATGATCCCCAAGCTCGCCTACCGCAACCTTTTCCACGACAGGCTGAGCCTGGCCGTGACGCTGGTCGGCATCGTCTTCTCAGTGGTGCTCGTTGCCGTGCAGTTCGGAATCTACCTGGGCTCCGAGAACAGGATCGCCGCCATGTTCGACCACGCCAAGGTCGACCTGTGGGTGGTGTCACTGGGCACCAAGAGCTTCGATGATCCCTCGCTGCTGTCGGGGCGCGAGCGGCACGCCGTGTTGTCGACGCCCGGCGTGGCCAGCGTCGAGGAGCTGGCCGTCGGCTTCGTCAACTGGCGCAAGCCGGGTGGCGGCTCCACGGCGGCACTCCTTGTGGGCTCGGAGACGACGCGCTCGACCGACCTGCCCTGGGACGTGACGCAGGGCAGCATCGCCGCGCTGTCCGCACCTTCGGCCGTTGCCGTCGATGCCACCTACTTCAATGAGCTCGGCGTTGCACGCATCGGCGCTCGCGCCGAGATCAACAACCAGCAGGTGACGGTCGCGGCCGTGACCCAGGGCATCCGCTCGTTCACGACGCTGCCCTACGTATTCACGACCATCGCCACGGCCCGCACGCTGCTCGACGCCGCACCCGACCAGTCGTCCTACACGCTGGTGCGGGTTGCCGAGGGCGCCAGCATCGAAAGCGTACGCGCTGCGCTGGCCGCACGCCTGCCCGACGCCGAGATCCTGACGCACGACCAGTTCCGCAAGCGCAGCCTCGACTACTGGCTGTTCGAGACCGGCGCCGGCTCGGCGCTGATCGCAGGCGCCGTGCTCGGCATCATCGTCGGCATCGTCATCGTCGCGCAGACGCTCTACGCCAGCACGAAAGATCACCTCAACGAGTTCGCCACCTTGCGCGCGCTCGGCGCCTCGGCCGGCTACATCCACAAGGTCATTCTGATGCAGGCCGTGCTCAGCGCCGTCATCGGCTACCTGCTCGGCATGTGCCTGAGCTTCGTCGTGATCTGGGCCTCACGTGACTCGACGCTGCTGATCGTCATGACCCCAAATCTCGCCCTGATGCTGTTCGCGCTCACCATCGGCATGTGCGTGCTGGCAGCCGTCTGCGCAATTTTCAAAGTGACCCGGATCGACCCGGCTGTCGTGTTCAGCCGCTAACTGGAGACGAGACCTATGACCACCGCTACCACCCCCCTGCTGGAAGCCAAGGGCATCGTCAAGGTTCTGGGCTCCGGCGCCAGCGAGGTCACGGCCCTCAAGGGCGTCAACGTGGACTTGATGCCGGGCGAGCTGACGCTGCTGATGGGCCCTTCGGGAAGCGGCAAGACTACCTTGCTCTCGATCCTGGGCTGCATCCTCACGCCCACCGGCGGCTCGATCAGAATCGGCGACCGGACGACCGAAGGCCTCGATGCCGAGGGCATGGCGGACCTGCGCCGCAGGCACATCGGCTTCGTGTTCCAGGCCTACAACCTGGTGCCGACGCTGACGGCAGCCGAGAACGTGATGCTGGCGCTCGATCTGCGTGGCGTGCCGCTGTCGAAGGCCCCCGGGCTTGCGGAGGAGGCTCTGGCTGCCGTCGGTCTGTCGCACCGTGCCCACGCTGCGCCGAGCAAGCTCAGCGGCGGCGAGAAACAGCGTGTGGCCATTGCCCGCGCCCTTGCCGGCTCGCCCTCCGTCATTCTCGCCGACGAGCCGACCGCGGCCCTCGACAGCGAGAACGGCAAGGCGGTCATGGCGCTGCTCGCCGAGGTTGCCAAGGACATGCGGCGCGCCGTCCTCGTTGTCACGCACGATCACCGCACGCTCAGCTACGGCGATCGCATGATCCGCATCGAGGATGGTCGCATCGTCGGCAGGGCGCGCCGCCGTCCCGGCAAGCCGCTCAGCGAGCACGAGCTCGATGACGCGCTCGCCGCGTAGTGGCGAGCGCGCTGTTCCGACCGGAACAGACAAGCGCGGCCGCAATCGCCACAGTGTCACTTCGTCGGACTTCGCAACCGCAGCAACCAAGGAGATCATCATGATCCGGATCGTCACACGCATCATCCAGGCTATCTCGTTCGCAGGCGTCCTCGTCGCCGCCGGCGTCGGCACCGCCTCGGCCAACCCCGGGCCGATCGGCCTCTGGTTCGACCATACCGGTCGGGGCGCCATCGAGATCACCGACTGCGGCGGGGCCCTGTGCGGCCGCCTCGTCTGGCTGAAGGATGCCGGCCACGGGCAAGCCTGCGGCACCCAGATCCTGGGCAACGTCAAGCCGGTTGGCGCGGGCAAATGGGACGGCGGCTGGATCTACGATCCAGAGGAGAACGCCAAGTACAGCGTTGAGATCACCCCGCTCGGATCGGACCGGCTGAGAGTCATGGGCTACCTCGGCTCCAAGCTGCTGAGCGAGACCATGGTTTGGCGACGTGCGCCCGCTGATCTGAAGCGGTGCAGTGCCTGACCGCCGCCCCCGCACGGCGCGTCGGGCCCGGGGATGCCGCTGGCCGCAAGGCCGGGGGCATCCTCGGCATATCCGCTCCTGGCACGGCCCCGCCATCGGGCTTGCCTGCGTCCCCCACACCAATACAATCCCACCAGGAAAGGCAGATCCGCATGAGCTTCCCCCGTGCCGCCTTGGCGGCCATCATCCCCCGTCTACCCATGGGCTGGGTCTGCCTGCTGCTCGGCAGCATCGCCCTGTCACCCGCAGCGTTCGCCGTCGACGATCCGACGGCTAAGGAGATGATGGGCCGCGCCCAGACGCAGTCCGACACCAAGGCCGTGGAGGATCTGATCGGTAAGCTGCAGGCCCGCAAATCTCCCACAGCCCCAGCAGGCCCTGCCCCGTCGGCATCACCACCGCCGGCTGCGATGCCTCCGGCCGCCACTGAAACGCGCGAGCCGCCCCCGGACGCAAGTCCTCAGGCGGCTGCGCCAACGCCGGCGCCGGCCGCTCCGTCCTCCGGCACCACCGCAACCGAGACGGCCGGCGGCGCGTCGCCCGAAGAGACGGTCAAGAGCGCCGAGGCGAAGGCGCTGCCGAGCGTCGATCTCGAGGTCTACTTCGCGTACGATTCCTCGCGCATCGCCCCTGCCGCAGTCGCCGTGCTGACGACGCTCGGCAAGGCGCTCAGTGATGAGCGACTTGCCAAGGACTTTTTCCTGATCGCCGGGCACACCGACGCCAAGGGTGGTGCCGCCTACAATCTGCGCTTGTCGCAGGCGCGCGCCGACTCGGTCCGGCGCTACCTCATGGACAATTTCGGCATCGACGGGAAACGGCTGGTGGCCAGGGGATTCGGGCTGAAGCACCTCAAGGACCCGGGCCGGCCCCTGGCCGACGTCAATCGCCGGGTGCAGATCATCAACTATTCCACCCGTGAAGGGCGTTGAGACCGCCGACGGTCTCCCCTCACATCGCCGCGTCCATGCCTCTCAGATCGCCGCGCGGCAAAGCTCTCTCATCCTCATCGATCGCCATCAGGATGCTCGCCGGCAGATCGCGCCCGCGCGCGAACGAGAAGACCTGCAAAGGCTCCTCCACGCCACGCACGTTGATGGTGACGGCGGTTCCCGACTGCTCGAGGCAGCCGGCGTAGCGTGCAACCTCCGACGAGAGCACGATCTGCACGTTCTGCTCTTTCGACAGCGCTTCCAGCCGGCTCGCGACGTTGACCGCATTGCCGATCACCGTCAGGTCGACCGCCTCTCCATAGCCGATGCGCCCGAGCAGCAGCGAGCCCGCATGGATACCCATGCCCACCCGCAACGGACGCCCGATCTCGGCGCCGAGCTTGGCGTTGACGTGGTCGAGCGCCAGGTCGATGGCGCGCGCCGCCCTGAGGGCCTGTCGGCAGCCGGCCTCAACGCCATGGAGCTGGCCGAAGATGGCAAGCAGGCCGTCGCCAAGGAATTTGTCGATCCAGCCCCCGTGGGTGTGGATCGCGGAGCCCGTCGCGGCGAAAAATTCGTTCAATATGAAGACGATATCGTAGGGCAGCCGAGCCTGCGAGAGCTGCGTGAACTCGCGCAGATCGAGAAACATCACTGCCAGCGCCTTCTCCACGCCCGCCGCGTCGGCCTCCTGCAGATCCACAGCCTGGGGGCCCGTGCTGGCGGGTCGCAGCAGGCGCGTCACGGTCAGGGAGCGCTCGGGGCGAATCTGGCAGGCCAAGCGCACGTTCTCGGGCGCCGTAATGCTCGCCAGCGTGATCGCTTCCGGATAGGTCGGCGGCGGCAGACTGCTGGCGCCGTCGTCGATGCGCACACGGCAGGTGGAGCAGCGTGCGCGGCCGCCGCATACGGAGGCGTGCGGAATGCCGTGCATGCGGCTGATCTCGAGCAGCGTCGGCCCGTGCGGCACCTTGACCACCGGACCGCCGGTATAGCGGATCGCCATCTTCGGCAGCGTGCTCAGCATGTAATAGCGCCAGGCAATGATCGCGACCACCAGCAGCAGCACGGCCGCAAAGCCCAGGCGCACCATCAGGCGATAGTCGGCAAGCGTCGCGCCATCGGCCGGGCTCGGCCAGTGGGTGAGCTCCTTCACGCGCGCGAGCATCTCGGGCTTCTCGATCAGAAGCGCCACGGCGCGCCCCGACACCATGAAGCCGCCGAGGGCGGCGAGCGGCACCGCGATGGCAACGAACAGCAGCACCGGCTGCGCTGTGCGATAGGGCGGATACAGTCGCAGCCAGTAGTGGATGCCGATGCAGCCATGAACCCACACCAGCAGCAGCAGCGTGCTCTGCAGCAGCGCGCTGTCCGGCCACAGCCGCGCCAGCTCGTAGAGGTAGTTGTCCTCGACGCCGAAGTAGAGGCGCGCGATGCGCGTGTTGACGATGTGCGGCAGCAACAGGAATGGAATGAGCAGCCCGAGGGCGATCTGGAACAGCTCCCACGGAGGCAGGCGGAGGGTGTTGCGGTTGGCAAGCTTGTAGAGCGCCAGGCTCATATGTGTGACCAGCGCCATGAGGAGCACGAACGTGCCGGGCCACGACCGCGTGACCACCCAGCGCCACTGCTGCACCTCGTGCATGGTCTCCAGATGGATGAGGCCCAGCGCGTGATTGAGGAAATGCGTGGCCGCAAACGCGAACAGGATCAGGCCGGAGCCGATCCTCAGCCGCTGTAAGATGTCTCCCCTGAGCAGGACGTGCATAAGTCAGCCAACCCATTGCAGCGGCACACCAGTGTGCGCCACGATAGTCGCTGCGGCCCGCAATTAGAATAGCAGATCCGCCCCGCGAAGTTGCATACCCTCCTGGGCACCCAGCCCCTGTCGCACCGGCGACGGGGGCTGCCTTGCCGCACCCCGCTTTAGCGCTCTCGCGGCGCCACACCGCGGAATGCGCTGCGTTTGTCGCTGCTGTCGGCCTTCTGTAAAATCAGCCGGATCAGGTCGGCGCTCACGGCGATCGGAATGCCGAGGGGACGCGATGACGGGCCGGGCCGGACAGGGGTTCGCTCCCCGCCGGCGCCGGAGTGCTCGATCATGCGCATTTCTTGGTACCCGGAGCGGCAACCGATGCCACGCGAGGGCGCTTCCCGTTGCCGTTCTTCAGCTCCTCGAGCACCTTGGCCTTGGGTCCGTCCGCCACCTTGCGACCGTTGTCGAGCACGATCAGCCGGTCGACGAGGTCGAGCAGCGCCGGACGGTGCGTGACCAGGATCAGCGTGCGCCCCTCGGCGTACTCCCGCAGCCTGCGGATGACGATCTGCTCCGTGCGGCCGTCCATGTCGCTCGTGGGCTCATCGAGCAGCAGCACGCGCGGCGACCTCATCAACGTGCGCGCCAGCGCCACCGACTGGCGCTGACCGGCCGAAAGGCCTGCCCCGCGCTCACGTACGACGGTATCGAAGCCGGAGGGCAGGCGCGCAATCCAGTCGAGTGCGCCGGCGGCGTGCGCCGCCCGCAGGATGGCATCGTCGGCCGCGCCCGGATCGGCGAGCGCGATGTTGGAGCGGATCGTGCCGCGAAAGAGGTCGGCGCCATGCTGCAGTAGCCCCACATTGGCGCGCAGCAGAGCCGGATCCACGTGACCCACCGACACGCCGTCGATGAATACCTGCCCACTGCCCGGCGTGTGCAGTGCCTGCATCAGCTTGAGGATCGTCGTCTTGCCGCTGCCGACGGCACCGATGATACCGACCCGCTCGCCTGCTGCGATCGACAGGCTCACATCCCTGAGTGCCGCGGCGGCCTCCTGCTCGTAGGTGAACGTGACGTGGTCGACGTCGAAGCGGCCGAGGAAGCTCGACTTCGACAGGAAGAGCGCGCCCGCCGGCAGCTCCTGCAGCGCATTCACGATGTCGGCCAGCGCCTGGTGGGCGAGGCGGGCCTGGTGCAGCTTGGGGACGATCCTGGCGACGGCGTGCAGCGGGCCCAGCACCCGGCCGATCAGCATGGTGGAGGCGATGAGCGCGCCCACCGTGATCTCTCCGGCGGACACCATATGGAAACCGACCAGAACCATCGTCACCTGCATCAGCATCTGCGCCGCATGCACGAAATGCACGCCGAGACTGGACAGGTGGCGGATGCGCAACCCCGTGCGGATATGCTCGCTGACGGCCTGCTCCCACTTGGCGGCCGCCCAGCTCTCGGCACCCGCCGACTTGATGGTCTCGAGCCCGACCAGCGTTTCCACCATGACTGCGCTCCTCCGCGCCGTCTCGCCGAACGCGCTCCGCATGTGCCGCGCCAACGCGCGCTGCGCCAGCAGCCCGGTGCAAACCACGATCGGGATGGCGGCGATCCCAACCAGCACCAGCGGGCCGGCAATCGTGAAGATGACCGCGAGAGACAGCACCAGGAACGGCAGGTCGCCGAACGCGGTGAGCGTGGACGAGCCAACGAAGTCCCTCAGCGTCTCCAGCTCGCGCAGCGCATGGGCCTGCACGCCGGCCGGCGCGGGGCGATCGGCAAGCCTGGCCGCCAGCAGCCGTCCATAGACGAAGTTGGCGAGCTTGATGTCGGCGCGACGGCCAGCAGCATCGACACAGGTCGCCCGCAGCGTCTTGATCGCGAAATCGAACACGGCCGCGATGACGACCCCGATCGCCAGCGCCCACATGGTATCGGCGGCGTTGCCGGGCAGCACCCGATCGTAGACGTTCATCGTGAACAGCGGCATCGCCAGCGCCAGCACGTTGATGGCAGCGGTAGCGAGAATGGCCTCTGCATAGATGCCGCGGTTGGCGCGGATTGCGGCCAGGAACCAGCCGTTGGGCCGAGACGGCACGGCGCTCATGCCGCGCTCGTCGATGCCGGTCTGCGGCCGCAGCCGCAGCATGTGGCCGCCGTGCTGCCGCTTGAACTCGTCCGCCGGCAGCTCGATGCGCTTGTCGGGCGCGCCTGCCGCGCTGACGACGACGGCGTTGGGAGTGTGGCGGCTGCCGCGCACAATCGCGTGCAGCACGTATACGCGCCCGTCGGTCGTCGGCGCGATGACGGGAAGCTCGCCGTCGGCCAGGCTCAGAGGATCGGCACTGGACAGCTCGACCTGCAGGCCGGCGCGCTCGGCGACTGCCGCGGCATGCTCGAGCGGCAGCCGCCCGCCCTCCAGCGGAACACCCGACACCAAGGCCTGAGGCGAGACGGGAATGCCGTAGTGCTGCGCGACGGCGGCCAGGGCGACAACGAGCCGATCGAATACCCCTTCGGGTTGTGGCGCCCCTTCCTGCGCCGGCCCTTCCTCGGCGTTCAAACCCGTTTCGATACGATTGATAAGCTCCGCAACTTGAGACATCCGGTCCCCCACCGAAGGGCTACGCTCCCGGTGACTATCGCGGGAAATGACTATTTTTCGCTTACCGGGCGTGCCGCAGCGGGGCAATGACGCCGGCAATCCGGCTCGCGGCGGTGAACAGGCCAGCAAGAGAGCATTTTGCCGATCGTTCCGGCATCGTCTGCGGGCGGACCGGCAGGCTTTCGGAACAAACGTGGGCCTGCGCGACAGGCGGCCCCATGTTTGTATAGACAAAATGGCCGGTTTCGCCCTACCGTCGCGCCACGTGTTGGCCCATCGCTCACGAGGGAGAATTTCCATGCGTTCGCTTCTGAGAGCCGCCGTCGCTGCCGCAGTCGTCGGCCTCGCGGCCCCGGCCACGGCCCAGGAAACCAAGGTCGGCATCGGCATCTCGGGATGGACCGGCTTCGCCCCGCTGACGCTCGCCAACGCCGCCGGCATCTTCAAGAAGAACGGCCTCGACGTCACGATCAAGAAGATCCCGCAGAAGGACCGTCACCTCGCGATTGCTTCGGGCGACATCCAGTGCGCGGCCACCACGGTCGAGACCTGGATCGTGTGGAACGCCAGCGGCGTGGCAACCAAGCAGATCTTCCAGCTCGACAAATCCTACGGCGCCGACGGCATGGCCGTGCGCAACAACATCGCCTCCATCAAGGACCTGAAGGGCAAGACGGTTGCCGCCTCCGCGCCCGGCACCGCGCCCTACTTCACGCTCGCCTGGTTCCTGAAGAAGAACGGCCTCTCCGTGAAGGACGTGACCGTGGTGAACCTGGAGCCGGCCGCCGCCGCGCAGGCCTTCGTCGCTGGCCAGAACGACGCCGCCATGACGTATGAGCCTTATCTGTCGACCGTGCGCGCGGCCCCCGACAAGGGCAAGATCATCGCCACCACGCTCGACTATCCGATGGTCATGGATACCTTCGGCTGCACGCCCAAGTTCCTCGCCGACAATCCCAAGGCCGCCAAGGCGCTGACCGACAGCTACTTCCAGGCGCTCGACATGATCGCCAAGGAGAAGGCCAAGGCCTACGAAATCATGGGCGCCGACGTGAAGCAGACGGGCGAGCAGTTCGGCAACTCCGCCAAGTTCCTGCGCTGGCAGGACAAGGCCGCCAACCAGAAGTTCTTCGCTGGCGAGCTGCAGGCCTTCTCCAAGGAGGCCGCCGACCTGCTGCTTGAGGTCGGCATCATCAAGCAGATCCCCAAGATCGACGACATCATCGACACCAGCTTCATCAAGTAGCATTCGCGGGAGTCTAACCCTGCCCTCGCACGCGGGGAGAGGACGCCGAACAACTTTCTGCCGCGCGACCGTTACCTCTGCTCCGTCCTGAGCCCGTCGAAGGGCGGAGCAGCCACCCACCCGCCCCTGTTTCGACGAGCTCACCACGGGGGCTTTCTGCTCTGCAACCAGATGCCCCGCCCCCTCGAACCCGTCTCACCGGCCGTGCGCATCTGGCTCGGCATCCTGTTCTTCGTCCTCTTCGTCGCCGCGTGGGCATGGGCCACGCTCGGCGGCTACGTCTCCAAGACGTTTCTCGCCGATCCCCTCACCATGGTGCAGGAGGGCTACGAGCTGCTCATCCGGCACGGCTTCCTCTACGACATCGCCATCACCATCTGGCGCGTGGTGGGCGGCTTCGTGCTCGCCGCCCTGCTCGCCGTTCCGCTCGGCATCGTCATGGGCACCTACAAGCCCGTCGAGGCCTTCTTCGAACCCTTCGTCTCGTTCGCCCGCTATCTGCCGGCGTCCGCCTTCATTCCGCTGCTGATCCTGTGGGCCGGCATCGGCGAGGCGCAGAAGCTGCTCGTCATCTTCATCGGCTCGGTATTCCAGCTCATCCTGATGGTGGCGATCAGCGTCGGCAACACGCGCCGCGATCTGGTCGAGGCCGCCTACACGCTGGGCGCCAGGGACTGGGGCATCATCCGCCGCGTGCTGATCCCCTCGTCCGCGCCCGAGATCGCCGAGATTCTGCGCCTCGTGCTTGGCTGGGCCTGGACCTACGTCATCGTCGCCGAGCTCATCGGCTCGTCCGCCGGCATCGGCCACATGATCGTCGACAGCCAGGCACTGCTTGCCACCGGGCAGATCATCTTCGGCATCATTGTCATCGGCCTGATCGGTCTCGTCTCGGATTTCCTGTTCAAGGCGGCGAACCGCTGGCTCTTTCCGTGGAGCTTTGCGTGAGCAAGCTCCTGATCGACGGCATCTCGCGCACCTTCCCGCCGGCCCGCGCCGGCGCCGAGCCGACCCGCGCGCTCGAGCCCACCACGCTCAAGGTCGCCGACAACGACTTCATCACCATTCTCGGCCCCTCGGGGTGCGGCAAGTCCACCCTGCTGCGCATCGTTGCCGGGCTCGACAGGGCGACGACCGGGCGCGTTCTGCTCGACGGCGAGGCGGTCACGGGCCCGGGGCCGGATCGCGGCATGGTGTTCCAGTCCTACACGCTGTTTCCCTGGCTCACCGTGGCCGACAACATCGCCTTCGGATTGCGCGAGAAGGGCATTGCCGACGCCGAGCGCCGCGGAATTGCGCACGGCTGGTGCGAGCGCGTCGGGCTCGTCGGCTTCGAGCACCACTATCCCAGGCAGCTCTCGGGCGGCATGCAGCAGCGCACGGCGATCGCCCGCGTGCTCGCCAACGATCCCAAGATCATGCTGCTCGACGAGCCGTTCGGCGCGCTCGACAACCAGACGCGCGCGCTGATGCAGGAGACGCTGCTCGGCATCTGGGAGCGAGAGCGCAAGACCGTGCTGTTCGTCACCCACGATATCGAGGAGTCGATCTTCCTCGCCTCGCGCGTCATCGTCATGAGCGCGCGCCCCGGACGCATCAAGGCCGACGTAACCGTCGGTCTGCCCTACCCGCGCCACTACACGCTGAAGACCAGCCCGGAGTTCTCCGCGCTCAAGGCCCGCCTGACCGAGGAGATCCGCGTCGAGGCCGTCCGCGCGGCGGAGGCGCATTGAGCGCGCAGGACCTCGCTCCGTCTGCCGGCGGGTTCGCGCTCACGCTCGACAACTCATGGAGTCTGACCCACGCGTGCGCCGTCTAGAGCAGATTCAGCTTGACCGTACATAGCCTGAATGGCGGAGGTAGTTTGCGCATTCGCGGGGCTCAAACGTGCTCGTGAGCTGGCCGATGGCGGTCCACAGGGCCTCGACGGAGCGAGCGGCGATGTTGCGGAGCAGCGCCTTGAGCTTGGCGAACAGCTGCTCGATGGGATTGAGGTCCGGCGAGTATGGCGGCAGGTAGCGCAGTTCATGACGCCCCTCAGGCTTTGGCGGTCCAATCTTGCCACTGAAGACCAGGCACGCGAGCGAACTCCGAGACATCCGCGGTTACGAGTGTAGCATTGCTGCGGAGCGCCTGGGCCGCGATGAGCAAGTCGTAGGGTCCGATCGGCGTTCCCGCCGCCTCCAGTGTGCCCCGCAAATCGCCGGCAGTCATCGCGTCCTCTTCGCTGAACGCGTTCACCACAATGCCTCCCGACAGGAACACCCGCAGTCGCTCCGCGTTCTCGCGGCGCCGCGCGCTGCGCGCAACGCCGTACCAAAGCTCGTACAGCACGATGGACGGGACAGCGATCGCGGCACCCTTGGAGACGGTGCGACGGAGGCGCTTACGAAAGATGGGAGGTTCGTTCTTCAGCAGCGCAACGACGGCGTTGGTGTCGAGCAGGTAGCTCACGCGAACAGGTCCTCCGGCTCGGGCATCGGCGGCTGACGGCGGCCATCCTCCATGAACGGTACGTCGGCGAAGCGGTCGAGCTCGGCGAACCAGGCATCGATATCGGTCACCATCGGCTCGAGCAGGATGCCGGTTTCGACGCGCCGCACGCGCACGCGGTCGCCGGGCAACCTGAATGCCAGCGGTAGACGCACGGCTTGGCTGCGGCCGTGCATGAAGATCTTGGCGATGCCGCTGTCAGCGTCGGACATGCCGGCCTCCGTCAGTTGGTATACACTGAAAATATATATCGCCCGTGGCTCCGCAGCAAGTGCGCTGCATCTGTCCCCGCTCCTCCGAGAGTTTGTCCGTCGATGATGGAACGTCTCACCCCACGTCGGTCGCATCACGAACCCGCACGGCGAGGCTCCAGCGGCCGCGCTGGCCAAGGCTGCTCCCGTCTTCGGCGGTATTCCGTGAACTGCAAACAGTTCACCGTGCAGCGTCGTCCACTGCCACGTGTGGCTCGCGCCTGCGCCCGAGGACCCCGAGCCTCTACCGCTTGCCTCACGCGGTGATGACGTTTCGCGGGTCCGGGCGTTCGCTCGCAGGTGCCTGGCTATAGTCGCCGAAGGGGCCGTCGCGCAGGGCCACAGCGGCGCGCACGCCCTTGCGCTCGGCGAGATCAATGAAGCGTAGTGCATCGGGCGTGTTGCGCATGAGCCCGTCGAGGATGGGGCCGAGCGTCTGTGTCGCGGCGAGCCCCATGTTCTCATAAGCGTGGTTGACAACGAGCTTCATGGCCGCGAGCTGTGAGGCCGGGATCGACGCGAGTTGCTCGGCCGTGCGCCGCACGGTGGCCTCGAGTTCGGCGAAAGGCACCGCCCGATTGATCAGGCCGACGTCGGCCGCCTCCCGACCAGACAACGGCTTGCCGGTGAGTGCGTATTCCTTGGCCTTGGCGAGCCCCAGCCGGTAGACCCACATGCCGCTAAGATAAGCGCCCCACATGCGGGCATACGGCGTGCCGATGCGGGCATCATCGCTGGCGATGACTATGTCGGCGCAGAGCGCGGTGTCGCTGCCGCCGCCGACACACCAGCCGTGCACCTGGGCAATGACGGGCTTGGGCGCCCGCCACATGCTCATGAACTTCTGCGTCGGCGCTACCGCCTGGGCCGTGGCGAACACGAAGTCCTTACCCGGATCCCAGGTGCCGTCAGTGGTGAACTCCTTGTCCCAATGGTGGAAGCCGTCGCCGAAATCATAGCCGGCGCAGAATGACCGTCCGGCGCCGCGCACCACGATCACCTTCACAGCGTGGTCGCGTACGGCGGCGTTCACCGCCGTCTCGAACTCCTCCGGCATTGGCGGCACGATTGTATTTAGCTCCTCCGGCCGGTTCAGCGTGATTGTCGCGATGGCCCCGTCCACGGTGTAAAGCAACGTCTCATAACGACTCGTCATTCCTGTGCTCCCTCTGTCGTGTGGGGCCGCGAGCAGCTTGCGCCTCATAAGGACCATCCCCAGGCGGAGAAGCCCCAGCGCGATAGGCGGCCTCCAGCTCAGGCATCGCAATACCCGAAAACCTACTGACCAGTCGGTCGGCCGTCAAGCCGATGGCAGAGCTATCGCCTCCCACAGCCCTGGCGGGTCTTCTGGTCGCTCCTCAACGACGTCGGCGCACGAGGCCAAGCGCCATCTCGACCTCCCGCACCGCGGCCGCCATCCAGGTGGTCTCATCGCACAGCAGCGCCGTCGCGAACATCTGCGCAAGAGTCGGCCGGACCGCCTGGGCATAGGCGAGCGCGCCCAGCACCAGGCTCAATTTCGCCGCGGGCGGGCCAGCAGCGACTTCGCCGGCGTGCTGCGCCTCGACGATCAGTGCCTCGAGCGCACGGACGAAGCGGCTCAGCGGCAATATTTGCGCCTGAGCGACACGCTCGGAGTTGTCGAGCAACTCGCGCTGGATCACCCTGAAGGCATGCGGGCGGGCCCGCATCCACGCGACGTTTGCCGCGATGAAGGCGCTGAGGCGCGCACCGGGCCGCTGGGGCCCGGAGAGCGCCGCGGCCGTGCGCGCCTCGAGATCGGTGGCAATGTCCTCCAGCACGGCGAGGTAGAGCTTCGACTTGCTGGGAAAGTGATGCAGCAGGCTCGGATTGCGCAGCCCGGCCTCGCGCGCGATGGCGGACAAGGCAGCGCCGTGGTAGCCGAACCGCGCGAAATGCTGCTCGGCCAGGTCAAGGATGGCCCTGCGGCGGTCTGCGCCGCGATCGCTGAAAATAGTCGACACCCTATCGTGTTGCCACAGACCGCCGCCCGAGGCCAGAGCCGTGGCACCCCCGTGCCCGTGGACAAAGCCCGAAGCAGCTCCTCTTCGACACGGCCCATCGGCAAGGCCCGTGCGCTGGTCGCGTGTCGATAGCGCTTCTTCTGCTGCGATCCGTCACGGCAGGGAGCGGCGCTCGACGATCGCCTCAGCGTCGCCGAGGTCTGACCTCCGGATAAGCGATTGGATTGTTGGTGAGCTTGGGCGGCAAAGTCGTTTCATGACGACATGCACCGGTCCCGAGACCAATCGCTCGCGCTGCTTCGGGAAGCAGCGCTCCTCGCTTTCCGGGCGGTCGCCTGCGGCATGCGTCGCAATCGCGACAATACTCACGAGGCGACTGCGCCCGCTGGGGGGCGCGATGTCTATCAACCTGATTCGGCGTGCGCCTTCGCCATCGACCGTGCCTGCATCCAGCGCGTTTCAGCCTCAGAACTTGTCGGCGCTGCTCTGGTTGCTCTGTAGCTGGTGCCGAGCAATGTCTTTGCGACGCCTCAGAAGCCCGAGCGCATGCCAGAAATCGGTTGATGCATTCGCTGCCGCTCCAGGAGAGGCAGTGCCATGAGCGCGCCGCTCGATGGGGAACCAGCCCAGCCGCCCGCGCGCGCAGCGGCCGAGAAGAGCGACAAAGCCCAGTCTGTTATCCGGTCATGGCCCATGCTCGGCGTCCTCCTCGCGACCGCCCTTGGCGGTCTGGCAGGAGGAGCAGTTCTGCCGGCCCCGATGGTCGGCGCACTCGTGCTTGGGGTGCTGTGCATCGGACTATGGGCAACGGCCGTCCTTCCCGAATACTGGACTGCGCTCGCGTTCTTCCTGGCAGCGGTGGTCCTCGGGATCGCGCCCGCAGAGACCGTCTTCTCCGGCTTCCGCTCGTCGACCTTCTGGCTCCTGTTCGGCGGGCTGGTTCTCGGCGCCGCCATACGCCATACCGGCCTCGACAAGCGCAGTGCGGCATTCCTATCGCGGACGCTCGGCACACGCTATCCCGGTGTCATCCTCGGCATCGTGGCCTTCGGCCTCGCGCTCGGCTTCGTCATGCCTTCTTCGCTGGGGCGCGCCGTTCTCATGGTGCCGATCGTTGCGGCACTCGCCGCGCGCATGGGTTATGGGCCGCAGTCGAACGGCCGCACCGGCATGCTGCTCGCCGCCGCCTTCGGCAGCCACGTGCCGACCTTCGCGATCCTGCCGTCCAACGTTCCCAACATGATCCTGGCCGGAACGGCAGAGACCCTTTACCGCACCACGCTCACTTACTGGGATTACCTGCTCCTGCATTTCCCGGTTCTCGGGCTGGTGAAGGCCGCGCTTCTCGTTCCGCTCATCCTGTGGCTGTTCCCCGACCACGATCCCGCGCCCGCAGCTTCGGCCCAGCAGCGCAGCGAGCCGATCTCGACGGGCGAGAGGCGGCTCGCGGTCGTGCTGGCATTGAGCCTCGTCCTGTGGCTCGGCGATGGTCTGCATCATGTGTCGCCGGCATGGATCAGCCTCGCGGCGGCCCTCTACTGCCTGTGGCCGGGCTCGGGCCTGACCTCGACACGTTGCATCAACGAGGAGATCAACCACGGTTCGCTGCTCTTCGTCGCCGGCATCATGGGGCTCGGCGCGGTCATTGCCGCCTCTGGGCTCGGCGCGTCACTGGTGCACGCCTTGCGCGAACATGCCGGCCTGGGGACCGGCCGGCCGCTGTGGAACGTCGCTGCACTCGCCGTCATCTCTTCGCTGGTTGCGACGCTCACCACCCTGCCCGGCGTACCGGCGGTGATGACGCCCCTTGCCGATGAACTGGCCAGGACCGCGGGCCTGCCGCTTGAAACCGTGCTGATGACCCAGGTGCTGGGCTTCTCCAACGTGCTCCTGCCTTACCAGTCGCCACCTCTGCTCGCGGCCATCGCGCTCGGCAATTTGCCAGCGGGCGCTGCCGCCAAACTGTGCCTCGTCCTGTTCCTGGTCACCACGCTCGTGTTGACGCCGCTCGACTTGCTGTGGTGGCATCTTGTCGGCTGGCTCTGACCGCCGCCGGATGGTGGTCGCACGGTATGTGAAAAGACATGGAGATTCACCAGCTCAAGACCTTCGTTACCGTGGCGCGTGAGGGCAGCATCACCCGCGCGTCGGAGCTGTTGTACCTGAGCCAGCCCGCCGTCAGCGCGCACATCAAGGCTATCGAAGACACCCTCGGGCTCGCTCTGTTCGAGCGCACGCCCCGCGGCATGAGCCTCACGGCCGATGGCACGCGGCTTCTCGCCAAGGCCGAAGAGACGCTCCTCGCCCATCGCGGCCTGATCGAGGAAGCCACCCGCATCAAGGGCCGCCTCACGGGCAGGATTCGCTTAGGCACGGTCAGCAATCCGAACGGCGAGATGCTCGGCCGCCTGCTCGCCGCCCTGTCCGAGCGCTGCCCCGAGGTAGAGGTGGCGCTCAAGCATCGCAGTTCGGTCGATGTGCTCGCCGGCATCCGCAACGGCAGCCTCGATGCGGGGTTCTACAACGAGGCGGGCACGCCGCCCGCGGAGCTGACGACCATCAACGTCGCGCGCTTTGCCATCTACCTCGCAGCGCCGCCGGGAATGGTAGCAGCAGGGGAGCCGCCCGACTGGAAGGCTCTCGCCGAACTGCCGTGGATCTGTCCGACCTCGGGCACCTGCTGCGGCCGGGTCGCGGAGGTGTTCTTCGAGACTCACAATATCCGGCCGAAGCGGATCGTCAGCGTCGATCAGGAGAGCGTCACGCGCACGCTGATCGCCGGCGGTGTCGGCGTTGGCCTTCTCCACGCGGACTCCGCGCGGGACGCGCAGCAGGCCGGCGAAGCCGAGCTGATCTGCGAGGCCCGGGAGACGGTGAGCGTCCTGTTCGCGCACCTGGCCGGTCGCTCCCGCGACCCGGTTCTGAGCGCGGTGAGTTCGATCCTCCGCGTTCTGGTCCCGCCCGCACAACGTCCTGGGTAAGTGCGCACGCGCGTGCCGCGGCGGCTTCGATCTCGTCGAGGAACGCGGTCGAGCGCCTGAATCTGCGATTTTTCATCCGCGCACAGTGCCGCTGGCAGCATCGGGCCCGGGACGGATGTCCGACGTCGGGGTGGCCAAGAGCCCCGCCGAAGCGGGGCCGGAAGCGCTCATCAGGTGAGCTATTCGACTTTGAGCTTGCAGTATTCCGGCTTGCCCGGTTCCTTGCAGCACCTCCACAGCAAGTAGTCCGTGCACTGGGCTCTCGAGCGCTTCTTCCTGGCCGCGGGCTCGACAAGCGACATGTTCACCTTGCCAGCGCTGATGACCATGGCAGCCTGTGCCGGCTCCGCCGTTCCCCACGCCAGTCCCGCCGCCGCACCTGCACACAGCGATAACGCAATCCATCCCTTGCGCATGAGCTTTCTCCCTTCAAGACGTTCTGCATCAGGCCGATTGACGTTACGCCGCAGGAAAGGCGATGGGCAAGCGACGTCCATATCATCCGTTTCGAACCCGCATCGCACGACCGAGCTTTCCGCAGTCGGCACAGAGGCTTACTGGAGGTGAGTCGCCCGCTCGCAACCTATGCCGTTCGAATGTGCGACGGCTCGGGCAGGGCGAAGGGAAGGCCTCGAGCATGCTGGCGCTCGCTCCGGTTCCATTCGCCGCTACAGCATGGTAGCGACAGCGGATGAGCTACCCGTTCAACGACGCCATCCGGCGCGAAATCGCCAACCGGTGCGCCGCGTTCACACGCCTTCCCGCGGCCCACGACAGCAACGGCCTCAAGCGAGCAGCCGTCGCGATCACGCTCGTACCGGGCGACGGCGGACCCAACCAAACCGCTTTCTTGTTGACGCAACGCAGCACTCGCTTACGCGCACATGGCGGCCAGTGGGCGTTGCCGGGTGGCCGCTGCGATCCGGGGGAGCCGGCCATGGAGGCGGCGCTCCGCGAGCTTGACGAGGAGATCGCCCTTCGGCTGCGTCCCAAGGACGTGCTCGGCACGCTCGATGACTACCCGACACGCTCCGGCTATCTCATCACGCCGGTCGTCGTTTGGGCGGGGCCCAGCCCACGCCTGCACCTCAATCCGAAGGAGGTCGCATCGGTGCATCGCATTCCGCTTGCCGACATCATGCGACCAGGCTCAGTCAGTTTCCACACCATTCCCGAGAGCGATCGCCGCGTCATCCGCATGCACATCGGTGGAACCTCCCTGCACGCGCCAACCGGTGCCGTGATCTATCAGTTCCGTGAGATCCTCGCCGGTCGCAACACGCGCGTCGATCAGCTCGAACAGCCTGTCTTCGCCTGGCGATAATTCCCCGTTACCGGCGCGCCATTCGTCGACTCCCATGCTGTCTGTTCCCCAAGGAACAGCGTGCGCCACCAACGCCGCCCAGTCTTGAGTGAACAACACCGGACTCTGACCACGGGGTCGGATATCAGGGGGCGACACGCGTCGACGGCATTTGGCCATCCGCTCGGTCGTGTTGGTATCAATCATGCGCAGGGAATACGACGATGCGGTCGAAGCATGGCGTGCGGCGCAAGTGTACGCGGACGAACTGAAGCCGCGACCAAAGGAGCCCATCAGCGATGAACAAATGAGGCGCTGGGCGACGGCCAAACAACTGGTTGTCATATTGCGGGCAGAGGTCAACCGCTTGGCGCGAGCGTTGGCTGATTCCCGTTGACTGCGACCGCGCCAGCTCGCCCCTGGTGGATGTTCTCTGGGACGCTCGCCGGGGGCAAAAACCGGCCGCAGCGACGATCTGGCCCGCCGCCAGACGCTCGGCGCCGGCGGCTCGTGCCTGATTGTCGCCCAACAGCGCTGCTATGCGCCCTCCTGGTGGCGTGAAGTGGGCTTTGCGTGAACCGAACCTTGCGGCTCATCTCATGGGGGACGCCATGCGCATCATCAACCGACGCGAAGCACTGTCGCTCGCGCTGCTTTCAAGTCTCGGCATCGTTGGCTCGACCAGTAGCACGCAGGCAAACTCTGCCGCTCAGATCGACGCGGACGTCAACGCGACGCTCCGGCAGTTCTACTGGCAGATCGGCGGGTCCAGGGAGCTTCTCGCCAAGTCCGCCGCCGTTCTCGTCTTTCCCACCGTCATCAAGGCCGGCATCGGTATCGGCGGAGAGTATGGCGAGGGCGCACTGCTCGTTCGCGGCAGGACGGTCGACTACTACAATACCATATCAGCCTCTGTTGGATTCCAGCTCGGGGCGCAGGCGCGTTCGGTCATCATCGTGTTCATGACCCACGAGGCGCTGGACGGCTTCCGCCGTGTGAATGGCTGGAAGATCGGCGTCGACGGCTCGGTCGCCCTCATAACCGTCGGCATCGGGGGCTCGATCGACACGAGCAAGATCGTCAGCCCCATTGTCGGCTTCATCTTCGACGGCAAAGGGTTGATGTATAACTTGACGCTCGAAGGTTCGAAGATCACGCGCATCTCGCGCTATTGAGGGCCACGGCTGCGCCGCCACGCTCGACTGTTGCGCGACCCGCTTCTGCGACTCTGACTGGTGCAGGCGTTGCGGGCCGTCCTGGACGTCAACATCCTGAAGGCGCACATTGGCATCGAGTTGGATCTACGATTTGCGGCCGGGTCTGTTCGATGTGCGAGCTGTTTGCGCTTTCCGCCAGCAGTGCCGTTGACGTCAGGCTCTCTCTGCATGAACTAGCGCGACACGGCGGCGAGACTGGCATACATGGCGACGGCTGGGGCGCGGCGTTTCTGCAGGATCGTGATGTGGCCCTGTTCCGCGAGCCGACGGCTGCGGCCCGCTCGCCCTGGATCACGTGTCTGGAAACGCACCCGGTCCGAAGCGGCGCAGTGCTGGCGCATATCCGTCACGCAACGCGCGGTGCCGTGGCGCTGGAGAACACGCAGCCCTTCGTGCGCGAGCTGTGGGGACGTGCGCACGTCTTCGCACACAACGGTGACCTTGGTTCCGGCCTGATCCACCGGCCGGTCGTGGCGCCGCGCTACAGGAGCATTGGCGAGACGGATTCGGAGGCGGCTTTCTGCCTGCTGCTGGAACGTTTGGCCACAACAGTCGACCCAACCCGGACTGATGCGGCCGCTGTCATATTCGAGACGTTTGCGGCCTTCGTGCGTGAGATGCGCGAACATGGTCCGGCCAACGTCATTTACGTCTCGGGCAGCCGGCTGCTGGTGCATGCCGATCGCCGGACACAGGCGCCCGGTGTGATTGAGCCGCCCGGCCTGTGGCTGTTGGAGCGACATTGCGGCGAGGGCGCGAAGGCCCTCGTCGGGGAGGGTGTGCACGTGGCGGGGAGGGGCGTGGATGTCACGCTCGTTGCCAGCGTGCCGCTCACGGGTGAGCCCTGGCGGCCTCTCGAGCAGGGGAGTGTCCTTGAGCTCGAGCACGGGCGTCTACGCCGGGCAGAACAGGTCTAAGCAGCCGAGGGACGGCAGCCCGACCCGCGAGCGTAAGCCACCGCAAAGCAGATGGGCGGCATTCCCCCTTTTCGCACATGCAAGAAGAACAGGTTTTTTCGGATATGGTGATATGCTAATATTTGCAAGCCCGACGAAAGTAGTGGGCAAACACCGGCCGGCACCGTGAGGTAGCCGAAAACGATGGGGGAGGTGTCGGGCGACTTGGGGGGCCGAACATAGGGTACAGCTCCGCGCGGCACAAAGCCGCCGGCGACCATCCCAACCTTGGCATCACTCCGCATAAGAACAGCCTGCCCGGCCGTCTTCGGCCAGGGCAAGGGAGGAGGATCGACGCCATGGTCTACACGAAGCGCCACATAGCCGTGCTCATTATGGGGCTCGCCTTGCTGGCCCTCGGCTACTGCACCGAATTGGGGCTGTTGGACGACGTCATCAAGTATCTCGGCACGTCCCGGTCGAAGCCAGCCATGATCACGCTGCCCTACACGTTCGGGGCCATCGGCGTGGTGATCGGTTTGTGGCAGCTCATCGGCCTGCACCGCCCGGGCGGCCTCGATTACATCAACTCGGCGCTCGGCGGCGCCTTGTTCATCCTGTTCGTCGCCATGCTCATCCGCTGGTTCCTCGATCCGCTCGTGGCGGTCTGGAGCCGAGCGGTCGGGCCGGTGTTCGGCGGCAAGTACATTCACGACGTTTTCGGGCTCAACTACATCGTGCTCGGCATCGTCGCCGGCATACTGCTCGTCAATACCGTTGGCATTCCGAGCTGGGCTCAAAACGGGGTGAGACTGTCGCGGCTCGGCTTGAAGACCGGCGTCGTTCTCCTGGGCACCCTCTATTTCCTGCAGGAGATCCTGCATCTCGGCACAGCGTCCTTTACGCTGATCGGTATCTTCGTGCTCGGCTCCGTCGGCCTGGTGCTGTGGATGGGGCGGCTCATGACCGTCAGCAATTCGATGGGCGGCGTGCTGTCGGCCGGCGTCGGCGTGTGCGGCGTCTCGGCGGCGGTCGCGGCCGCACCGGTTGTGCAGGCCAAGTCCGCCGAGATTGCCTACACCATCGGCACCATCCTGCTTTGGGGCGTCGGCTGCATGTTCGTGTTCCCGACAGTCGGCAAACTCCTCCACATGAGCCCCGAAGCGTTCGGCGCCTGGGCGGGCACCGGCATCCTCAACTCCGCACAGGTGGCAGGCGCCGCTCTGGCCTTCCAGCCCGACGGCATCGAGACGCTGAAGGTCGCAGAGATCTTCAACATCACTCGCATCCTGTTCCTGCCGCTGATCGTGGTCTGGCTGGCGGTGTGGTACGTGCGCCGTGAGACGGCTGTGAACGGTGCGGCCCAGGCGCAAAGCGTCGGCGCCATGGCTGTCAGTGCACCGCGGGTCAGCGTCGGGCGTGTCATCGTCGACAAGTTCCCGCTTTTCGTCCTTGGCTTCATCTTCATGTTCCTGCTCAACCTGACCGGCGTCTTCCTGCCCAAGGGCGTGAGCGCCAACGACCTGTGGAAAGGCCAGTACTTCGACAACAATCTGAAGGCGGACCGATTGCTGAAGGACAAGGACGTCGACGCTCTCAGGGCCGTGGCTGACAAGGCAAAGCGCAGCGACCACAAGGCAGCGCTCGAGCGGCTCATCGCCAACAAGAAGGTGATGAGCGTGAGCGACTATCACGCCCTGGACGGCCTGAGCGCCTCGGGGGCTCTCTCCAAGGAGGCCAAGGCCGTGGTGAGCGGCGCGCGCCGGTCGGTCATGCATACACCGAAGATCGTCGGCTGGTTCCGCGACTGGATCGTGTGGCTGTTCGCCTTCGGTCTCACCGGGCTCGGCATGCAGATCACCATCGCTTCGCTCAAGCAGGCCGGGGGCCAGCCTCTGGTGATCGGCGGCGTCGTCGGTACCATCAAGGCCGTGGGATCGCTCATCGTGGTCATTGTCTTCGCCGGCCTTCTGGGCCTGAGCACGCTGTAAGGGAGGGCGCCATGAATCGCCAAGACAGCCAGAAGATCGACATCCACACCACCGAGACAGGGTTCCAGTATCATCGGGGGTCGGCGCTCTCCATCTTCAAGAGCGACCGGCGCGAGGATGTTGCGGCGCTCGTGTGCGCCTGCCTGATTGCGCTCGGAGCCTACGCGCACGTCAACTACGGGTGGGGCTTTGCACACTTGCGGACCCTTGTAGGGCTATGAGCGTGAAGGCTGAGCGGCGGGCTGCGGACATGGCGCCGCAGCCCGGGCGTGACCGGCCGTCTGCGCTGCGCGCCAGCAGCGTGCTGCTTGCGAGCCACGATACGGAGGGCAGCCGGGCAGCGGAGCGCGCCGCCCTCGATGCGGTCGTGCCTGGCGGGCGGCTGCATCACCTTGTGATCGTCCCGGAATTCTGGAGGAGCATCACCGGGGACGGTTGGCGCATCAATGCCAGCACCGAGCACGCGTTCTGCGACTATCTTGAAGCGCAGATCGAGCGCGAGATCCTGGAGCATCTCAATCGCGTCAACGCCCAGGCACGGGCACGGGGCATCCACTACAGCGCAAGCTCGGAGCACGGCCGGCTCGCGGATTGCGTTGTCGCGGCAAGCGAGAAGGCAGACTACGACCTCGTCATGATCGGGGCCCCCAGACCCAAGGGGGAGCCAGGGCTGCGGTCCCGCCTGGATCTCGACCGGCTGACGCGGGCGCTGCGCATTCCCTTGGTCGTCGTTCCTCATCCCGGCGCATCCCGTAAACGGAGTCGATGACCTCTGACGAGCCGTCCCGTGCTCCGCCCGCCGAGCCTCACGAGGACGCGGCGTGGGTGCGCATTGCCACCCCGCTGTCGCCGGAGCAGCTGCGCGCATTTCTGAGCGACGTCGAACGGCTCTATCACATCAATCCGCTGCTGGAGATTTCAGCCTTTGAGCGCGCCGGCAGGGACCGTCACCGCCTCATCGCGCACAATCACTCGAACGGCCAGGCCATCAACGTCGTGCTGGCCGTTGCGGAGCGTGGCCCCACGCTGGAGATCGCCTACAGCCAGGGCCTGAAAGTGGCCACGCACTTCCGCGCCGAGCCCAAGCCCCACGGAGCGGACCTCGTCGTCACCGACATCTACGGGGGCGGCTCGCCGGAGGAGAGGCATGCGCGCTCGAGCGAGGTGGACTTGAGCCTCAATGCTTGGGGGCGGGCGCTGCACGACTACCTGAAGGCGTGGGCGCGATGGAGCTGGCTGCCGCCCTGGCGCTGGTACATGCAGCGTGTGTGGCAGCCCATGAAACCGTCGGCGCGTCGCATCGTGTGGATGATCTGGATCATCTCGGCGTTCGAGGTCGTTGCGCTTGCCGCGCTGCTGGCGATCTGGGCAGCGCTTCGGCAGGCCTCACCGTGAGCGGCTTCGAACCGGCGGCGACCGCCCGCGTCGGTCAGTCGCATCCATGTCCTGCACCGTTTCCACAATAGCCGGATCCCGGCGTGCCTGGCGGACCGCGTCTGAAGCGGTGCCGGATCATTGCGTAGCTGCCTGATTTCGCGGGGATTTCACCGCGTGCGGGTTATGAGATCGCACCCTTCCTGCAGGCGGTCTCCCTTCTCTTCTATTTAGTTTTTCTGTTGATCGGCGAAAGATAATTCAAATTCACTGAATGATTGGCTCGCGGCACACTCGTTGTGCGCGAAAAAAGAACGGCCGGGTGGCCCTGGGAAACGACAACCCCAACCGGGTACGCGCCGCGTTGCAAAGGGAGGACGGCATGCGCGAACAGGTCAATCCGGAGAGCTGTCCTCGGATGCCGGCGCCGAAAGCGGTGGCGCCGTGAAACCTGCGCACACCAACGTTGTCTCCGTCGGAACGGCTGGCCCGCCCGGACCCTCCCGTGCGGGCTGCAGAGCCGATCGGATGCCATGCGTGCAGACCGTCAGCGGCGCGGCCATGCACGTCGATGTCATCGGCGTTGCCCCGAACGATGTGGCAACCGGCGCGCATCGCACGACGGGCGTGGGCGCATCGCCGGAGCGTCCCGACTTGGGCAACGTGCGCGAGATGCACAAGAAGCCGGTCGGGCGCAGTGAACCCAAGCAGCCACGGGGAGACGAGAGCAGATGACACTGAAGGTTGCCATCAACGGCTTCGGCCGCATCGGACGGCTGGTCATGCGGGCAGCGGTTGAAAGTCGTCGAGAGGACATCAAGTTCGTCGCCATCAACGACATGGGGCCCGCACGGATGAATGCGCACCTTCTGGAGTTCGACTCGGTGCACGGGCGGCTCAATGCAGCCATCGAGGCGGGCGACGGATGGATGCGCGTGGACGGCACAGAGATCAAGGTCACCTCCGAGCTCGTGCCGGAGAAATTGCCGTGGCGCGAGCTCGGTGTCGATGTCGTCATGGAGTGCACCGGACGCTTCACCAAGCGCGAGGACGCGGCGCGCCACCTGGCTGCCGGGGCCAAGCGCGTGCTCGTTTCTGCGCCCGCCGACAAGGCCGACTTGACGGTCGTCTACGGCGTCAACCATGACAAGCTGACCGCCGGGCATCTGGTGGTGTCCAATGCGTCCTGCACGACCAACTGCCTGGCTCCCGTGGCCAAGGTTCTGCACGAGGCGATCGGCATCGAACGCGGGTTCATGACGACAATCCATTCCTACACGGGCGACCAACGCACCGTGGATACGTTCCATAGCGACGCGTACAGAGCCCGGGCCGCCGCGGCCAACCTGATACCCACGACGACCGGAGCGGCTCGGGCCGTCGGGCTTGTGCTGCCGGAGCTGCGCGGCAAGCTCGATGGCACCGCCATTCGTGTCCCGACGCCCAACGTCAGCCTCGTCGATCTGAAGTTCGCCTCCACGCGTCCCACCAATGCCAAGGCGATAAACGAGGCGATGGCGGCCGCATCGCGAGGCGGGCCTCTCAAGGGCGTGCTGGCCGTCAACGACCGACCGCTGGTGTCCTCCGACTTCAATCACAACCCGGCGAGCAGCGTGTTCGACGTGTCGGGCACACAGGTCGTGGACGGCGTCTTTTGCCGCGTGATGTCCTGGTACGACAACGAATGGGGTTTCTCAAATCGCATGATCGACACGGCAGCCGCCATGGGAAGACTGTTGTGAGGACCATGCAATGAGCAAGCTCAGAACGCTCGACCAAGCCGAGATCTCCGGAAAGCGCGTGCTGGTTCGCGTCGACCTCAACGTCCCGATGGAAAATGGCCGCGTCACCGATACGACGCGCATCGCCCGCGTCCTGCCCACCATTCGAGAGATCACACAACGGGGCGGAAAGGCAATTCTTCTCTCCCATTTCGGCAGGCCCAAAGGGCGGGATGAGAAGGACTCGCTCAGACCCCTCGTCAAGGAGGTCGGCGAGGGCTTGGGCCGACGCGTGCTGTTCTTCGACGACTGCATCGGCGCCGGCGCCAGGAAAGCCATTGCCGGTCTCGGCAACGGCGAGGTGCTGGTCTTGGAGAATACGCGCTTCCATACAGGCGAGGAGAGGAACGACGCTGCATTCGTCCACGAGCTGGCGGCCAACGGCGACATCTATGTCAACGACGCGTTCTCGGCAGCGCATCGTGCACATGCGTCGACCGAAGGACTCGCGCGCGTGATGCCGGCCTTTGCGGGACGGGCCATGCAGGCCGAGATCGAGTCGCTGCTGGCGGCACTGGAGAGCCCGCAGCGACCGGTGACCGCCGTGGTCGGTGGCGCCAAGATTTCGACCAAGCTTCCGATCCTGAGCAACCTGATCGGCAAAGTGAACAATCTCATCGTCGGCGGCGCCATGGCGAACACGTTCTTGCTCGCCTGGGGCATCGATGTCGGACGGTCCCTGGTGGAGCCCGATCTGGTTTGCGTGGCACGCGACATCAGCAAGGCCGCCGCTCAAAGGGGCTGCGACATCGTTCTGCCGGTCGATGTCGTTTGCGCAGCGAGGATCGAGCGCGATGTCGCAACGACGTGCTGCGAGGTCACGCGCGTTCCTCCATACCAGATGATCCTCGACATCGGCCCCAAGACGGTCGAGCTCTTTCGTGGCCTCCTTGCGGGCAGCCGTACGCTGCTGTGGAACGGTCCGCTTGGCGCGTTCGAGACACCGCCATTCGATTCCGGAACGAGCGCCGTGGCTCGCACCGCCGGTGAGCTCTGCGCCGCCCATCGGCTGACGGCCGTTGCCGGTGGCGGTGACACGGTTGCCGCGCTCAGCGTGGCAGGGGCAGCGGATCGCTTCACTTATGTATCCACCGCAGGCGGCGCGTTTCTCGAATGGCTCGAGGGCAAGACGTTGCCGGGGGTGGCGGCGCTCATGAACCGACAGGATGCCGACGCGAGGGCACCGTGATGGTGTCCTCAACTCCCAGGGGCTCCCTCGATCACGCTGTGCGATGTGGCCGCGGCCAGGCAACGGGAGCAGGAGACGGAAGATTGGGAGGTTCCCATGAGAATTGGCATATACCTGACCGGCATAGGTCAGAAGCTGATCAGTTGCAGTGCTGACGACAGCATCGAGGCTGTGGCGCGCCTCCTGACAAGGCACCACATCGGCGCCATGCCGGTGCTGGAGACCGCCGGCAGAATGGCCGGCATCATCTCGGAGCGCGATCTCGTGCGTGGCTTCTCCGAGCGCGGGAAAGGCGCCTTGGAATTGCGAGCGCGCGACCTGATGACGCGCAGCGTTGTCACGTGCGGCCCCGACGAGACGTTGTCTTGCGCGCGCGACCTCATGAAGAGGCACGGCTTCCGTCACCTGCCCGTTGTGAAGGACGGGAAGGTGTGCGGCATCATCAGCATGCGTGACCTGCTCGAAGGCCGCCTCAAGGAGCGCGAGCTTGAGATCAACGTCCTGCGCGACCAGGTGATCGCCGCCAGGAATCGCTGAGGCCGGGCATCCAGCGCCTTTGATCCGACGGCTGTGCGGTGTGCAGCCGCTGGCGACCCGCCTCCACCGCTGCGGGCTACGCGGCGACCGGAAAAGCTGCCTTCGCGTGCGATTCGGACCTCGCCCCATCGGCCGGCAGCGCCTCATGGCGGCCTGGCGCCTCGATCCTGAAGGCAAGCGCATAGAGGGCCGGCAAGAACGTGAGGGTCAGGATCGTCGCCGCAATCAGCCCGCCCATCATCGCCAGCGCCATCGGCGCCCAGAACACTTCGCCGACCAGCGGAATGAGAGCCAGGACAGCGGCGGCAGCGGTAAGCGTGATGGGCCGGAAGCGGCGCACGGCCGACTCCACCACCGCCGTGAAGGCATCGTGGCCTTCGGCTATGTCCTGCTGGATCTGATCCACCAGGATCACGCTGTTGCGCATGATGATGCCTGCGAGCGCGATGACGCCGAGAATGGCGACGAAGCCGAACGGGGCCTGAAATGCCAAGAGCGCACTGGCCGCGCCGATAAGACCGAGCGGACCAGTCACCAGCACAAGCAAGGTTTTGCCGAAGTGCTGCAGCTGCACCATCAGCAGCAGAAGAATGGCGAGAAGCATCACGGGCATCTTCTCATTGATCGACGCTTGGCTTTTGGCCGACTCTTCGACAGCACCCTGCAGCTCGATGTGATAGCCCGCGGGCAGCCCATCACGCAGCGGCTTCAGCTTGGCAAACACCGCGTTGGCAACGTCCGGCGACTGTACGTTGTCCGGCACAACGCCGCGAACGGTGATGGACGGCAGCCGGTCTCGCCGCCATTGGATTCCCGGTTCGTAGACGACGCTGGACTTGATGACCTGGCGCAGCGGCACAGATGCGCCGCCGGCGGTCTTCACGTAGACGTTGTCCAAAGCCGAAAGGAGGTTGCGGGTGTCGGACGGCTCGCGCAGCATCACCTTGATGGTCTCATCGCCGTCGCGGAACTCTCCGATCTGGAAGCCGGAAAGCATCGCCTGCAGCGAGCGGCGCACCGTCTGCGATGTGACCCCCAGGGCGCGGGCGCGATCCTGGTCGATGTCGAGCTTCAAGCTCGGCACCGGCTCGAGCCAGTCGTTGTGCACCATGCCGACCGCAGGTGTTGCACGCATGACGTCGCCGACCTCGGCTGCGAGCCGGCGCACCTCTTCACGATCAGGCCCTGTCACACGCACCTGCACCGCCCAGCCGACCGGTGGGCCATTGAACAGGCGATCGGCCTTGGAGCGCACACCCGGGAATTCCTCCGCCAGCAACGCGCGCACGCGGACAAGTGCCCGCTCACGCCCCTCAAGAGACTTCGACATCAGCAGCAGCTGGGCGAAGTTCTGGTTCTTGAGCTGCTGGTCGAGCGGCAGATAGAAGCGCGGCGCGCCTTCGCCGATGAAGCTCGCGACGTAGGCGAGATCCGGATCCTTCAAGAGCCGCTGCTCCAGGCGCTTCGCGTCGCGCTCGGTCTCCTCGAAGGAGGCGCCCTCGGGCAGCCAAAGATCGACCAGGATCTCGGGGCGGTTGGATGTGGGGAAGAACTGCTTTGGAATGAGCGCGAAGCTGGCGATGCTTGCGACCAAGGCGGCGAAGGTCAGGGCGACGACGGTCCAGCGGCGGCGGATACACCACGCCACAACCGAGCGGATCGCGCGATAGGGGCGGCTGTTGAACGCATCGTGATCGCCTGCCGCCGCTCGGCGAACTTTGAGCAGCCGGTAGCCCATCCACGGCGTGAAGTACACCGCGGCGAACCATGAGATCATAAGTGCGATGCCCGTCACCCAGAAAAGCGTGCTGACGTACTCGCCAGCCTGACTTTGTGCGAAGCCGACCGGAATGAAGCCGGCCACGGTGATCAAAGTGCCGGTCAGCATCGGAAAGGCGGTGGACGTGTACGCGAAGGTCGCTGCACTGAGCCGGTCATTGCCCTCCTCGAGCTTTCGATCCATCATCTCGACCGCGATCATCGCATCGTCGACCAGCAGGCCGAGCGCAATGATGAGCGCGCCGAGCGAAATGCGGTGAAGGTCGATGCCCATCAGCGACATGGCCAGGAATGTGGCGGCCAGCACCATGGGGATCGTCAGGGCGACAACGAGACCCGCGCGCCAGCCGAGGGCCACGAGCGAGACCACCAGCACGATGCCGATCGCCTCGGCCAGCGCCTCCAGGAACTCGTGGATCGACTTGCTGACGACCTGCGCCTGATCCGAGATCTTGCCGAGCTCGATGCCGACCGGCAGGTTCCGCTCGATGCTCCTCAGCGCCCGCTCGACGGCGGCGCCGACCTCGGTGACGTTCGCGCCGGGTGCCATGGTGGTGCCGAGCAGAACCGCCTCCTTGCCCTGATAGCGGGTCGTGGCAGACGGCGGATCCTCGAGGCCCCGTCTGACGTCAGCGATGTCGCCGAGCCGGAAGGTGCGCTGCCCGGCACGCAACCGCAGGTCGCGCACATCCTCCATCGACCTAAGCCCGCCTTGCACGTCGATTCGGACCGAGCGCTCGCTTGTCTCGATCCGCCCCGCAGGATCCATGGAATTCTGGCCGGCCAGAGCCGCCTGGATGTCGAGCGCTGAGAGGCCACGCTCGGCAAGTGCTGCTGACGACACCTCGATGAAGATGCGCTCCTCCTGGAGCCCGAGCAGGTCGACCTTGGCGACGCCGGGAATGCGCAGCAGGATGTCGCGGGCATTCTTCGCAAAGGTCTTGAGCTCGGGGTAGCTGAACCCTTGTCCGGTCATTGCGTAAAGCGAGATGTAGGTGTCGCCGAACTCGTCGTTGAAGAACGGACCGACAACCCCCTCGGGCAACGTCTGGCGGATATCACCGACCTTCTTGCGCGCCTGATAGAAGGCTTCCCTGACAGCCTCACCGCGCACGGCGCCTTTCAGGTTGACGAAGATGCTGGCAAGACCAGGCCGCGTGTAGGAGCGGATGAAGTCGAGACCCGGAGTTTCCTGCAACTTGCGCTCGATCTTGTCGACGACCTGGTCCTGCATCTCTTCAGCCGTCGCACCTGGCCACAGCACCTGCACCACCATGACGCGGAATGTGAAGTCCGGATCCTCCTTTTGCCCGATGCGCAGCAACGAGAAGGCGCCCGCGGCCAGCAACAGCACGAGCAGAAACGCTGTGAAGCTGCCATGATCAATGGCCCAGCGGGACAGGTTGAAACCTCCCGATGCCTGAGCGTGGGTCGGATCAGCGGCCATGGAGCGCTCCTGGGCTGGCAGTGTCTCGCCTCGACAAGCTTCCGATGTTGCGTTCAGGGCGTTGCAGCTTGCGCGCGCTCGCCCGGGAGCCGGATAGGCATGCCGTCGCGGAGGAATTGCACACCCGCGGTCACAACCATGTCGCCGGCCTGCAAGCCGCTGGCGATCTGCACGCCGCTTTCCGCAATCCCACCGAGAGAAACCGCCGTCTTGCGCACAACCTTGCTTGCCGCGTCCACGACGAACGCCACGGTCCCGCCGCCTTCGCCTTCGGTCACCGCGGCGAGAGGCACTACCAGGAGTGCAGCGTTCTCATCGATGGTCAGCGCAACCGATGCGGTCATGCCGAGCCGCATGGTCTGGGGCGGCTCCTCCACAGCGACGCGAACAGCATAGGTCCGTGAGGCGGGGTCGGACTGGCCGGCTATTTCCCGTATGCGCCCGCTGATGCTGACACGAGGACCGGCCCAAAGCGTGATCTTGGCCGGCTGTCCTATGGCGAGACGTGCTGCATCCTGCTCCGGGACGGCGACCGCAATTTCTGTCTCTCCTGCCTCGGCCAACGTTATGACCGCCTGACCGGCGCCAACGACTTGCCCCGGCTCGCCCGTCACTGCCGTGACTATCCCCGCCTTGTCCGCCTTGAGCGTGGCGTAGCCGACCGCATTGATGGCCTGGAGCAGTTGCGCCTCCGCGCTGTCCAGCGCGGCCACGGCCGCTTCCAGCTCATTGCGCCTCGTGTCGTGGGCCGCCTGCGAGATGATCGCTTTCGGCAAGAGAACGTTGGCACGCTCCAAGTTGTCCCTTGCCACGTCCCGACGACTGCGCGCCGCAGCCACCGTTGCTCGGGCAGCGTTCTCCGCGAGCTTCAGATCGGTCTCATCCACACGCGCGATCACCTGATCAACCTCGATGCGATCGCCGACGTTGACCGAGCGCGCCACGATCTTGCCCGGCACGCGAAAGCCGAGCGCACTCTCGATCCTCGGCCGCACCACGCCCGAATAGGTGAGTGTGCGCCCTTGGGGGGCAGCAGTGACGATGGCGACCTTTACCGGACGCGCGACCTCTTCCTGGACCGCAGCCTCGCCTTTGCAGCCGGCGATCAGCGCCGCCAATCCGAGGATACCGACGCGACCAATGTTGCTGCTCCATCTGCTCGCTCGGGCATGAGGCGTGCCCGAATTCGATCGCTTGGCGCTCATGAACGCTCCTGCTTCAGCCTGGCACTACCGCTCATTCGCATCGCGGGCCTGTGGCTCGGTGGCGTTGCGATGTAAGCGCCGCTAACATATGTTAGTGAAACTCACATCGCAAAGTGCTATTGGCGATGCTGACTTCTCAATTCCTCGTGAAGCGTCCATTGTGGCGTCATGGGGAAAAAGCCGGCCAGCAAGGTGCGAAGCAAGGCGCGCTATCACCATGGGGAGCTGCGCGAGGCGCTCATCGCGGCGACCCGCCAGCTCGTCGAGGAGCGCGGCGCGGAGAAATTCACCCTCGCCGACGCCTGCCGCGTCGCGGGCGTCACCACCGCAGCACCCTATCGTCATTTCCGCGGCAAGCAGGAGATTCTCGAGGAGATCGCCTCACGCGGCTTCGAAGAGCTCAGGAAGCGATCGATGACCGTGGTCGCAGAGAGGGGCGAGGGCACCCTTGAAGGCATCATCGCCATGGGCCAGGCCTATGTTGCGTTCGCCGTCGAAGAGACGGCGGTGTTCCGCCTGATGTTCGGCCAGGAGCCCTCGCTCAAGAAGGCCGAGCATGTGGTCGGCACTGGTCACGACTGCTTCACCAATGTCATCGATCAGGTTGCGCTTTACTGCAAGCGCAACAGAGTGCGCGGAGATGCGCAGGAGATTGCGCTGCGGCTATGGACCTTCGTGCACGGTGCCGCCTCGCTCTTGATCGATCAAGACTACAACGCCGTTGCCCCCCAGATCGATGTCAACCGGCTGATCGCCAGTGCCACGCCCGGTCTCCTCGCCGCGTCCCCGCGCTCATCCAAGGGCTGATCTCTGAGCGGAGATATCTCGAGCAGTCGAAAGGCAACGGCTGCCCGGCGAGCGCGATCCACGGATAGCCCCTCGTGGTGGACGTGGTGGAGAGGCGCCTAGGCGTGAGGCCAGGACAGCGACAATCCGCTGTAACGTGCCGCTCGAGCCGGACTCAGGCCTGAGAAACAAGGTCGGCGTAGAATTGCTCGACGATCTCCGGCAGATGGCAGGACGAATAGGGGTTGGCATCAGCCGGCCCTGCCGCAGCGGGAAGCAGAAGACGGTCCGATCTCAGAACGTGGCCCTCGGCAAGGCCGCCGATGGTGCGGCGAAGGATCGACAGTATCCTGACGTCCTCGAACGCCACGGCGCCCGCCGGACTGGACCGGCCGAGCGAGTCGGGCGGGAACAGTGCTTTGTGCCCGGTGCAGTTTGAATCGTCGAAGGCGCAGGCGTAGGCCAGCCGCAGCGGCCCCCGTCTTGCCCCTCCTTGCGCCTCGTGCGCATCGAACTCGCTCAAGACCTTGGCAAGCGTCGAGCAGGTCTTCGCAACCAGCTGCTCCTTGAGCGTGTGATACGTGCTGGCATCGGCGATATTGCCGTGCTCGAAGAAGACCAGGAGATTCTTCCACTGCTCATCATGGAAACAGTTGCCCTGCGCGTCCTGGATCAGGAACATCACCCAGAGGTAGGCGGAGTAGTAACCCGAGGATTGCGAGACGTCCGCCGCAACCGTTACGTCATTGTGCCGGCATTCGAGGACCAGTCGCCCGTTGATCGGCTGGCGCTGTCCGGCGTCCGAGCCGCCACGCACGAGGGCCTGTGCCGTGCAGACTTCGGCGTCGGAGAGACTCGGCCCCCACCTGAAACGCCCCGTGGCGACGAAAGGCGCAGCCGAGACGTTGAAGGGCTTGTTCAGCTGGTCGGCGGCGCGCTTGTTGAGGATGGCATGGAGCTTGGCGCGGAAATCGGCCGCCAGCCCTCCCTTGACCAGGATGTCGATCGAGTTGTTCTCGTCGCCGTAGCCATACTGGATCATCAGATCGCGCGGCGAATTCGCACTCTCGCCGTGCGCCCACTGCTCGCACGAGCACGGCTGGATGCTCGGCCCCCATAGCAGCCAGCAATTGAAGAGAAACGAGCGCAACTCGCGCAACTCGGTCGTGTAGAACGCGTCCTTCTCGATAAGCCGGCGATAGTTGTCGAGCACGAGGTTCCAGCCGTCGTCTTCGGCGAAGCGATTGACGAGCCCTGTTATGAGAAAGATCGGAGCGATGTAGCCGGATTGGAACCGCGCCTCGGTGAGAAACCTCGTCGTGTCCTCACCTCTCGGAAGCGACCGCCGCTCGAGCGCCTCGAAGTAGCGCTTGATCTTGGCCCGGCTGTCGTCGAGCTGGGGAAAGTCTCCAATGTCGACGGGGCCCAGCGGCTGCTCCTGCCCATGGGCCCGCCTCAACTTGCGAAACAGCCACTGGACAACAGCCACGACGACGCCCGGCTCCTCGGTCAGGCGTTCGCGCAGCAGCCTGCGAATGTTCTGGCGGCGTGCCTCCTCAGCCTCGAGCGCCTCGTCGAGGCGGCGCCTGTACTCCCGTTCGTTGTAGTCGCGCCGATGCGGAAGCGCCGCGCGCGGCTGCAGGATCTGCAGCTCGGTGTAGTAGCGAGCGCCAATAAAGCGGCGGCGGGGAAAAGCCAGAAGCAGCGTTGGCGCGTACCACGACAGCAGCATCGCGCGCCCGATACCGCGCAACCAATTGACGGTGCGCGAAAACCATCCCTCCCGCTGGTCGAATGCCACCTCGCTGATGAAATTGCCGGCTCGGGCGATGCCGTAGAGGATGTAGGCTGCCGTGAGCGAGCCGAGCAGCAGCGGCACTTCCTCCCTATGCTGCCTGACGAACTGCCATGCCCAGTCAAACGTGTTCATCAACCCACCTATGGAAATGCGTGGGAGCCCCGACGTGCAAAGACTAGTGAATGGCGGTCAGGGGCGGTAGCAAGCTACTCCGGGGAAGGAGCATTAGAGTAGCGACGTGGCGCAATTGCTACAGGGGCGCCAGAAGATCGCGCAGCGTTGAAGCACGTTCAGCACCTTCAAGTCCACCTGGCTTTGGGAGACGCGCCGGATCGATCATCTTGAGCAACGCAACGCGCGCGCCGGCTGCCTCGAGAGCTGCAAGTTGTGCCAACTGCTGGTGGGCCTCGGCATCGCCTTCAGGGTCGCGGCCCTTGAGGACGGAGATCCCGAAAAAGCGCTCAAGATGCTGGCGCAGCAGCGATGGGTGCAGGGAGGGTGCCTCAGTGCCGAGCACGGCATAGACGAGGCTGCGGTCCGCCTGCTGATCGGCAGTGAGGGCGGGCTGCACATAGGCGAAATCGACGATCCTTGCGCCCTGCCGCGCCCAGAGCGCTATCCTGGCGAGCTGATCCAGGCCCGTGGCTTGCGTGTCGCGCGCGTAGTCCTGCGGCGTCATGCGATAGGGGTCGTTCTGCTCGATGAAGATGTACACCATGGGCGCTCGCGGGGACGCACGCCACTCCTGGGGAACGTCCTGCGGGTTCGTCTGCGCGAACAGGGCGAGCGCCAACCCCGGCAGCTCGGCGACCAGCTTCCTGAACACACCGCGTTGGCGCTGCGACGGCGGAACGAATATATAGCTGAGGTTGAGGCTCAGCGAGTGTTGGCGGCTGTCAGGCTCGGCGAGCGGAAAGGCTATGAAGTTGAGACCGCCAACCACGGCCCCGCCCGCGTTTCTCACGACGACGACGAACTCCCGAAATGGCCCGTAGCGGGCGCGCAGGGCTTCGTAGCCGGCCCCCTCGTTGAGTGCCAGGCATTCGGCGAACCCCGCGAACCCTTCCTTCTCGTTGGCAAGCACGAACGAGCTGTCGTAGGCGGCGAAGAAATCCTCAAGCACGCCGTCGGACGCTGATGTGGATGCTTCGTAGGTCAGGCCCGAAGGTGACGTCACCTTGAGGCGTGCCCCTTGCGTCTCGATCGTCATTCCTGCAGTGGGCACAGCCGGCGGCCTCTTGAAGATCCTAAGCCCTGCCGACGAGTGCTGACGCCGAGAGTGACCCATACCGACAGCAAGGCGCGGCAACGGTAGCGCAGGGTCGCTGCGAAGGGAAAGGGGACCGGGCCCGAAGCAAACATTCCACAGGCTGCGGCCAGGCCATTCCTGGGATGGCATAGGCACAGGCATCGTCGGCCCCAACCACCGTTGCGCATCCGCAAGCAACCATGCAATGCTTCGGCATTGCGCGCATCCCTGCCCTATGGACCCGGAGGAAACGTTATGTCCGGTTTCCTGGTTTTGCTTCCTCTCGCCCTCGTCAGCTTTGCCATCGGTTTCTTTGTCGCTTCCAGTCCGCAGATCGCCGACTACGTCGCCTACGTTACCGATCTGTCCCGCCCCGCCAACTACCAGTCGATCTCGCTGCAGGTCGCGGCGCATGTGGTCGCCTACGCGATCATGTGCTTCATCCTCGTTGCCACGGTCCGCACGGTGTCGCGGCCGCTTCCGCCCGAGCGACCGGCAGCTCTGCGCCTTGTTCAGCTCTTGCTCGAGATCATCTTTGTCGCCGTCCCCTCGGGGGCGCTGATCTGGCTGGCTACCGTCACCCTGCGCGGCGATCCCGGCAACCGCCTCATCTGGGCGGTTACAGCCGTCCTTGCGATCGGATTGGTGATCAGCGTCTACGTGTGCGCGGCGCGGCGCCACCTGGAGCTGTTTCGGTCGACCCTGCGACCGTTCTCCATCACGTGGACAGATGTGGCCGCTCTCATCTGCGTTGTTGCTGCCGGCGCCGTCATCGCGTCGTTTGTCATTGATCCGGTTGCAAGCGCCCATTTTATCGGAATGTTCCCCGTGCTGTGGCTGGCTTCGGCGGCAGCGTTCCTGGCGATTGCGGCAATCTTCTCGAGAGGATCGTCACCCGTAGCGGTCGTCTCCACCGTGTTCTCAACGGTGCTGCTTCTTCATCTGTTCGACCAGGTCGTGCTGCCCCCGCGCGAGTTCCGTCATACGAAGATTGACCTGCCGAAGGGGCCATCCACGGCGGCGCTGGTGGCGGGCGCCAAGGGCCCGACCTTCGATGTCGGCGAGGTGATGAAGACGAGAAGGATCCCCTCCCTGGATCAGGCATTTCGCGCCTGGCTCGCCCATCGTCGGCCGGCGATCGAAGCCTATCGCAGCCGCAACAAGGCCTATCCCGTCTTCATTGTGTCCGCACAAGGCGGCGGCATTTACGCAGCCTATCATCCGGCCCTTTCGCTGGCGCGCCTCTACGACGCGTGTCCCGAGTTCGCGCATCACCTCTTCGGCATAAGCTCCGTCTCGGGCGGCAGTCTTGGAGCTGCCGTGTTTGCCGAGCTGCTGAGAAGCCTGCCCCAGGGCGCTCCCAACGATCCGGCGCAGGCCTCGCAGGGTTGCACCATAACCGGCGCAACCACGCTCGAGGACAAGGTCACGCGGTTTTTTGATGCCGACTTCTTGTCACCGGTCATAGCGAGCGCATTCATATTCGACATACCAAGCCTTCTGCTTCCTCAGCTCAGATTCGGATTGGATCGGGCCAAGGCCCTGGAGTACAGCCTCGAAGCCGGGTGGAAGAGGATCGGCTTCAGCGGCAAGGAGAACTATGGCCTGGCCAGTCCGTTCTATGAGCGTTGGCAGCCTACGGAGCTGGCGCCTGCTCTGTTCATGGCAACGACAGGTGTGAACTACGGAATTCCTGTTCTCATCTCGCAAGTCGACTGGTCGAACGACCCGCGCATCTCGACGCTGACCAGGGTCGCCAGGCGCCGGATCGACAAGGGCGAAGGCCCGACGTCGAAGGAGGTACGCGATTTTCTGCGCCGGCTGGAGCTGCAGGACCAGCAGTCGAGAGTCTCTGCCGTCGCCAATATTCTTGGCTTCAGGCCGGATCTTCAGCTCGCAACGAGCACCGCCGTCGTTCTCAGCGCCAGGTTTCCCTACGTCACGCCCCCCGGCAACATTCGCGAGAACGAGCAGATCAATCGCTCGCTGGACCTCTACAAGAATACCAAGGTCCTTGAGCTGACGGACGGCGGCTATTTCGACAACAGCGGCGGGAGCGTCGCGATCGACATTCTCCATCGGCTCGAATCGTTCCTGGAACGCGACGACTTCAAGGAGTTCAAGGACGTCATCAAGTTCCACCTGATCCGCTTTACGGACAAGCCTGCGAAGCGCCATGGCACGGCCAGCGAGCGCGCGCATTTCGAGCTGATTACGCCCCTGGTTGCGTTCGACGCCGTGCGGCTGGCACGAGGCGCCCAGCTGAGGGGGGTTGGCAACTCCAAACGTTCCGCCGCCCACTACATCTACCTTTCCGACGAATGGTTCGACGCGTCGCTCAACTGGCTGCTGGCCGAGAAGACGAAGCGGGGCATCGAGGCCCGCGCGAGTTGGGAGCGCGGCTATCAGAACGAGGTTTGCTGCGACGTGCAGATCCCGCGCACTCCTATCCGCCGGAAGGCGCCGTTGACGGAGACCGAGGAGCAGGAGCTGAAGAAGATAACGGACGTGCAAAGATTTGTGCCGAACGGCCCGCAGTTCCGCGCCCTCCTTGAGCTCGTCAGAGAGGGCGACGTGCTGCCTCCTGCTGCCTCGCGTCCGGATCCTGTCCCGGCGCCGGCCGCCCAGCCGGTTGCTGGTCCCGCACCGCCGGCTCCCCCATCGCCACCGAGCCCGCTCAATACGGGAACCATCCCGACGCCCAAACAGTGAGGAACACGCATCGGCCCCCAGCAGACGCTGACCACGCGGAATGTGCTGTCCGCGGGGTCTGCCCCCCGCATAGGAGATTGCCTACCACACCGGCCGCCCCGGGTGTCAGTGAAACAAGGAACGGGGCGTTTGAGACCCGTTTGAACCTGGCGCTTGAGATGGGCCTCAAACGCCCCGCCGCCGCAATCCGGGTCCCGAAGAGCGCTCCATTGGTTCGTATGGCCGGCCCAGCTTGATCACCTGACTGCGACCCTCCGGTCGAAGGCTGAGGCGATGCCCCATGACGACACCGCCTCCAGAGCCGAGGCGAGCACATCATTGCACATGCCGGAAGCGAGAGTATAACCCCGCTGAGGGTGAAGCTGCGGACCGATCGGTTCGGATTTCACTGCGATTGAGAGGCACTCGCGCACCCCACCCACACCCGTCACCCCCGCGTCGTGTCGAAGACGCGCCTCCGGCACGATGGCGGGGGCCCAGGTCGCCAGGCCGCACGGGCCATGCTCGCCGCAGATCGCCCCTGCGGCTGCGCGCGGCATTTCGACGGCCTGCGCACCTGCGTTGCGAAGTGTCCTGGGTGCCCGCCTACGCGGGCATGACGTCAGATGGGGTAACCCGGGCGCCCCACCCGCCACCGTCACCCCCGCGTCGCGTCGAAGACGCGCCTCCGGCACGCGTCGAAGACGCGCCTCCGGCACGCGTCGAGGACGCGCCTCCGGCACGAAGGCGAGGGCCCAGGTCACCGGGCCGCATGGAGCACATCCGCCGCAGAGCACGCCCGCCGCCGCGCGCGGCATTTCGGCGCCGCACCGCCGGCTCAAGGCAGCAAACCTCTGCGCGAACACAAGCCTCGCATCGGAGACCAGATTTGATTTGAGTTGCCGCCGCCTCTGCGCGACGTTGGCTTGATCGAGGGTGGCTGGGGGGCGACGGGCTAAGGAGGATCGTCCATGGCAGAAAAGACCCGCAGCGAAACGAGTGAGGAGATGGCATCGTTCGGGTTCGACACGATGATGCAGATGCAGCGGCCCACCTTCACGGCAATGGCGGAGCTCAACGGCAGGCTTTACGAGAGCTTTGCCGCGGTCAACAAGGAGTGGACATCATTCGTTAATCGGCGCCTCAAGGAAGATCTTGCCGTGCCTCAGCAGCTTGCCGAGTGCAAGACGGTGCAGGATTTCTATCGGGTCTACGCGCAGTTCTTCCAGAATGCCTATGCAGACTATCAGGCCGAGCTCGAGCAGATGACCAAGCTTGGCCGATCCATCGCCGAAACGGCGCTCCAGCCCCTGCCGTCACGAGCTGAGGAAGCAAGCAGGACCAAGCATTAGGCCCGAGCCTAGATTGCCCGGCGTGTGTCTGCGTAGGTGAGCATCAGCACGCGCATGGCCTGCGTACCGGCAGCGAGCATCAACTCGCCGACCTGCAGCTGCTCTTGCTCCGGAACAAGCGCGCGAATGGCCTGCGCGTATTCGCCTGCGCTGCGGGCACCGAGAGGATGGTCGGGGTGCTCGTTGTCGAAGGCCAACGCCTTGGCTTGCATAGTGGCCAATACCTCGATGACTTCCCGCGTGATCACCGATGCCATTGCATGAACTCCTCGGAAGCAACCGTTGGGCTTCCCCGTCACCACTAGGGCGATGATCGAGAAATTCGCCGGTGTTTACGGCATGCGTGGAGCGCATTTCTCGATCTGAACCGCACGAGCAACACTATGAACATGGTGCCCCTTTTGATTGCGAAGTTCGCTCCCGCTCCAGCAGCAGACTTCGGCAAACTTCGCAATCGGGACACTAGGGCAAATCCGGCGGGCGTTGAACGACACCGAGCGCTTTATGCACAGAGAGTGTGTGAGGCGGCAGGCACCGCGGCAAGGATGCTTCGCCCGGGGCCGCGGTCACCGCGGCGCGGGATACGAGCGCAGACCGAGCAGACAGCCGATGACGCCAAGCTCGTCGAGCGCATCGCCGGTGCCTGCGGCGCCCCGGCGTGCCGGCCTGTGCGCGTCAATCGACGGTAGGGGCTGGCTTGGCTTCTCCATCTCAGCCGCTGCGGAGATGGTGCCCCGGCATGCCAGCTCCGCAAGAGCGGCATCAACTCCAGCCCGGAGAGCAATCAACTTCTGGGCAAGGACGCTCGCATCGGCCTCCGACGCCACGGCGCAACGCACAACTTGGGTCATCACGCACCAACCCCCTTGATGTACCCCACAACCAACAACCCACATCTAGTGTGGTGGTTCAGAAGTTCCCCTACCTTTGCGGCGAGGTCGCGAGGGAACTTCTGAACCATAAACCACACTAGAAATCATACGAATCTAGTGTCCCCTTTGAATCCGAAGTTCGCAACCACGGGTGCCTCGAAGGTGGGCGAACTTCGGATTCGGGACACTAGCAACAAATCCTCGCCAGAATGTAAACTTGAGAGCAGTTCCGAGACATCGCGGGGGTTCACTGCCGATCGCCAGCTCTTGAGCTGCTGCAGCGGCATGCGGTTCTGCACCAGTGAGTTCAACGCCGCTACTGCCAGCGCGGCATCGCGGCTTGGGGTTGCAGCTCGCTTGCGGCCTGGGCGCTCTCCGCTGCTCTTCTTGCGCTGCGCTCCCTGGTCAACTGCCGCCGGACCTCCCTCACGGCACGTTCCGCTGCGTTCTTGCCGATCCATGCCCGGACCAGCTGCCCCTGGACATCCTTGGCCAGTTGCTCTGCAGCTTCCTTGTCGCTCAGCGCCTGCGCCACCAGATTGCGCGCTTGCCTGGTCGCTCGCTCTGCCGCCTCCCGCTCCTGCAGCGCCTGGGCCAGCCGCTCTTGTGCCTCTTTGGCGGCCCGCCGCAGAGCGGCCATCGTGCCTTGCTCTCCAGCCAGCCGCTCGAGCGCACCCCCCGCGTCTTCCTCGTATGGCGCACTCGCAGCGACTCTGATCGCCAAGCCACGGTCGACCTCCTCAACCGCGCCAGGCAGGCCACCGGCCGTCACGAGCACCGCAGTCAAAGCGGCCAGAAGGCCGATCACAAGGGCCGAGCGCTTGGCTGCGACCCACACCATGCTCCGATATCCACGGCTTCTCAGGCGCGTCTCGGCCTGACGATGCCACGGATTGTAGGTGCCGAAGTTCCACAGATGGCCCTCGGGATCTCGGCATGAGTAGCTGCGCCCCCCTTTCACCTCGTCCTCGATATCGAAAACGATCTGCGCGCCGGCGGCCTTCGCCCGTGCGCAGTGGGCGTGAGCGTCTGCCACAAAGAAGTAGCACACCTGCGTTTCCGCGCCGCCGATCTCGTCCGGCTGCCTCAGGAGCTTGTCGAACGCGGACTCGCGGACCGGGCCGATCATGACCATGGCCGTGCCGAAGGTCAGCTGGGCGAACATGATCGCGCCATTCTCACCCACGGTTATGCGATGCTTTTCGAACCCGAACGCTCTGCAAAGCCAGTTGATCGCGGCAGGTATGTCGCGATACCGCATCACCGGGACGACCGACGTTCCAATGGTCTGGGCTGTTGCTTCCGGCGTCGTCATCAAGCACCTGCTCGCCAATGTGTGATCGGACCGCGAACTCTGTTCCCGTGCGGTCGCGATCACGACCGGCCATTCCCCCGCGCTCGTTGGCGACAGCTCAAGCTTCCCGCTTGGCCGCCACCAGACCAGCCAGGCGCTGGAAGAGCGTGGCCTTCCGTGGAGGCGCTTCGGGTTGGCGCAGCGGCACGACGGATGGCTCGGCCGGACGCACCGTCACCGGCTCCCCGCTGGCGACAGCTTCCCCGGCTCTCGCCCAATGCTCGGGCCAGCCGACGGCCGCACTGGCGTCCGCCGCGGGCGGGCGTCGCACGAGGGCGCGGTTTTCGGTCTGCGTCGCCCTGTCCGGTGCAGGTGGAAATCGCGGCTCGAGGCTCGGTCCACGGCTCTTGGCGGCTTGACCTCGCTTGCCGCGCGCAACCGGCGGCTGTCCGGGAAGCTTCGGCACTCCCTCCTTCTTCCTGGCGGCGTCGCCTTGGGCACTGCGCCCCCGTCCGCGGCCCTTTTGGCCTGCCCTGGGCTTGCCCTGCGCGTCACGCTGGATGATCGCCTCCGTCAGCCGCCTGCCGAACAACTCGGGGCCGGAGGCGGCGCCGTCAATGCGCTGATAGCGCGGCGTCCATACGGGAGCGTCGACCTCGAGTGCAGGCTGCGGGGCGCCGGAGTTGGGCATGCCCGATGCCACGATGGACACGCGCATCTTGTCGTCGAGGCTCTCATCCAGCGTGGCGCCGACGATGATGTTGGCGTCGGGATCAACCTCCTGACGGATGCGGTTGGCCGCCTCGTCGACCTCCCACAGCGTCAGGTCGCGCCCCCCCGTGATGGACAGGAGCAGGCTCTTTGCTCCCTTGAGTGTCACGTCGTCGAGCAGTGGGTTGACGATCGCCTCCTCGGCGGCGACGATCGCACGCTGCTCGCCGGATGCCTCGCCCATCCCCATCATCGCCGCTCCCATGCCGCTCAAGACCGCCTTGACATCGGCGAGGTCGAGATTGATGAGGCCTTCCTCGAGGATCAGGTCGACCAAGGTGGCGATACCCGAGTAGAGCACCTGATCCGCCACCACGAATGCTTCGGCGAACGTCGTCCTGTCGGTGGCGACCCGAAACAGGTTCTCATTGGGTATGACCAGCAGCGTATCGACATACTGTCCGAGCGCGGCAATCCCGGCTTCGGCATTTCGCATCCGCAGCGAGCCTTCGAACTGGAAGGGCTTGGTCACAACGGCGATGGTCAGGATTCCCAGCTCCTTTGCAACGCGCGCGATCACGTAGGCAGCACCGGTCCCCGTGCCGCCGCCCATGCCCGCCGCTATGAACACCATGTGCGCGTCGGCAATCTGCGCGCTGATCTCTTCCAGCGCCTCCTCGGCGGCGGCTTCACCGATCTCCGGCTTGGATCCGGCGCCGAGCCCCTCGGTCAGATTGCTGCCGAGCTGGATGCGATGCTCCGCCTTTGAGGCCGCCAGCGCCTGCATGTCGGTGTTTGCGGCGACGAAATGGACGCCGGCGAGGCCCGCGCCAACCATGTTATTGATGGCGTTCCCACCGGCGCCGCCCACGCCGATCACGACGATGCGCGGCTTCGTGTTCAGCAGGTCGGGCATTTCAGGCGTGCCGGTTGCGCGGGCTTCGCTTTCCGCGCCATGAGCGCATCGCACCTCATGGCAAAAGCCTGCGTCAGCTGCATGATCATCGCCGACGACTGGCCATAGCGATGCTCAAAACTGATGCTGCCGCCGTCGTCATCGCGCCAGGTCGTCGCCTCCAGTTCTCTGCAGTACGGCAGATAGGGCTTGAGTATCTGAAATCCCGGAGCAACGCGGTCGAGAAGGTTCTCGATGGACCTGGTCTGGTAGCGATAGTGCTCGCCGCCATTCCTTTGCCGGATCTTGGATATGACTGTGCCGACCAGCAGGTCGTCGAGCGACCGGTCTGACCGCGTCCGCCCGATCTCCCTGCGCAAATGGTCAATCGCCGCAAATGAGATCTCGTTGGGCAGGGTAGGAATTATAAGGCCATCGGACGCCCTGATCGCCGCCTCGGAGAAGAGCGTCAAGCCGGGCGGGCAATCGATGAGCACGAAGTCGAAATCATCCAGGAGGGACCGGTAGATCTCTCCGATCATGATTGATGCGGCCTGGTAGGCCGAATGAATATCCCGGCCTGGCAGGTAGGAGGCGAGGATCTGCCGCTCGCGTCGCGGCATGTCCGGGTTGCCCGGCAGCAGGAACATCAGCTCGGATGCTTCCCTCACGCAATTGCGCGCCCTCACCGCCGTGGCGCTCAACTCCGCCCTGCCATTTCCATCCATCAGCTTTTGCAGCTGGCAATCCAAGGTGGCATCGATCGAGATCAGGTGGTTCAGCGCCTTCCGTCCCAGCAGCGTGATGGAAGCGCTGCACTGAAAGTCACAGTCGATGATCAGAACCCGCTTCTTGAGCAGATGGCAGAGCCCCTCGGCGATCGCGATCGCAACAGTCGTCTTGCCGGTGCCACCTTTGAAATTGATGGCCGACATGACGCTCCTTGGCAGATCGACATTGACCATTGTGCCATCCCCGTGGGGCTTGCTTGCGGGCTGGGGCACTGAACGATGCTACTCGGGGGACGCGATGCCGATACTGGTCCGACATCGAAGCTCGTCGGACAGCCAAGTGCCTGTCGCGCGCATGCGCCGTGGCATCTCTCTCGCCGCCGACCGGACCGGGCGGAGATGCGCGCCCGCAACTGCACAACTTCCTGCGTGAGCGCGAGTCATCCATAGCATACGGCGTTAATGATTTGTACAGGAATTTGTGTGCAGGATAACGTGTATAGTATTTGAGGTGGCATGGCCGTCACGCCGCTTCTCGTATCGCCGGCGCAAGCGCCTCGCCGGCCGTAGGAACAGCGTCGTCATCTTGCGATGGCGACGTCGGCCGGCCGGATGGAGTGCGTGGTCGGGCGGTCGTCTTGCGCACCTCGGAGGCGCATAGCTTCTTTGCCCTGCCGACCTGTGCGTCCGGCACCAGCCGTGTGATACTGCAGTGTTTCAATCAAGGTGAGTTGCCGACTACGGGAAGCATGTCGTGAATGAAGATTCGAAATTCCAAGTGCGGCCCCTCTACCTCCAGGTTCGCGATGCAGTGCTGGAGCGCATCAAGGACGGCAAATTGAGGCCCGGGGGTCTCCTGCCCAGCGAGTTGGATCTCCACCGCGAGCTCGGCGTCAGCCTCGGGACCCTGCGCAAGGCCCTGGGAGTCCTGGAGAATGAGCAGCTCATCGTCCGCGAGCCCGGCCGGGGCACATTCGTGCGGAGCCATCACGCGGGAAGAGCGCTCGACCGCTTCAATCCGGTCCGCGGGGCGGACGGCACCCCCCTCCGCGGACAGGTCAAGACGGGAAAGGCAAAGCTCGGGTCCCCCAGGAATTGGGAGCGGGCGGCATTGCGGCTCGAGCCGGGCGATCAGGTCGTTCGCTTCGAGCGGACGAGGTACGTGGAGGAGCGGCCCTATGCCTACGAGCTGCTCTGCCTTTCCGACCGGCGCTTCCCGGGCCTTGCGCAGCGTGCGTCGATTCCGGATGAACTCGAGGAGCTGGCTCAGGCCTGGGGTGTGCTGGTCGCCCGTGCCGAGGGCAAAGTGAGGGCGGTGGCAGCCCCGCCTGCGGCCGCCGCAGCGTTGTCGCTCAGTGATCACACGGTCGTACTTTCTCTCGAACGGGTCGCATTCGATACCGACGACAACCCTGTCGAGGCCATGACCGCCTACTTCGACCTGCGGAACGAGTATTGCAGGCTGGAGATGCGCTGACGGTCGTAGCGCCAACGCTCATTCGTGCATCGCCTTCTTGGTGGATTGGCGCAGGGCCCTGGCGAGGGCGAGCAGATGCTGCTGTCCCTCCAGATCGAGTTGTCGAAACGACTCGGCCAGAAACTGCACCCGCTCTTCGACGGTGCAGATCCGATAGGTGCGCCGAGAGCTGCTGCACGCGGCGTCCTCTCCCTCCTCGCTCGACTGGGAATCCTCGAAGAACCAGCGAACCGGCACGGCATACAGCTCCGCCAGCCGGGAAAGCAGGGGAGCTGATGCCTGAGCGCACGCCGACTCGTAGCCCTCGTACTCGCTTTGCGAGATGCCGAGTTCTTCCGCCACCTGATCCACATCAAAGCCGAACTGAATGCGGCGTGCGCGCAGCCGGCGACCAACGGATAGCCAAATGGCACGGTCAGACCGGTCCGATGCAAGGCTGCAAGCTCGACGTCTGTTCATGATCACGTCCCCCCACACAGCGCGCACCTCGTTGGCGTCAGTCCCAAGAACCACGGTCAGAGTGATTGGGTTCCACTGAGGCAAGCGGCCGATGCTCGGCCGCTGCTCCTTCGTTTCCAATCGGCAACGCACCGCCACGCCGTCTGCAGTTGCCTGTGGGAGTGAGCCAACAGGTGCGAGGGCCTGAACAACGCTCACGCCCTAGGATTGCTAAGTCCGTCGCGGCGATAACGAGCGTCGCCGCGGGTCAATTCCGTCACATCTCTGTTTGTGGACAAACAGACCGTTCACTCACGGCTTCCGCACTTGTGCCATGATTATAGGCTTGGGCATCGACGACGCAGGGAATGTGACGCTCGCCAGCGGCGATTCACTCCGCCTGGAGTGCAGAGGCACCTACCCTGCCGTAGACTGAGGTTTCCCGGAAAGAGGCAGCGTGATCATGGCGCGCAAGCCGCCGGTCTCCCGGTTGCTGAGCGTCAGCACGCCGCCATGTGCCTGCACGATCGACTGCGCGATGGCAAGCCCGAGCCCGACCCCGCCGGTCTCGCGGCTGCGCGATTCCTCAACGCGATAGAAGGGCTCGAGGACACGCGCCAGTTCCGATGGAGGAATCCCCGGTCCTTCATCGTCGACGCAGATCTCGATGGCCCGTGATGCTCTGCGGATCCGAGCCGTTCCCGCCTTTCCGTACTTGACGGCATTGTCGAGCAGGTTGCGGACCGCGCGCTTGAGTGCTGCAGGCTGGCACTCGTAGACGACAGGTTCGGCGGACTCCATGCGGACCGGAAGACCGGCATCGCTCATCTCATCGACGGCGCTTTGCAGCAGGGATGCAAGGTCCGTCGGCCTTCGGGGCTCGCTCGCACTCTCCTCGCGCGCGAACTGCAGCGTGGCGCCAATGAGGGAATCCATCTCGGTGATGGTGCCCAGCATCTTATCCCGCTCCTGCGCATTCTCGACAGTCTCGGCCCGCAGCCGCAACAGCGTCAGCGGCGTACGCAGGTCGTGCGAGATGGCCGCCAGCAGCCGTGTTCGATTCTCGATCAGCCTCCGCAGGCGCATTTGCATGTCATTGAAGGCGCGGGCAGCCTGGCGCGTCTCGGTGGTGCCGGTCTCCGGCAAGGGCGGAGCGTTGACATCCTGTCCGAGCCGCTCCGCTGCCGTCGCCAGCGAGGCAAGCGGAGCAGTCACGCGGCGCACGGCCCACACGGACACGGCGACGATGATGAGCGCCATGATGCCCATGGACAGGAGAAACTGCGCGGAGAAGGCCGGGCCGCCTGCGGGCAGGGCTGTCGCAAACGACAGCCACGAACCATCTGCCAGAGGAATGGAGACCTGCAGATCGCGAAAGCCGGCAAAGGCCCCGAAGCCGCGCATCATCGGGCCGTGACCCATCATGCGTCCAGGTCCGAACGGGGGTCCCTCCGCCGCGGATGCCGATACGCGTGGTTGCCGTGCAGGGCCAAGGGAAAGCTGATCGACGAGGAAGTCCCTGATTGCCCTTGCAGCGGGCACATCATCATTGACGGCCTGCACTGCCGTCGGCTGGGCCGCCAGCGAGACGCGGAAGCTCTGATCGCTCAAGGCAGCGACGATACGCTGGCGCGCCTCACGCGGCATGTCCTCGACAAGGCGGGTCAGATTGGCAATGCGCTGCGCGGTTGCAAAGCCGCCGACGGCGCGCACGGCCTGCTCGCGGTCCGCCGTGTAGATCCAGGAGCCGGCGGCATGCGACACAATCAGGCCCGCCAGCAGGACAAGCAGGGTCTGCCCGAACAGGCTCCTCGGAAAGAACTGGTTCATTCCCGGCTCACCGTCGGCGTGAACATGTAGCCGCCGCCCCAGACCGTCTTGATGATCTTGGGATCGCCCGGGTCCTGCTCGAGCTTTCTGCGCAGCCGGCTCACCTGCGTATCGATGCTCCGGTCGAGGGCATTTGCCGCACGTCCGCGTGCCAGATCGAGAAGCTGGTCGCGGCTGAGAACGCGCTGCGGCCGCTCCACCAGCGCAATCAGAAGATCGTATTCTCCGGTGCTGAGCGGCAGCGTAACGCCGTCGTCACGCAGCAGCTCCCGAGCCCCGACATCGAGGCGCCAACGATCGAAACGGTATTGCTTGGCTCGTTCGCTCGATCTTGCCGCCAGGGGAGAGTCCTGGCTGCGCCGCAGGACCGCCTTGATGCGCGCAATCAGCTCGCGGCTGCCGAAGGGCTTCGGCAGGTAGTCGTCGGCACCCATCTCCAGTCCGATCACACGATCGACCTCATCGCCTTTGGCGGTCAGCATGATGATGGGGATGTTCGACTCGGCGCGCAGCGTGCGGCACAGCGACAGGCCGTCTTCCCCCGGCAGCATCAGGTCGAGGAGGATGAGATCGATGCGGCTGTCGCTCAAAACCTTGCGCATGGCGCGGCCGTCTGCGGCGACGCTGACCCGGAAGCCCTCCTTGGTCAGCGCGCGCGAGACCAGATCGCGGATATCGCGATGGTCATCGACGATCAGGATGTGGGGCGCGCTGTGCATGACGGGAATATAGCCGACACGGCGGGAAGACGGTCTTGGAATGTGTGTCGACGTGTTGCCGACCCCGGCGCCCGACAAACTTTGTCACAAAAAACCCTGCCCCTGAAAAACTTGGGCCACCGCTTGCCTCTCCAATGGCTCAGCAACGGGCGTTTCCGTTGGCGGCAACAATTGGAGACAGTCATGAAGAAGAAGACTGTGGTGATCAGCGCCATCGCGGCTGCGACGGTGCTCGCAGGCGGATGGGCCATGGCGCAGTCGGCCGGGCCCGGCAGCTTCGGCCCTCCGTTCATGCATGGCAAAGGCGCCGACGGAATGGGCCACGGCATGATGAGAGGCATGGGCCACGGCATGATGAAGGGCATGGGGCACGGCATGGGTCCCGGCATGATGCATGGGGGCGCCGGCCTGACGTTCGCCGATCCGGCACGGATCGATGCGCTCAAGGCAGGGCTCGCGATCACGCCGGCCCAGGAGGCGGCCTGGAGCAAGTACGCCAAAGCCGTGCAGGACGCGGCGGCCACGATGAAGACGACGCGGGAGAGCATCGATCCGACCCAGATGAGCAAGATGACCCCGTCGGATCGCTTCGCATTCATGACCAAGATGCGTGAGCAGCGACAGACGCAATTCGACGCCGTGAAAAAGGCCGCCGAGGAGCTGCTCGCAACGCTCGACGCAGCCCAGAAGGCCAAGGCGACCGACATCCTGCCCGGGCTCGCGTTCGGCCCCGGCCCGATGCGCGGAGCGTCCGCGGGTGATCAGCAGCACAGACACTGACACCACGGGCGGCGTCGGCGGCCGCGGCCGCGGCATCCTCGCGCCATGCTGCCTGAACCCTCCGGGCGCCCGCGCGCCCGGAGCGCAGCAAGGGGTGAATTCGCTCACTGAGTCGCAGTCCGACGCGCACCCATCATTCAACGCGGGGGGACGGCGGCGGAATGGGAGGCAGCTGCTGCAAGGGCGGCGCGATCACGGCCGGCGGCAGGACTTCGCGTGAGGGCCTCCCTGCGCGGTACCGGGGATAGACGGCGTGTGGAAACGTGGGTGAGTCGCGCAACTGCGGAGGCGGCGGATTCAAGGATGAGTAGGGCGGTGGATAGGGCGCCGAGTGTGAAGTCTGGGCAGCGGCCATCTCCGTGCCGCCCGCCAATACCGCCAGCACAACGACGCCTGAACGCATCAGCTCGCAGAATGTGTTGTCTGACATGGGCAATATCAACTCGATAGGCGTGCGCCATCTGCCTGATGGACGCGGGCGTGACCGCCGCGGGAATACAGCTTCTCGATCTCGGCCACCAGGCGCTGCTCCAGCGCGGCCCGCTTGATCTTGAGCGTCGGCGTGAGCAGTCCTGCCGCAATGGTCCAGGGCTCTGTCGTCCACCAGACCGCACGCGGCGTGGCGTAGGCGGGGAAATCCTTCACGGCCTTCGCTATGCGCTGCAGGAGGAAGTCGGCCTCACGCTGATGCGAAGACCTCACCATGCCGTCGGTCTTGCTCTCGAGCTTGGTCTTTTCCCGGCTCCACTCGTCGGGGTTGAGGACGACGAGGGCCGCCAGGAAAGGACGCCGCTCCCCGATCACCATGGCCTGCTCGAACAGCGGGTCGGATATGATGGCCGTCTCGAGATCGACCGGAGCTATCTTCTCACCAGTGGACGTGACGATGATGTCCTTGATGCGCCCGGTGATGGTGATGCGTCCCCCTTCGATGCGCGCCTGATCGCCCGTATGCAGCCACCCGTCGGCCTCGATCGCCCGGTGGGTCTCCTCCGGCTTGCGCCAATAGCCGACCATGACGCTCGGAGCGCGCACGAGAAGCTCTTCGTTCTCGCCGATCTTGACCTCGATGCCGACAAGCGGCCTGCCGACCGAACGGGGATCGTTGTCGTCCGGCGTGTTGGTGGAGACCACGGGCGATGTCTCCGTCATGCCGTAGCCCTGCAGGATGTCCAGCCCCAGGGACAGAAACAGACGAATGATCGGAAACGCGATGGGCGCACCGCCACTGACGGCGACGCGCAGCCGCCCTCCGAGCTGGGCCAGCACCTTGTCGGCGACCATTCGCTTCAGGATAGGCCAAAAGAGCCGGTCGAGCAGCGAGAGCGGACCTCCTCGACCCTGGCGCGCATCAAACAGGCGGCCGCCGACAGCCAGTGTCATATCGAGCAGGGCCCGCTCCAGCCATGTGGCCGACGCCCGATGCTCCATGACCTTGGAATAGAACTTCTCGTAGATGCGGGGCACCGAGACGAGAACCGTCGGCCGTACCGTCTTCAAGTCCTCGGGCAGGTGCTGCGTGGATCGGGCGTAAGCCACGCAGGCGCCGGCCGCGATTGGATAGTAGTAGCCCGCCGTGCGCTCGAAGGTATGCGACAGCGGCAGGAAAGACAGGAAGATGTCGCTTTCCTCCGCCTGCACGCGCTCCCGAATAGCCCTGATGTTGGTCATGATGTTGTGGTGCGACAGCATGACGCCCTTCGGCCGCCCTGTCGTACCGGAGGTGTACACGATGGCAGCGAGATCGCTCGGCTTGACGACGACGGAGCCATCACCCTTCGCTGCGCGCATTTGCCCGCTGGCAAGCCAACGATCGACCGCGACGACGCGGCCACTGACGCCTTCGACGTCCCCCGCGGGGCCGTCCTTCAAGCAGATGACGCGCTTCAGCCCGCCAAGCCGGTCGGCTGCGGACGCCAGCGTCTGCCACCGCTCGGCCGAATCGATGAGCAGAAGCGAAGCGCCGCTGTCTTGCAGGATATAGATGATGCTTTCCGGGTTATCGATGGCATGGAGGGGCACAGGAACCAGGCCGCGAGAAAGCACCGCCTGATCCATCGAGACGTGGTCGATGCCGTTCGGCACGAGTATGGCGACACGCTCGCCGGGGGCCAACTCCTCGGCGTCGAGGGCACGCCTCCAGGCTTCGAACCGCTGGTCGATCTCTTGCCACGAGTAGCCGACCCAGCGGCCCGCCTTGCCATCGAACTGACGATAGGCTTCCCGGCGCGGTGTCTTCCCGACACGCCATCGCAGCAGCTCCGGCAATGTCTGCACGTCATCGAGGCCCGCGGAAGGATACGGCTCACGATCTGCAGATGCCATTGTTGGTCCGCCTTCTCCTGCGTCCCCCATCTCCGAGGCGAATTATACCACCTTTGTGTGGAATGGGCCTCTGCGAGGGCCGGCAAAGACGCCAACATCTATTGCGTCGACCGGGCGCGGCGTCCTGGCGCCGGCATGCTGCAAGACGCGGTCGATGCGCTGGCATGCCCCGTCACGTCCGGAGCAAGCGGCACACCCCTGGCACCTGCCCTGTCACCGATCGATGCGGCTAAGTCGTCGCGCCACCCTGCGCCGCATCCCTGATCGCGCGAATGTTGGCCGCGTAGGCGTCGCGGTCTTCGCCACGGAAGACAGCGGACCCGGCAACCAGCACGTTCGCGCCTGCTGCAGTGACGAGCGGTGCGGTTTGAGGCGTCACGCCACCGTCGACCTCGATGTCGATCGGCCGCGTGCCGATCATTGCCTTGAGACGCCGCACCTTCTCAACCACGGCCGGGATGAAGGCCTGGCCGCCAAAGCCGGGATTGACCGTCATCACGAGGATGAGGTCCAGCCTGTCGAGCACGTACTCGACGACGCTCTCGGGCGTAGACGGATTGAGCGACACGCCGGCCTTCTTGCCCAGAGCGCGGATCGCCTGCAGCGATCGGTCGAGGTGTGGGCCTGCCTCGGCATGCACCGTGATGATGTCGCAGCCCGCATCCGCAAAGCTCGCCAGAAAGGGATCAGCGGGCGCAATCATCAGGTGGCAATCGAATGTCTTCCTGGATGCGGATCGAATGGCCTTCACCACCGGCGGGCCGAAAGTGATATTGGGTACGAAGTGACCATCCATAACGTCGAGATGGATCCAGTCAGCGCCGGCCGCGTCGACGGCGCGCACCTCCTCCCCGAGACGCGCGAAGTCGGCTGAGAGTATCGAGGGCGCGATGATGATCGGCCGGGTCATCGGGAGGGTTCTCGCGTGGACGGAGCGACCGGCAGCGCAAATACGCGGCTCGCCAGGATATCCGGGGCGTCGATGATGGAAAGCGCGTCGGCCGTCAGCGGCTGCTGCGCACTCTCGAACAGCCGGTTGGCCTGGCGCAGCCTCGCTCGATCGAGCGCATTGCGGATCGAGCGGGCATTGGCGAAGTGGGGCAACTGCCGCCTGTGGGCGATGTACCGTGACAGGGCCTCACGACCCGCAGGGGAAAGCCGGTAGCTTTGGCGCTCGAGCATGCGACCGGCGATCAGCAGCAGCTCCTCGTTGGAATAATCCGGGAAATCGATGTGATGGGCGATACGTGAGCGAAATCCGGGGTTGCTTCCGAAGAACCGATCCATGCGGTCGGCGTAACCCGCCAGGATCACGACCAGGTCCTCGCGCTGGTTCTCCATCGCCTGCAGGAGGATCTCGATCGCCTCCTGACCATAGTCCCGCTCGTTCTCGGCGCGGTAGAGGTAGTAGGCCTCGTCGATGAACAGCACACCGCCCATCGCCTTTCGCAACACCTCTTTCGTCTTCGGCGCCGTGTGACCGATGTACTGACCGACGAGATCATCGCGCGTCACCGATACAAGATGGCCTTTGCGCACATACCCCAGCCGATGCAGCAGATCCGCCATTCGCACCGCCACCGTGGTCTTACCAGTCCCCGGGTTGCCGGTGAAGCTCATGTGCAGCGTCGGGGTCTCATGGGCGAGGCCGAGCTTCTTGCGTGCGCGCTCCACGAGCAGCAACGCCGCAATCTCGCGGATGCGCCGCTTGACGGGGGCAAGGCCGACGAGATCGCGGTCGAGCTCTTCGAGGACGGACCCGACCCCGGCCTCGGCAAATTCCCGTTGCAGGTCGACGCTCGCGCCCATCGTGTCGCCGCGGGCCTCGATATCGCTGACGCGTTCCGGTGCTGCTGCCATGGTCCGGTACCCTTCGACTGCGCTCAATCGTATCGCTTGCCTTCGGGACGCCCTGCGGCATAGGCCCGCGTGGTGTAGACGACGTTGCGGCCTTTGCCTTCCGTCCGCTCGAGCGCAAAGCCGGGCTCCTCCTTCGGCCGGTTGACGATGAAGGAAATCCTCACCGACTCCCAGCCGTGGCTCGCATCGAACGCAGACAGACGCACGTAGCGATCACCATAGATCTTGCGGCAGGACGCCAGCTCGTTCATGACGCCGGCCGCATCCTTCAGATCGAACATCGGCAGGCCCCACATCTCCCAGAAGCTGTTGCGGGGATGCGGGTCGTCGGTGAACTCCAGGCTGATCGCCCACCCCTTCTTGAGGCAGTACTCGACCTGTTTGCGGATCTGCTCGTCGGTCAGGTCGGGCAGAAACGAAAAGCAGCCCTGGGTGATGCGCATGATGGGTATCCTCAGTTCGAAACGCTGGCGGTGGGCACGAAATCGGGCGTGTCCGTCGATTCGTAGTTGAACGTCACGTTCTTCCACACATCGAGCGCCTGCTTCAGCGGCGCGCATGTAGCTGCCGCTTTTGCGAGAATTTCCGGACCTTCGCGCAGATAATCACGGCCCTCATTGCGCGCGAGGATCATGGCCTCGAGCGCCACGCGGTTGGCGGTAGCACCGGCCTGTATGCCCATTGGATGGCCAATGGTGCCGCCGCCGAACTGCAGCACGACATCCTCGCCGAGCAGGTCGATGAGCTGGTGCATCTGCCCGGCATGGATGCCGCCGGAAGCAACGGGCATCAGCTTGTTGAGGCTCGCCCAGTGCTGGTCGAAGAAGATGCCCTGCTCCAGTCTCATTGCGTTGTAGTCCTCGCGGCAGATATCGTAGTACCCGCGCGTCGTGTTGGGATCGCCTTCGAGCTTGCCGACCACCGTCCCGGCGTGGATGTGGTCGACACCCGCAAGCCGCATCCATTTGGCAATGACGCGGAACGAGACGCCGTGGCTCTTCTGCCGCGTGTAGGTCGAGTGGCCTGCGCGATGCAGATGCAGGATCATGTCGTTGCGCCGGCACCACTTCGCCATCGACTGGATGGCCGTATAGCCGATCACCAGATCGATCATGATGACGACCGAGCCGAGTTCCTTGGCGAGTTCGGCGCGCTCGTACATGTCCTCCATGGTGGCCGCTGTCACATTGAGGTAGGTACCCTTGATCTCGCCGGATGCGGCCTGCGCCTTGTTCACCGCCTCCATGCAATAGAGAAAGCGCTCGCGCCAATGCATGAAGGGCTGCGAGTTGATGTTCTCGTCGTCCTTGGTGAAGTCCAATCCGCCCTTCAGAGCCTCGTAGACCACGCGGCCGTAGTTGCGTCCCGAAAGGCCGAGCTTGGGCTTTACGGTGGCGCCGAGCAGCGGCCGGCCGAACTTGTCGAGACGCTCACGCTCCACGACGATGCCGGTTGCCGGTCCCTGGAAGGTCTTGACGTAGGCGACGGGGAACCGCATGTCCTCCAGCCGCAGCGCCTTCAAGGGCTTGAACCCGAACACATTGCCGATGATCGAGGCCGACAGGTTGGCGATCGAGCCCGGCTCGAACAGGTCGAGGTCATAGGCAATGTAGGCGAAGTAGCTTCCGGGCGCGCCCGGCACGGGGTCGACGCGATAGCACTTGGCGCGGTATTTCTCAGCCGCCGTCAGGCGATCCGTCCACACCACGGTCCAGGTCGCCGTCGACGACTCGCCGGCGACGGCTGCGGACGCTTCGATCGGATCGACGCCGTCCTGCGGCGTCACCCTGAAGAGCGCGATGATGTCGGTATCCTTGGGAACATAGTCCGGCTCCCAGTACCCCATCTTCTTGTATTCCATGACGCCCGCCTTGTAGCGGTCCTTGCCGGCGGCCGTTGGCGCTTTTTCCTGCATGGCTCTTTCCTTTCGATGGGCTCGGTCACGCCGCTCGCACACGCGCTGCGCCGGGATCAAGGACACCGGAGGCATAGCGTTTGGCCATCTCGCCCAAGGGGATGACCTTGATCCTGGACGCCCTTCCCGACGTGCCGAGGGCTTCGAACCGGTCTCTGCAGATCTTCCCCATGGCCTCCATCGCGGGTTTGAGGAATTTGCGCGGGTCGAACTCGGCCTTGCTCTCTGATGCGACCTTGCGGATCTGCGCCGCTCCTGCCAGGCGCAGGTCGGTATCGATGTTGACCTTGCGCACGCCCATCTTGATGCCCCGCACGATCTCCTCGACCGGCACGCCGTGGGTCTCCTTCATCTGGCCGCCGTATCTGTTGAAGATCTCTTGCAGCTCCTGCGGCACCGAGGAGGAGCCATGCATGACGATGTGCGTGTTGGGCAGCTTCTTGTGGATCGCCTCTATCACGTTCATGGCCAGCACATCGCCGGTGGGCTTGCGCGTGAACTTGTAGGCGCCGTGGCTTGTCCCGATGGCGACGGCCAGGGCATCGACCTTGGTCTCCGCGACAAACCGCGTGGCTTCGTCCGGATCGGTGAGCAGCTTAGCCTTTTCGAGCTTGCCCTCGAACCCATGCCCGTCTTCGGCCTCGCCGTGGCCGCTCTCGAGCGACCCGAGACAGCCGAGCTCGCCTTCCACCGACGCGCCCACCATGTGCGCCAGCCGCACAACCTCCTTCGTAATGCCGACGTTGTAGGCGTAGTCGGCGGGTGTCTTGGCATCCTCCTTGAGCGACCCGTCCATCATGACCGACGTGAAGCCGTGCTGGATGGCAGACAGGCAGGTGGCAACATTGTTGCCATGGTCCTGATGGATGCAGATCGGTATCGCCGGATACATCAGCTCGAGCGCTTCCATCATCTTGGCCAGCATGACGTCGCCGGCATAGGTCCGCGCGCCTCGGCTCGCCTGGATGATGACCGGTGCATCGCACGCCTTGGCGGCTTCCATGATGGCGAGCCCCTGCTCCATGTTGTTGATGTTGAAAGCGGGCACGCCGTAGGCATGCTCTGCAGCGTGATCCAAGAGTTGTCTCAGCGTTATCCGCGCCATGTGCGGCCTCTCCTCGCTAGTCGTGTCCAGTTGATCGCTGCTGCTCCGCAGCGGCGACATCCATCGCGCCGGCGCTTCGCCGACCGTCGAGACCTACCCAAAGCCATCAGCACTCACGGCGCTGCTCGAAGCAGCCACGCCGTCGCTGTCTCGGTCCCTGCATCTCAGCCACCCACAGCCTTCGCCGCCGCCACGATGGCGTCGGCTGTGATGCCGCAGTGTCGATAGACCTCATCGCCAGGCGCCGACGCGCCAAAGCCCTTCATGCCGATGAAGACGCCTTTGCTGCCGATCCATTGGTCCCATCCAAGCCGCACGCCCGCCTCGATGGCGATCCGCGGCGCCGAACCCAAGACCTCAAGCCGGTATTCCTCCGGCTGCTGGGCGAACATCTCCCAGGACGGCATGGAGACGACGGCTGCGCGCATCCCGATCCGTGCGAGCCGGGCCGCAGCCTCCACCGCCAACGCGACCTCCGATCCCGTCGCCAACAGGGTAACATCGCGCCCGCTCTTGGGTTCGATCAGGACATGCGCGCCGAATGCGACGAGGTTGTTGTCGGTGTGCTCCGTCCGCAGTGTCGGTACGTTCTGGCGGGTCAGGCACAGCACCGAGGGTTTGTCGACTTGCCTGATTGCCACCGCCCAAGCTTCGGCCGTCTCGACGGCGTCGGCTGGCCGGAACACAAGCAGATTCGGGATCGCCCGCAGGCTGGCCAGATGCTCGACAGGTTGATGCGTCGGCCCGTCCTCACCCAGACCGATGCTGTCGTGCGTCATCACATGCACGACGCGCACGCCCATCAAGGCGGCAAGCCGGATCGCCGGGCGCGAATAGTCGGAGAAGGCGAGGAAGGTGCCGCCGTACGGGATGAACCCGCCGTGCAGTGCCAGGCCGTTCATCGCCGAAGCCATCGCGTGCTCGCGCACACCGTAGTTGATGTAGCTTCCGCGATAGTCGGCGGGCGCCACCGCGACCTGATCCTTGGTCCTGGTGCCGTTGGAGCCGGTGAGGTCGGCCGAGCCCCCGACCAGATTGGGTTGCAGCTTCGTGAGCTCGGTCAGCACCTGTTGCGAGGAGATGCGCGTGGCCACGCGCGGCCGCTCGGCCGAAAACCGCCTCTTGATCTCCTCCATGCCGGCACAGAGATCGGACGCGGGTCGCCCCGAGATCTGATCCTGGAATTCCACTCGCGTGGCGGGTTCCATCGCTTCCAATCGCGCCTGCCAATGCTCGCGCATCGCGCGTCCGCGGCTGCCCGCCGCGCGCCAGCGTGCCAGCACGTGCTCGGGGACCTCGAAGGGCTGGCTCGACCAACCCAGATGCGCTCGCGCAGCGGCGATTTCGGCCGCGCCCAGCGGCGCACCGTGCATTTCCTTGGTGCCCTGCTTGTTCGGCGCTCCAAAGCCGATGATCGTCCGGCACGCGATCAGCGATGGCCTGTCCGCGTTCTGCGCCGCGGCAAGGGCGTCGGCGACCTCCGCCGGAGCATGGCCGTTGACCCGCGTCACGGCCCAGCCCGCCGCCTCAAAGCGCTTGAGCTGATCCATCGACGTCGAAAGCGACGTGCCGCCGTCGATTGTGATGCCGTTGTCGTCGAAAAGCACGATGAGCCGGGAAAGCTTCAGATGACCGGCAAGATCGATGGCCTCGTGGCTTATGCCTTCCATGAGGCAGCCATCGCCGGCCATCACATAGGTGCGGTGATCCACAAGACCATCGCCGTAACGCGCATTCAGCATGCGTTCCGCCAGCGCCATGCCGACTGCGGTGGCGATCCCCTGGCCGAGCGGGCCCGTGGTCGTCTCCACGCCCGGACAATGGCCAAACTCGGGATGGCCGGCGGTCTTGGCCCCGAGCTGCCGGAAACGCCTCAGCTCGTCGACACCGACGCCGTCGTAGCCTGTCAGGTAAAGCAAGGCGTAGAGCAGCATCGAGCCGTGGCCGGCCGACAGAACAAAGCGATCCCGATCCGGCCAGGCAGGCCTGCTCGCATCGAACTTGAGGAACTGGGTGAAGAGAACCGTGGCCACGTCGGCCATGCCCATCGGCATGCCGGGATGACCCGACTTGGCATTTTCCACCGCGTCCATCGCCAGCACGCGGATCGCGTTGGCCATCCCCGCGTGGGGCTGGCTTGCGCCCGTCGCACGGTCGCGTTCAGCCATGTGCTCCGTGTCCCTCATGGTCTCACGCGGCGCGCCGCTTCCTCTCTATGAGCCGCAAGATCATCGGCGTCAGGATCAACTGCATCGCCAGGTCCAGCTTGTTGCCTGGCGTCACGATGGAGTTCGCGCGCGACATGAAGCTGCCTGGGATCATCGCCAGCAGGTACGGAAAGTCGATGCCGCGCGGATTGCGAAAGCGGATGACGACCATCGATTCATCGGGCGTCGGTATCCAGCGGGCGACGAACGGATTGGAGGTATCGACCGTCGGCACGCGTTGGAAGTTGATGTCCGTCTCGGTGAACTGCGGGCAGATGTAGCTCACATAGTCGGGCATGCGCCGCAGGATCGTATCGGTCACCGCCTCGGTCGTGTATCCGCGCGACGCCCGGTCGCGATGGATCTTCTGAATCCACTCGAGGTTGATGACGGGCACCACTCCGATCTTGAGATCGGCATAGCGCGCCACATTGAGGCGATCCGTCACGGCGGCGCCGTGCAGGCCCTCGTAGAACAGCAGGTCGCTCCCATGCGGCAGATCCTGCCAAGCCGTGAATGTGCCCGGCGGAGAGCCGAGCGCCGCGGCTTCCTCTTCATCATGCACGTAGTGCCGTGTGCGGCCGGTGCCGGTCTCTCCATACGTCCTGAACACGTCTTCGAGATCCGCCAGCAGATTGGCTTCCGGTCCGAAGTGGCTGAAGTGATTGTTCCCTTTCTTCGACGCCTCCGCCATCGCCGCCTTCATCTCCGCACGGTCGTAGCGATGGAAGGCATCGCCTTCGATGAAAGCGGCATTGATCTTCTCCCGACGGAAGATCTGCTCGAACGTCTGCTTGACCGAGCTGGTGCCGGCCCCGGACGATCCGGTAACGGAGATTATCGGATGCTTGACGGACATCGCTTCCTCAACCGGCCTAGGTTCCGAATAATCCGCGCTGGTTGAACAGGGGCGAGCGCTCGCCGATGGCGTGAAGATCCGACTTGTAGCGCGCGATGCGCTCCACTTCCTCCTTGGAGCCGAACACGAAAGGCGTCCGCTGGTGCAGTCGCTGCGGCGTCGCATCAAGAATGCGCTCGCGGCCGTCCGTTGCGCAGCCGCCTGCCTGCTCGACAAGCCATGCGACGGGATTGGCCTCGTATATCAGGCGAAGGCGGCCGCTGCCGTAGCCTTTGCGTGCGTCGCCTGGATACAGAAAGACCCCGCCGCGCATCAGGATGCGGTGGGCCTCGGCAACCAGTGAGGCGATCCAGCGCGTATTGAAATCCTGGTCGCGCGGGCCGTCCTTGCCGGCCACGCAATCACCCACGTAGGCGCGGATTGCCTCGCTCCAATAGCGGGCATTCGAGGCGTTGATCGCGTATTCGCGGGTCTTCTCCGGAATCTTCGCGCACGCAACGGTCATCAGGAAGGCGCCGGAGAGCCGGTCGAGCGTATAGATCTGTGTCCCCTTGCCGACCGTCAGCACCATCGCGCAATGGGGACCATAAATCACGTATCCGGCGGCTTTCTGCGCTGCCCCCTTCTGCAGGAACACGCTGTCCGCCGTGCCGTTCGTCTTCCCCTGCATGGGCACAATCGAGAAGATCGTGCCGATCGAGACGTTGCTGTCGATGTTGGATGACCCATCCAGAGGATCGAGGGCCACGGCAAGGGGTGCATCCTCGCTCAGGACGAGGGACGCTTCGAGCTCCTCGGACGCGACAGCCGCCACGGGCGCCGCGCGCAACGCCGCGATCAGCAGCTCGTTGGCCCTGACGTCGAGTTCCTTCTGCTCATCGCCCTGGACATTGCCGCCCACGACTTCTGCGAGCCTGCCGCCAAGGGCTCCCTGGCCAATAAGGGTTGCTATCGATCGTGCAGCGTCTGCGATTGCCAGTATGGTTGCCGCGACAGCCCGGCGCTCCGCGCTGACGGCACTCCAGCCTGCGAGATACGTCTCCAGCGGAATTTGTTGTGCCATCCTGATCTTCCCTCTCCTGCGATCAACCGCGCTGCACGCGCGGTGCTCACCCCGATCGCTTCCCTGGCGCTGCCGGCTTTCATCGGTCTTTGCGTCAAATCCTGATCTGGCTGGCACATTTAGTGAAGTTGAATTATCTTTCCCCACATGAAAGAAAAGCTGAAGCACAACCCCATGCGCGACGTTACGCTCAAACAGCTGCGCGTCCTGGCCGCGATCGCGCGAACCGGGCGAATCACAAGCGCAGCCAATGAGTTAGGAGTAACCCCTCCGGCCGTAACACTGCAGCTCCAGCTCCTGGAGGAAAGCGCCGGCGTCCCGCTCTTCGACCGCACCAAGCGCGGCCTGCGACCCACCGACGCGGGCGCCTACATGCTTGGAATCCAGGCCCGCATCGAGGCCGCGCTCTCCGAATGCAGCGAATCTCTTCGGGTCATGCAAGGCCTCGGCAGCGGCAAGGTCTCAGTCGGCGTCGTCAGCACGGCCAAGTACTTTGCGCCTCGCATGCTCGCCGCCTTCGCAGAGGCACATCCGCAGATCGAGGTGCGGCTGGTTGTTGGCAACCGCGAGGATACCATTGCGGCGCTGGCCCAGCTCGACCTCGACATCGCCGTCATGGGCCGGCCCCCTGAGTCCATCGAGGTCGAGCAGCAGATCATCGGCGATCACCCTCACGTCGTGATCGCGTCCCCCAACCATCGGCTTGCATCTCGGCGGCGCATTGCGCTCCAGGCTCTCGACAATGAGAAGTTCCTGTTGAGGGAAGCGGGATCCGGCACCCGCACCCTGATGGAGCGCATGTTTGCCAAGGCTGAGATCGTTCCCCAGATCGGCATGGAGCTCGGCAGCAACGAGACGATCAAGCAGGCGGTGATGGCAGGGCTCGGCATTGCGTTCATATCCGCCCACACCGTGGCGGCCGAGGTCGAGTCGGGAAGACTTTGCGTGCTGCCCGTCGAGGGGCTGCCCATCGTCCGGCAATGGTACGCTGTGCGGAACCAGGAGAAGCACCTGCTCCCCGCCGGCACGGCGATGTGGGAGTTTCTCGTGTCGAAGGGCTCCGGCTTTCTGCCCGATGTGTCTGCGTTGATTCATCCGCAGACGGCTTCGCCGCGAACGCGGTAGCGGGGGTGGTGCGGCAGATGGGCAGTGGCCCTTGCCTCTCGTTTTTTGTGGGTGCCGCGCGTCGGTTGCCTGCTCTCCCCGGGGTGCCTCAAGTCGCGCACGGCGCGTATTGCCGGCGCGCGGCGGCGACAACGGCGCGCATGCTGTCGTCGGGCGGCAATGTGCCTTCTGTCGCGCGCTTGAGCGCCGCGGCCATGGCGAGGAACTTCTGCGGAGGGGCATTGCGGGAGATGATGAGATATTGCGTCGCGTCCGTTTGCCAGATGACCGCCGTCTCCGATCGGATCCGGGAGCCCAGTGCCGGTGCGCTGGCAAAATCATGCGATATGGGGCCGGCCCACAGCGCCAGCCGGCATCCGCTCGGCCCAAGCAGATCGAAGGTCACGCCGTCAGCAACCCCTTCGGTCTTGACGATGTGGAGCTCAAGGATGGAAAGTCCTTGAAGCAATCTGATGAGCCCCGCGCCCCGCATCCTGGCTGCGGCCGAGTTGGGCCGTGATGTCGACTCGGGGGCCGGCTCCATCGCCCAGCCGTCGACGACGGCAAGGACGCGGCCCGCATCGGTCTGCTCCGGGGCACGAGCAAGAAGGACGGTTGCCGAGATCGTCGCGATGACGCCGACAGCGGCGGCGCCGGCCGCCCACCAGAGCCTCCTGCGGCCGCGGCTGCTCGACACTGCGTCCGGCAGCGGCGGGGCTTCTGCGCTGAAGGCGGCCACGGTGGCCGCCTTCAGGCGGGCGAGCGCGGCGACCTCGCGCGCAAGCTCACGATCCCGAGCGATGGCCTCGGCAACATGCGTGGCATGCGGCGGGCTGAGCTCGCCGTCGACATAGGCATTGAGTTCGGTCGCATTCGGTTTGTAGGTCATGCGCGATGCTTGCGAGTTGCCGGATGGTCCACGACGTTGGCATGCTCCTGGACGATGAGGGCCGCCAGCTTGCGCCGCGCCTCCGACACGCGGCTCATGACAGTGCCGATGGGCACGCCGAGGATCTCCGAAGCCTCCGCGTATCGAAATCCTGCAATGTCGACCAGCCCCAAAGTGTCCCGCAGAATAGGTGAAAGCTGCGTCATGGCCGCGCGCACGGCGATGCCGTCGAGGTACTGCTGCTCCGGCATGGCGACGGCGTGGCAATCGCAGACGTCGAGGGAATCGATGGCCGACGTGGTGCGGTCGCTCCGTAGCCGGTCGCGCCAGAGATTGCGCAGAACGACGAACAGCCATGCCCGGCAAGCGGGCGGCTCGACCGGAAATCGCTTTGCCGACAGGGCGCGAAGCGCACACTCCTGAAAGAGTTCGGCCGCGAGATCTGGATCGCCGGTCAGACTCAAAGCGTATCCGTACAGCCTGCGGCTGTGTTCCGTCAGGGCCGAGCGGATCATGGCCGCCAAGGCATCCTCCCCATGTCGCGTCGCCTGCATGGGCATGACGCGTACTGCACAACGTCGACTATCCATGCCTTCCCGCCAAACCGGAAGCGCAAACTTTTTCGCCAGCAACCGAATAAAGTGCAGGGGTCGGGCGTTTACTCTTCTCCATGAGATCAAAAAAGCAAGGGAGAAACCCCGATGGGCAAGACAGAGCGCAGCCCGGAGGAGCTTTATCAAGGCGATCCGGAGCGGGCGGATGCGGTCATCTTCGGCCGCAGGACGGATGTTTCGCGGCGTGGATTTCTGGGCGGCGGCGGCCTCGCAGCCATGAGCGCCGCCGTGGGCGGTCCGATTGTGTTTGCGGCCGGCATGCCGGGCGGGCTGATCCCCGCGGCCTTTGCGCAGGAGGCCAAGAAGGATGCTCCGGCCGCCGCGCCTGCGCCTGCGGCCCCCAAGGGCCCTCAGTTCCTGAACTTCCCGGGCAAGGATGCAGGCCTCGTAGTGCTCGGCGACAAGCCGCTGGTGGCCGAGACGCCCGAGCACCTGCTGAACGACGACACCACGCCGGTCCCAAAGTTCTTCATTCGCAACAACGGCCAGATTCCTGAGCCCGCCAAAGATGTGGACGGCTGGAAGCTCACGATCGATGGCGAGGTCAACAAGCCGATCGAGATCACGCTGGCCGACCTGAAGAAGCGCTTCGCCGCCAAGACCTATCGTATGGTGCTGGAATGCGGCGGCAACGGCCGCTCGTTCTTCACGCCGCAGGCGCGCGGCAACCAGTGGACCAACGGAGGCGCCGGCTGTGCCGAATGGACCGGCGCCCCGCTCGCCGATGTGCTCAAGGCGGTGGGCGTGAAGTCGTCTGCCGTCTACACCGCCAACTACGGAATGGACCTCCACCTTTCGGGTGATCCGAAGCGGCAGGCACTGTCGCGCGGCGTGCCGATCGCCAAGGCGATGGACCAGCACAATCTCCTGGTCTGGGCGATGAACGGAAAACCCCTGGAGAACATCCACGGTGGCCCGCTTCGACTGCTCATCCCGGGCTGGCCAGGTTCCACTTCGCACAAGTGGCTCTCCAAGATCACGCTGCGCGACAGGGTGCACGACGGCCAGGGCATGATGGGTACGTCCTATCGCGTGGCGATCAAGCCGATGGTGCCGGGCGGCAAGGCGGACGATGCAAACTTCAAGATCATGGAGTCGATGCCCGTGCGCAGCATCGTCACCAGCCCTGCGAACGGCACCAAGCTCGCCGCGGGGACGAAAGAGGTGAAGCTGCGCGGAGCGGCCTGGGCCGGCGACCTGGAGGTGCGCCGCGTCGACGTCTCCACCGACTTCGGGGCGACGTGGACGCAAGCCGCTCTCGTGCCGGCCAAGAACCGCTACGACTGGCGGCGCTGGACTGCGACGGTGAGGCTGCCGAGCGACGGCTACTACGAGATCTGGTCGCGCGCCACCGACTCCAAAGGCAAGGCGCAGCCGCACACCGCCGGCAACTGGAACCCGCAAGGCTACGGCGGCAATCCGATGCACCGTATCGCTGTCCTGGTCGGGTGAGCAGTGGCCGTGCGTTCAAGCAAGCGGATGGCGGCCACAGCGCTGGCCGCCGCGACGGTGATGGCGATGGTCGTCGCCTCGGCCATGGAGGGCGCGGCCCAGAGTGCGCGCCCGCCCGAAGAGCAGCCCGAGCATTACCCCGAGGGTGCTCATCGCGAGGATACCTTCTACTTCTGCACCGCCTGCCACAGCTTCAAGCTCGTGGCGGCACAGGGCATGTCACGCGACCGCTGGAACGATACGCTGGATTTCATGGTCTCGCGGCACAAGATGCCGGACGTGCAGGGCCAGGACCGCGAGAAGATCCTCGATTACCTGTCGAGCGCCTTCCCTGAGCGGCGCGAGCCGCGCGGCTGGCAAAGCCCGTTCGCGCCGAAATGAAGCACGATGGCGATTGCGGACAGTGCGCGAGGCAGGCCCGCAGCGTTCGAAGCTGCCGTTCAGGCCCAGCTTCTTTACATCCGAACATTCGGATGCATTAATATGCTGATCAACTGTGGGGGCCGCGCTTGTGGGCGCGGCTTGACAGGGCACTGCCGGAGCATTCCGGCAGCAAGAAAACACAACAGCAAAGACAAAACACACAGGGAGAACGCCAATGACCGATATCGATCGCAGACACCTTCTCGGTGCCCTTGCCGTCGGCGGGGCGGCCGTTGCCACCACCGTTGCCGCGCGCGCGGCACCTGTGGAACTCAAGCTCACCGACATGAAGAAGGAGGCAGAGGTTGCGTGCCTCTATCATTGCGACTTCGGCGACGACAAGCGCTACGACGCCATGCTTCGCAACATCAACAACCACCTGTCCGTCTACAATTTCGATCCTCTCGGCACGAAGATCGTCATCGTCGCGCACTCGGTGGGCATCAAATATCATCTGAAGAGTCTCGCGGGCACACCGTGGGAGAAGCACCCGCCGATCGATCCGGAATTGGAGAAGCGCATGAAGGCGCTCTCGCAATACGGGGTGGAGGTCTATCTGTGCAAGATCACGTTCGATCGCACCAAGATCAACCTCCAGCTTGCGAAGGACGAGCCCTACATCAAGCTGGTCCCTTCGGGCGTTGCGACGGTGGCGGCGTTGCAGAGCAAGGGCTTCGCCTATCTGAAGGTGGGTTGACAGGCACGCGCCGCCCCTGCGCGTACACACAGGCCCGGCCCTGATAGGGCCGGCCATCCGCAGCCGCGTTACGCCAACACCTTGCGGAGCCTGCAGCGGCCTCCGGCAACGTGGGCCAGCACTGCTGCCCAGACGGCGCCCGCTGAACCCACTCGATGGACCGGTAACCGCCACGCCTGCCCGTGGCACCACCCGGCTCAGGCAATCTCAGCCGGGCATGCTCGGCCTCAAGCCGGGCTCAGCCAACGGTCGAGCGCTTTGCGCGTTTGCACCGGGCGGCGGAAATATATCCTCTCCCGCCCCATTAGTATGAACATCCATTCTTCTCGGAAATCTGCCGCCGGAACAGCATGTTTATTTCATATATATGGGCCTTACAGGTTGATTTTTCTCCGGTGCGGCGATATTTCACCTGCAGGCGGAGGCCCGATGACAAAGGTAACCTACATCACCCCCGAATTTGCAGTCAGCCCCGCGCTGTCGCCGGACGACTTCGCGAGGATCGCTGCGATGGGCTTCAGGTCGGTGATCTCCAATCTTCCCGACGGAGAATCGCAGTCGCATCCGACCAGCTGCGAGGCTGCCGCCTTGGCTTCACGGTTCGGGCTCGAGTATCGGCACATCCCTGCGGTCAAGTTCGACATCTTCAACGACAGCGTGGTCGAGCGCGTGGACGACGCCTTGCGCGAGTTGCCGGGGCCGATACTGGCGCACTGCCTGTCGGGCCTGCGGTCGGCGATCGCGTGGGCAGCCGTGGCGGCGCGCCGCCAGCCGGCGGACAACGTGCTCGCCAGGCTGAGCGCGGTCGGCTTGAATCTGGAAACGGTCCGCGATGAGCTGCATGCGCAGAACGCGCGCGGACAATCGGCCAGCTTGTCCGCGGTGGCTTGAGCCCGCGGTCTCGTCCAGATCGAAAGCGTATGCGCTAACGCGCCGGGCGCGGCGCGCTTGATGCCGTGTCGTCGAGGTGCACGGCAAGGAGCTCGACTAGGCTCTCGAGCTCGCCATCCCAGCCCAGAGCCGCCTTGCTCTCGTCCATGGTCAAGCGACAGTTCGAGCAGGCGGACACCATCATCGCCGCGCCGGTTTCGCTCACCTGACGCATCTTGATGCGGAAGACCTCATGGCGCACCTCCGCCGCACGGCCGAGCGCCTGCACACCGCCACCGCCTCCACAGCACCAGTTGTAGTTGCCGGTCGGCGTCATCTCCCGGAAGTCGCTTGCAACCCCGTCGAGGAGATAGCGCGCATCGGCGGTTGCACCGCCGCGCCGCGAGATCTGGCAGGGGTCGTGGTAGGTCATCGATGTATCGATCGGCTTGAACCTGAGCCGTCCATCGCGCTTGTGCTGCGCAAGGAATTCCGTGATGTGACGAACCTCGTAGGGAAGCGGGCGGCCGAGGATGTTGGCGCCGGACCAGCGCAGCACGCCGAATGCATGACCGCACTCGGGCACAATCACGGTCCTGGCGCCCAACGCTTCGGCAGCCTCCGTAATGCGCGCTATCAACGTTCTCGCCACGTCCGGCTTGCCGGCCAGGAAGCCGAAATTCGTCGACTCGTATCCGCGCGACGACAACGTCCAGTCGACGCCGGCGTGGTTCAAGAGCTTGGCCATGGCGACGACCGAGCGCGGATACTTCATCAGCTCGATCGAAGAGATCAGAAGCAGTACGTCGGCCTTGGGCTTGTCGAGGCGGATCTCGGTCTCGTGCTCATCGGCGAGCCATTCGACCCGATCCTTCAGGACCTCCCTTGTGACGCCCAGCGGACTACCCCTGTCGCGTGCATTGTCGGCCGCTTGCAGCAGATCGGGAGGCCCGAGCCCCGCGGCGACGAACGCCTGGCGCGACAGTGCGACGACGGAGGCAATATCGATCGCCATCGGGCAAACCACAGTGCACCGTCCGCACATGGTGCACGAATCGAAGATCAGCTCCTCCCATTCCTCGAGATCCTTGCGGCTGAGCTCCGGCGCGAGACCCAGCGTTCGACGCAGGCCGGCGAAGGGTGCCTTGTGGCGCCTGTAGACCTTGGTGATGGGCGCAAGCTTCATCGCCGGGACACGGCGCGGATCGCGTGTCACCTCGTGAAAATGGCAGGCTTGCGCGCACTGGCCACAGTGGACGCAGGCGTCGAGATAGGACGCGATGTGCGCGTTGGTCAGCGCGTTGAACTTGTCCACCGCGGCCTGCACGTTGATCGAGCGCGCCGGAGCATCGGCGATTGCGCTTGCCGCAGACGTCATGGGGTAAACCCTCTCCGGCCCAAGGCTGCGCCGGTGTTGACCCGAGCGAGGAGGAAGGTGAAAGCGTGCGTCAGGCGGCTGAAGGGAAAGTAGATCATCAGCGCCTCGACCGACAGCATGTGCAGCATCCTCAGCCCGGCGTGCGCCTCCTGCAATGCGAGGCACCCGGTGAGCATGGCCACGAACGTGAGCCACACGCCGACGTGGTCGTCGACGTCGGAGAGCTGACGGGTCACAGGGTCGGTAAGGCGGCGCACATAGAGCAGAATGAGACCGGCGAAGGCCGCTTCCGCCGCGATGATGAAGGCCCAGTGCGGCATGGCCGGCCACGGCAGGGCGACGATGCCCGCATTGATGAACGCAACATGCGGCGCCGCGAACAGCAGCAGCGCAAAGAGGCCGATATGAAACAGGTAGCCCGTCACGAAGTGGTAGACGGTGCGGCCAAGGTTGCCGCCATGCGGCACCGAGTGCAGCAACACGGCCTTGGCGGCGCCGACAATCGGCGACCGCCGGCTTACGCTCAGGTCCCGCGCGCGGCCAATCATGAAGATGGCGGCGATGCGCCAGGCGATGCCGAGCACGAAGATGGCGGATGCGGCGTACCACACAGGCCCCTCGATGAATTCCATCGCCGTCATCTCTGTGCCTCCCAGACCGCGCGGTCGCCGCGCTCCGCGGCCGCGACCTCGGCACGGCGGATGTCGGCCGTCGCCGACGTCTTGTGCTCCGCCCACCACAGATCGTGATGCTCCTTGGCCCAGTTCTCATCGACCGTGCCGCGCGTCATGCCCTCGAGTGCACCCTCCATGCCGATCGTGCCGAGATAGATGTGGCCGATGGCGAAAGCGATGAAGAGCAGGGCCGCGATGGCGTGGGCAAGATTGGCAAGCTGCACCACGGAACGGTCGCCGATCACGGAGGGCAAGAGCAGCGCCATCCCGCTTGCCGAGAGGACAAGCCCCATGACGACCGACCACCAGAACCAGCTCTTCTCGCCGAAATTGTACTTGAGCGAGCTGGCGTGACCGCCGAAGAAGCCGCCCCCTTTGAGAAGCCAGGTGAAGTCCACACCGCGATAACCGTTACCGCGAACAAAGGTGACGCACAGCGCGACCACGGCGGGGATGAAGAGCGGCCCGAACAGATTGTGGGCTTCAATCGACGCACTGGCAGCAAGCGCAAAGGCGTGCTGGCCGATGATCGGCGGGAGGAGATATCTGCCGAAAAGCAGGAGAAGGCCGGTAACGGCGAGAAGCACAAACAGAACGGCCGCGAACCAGTGCACGATGCGCTGAACGAGCGAGAAGCGAGGGATCACCCGCCCTGTCCGGCCGCCTTTGATGGGGATACGCCCGCGAACCAGGAGGTATGATCCGGCGACCCCAAGGACGGCAAGCAGCAGCCCGCCTCCATAGGCCACCGTCGTGTCGTGACGCAGCCGCCACGTCTCGCCCGCGCTCTGGATCAACACGCCGCCCTCGGGCCGCGGAAAGACCACCGTTCCGCTCTTGCCGCGGCGTATATCGCGCCACATCTCCGGGCTCGACTGGCCGCCCTGCGCGGTGTTCGGTCCCGAGTAGCTTTCTGCGGGGAAGGGAGGCGGCGACTGCGCCATTGCGTATGGAGCGAGCAGCACCATCGCGAGGACAATCCAAACCACCCCTGCCGCCCACCCAAGCCGCCGCCATCGCCGGGCGACTGATCCGGACTGCCAATCTCTCACAAAGGCCATGAGAACCACGCCGAGTTGTCATCGTTGAACAACGATCCTGCTTCCGGTGCGTACACACCTTGCGCGAGATCAATGATCCCGGGCGATGGCCCGAACCACAGCAGCACAATTGGATCGGCGGCGCCCTCGAGCGGGAGCTAAGGCGCGGCGCAGCCGCCGAAGCCGTCCGCCTGCATCTTCGCCTCGTATTTCGCCGTCACCTGCGCCCCAAGCGTCAAGGTCGCCTTTACAGCGCCCCAGTCAGCCGGCTTCAGGATGATGAACCACCCCTTCACGTAAGGATCCTCGTTGGCAAGCTTGGGATTGGCGACCAGATCATCGTTGACCTTGACAACCTCGCCGGCCGCCGCCGACTTGGCTGGTCCCACCCACTTGCCGCTCTCGACCGTCGCGCAGCTCTTGCCCGCATCGACCGTGCGGCCGACCTTCTTCGGCGTGAAAGCGACAAGCTGGCCGGCCATGGCTGTGGCTACGGTGGTCATGCCGAGCTTGACGGTGCCGTCGTCCTGCTCCTGGAACCAGATGTGATTGTCCACATCATAGAGCAGGTGGTCGGGCAGATTGCATCCTTTGACGATGGGCATGTCCTACTCCGCAATTCTCGCTTCGTGTTTCCGCCTCAGCGCTGGTCGTCGCCGCTGCGCAGCGGCTTTGCCGCGCAGCAAAACTCTCCGAGCCCCGCGACCTGCATTTTGCCGGAGACGAACAGGCACAGATGCTTGGCAATCATGGCCGCCAGCTTCGTGCGCTTTGCCCGGTCCGGATGGCTCGGCTCGAGCATGATCAGGTTGTGGTGATAGACCAGCTCGCGACACGTCTCGCGGCACGCGTTGAAGGAGGGCTCACCCTTGGCTCCCTGCCGATGCAGGGCGAGGAGCCGGAAGCCTTCCCTCTCCTCCCTGGTCGGCGTCTCGCCGCGCGCAAACAGCCAATGCTCGAGCACCTCTTCGCCGAGCGCCAGCAGCTCACGCACGGTCGCACCCGGATCGCCCGGGCGCTCGGCGAGCTCGTCGATCCTTGCCTCGATGTCGGCAAGAGAGCGCAGGTCCGAGGGACCGTGTCTTGGCGGCGGCGCGGGGATGGTCAAGGTGGGGCTGGCGGGCATCCGCTTTCGATCCTTCAGGGCGCCGGTGCCCGACGCCGGACTGGCGACATCCAGCGTGTCAGGTCAAACACTTGTCGATAACGAGATCCATGGACTCGGAAATGTTCGTGTGGATGCCCAGTCTACGCGGACCTATGCCCAGAGCAAGACCCAGCAGCTGCGTGAAGTACATGATCTTGACGCTGGTCTTCTTGCCGAACCGCTTCTCGGCTCTGACCTGATGCATCTCCAGCCCCGTGTGGCATGTCGGGCATTCGGTGGCGATCACATCGGCGCCCGCGGCCTCGGCGGCCTGCAGAATATTCAACACCAGCCTGGTGGAGGTATCGGAATCCGACAGCGTGTGGGCGCCCCCGCAGCACGCGGTCTTCAGCGGAAACTCGACGTTCTCCGCCCCGGCGGCCGCGAGCAGGTCGTCCATGAAGTGCGGCTTCGACGTGCTCTCCGAGCCCGGCCCCTGATCCTTCTCGGGAAAGATGTGGCGCGGACGCACGTACATGCACCCGTAGTAATTCGCCACCTTCAGCCCGGCGAGCTTGCCCTTGGTGCGCTCTCTCAGCCCTTCCTCCCCGATCGCCTCCTTGATCCAGTCGAGCGCATGGATGGTCTCCGCCTGTCCGGCCTCGTAGGCCTTGTGCCCGGCCTTTCTGGAGAGCTCGCCGACGACCTCGCGCGATTGGGCATCGTGCTTGAGGTCATACTCCGCCTTCTTGAGATTGTGATAGCAGCCGTTGCACGGGGCCATCACGACGTTCATGCGGTCAAGATGGACCGCATTGGAGAGCACGCGCGCCGACAGATACGTCTGGAGCTTGGGGTCGACGTTCTTCACCTCCATCGCCCCGCAGCAGTTCCAATTCTGCACATCCTTGAGACGCAGGCCCAGCTCCTTGGCAACCGCACGGGTCGACACATCGTATCCGTTGCCCGAGCCCTCCAGCGCGCAACCCGGATAGTAGCCGACGGTGTCGTACTTCTTCGTCTTGTTGGCCTTCTCCGACATCGTCCGCTCCTTACTCCGCCGCCGATGGCCGGCTGACCGGCGCATTCTCGTTTGCAGCCCTCGGTCTGCTCTGCGGCTTGCCGATGTGCAGGGCCTTCTCGTGCTCTTCCTCCTGCGCGTGGATGTAGTCCTCGATCGCACGCCGGGCCTTGGCCCAGCCTCTGGTCCTCGGCTTGCGCAGGAGGGAGAAGGCCGACTTGAGGCCCCACTTCACCGGCAGGCGCTTGGCGATGCGCCAGGCAATCTCGACCAGCCAGTCCTGCATGAGCGGTTGGCGCGTGCGCTTGAAGAAGCCGCGCAGCACCTCGACGTCCTCAATCCGGCCGCGCGCGACAACCTGCTCGGTGAACTCGCGATCGAAATGCATGGAGGGCGACGTTGCCGTGTGCCCCTTCATTTCGAGCCAGTGCGCCGTCGCCTTCATCACGCCTTCCGGGACCACGTCGCGCGGGCAGGCGTAGGTGCACTTGTGGCACGACACGCACTGCCAGATGATATCCTTGTCGCGCAGCAGCTCGCTCTCGAGCCCCATGCGGATCAGATAGATCCAGTAGCGCGGGTTGAAGCGCGGCTCGATCGCGTTGACCGTGCACGAGTTGGTGCAGGAGCCGCATTGCCAGCAGCGGTGGATGTTCTCCCCGCCGGGAAGCGCGGCAATCTCGGCTTCGAGGGCCTCGTTGTAGTCCGTGATGACCCGCGACTCTATGAAGGTCGACCAGTGGCCCGACACGTCGACGCCATCGATGGTGAGCTTCTCGTGGGTCCTCAAGTTCTCTGGCCGGATCAGCGATTTTTCGTGGATGGGCATCGTCGCTGTTCCTCAGCTCAGGCGCTTGATGTCGTCTACGACTTCGGACGTCCCGTCGATGGTCTTGAACCGGGATCGACCGGTCCTTTGCGACTGGGAATCGAGGCCGAGAATGCGGCGGGAGTGCTCCAGTGGATCGCCCTCCGAACCGAAGTCGGTCTTCAGATACGCGCCTCCCTGCGCGTTGATGTAATCGCCGTAGATCTGCGCCTGCAGAAGATCGACGTACCAGATCATGTCGCGGAAGACGCCGTTGTCGGCGAGAAACTGCGAGAGCTCCTCCCGCAGCACCAGAAATGTCTCGTAGCGATCGGGAACGTCGATCACCATGTGATCGACGTCCGCTCCGTGCCAGATCTCGCGGATCACGCCGGTGTTGGCCTTTGTGTCCCACACCCAGCGATGCATGAGCGGGTAGTGCTCGGGATAAACGTTGTGCAGCACTTCAGCCGCGAGGTCTCGAACGAAGCGATGCTCCTTGTCGGCCGGAAATTCCGCGCAGAAGGCCGTCATCCTGTCGTCGGCTAAGGTCGTGTCGTGTGCCCCATCGAGCAGGGCAACAATAGCCATGCGCATGCGCGACCAGCCCATCGCCTGGATCGACCTGGCAACGCGACGGCGCACCGTCGCCATCGCCGCCGTCAATTGCTCGAAGTCGGAAAGCTCGAGCCTGCTGGCCCGCCCGTCGCCCATCAGCTCCAGGAAGACGGCGGATTTGATCTTGGCTGCGTCAGAAAACTTCTCGATGCCGCCAATCGTCTCGGCGGCCCTGACCAGAGCCTCGAGCGCGGAACGCAGCTTTGGCCCGGAAAGCTCGAGGACCGGCCGGCCCGAGGTTGGCCCGGCATTTCCGAGGGGGATGACACTCGCCATAGGTGACCGCGACTACTCCGCCGCCTGCAAGATCTGATTGCGCCCCGCTGCCAGCGCCGACATGGCTGCCGCATGCGCTTGCGCGATCGAATCGTCGATCGTCTCGGGACCGGCGGCGGCCCCTGCCACGAACACGCCGGTGCGCGAGGTCGCCCCCATCGCGCCATAGGCATCCTTGCGCGCGATGTAGCCGTGCCGGTGCAGATCGACGCCGAACACAGCGGACAGCGTCATGTTGTCGACGTTGGGATCCATGCCGATCGCATGCACCACCATGTCGAAGGGAATGGTGATCGGCCGCTTGACCAGCGTGTCCTCGCCCTTGACGATGAGCTGCTTGCCGTCGCTGGTGACCTCGGCGATGCGCGCCTTGATGTACTTGACCTTGAACTCCTCCTGGCTCTTCCAGTAATAGTCGCTCTCGTAGAGGCCGAAGGTGCGAATATCCATGTAGTAGATGTAGACGTGGCAGTCGGGCAGCTCCTCGCGAATTTCCATCGCCATGTTGGCGGACACGGTGCAGCAGATCTTGGAGCACCACTCGCGCCCGATCTGCCGGTCGCGGGAGCCTACGCAGAGCAGAATGGCGACGCGCTTGGGCTTGCGCCCGTCGGAGGGGCAGCGTACGCCCCTGCCGCTCGAGATCATCTGCTCGACCTGGCTGGTGGTCACCACATCCGGAAACGTGCCGAAGCCCCACTCGGGCTTGTTGACGGAGTCGAAGTGGGTGAAGCCGGTCGTCAGGATGGCGGCGCTCGCCTCGATGATGGCGCCGTCCGACAGCGTCGCCGTGAAGGCACCGGGTTGGCCGGAGAACGTCTTCACGATCGCGGACTTCCGCACCGTGACGGCCGGGTTGGCTTCAACACGCGCAACCATGCCGCCGATGGCGTCCTTCGCCCATTGGCCGGATGGCACCAGCTTGGCGTAGCCGGTAAGGATCGGGGCGCCGCCGAGCCGGTCGGCCTTCTCGACCAGCACCGTCTTCTGCCCGATGCTCCCGAGAGCATGGGCCGCCGCCAGGCCTGCTGGCCCGCCGCCGACGATGAGGATGGGCTTTGACATCGAGACTAATCCTCCAAGACTTGCAGCGGCCCTTGAGATCGGACCGCAGTTATTGTTGGCCCAGCGCCCCTCATGCCTGAGCAGGCGGCGGCGGAATGACCTCGCGCTTGATCGGCTTGAAGCCGGGCCCGCCGGTGATTCTCAGGCGCGGGTCGTAGAGCTGGTCCTGACGGCCGGCCTCGACCTCCTTCAGGTAGGCCTCGAACTCGGCCTTCTTGGCCCGCCAATCGATCCCGATCTTCTCCATCAGCTGCTCGATCGGGCTCGCGTGCCAATGCGTCTGCACAATCTTGTAGGGATGCGCTCCGCACGCCAGCGCCGCGAACTGGCAATCGGCCATCACCGGCAGCTCGTAGCCCTTGCCGGCCGCCTTGCCGATCCACTGGTTCTTGTCCAACGTCGTGATGCAGCCCGTATCATGGCCGATCATGACGTCTGCCTTCGCCTCCTCCACCGCCACCTTGATCTTGCGGTCGATGGCGAACGAGCGCGTGAACTCGCGCTCGGAGATGATGTGACGGAACCCGAAGCCGCAGCAGTCGTACCAGGTCTTGTAGTCGATCACCTGCGCGCCGAGCGCCTGGATGACGCCTGTCGAGACCGCCACACGATTGCCGTCCAAGACCTCGTCGTCGTAGATCACGTCCTCCGGCACCATCTTGTACACATGGCAGGCCGGGTGAATCGTGGCGCGCACTCCGGAGACGTCGATCTCCTGGTAGTTCTTGATCCGACTGCGCATCACGTGCACCCATTCGGAATAGTGCACGACCTCTTCAGGGATCAGCAGCTTGCCGTCGACGAGCCGACCGAGCTTGCCCAGGATCTTCTTCACGCTTTCGCGCAGCTTGGCCGAGTGGATCAGATAGCCGCGCACCTCCTTGTAGTTGCCGAACGAGGTGCCGCAATGGACGAGCGGGTAGAAATGACCAGCGGGGAGACCTTGGGCCTTCGCCGAAACATAAGCCTGGTGGAAGTTGCGCAGAAAGACGGCGGCAAGGCTCTCGATGTTGCCGATCCCCGAGCCGTGATAGTTCCACGCGGTGCAACTTGTCTGGTCGGTCTCGTCGAGGTAGGAGATCCCCATCTTGTTCATGAGCCAGAGCAGCGAGACGGGATATCCCGGGATATTGCCGCACTGGCCGCAGCTCTTGTGGTGCCAAAGCTGCGTCGTCGGAATGCGCTTGGTCCAGCCGTACAGGGTCTTTGCCTCGACCGGCTGATGCACGTCCGCGACGCGGTGCACCAGGATTTCGCCATCCTTCTCAAGCTGCCACATCGCATCGCGCACATCCTCCACGCGATCCTTGTTGGTCAGCATGGAGCGCTTGTCGATCTTCTGCTCGACCCAGGCCGTGGCGATCGAGGCCTCGCGCGGGGACAGGTTCGCGTCCTTCCATTCCGGCCCGTGGCCAGTGAAGCGTTGGCCCGCCTGCACCAGGTCGCCGTTACCATTCTTGGTTGCCATGGCATCCTCCACTTTCACGCCGGGCCGCGCGTGCACCCGGCTGCGGGATCAGTCGTCGTTGTCCTGATCCTCGATGAAATCTTTCCAATCCTCGCGCTTCTCATCCATGATGTCGGTGATGACATCGAACAGGTTCTCGTCGATCCCTTCGAGCTGGCTGAGGACCCCGGTCATCTCCCAGATCGTGTAAAGCTCGACCGACGTCTTGAGGTTCACCTCCCAGGCCGTCGCCGTGGTGTTGAGCGTCGCCATCGGAATCGCCTTGCGCAGCACCTTGAGCGGCGCGTCCACCTTGGAAATGTTAGGCCCCCAATCCGCGAAGTGATCGGGCGTTATCATGTCGGGTGCGAGCTGATTGCCGGTCGAAATCAGCTTCAGCATCACGCGGCTGAACGGGCGCAGCACGTCCTTGGCTGACTGCATCTGATGCTTGATGGCGACCTCACGCATCAGCATGACGAGACCGCCTGGGGAATTCCCGAAGGGGCACCGCGCCGCACACGTGTAGCACTGCGCGCATGACCAGATCTTCTCCTGCATGGCATCGTAGATGCCTTCCAGGTTTTCGGTCCACAGGAGCTGCACGATCTCGCGCGGAGAGAAGTCGTAATAGTGCGCCGCCGGACAGGTCGCCGTGCAGATGCCGCAGTTGAGGCAGCCGTTCAGCTCGTGATCGAAGCGAAGGTCCTGCTGGATATCCTGGAATATCTCTTCGAGCTTGGCGCGCGCCACGGGCGGCTTCTCGGAGACGGGATCGCCGATGAAGTCCTGTACGCGGCTTGCTGCGGCATGAGACATGAGCGTCACGGCCCTTACGAAGCGTAGGCAGAGGCGGCAAGGATCAGTAGGTGAGCACCTTGCAGTCGCTCTCCATGACCTGCTCGATCAGATAGGCTCCGCCGACGATCCCCGCGCACTCGGGAATCATGTCTTCCTTCTTCATGTCGAACAGATCGAGGTTGGGCGAGCAGCAGTAGAACTTCACGCCCGCCGAATGTGCGTCCTTGATGAAGTCGTAGACCGTCTTGGGGCTGCCGGGCTTCACCACAAGGCTCTCGGCAACGCCCTTCTTCATGAGGCGCCCGGATGTTGCCGTGCAGATGACCTCAACGTCGTAATCCATGGCAGCCGCGACGGAGGCCTGAAAGAACGGCGCCCCCAGTTCCTCGCCGTTGCGGGGGTCGGTGTTTGCCATCACGATCAGCAGCTTCTTGGCCAATGTTCCTCCTCCCTGCGCTAAGGCGCATCTGTGTCGTTGACGCAATCCTCTTCAGTTTTGCAGCATAGCGCCCAACCGATTTGACCGCAATCAAATATTCGCATTTATGAATATCGCGGCGCTGACCAGCTGCGAGCATGCATGATTGCTGCGCTGCAGCAACCTGGCCCGGCTTTATGGACCCATCCAGCCCGTGAGCTGGATGAGCCCGGCCATGATGGGCACCAGCGCGTCCTCGACGGCGCCGCCTATGGCCAGCAGCTTGTCGAGCCCAGCCGCGGCATCCTCCGGCACCTCATCGCACTCCATCAGGAGATCCTCGATCATGGCGCGACGAACGCCGGGATGCCCGGTGAAACCGAATGCGTTGCGACCGATCTGGAAAAGTGCGGGGACGCCCCCCTCGTCGATGGCAAGCACCTGCGCGTAGTCCGGCGGAATGGGGCGGTCGCGCATATATACGACGTTGGGATAGCGTTCGGGCAGGAAGCCGTTGAGCGCATCGTCTCTCACGCGCCGAGCCTCGCCCACCCTGAGCGTCAGCGGCGCCGCCTCGGACCGCCCGTCGGCCGCAAGAGCCAGAATCTGCGCCCCGAGCCCGATCCCGATCACGGGCTTATCGAGCATAAGGCAAACCCGTGCGAGCCGGACCTCCGCCTCGAGCGTGGGCAATGTGCGGTCCGCCGTTGCCGTGCCCCATGGGCCGCCGCCGAGCACAATGAGACCGTCGCCGAGCAGGTCGCGGTCCGGCAGCTTGCCGCCCGCCGTGAAGGGCCGCGAGTAGCCGAAGCGGATGCCGCGACCTTCAAAGTGATCTTCGATGTGGCCCAGCCATTCCGACTGCGTATGCTGGATTACCGTGACGTACTTCATCCAGTGTCAGAGCTTACGGCTGCCTCGACGACTGTCCGGAAGTCCGCTGGCGATATCGTCAGGAGATCGGGCTTGGTTGCCGCGAAGAAGCGGTCGACCGCGGCACCGGCGTCGCCGACCATGGCGCCGCGCAGTGAAGCTTCAAGGTCGTAGATCAGTCGCGGCGGCGTGACGAAGAAGTCACCAGTCAGCAGGACCTCGCGAACGCGCCGCGCATCGCCGCGACCTTCGAGACGCACGTACGCCGTGACCGTGCCACCGGGACCGGTATGCGAGGCTTCGAGCACGCCCGCACCGCGCGGATCGTCGATGGAGAAGACGAACTCCTCGGTTCCGATCTCCTCGGCGTTGAGCTTGGCCGCCAAAGCCTCCTCCTCGCTGCTCGGCTTGCCGTTCTCGGGGGCAATGCCGAGACGCTCGGCGAGGCCGAGGAGAACGGCTTCATGCACGGCGGATATATCCGGCGCCTTGCCGCCAAGCAGCGCCTTCAACGTGGTGACGCGCTGCTCCGCCTTGTCGATGCCGCGCTTCTTGAGCTTGGCCTCGGGCACATTCAGGCACGACATGATCCGCGCGGGGTCCGCATCGACGAGCACGGTGCCCTGATAGAAGAGCGTGTCGCCGTCGAAGAAACCGCCCGTGCCGCAGAGCTTCTGACCGCCGACCTCGATGTCGTTGCGGGGACGGTAGCGTGCATCGATGGCGAAGGACTTCGATAGTCCGAACGCGACCGCTTCACAGATCGCCCGCGTGTAGTCGGCAAGCGTCGCCATCGGCAGCCGCTTTCTGGAAAGCACGAGCTCCCAGCCGACCTGGCTGGGATCGAGATAGATCGCACCGCCTCCGGTGATGCGGCGGACGAGGGCCACCCCATTGGAGCGGCAGAAGTCGAGCTTCAGCTCCTGCCGAATGGCCTGGTGGCGGCCAACGAGGGCACTCGGCTCGAAGCGCAGGAACCGGATGGTGTCGGGTACGCGGCCGCCGCGGTGCAGCTCGATTAATGCCTGGTCGAAGGCGATCTGGATGCGGCCGTCGCGAACGCCCGTGTCGATGACGCGGAAAGGAATGGCCATGGCTCAGCCGAGCTCCTCCAGCTCCTCGGATTCGCGATAGGGATCACTCGCCTTCTCCATGCCGAGCTGATGACGGATCTTGCGCAGATCGGCAGCAGCGGGCTGAAACGGATAGCTGGCGATGTTGGAGGGAGGGCTGTCCCCGTATGGCCTATCACAGGCGGAAATGTCCTCCTGGATCTTGCCGGGGCAACCGCTCGTGCGGAAGGCGATACCCTTGTCGATGATGGAATCGAGCTCGGCTTTCGGAATGCCGAAATCGACGACGCGGCCGGCCTCGTCGAAGCGCATGTGCTCGACTCGAACCTGGGCATAGTCGATCAGATATCGAGCCAACTGCACGCGCCGCCACTGGTCGCGCGGCGTGGCCGGAAGATGGTCCATGAGAGACCCTTTCTCCGGGAAGAAGCAGAACATGTGGCTGTGGCCGCCCATGTCGACGAGCCGCTGCACAAGCATCAGCACGTCGTATTCGGTTTCACCCATGCCGACAATGATGTGCGCGCCGAATTTCTGCGGACCAAACACGTCGCGCGCGATGTCAAGGACCTCCCAATACTTCGCCCAGCTGTGCGGGGAATCGACCCCTTTGCCGCGGGTGCGGTCGAATATCTCGGGCGTCGCCGCATCGAGCGCGACCGTGAAGATGTCGGCGCCGAGATCCTTCAGCTGGCGAACGTCCGCGGCCGACATGGTGGTCGGATTGGAGAGGATCGACACGGGCACGGTGGCCGGGTCGATGCGGCTCGTCCATGTCTTGAGCACCGTCACGGTGTCCGCGTCCGAACGCGGATGGGTGATCATCGAAATGCACATGCGGTGAAAGGGGGTATTGCCCCCGTCGGCCGCAACTCTTGCGACGATCTCACCCATCGGCACGGCAGGCCAATCGACCCGGATGAAGTTGCGGTCGGCGTAGTCGCGCTCGGCCTCGCGATGCCGCGCGAGCCCGCAGTAGGCGCAGTTGGCGCGACAGCCCTCCGGATAGGTCAGCAAGAGGTTGAGGCAGCGCGTGCAGCCGCAGCGGTGCATCCGACCCGGCATCACGCCCAGCGTGATGGCCGCTGCCGTCGACATCTGGACGTAATCGGGCGAGCGCATATGCGGGGCCAAGCGATTGTTGTTCGGCAGGTATACACCCTCGGGGGGCACGTTCGCCGCCTTCACGCGTCCCCCGTTCTTGGCCTCGGCAGGGACAGCGCGCGGCGCACGCGGCTTCATTGCCTCGAACGGATTGTGGTCGAGCCCGCCGACCCCGATGCGGGTCGGCAACGCGATCTCTCTCTTGAGGCACGTCATGACGCTCTGCCTTCTCCCGTTATCTATGCCGCCGCCCAATACTGCGGAAACGCGATCCAGCTTCGTTGCAGCTCGTCGCGGGATGGTCGGCCGCCGTCGGCATAGACATGCATGAGCTGCCGCCTTCTTGCCAGCGCCCGATCGAGGGAGGACTTGAACAAGTCCTCCAGCTCCTCCGCATACCTGCAGGCACCACCCGTGCCGCCGACGGCCTCCGCCGCGGCCAGCCCCGCAAGCCGGCCGGAGATGACTGCCGGGTTTATGCCGGCACCTGTAATCGGGTTCGTCAGCCCTGCCGCGTCGCCGGCCAGCAGAACCAGGCTTCGCCCGATTTCGCCCTGCGGGTGCAGCATGCCGCCGACGGGGATCGCGCCTCCCGTATGACCGAGGACGTCTCGGCCGACCCGGCCCTCGGCTACGAGCTGACGGTGCAGATCATCGAGCAGGGGCTTCAGAAGATGGCGCTGCTCAGGCGCGATGCCGAGCCCCAGGTTTGCCCTGTCTGCCTTGGGAAAGAGCCAAGCGTAGCCACCGGAAATGCGGGCGGACAGGAAGATGTCCGTCGCATCGAACGGCTTCAGCAACGGTATCGTGATCTGGCGTGTCTCGGCGAGCTCGCGATTGACCTGGCCGATCGCCCGGCCGACCGGCGAGCGCGGCCCGTCGGCTCCGATAATCACGCGGGCCTCGACGGCGCGGCCGTCGGACAGGCGCGCGGTTCCATCCGTGTCGACGCTGGACAAGCCGACGCCGAAGCGGCATTCGGCGCCCTCGGCAACGGCTGCAGCCACGAGCGCGGCATCGAAAGCCGCGCGGTCGATCATGTGGCCGGGGAAGTGCTCCTTGAGGTGCGGCGCATCGTCCTCCACAAACGTGTGCATCGCGCGCACGCCCTGGCGCCAGCTCGAGCGGACGGCCGCCGTCTGATCCGCTTCAAGCAACGGTCCGATCATGGCCGGCACGAACTCGGCGCACTGAACGGGCAAGCCGGCCTGGCGCTTGCGGTCGATGGCCAGCACACGCCGGTCCGCACGCGCAGCGGCCGCTGCCGCCGTCGCACCGGCCGGTCCAAGTCCTGCAACCAGGATGTCGACACGTATCCGGGCATTCATGACGCGCACGCTGCGGCTGCAGGCGCCCGCAGCCCGCCGCCTATCTTGATGGAGCAGCACGCATGCTGCTGCTCGTAAGGACGGCCGATGGCCCGTGAAACGGCGACCGCTCCGTCCGCCGGGAATGCAATGCCGTCCAAGCCGGCCATGACGGCATACGCATCCGTGACCCGCTTGTGCATGCCGGGAGGACGCGCGCAGCCGAGCAGCACCTGCTTGGCCGGCACCCGCCGCCGCGCGTCCAAGAAGATGCGGCCGACATCCGACGTCGTCGGCGTCACGAACGTGCCGGGCTTTGCGTAGAACGGCATGATCACGACCAGCACGAGCGAGTGGATGGCATGGCGCGCACAGATGTCCAGCGCCGCCACCTCGCCGAGGATGCGGCCATAATGCAAGCCGACAACGATGTGGGGCACGACCTCCATCCGGGTCGAGCACAGCGCCGCCAGCGCCGCCTCGAAATCGGCCACTGGCCGGTCGAGATGATAGACCTGCCGGATGGTTTCACCGGAGCCGATGACGTCCATCATCGCCGTATCGACACCCGCGCTCTCCATCAGTCGTGCCCGCCGCTCGTCCAGAAGGGCCGAGTGAACGGCGATCCTCAAGTGTGGAAAGTCGCGCTTCAGACGCTCGATAGCCGGGTAGTACCTCTCGTACTTGATCTCATTGCGCTTGTTGGACCCGCCCGAGAGCAGGAAGCCCTGCAGGTTCTGCAACATGATGAGATCGCGGACCTTTTGCTCGAGCATCTGCGGCGTCGTCGCCGGTATCATCGGCTCGAGGATCCTGGCGCGGCAGTGATCGCAGTCCAGCGCGCATGCTCCGGCCGTCACAGAGAAGGCCGGAAAGGAATTCTTCCCGCATCCCTTCATCTCGGTGGACGCGTATTCCTTGAACGTCGGGGTCGAGAAGCGGATGGGACCGAACCCTCCGGCGGCCCGCGCCTCAGCCTCCATCGCAGCTACGAGGTCGGCGTCGAACGGCACATCCTCCAGCTCTTCGATTTGTTGCAGTAGCCCGATCCATCCCATGCGACTAATATATTCACACTTCCTAATATTAAACAATCACGCGGACGAGCCCGGAGGAGCACACATGCGCACGAGAGCACCAGTCTCGCCAGTCAGCCCTATGGCGGCTGGCTTTGAATCCCGGCGCGGGCTGGACCGTCGCTGCTTCCTCGCCGCGTTTGCCGGTGCCGCATATGGCGCCGTGGCGGACATCGGCCTGGGCAGCGCAAGCGCCCACGCGGCAGCCGCGCGGACATTCGCGCACGGCGAATTCGAGATCACCATCGTCAGCGACGGCCACCTGACGCTTCCGGCCGAGGGGCTTGCACGAAACGCCGATCCGGCCAAGCTTGCTGTCGCCCTCGGGCTGGCCGATCTCACGCCTCAGGTCAGTGCGCCGACCAACGTCACGCTGATCAAGACCAAGTCGGAGCTCATTCTGATCGACGTCGGTGCCGGTCCCAACTTCATGCCGACCGCAGGGAAGCTCGTCGACAATCTGGAAGCGCTCGGCATCGACAGGAAGCGCGTGACCAGGATCGTTTTCACGCACGGCCATCCCGACCATCTTTGGGGAGCCATGGACGAGTTCGAGGATGCGCCGACCTTCCCCAACGCCTCCTACATGATCTCGGCCGACGAATGGAACCTCTGGGTGTCCGACGACGTGCTGAACAAGATACCGTCGGACCGCCAGAACCTCGCGCCCGGTGCCAAGCGCAACCTCTTGGGCATCAAGGGCAGGGTGCAAACCATCAAGGCGGGCGATGACATCGTTGCCGGCATCCGCACCATCGATACGCGCGGACATACGCAGGGACATATATCCCTCGAGGTTGCCGGCGGACGCGATACGCTGATCGTGCTCGGCGATGCGCTGACGCACCCCGTTGTCTCGTTCGCCTACCCGGATTGGAAGCCGGCAGCAGATCATGAGCCCGACCGCGGCGTCGCCACGCGCAGGAAGCTCCTTGATCGCCTCGCCAGCGACCGAAGCCTTGTCATCGGCTATCATCTGCCGCAATCCGGCTTGGGACGGGTCGAGCGCAAGGGAGGAGCGTACGCATTTGTGCCGGCAACTTGAGAGACTGTTCGCAGCCCCGCCTCGCATTTGCCTATTCAGGCACTTGAATTCACAGATATGAATGTGCGAATGTTCGTGTGCGGCGAGACATCCGGCGAGCCGCGATAGAAAGGCAGCCCGCTGCCAGCAAGGACTAGGAAGGACACGCAATGGCGGACAAGACGATCGATGCCAAGGGAGTGAACTGCCCCATTCCAATTCTCAAGGCGAAAAAGGGAATAACCGAAGTGCCGGCAGGCGGCACCCTCGAAGTGCTCGCCACCGATCCTGGTTCGGTAGCCGATTTCCAGGCGTTCTGCCGCACAACCGGAAATGAGTTGGTCGAGCAGAGCGAGGCGGGCGGCGTTTACCGCTTTCTCATCAAGCGCGCGCACTGAGCCCTGGCTCCCGCTCTTCTGCTGCATTGCAAAAAATGAGGCTTGGGCCTGGAAACGGTCCAAGCAGGCTTCCATGGGAATCTTCGAAAATCGCCGTACTGCGTTGCAAGAATTCGTACATTCGGATATTTTGAACGTTGGTTCATCCGCACGGCGACGCGGATCCACTTATTGAGCGAGCACGATGAAAGATACGCAACAACCCCGCCTCGACGGCGAGACCAAGGACCTCGAAGGAAACGTCTTGACTGCCATGCGCGGCGCCGCCGAGCAGGCAGCGGAGCTTCTGCGGTCTATCGGAAGCACCCATCGCCTGATGATCCTTTGTCTCTTGATGGACGGCGCCAAGACCGTCACCGAGATCTGCGACGCGGTCGGTGCGCGGCAAAGCCTCGTATCGCAGCATCTGACGAGACTGAGACTGGACGGCTTGGTACGGGCCGAGCGCCAGGGTCACTTCGTGCACTACTCGATGACGGAGACGCCGGCGAAGGATATCGTCGCAACGCTCCACAAGCACTTCTGTCCGGACGGAGCCGGCACCACGAAGAACTAGCACGCGCCTTGAGCGCGAAAGCAGGCACGCGAGAGAGACACGCAAGAGGTCCTGGCCGCGAGAGAGTGGGCGGCCCCGCGCAAGCCGAGCATGGGGAGGACGAGGAGGATGTTGGCCAGACGCATCTTTTCCCTATCTGTAGGCATCGCGGCCGCCTGTCAGCCTGTTGCTGTGGCGGCCGACGAGAAGCAGCGCCTCGCCTACGGCGAGCACCTCTCACGCGAGTGCACGACCTGCCATCGCACCGACGGGAGCGACAGCGCCATACCGACGATCATCGGCTGGTCGACCGATGAATTCGTCGTCACATTGAAGTTCTACAAGGCCGGCGAGCGACAGAACCCCACGATGATCTCGGTTGCGCAGTCGCTCGATGACGAGCAGATGCTGGCGCTGGCGACCTACTTCGCGTCGCTCAAGCCGCCGCCAAAGAAGAAGGCGCAACCTTAGGCCGGCGCCGCTGAGCCTGCGGGCCCGCGGAGGAAGATCTCAGTCACGGCCTATGGCAGCGGGAGATGCCGGCTCCGCACCCCGCGGCTTCGCCTCGCCTCTGCCCGTCGCCAGCTCCTCGAGCTTCTCGGGCGCGATGGTGTTGCGATGCAGCGCCGCGTCCTTCTTAGCGTCGAGGCCGAAGGCAACGGCCATCAACTGGCTGTAGAACACGACCGGGATATTGTAGTCGGTGCCGAACTTCTCGTTGATCTGTTCCTGGTACATCTCGACATTGGTCTGACACAGCGGGCAAGGCGTCGAGATGACGTCAGCGCCGGCCTGCTTGGCCTCCTCCAGGATATTCTTGACGAGATGTAGCGTGCGATCGGGGCTCATGACCGCGACTGACCCGCCGCAGCACGCCGTCTTGTGCTGGAAAGGCACGGGCTCGGCACCAAGAGCCTCGGTGAAATCGTCTAGAAACGCGGGGTCGTCGTACGTGTCGTACTCTCCGCCCGCATCGGTGTTGGCAAAGGGACGGACGGTCTGGCAGCCGACATAGCCGGCCACCTTCAGGCCGGTCAGGGGCTTCGTGACGCGCTCTTTGACCTTGTCGACACCGACCTCGTTGACGATCACCTCGCACATGTGACGGACCCTCAAGTCCTCGTCATAGGAGAGGTCGCCCGCAGCCAAGGCGTCGTTGACCTTGCGGCGCAGGTTCACGTCCGCCTTGATCTTCTCGTTGCCGCCATGCGTGTTCAGATAGCAGGCGGCGCAGCCTGTGACGACATCCTGCCTGCCCTGGCGCTGCGCATGGGCAAGGTTCCGCCCGGTCAGTGCCACGTTCGGAAGCTGGCCGCCGCCGATATGGCCGACCGAAGCGCCGCAGCAATTCCAGTCTTCGAGCTCGTCGAGCTCGATGCCAAGCTCTGGCGCGATGGCACGCAGCGATTCGTCCAGATGCCTCGCACTGCCCTGGCTGGAACAGCCCGGATAGTACGTAAACTTCTTCTTGTCAGTGGTGTTGTCTGTCATTGGAGCGGCCTCCTTCAGTGCAGGCCTTCGCGTTTGGCTATCTCCTCGGCCTTGGCCAGGATCGCCTTCAGCTGCCTTCTGCCCTTTATGCGGTGCGGCAGGCCGATGTGCATTCGGCCCCTCTTCACGAAATTGAGGGCGATCTTCAAATTCGCCAGTCCACGTTGGTAGCCTTCCTTGAGGCCGAACGAGAAGTAGTAGAGCGCGGTCACGAGCCTCTCGTCGGTCCTGCCGAAGGTCTTGGCCGACCACCAGAACGATCTGGCGAAGTTGACGTTCTCGTTGGTCTTTTGCGCATAGCCGAGCTCGGCCGACTTGGCGGCAAGATCCTGCAGTATGTACGTCACCGGGACGCTGCGCGGGCAGCGCACGACGCAGCGGTAGCACGACGTGCAGTTCCACTGCGTGCTGGAGGTCATGACCTCCTCCTTCATGCCCGCACGGATCATCATGAAGAGCTTGCGCGGTCCATAGTCCATCTGCACGCCGATGGGACAGGAGCCCGAGCACACGCCGCACTGCATGCACAGCGCAAGCTTGTCGCCGCCCTCGATGTTCTCGTAGACCCACTTTGCGAAATCCAGGTCGTACTTCGTGCTCGTGTCTGGAGGCGCCACGGTCATGGCTCAGAAGCCCTTCATCGGATTTGGGTCCATCGCGCCGATCAGCTCAGCGAACTTGTTGACAACCTCCGGCACACGGTGGCTGTCCGCAATGGACACCTCCTCCATCGTCACACGCTCCTTTTCGAGCATCAGGCTCTTGAGCGTCTCGCCGACCTTCGACATGCGCTCCTTGGCGATGCCTGATCCCTTGACGAAGTGGCACTGATAGTCGTCTCCCGACTTGCAGCCCATCAGCATGATGCCGTCGTAGCCCTTCTGCAGCGCGGTCGATATCCACTGCATGGTCACGGACCCGAGGCAGCGCACGGGGATGATGCGCACGAAAGGCGACCACTGATGCCGGTTGATGCCGGCCATGTCGATCGCCGGGTAGGCGTCGTTCTCGCAGGCAAGCACGAGGATGCGCGGCTTCTCCGAGAACTCGTCGGGGATCTCGTTGGCCTCGATCATCGCGTTGACCATCTGCGGATTGTAGTTGTCGAACGTGATGGTCTGCACCGGGCATGCGCCCATGCATGTGCCGCAGCGTCGGCATCGCGACGGGTTGATGACTGGCCGCCCCTGCTCGTCCTCGTCGATGGCGCCAAACGGGCATTCCACCGTGCAGCGCCGGCATTTGGTGCACTTGTCGTGGCCGATCTTCGGAAACGAGAGGTCGCCGACGCGCGGATGCAGCGAGGAACCCATTTTCGAGCCCTCGATCGCCTGGATGGCCTTGAGCACGGCGCCCATGGCGTCTTCGGCGCTCTCCGCCATATCCATCGGCCTGCGTACAGGCCCCGCCGTGTAGATGCCGGAGCGGCGGGTCTCGTAGGGAAAGCAGATGTAGTGACTGTCCGAGAAGCCGTCGGCCAGGATGGGGATGTGCGGACCTTGCCGGTATTGCAGATTGAGGATGGGCCCGCCGGGAGGCACGCCTTTGTCGATATGCGGCCAGGCCTTGCCTTCACCCGACAGGTATCCGGCCACCTTGATGGGGGCGACCGGGTTGATGTCGTCCTTGAGCTGGGCCTCGCCCTTCTCGGGCTCGACTGCGGGGGCGTCGGGATTGGTCGAATTCGGCACCATGCCCGTCGCCAGGACGATCATGTCGAGCGGGCCGAGGGGCACATCCATGCCGAGCAGCTCGTCCTGATAGGTCACCGTCATCCGCCCGCCATCGACCTTGCCGGCCTTGCCCTTCATGAAGATGACGCCGGCCTTCTGCGCCTGGCGATAGAACTCCTCGGCCGTGCCGGGCGTGCGCAACTCTTCGTAGACGATGTAGGCGGAGGCCTTGGGACTACGGGTTACCACCTGCAGGGCCTGCTTGATGGAGACGCCGCAGCAAACGCTCGAGCAGTAGGGCAGGTGATCGGGGTCGCGGCTTCCCGCACACTGCACGAAGGCAATTCTCTCAACGGGCGCGCCGTTGGATTTGCGCGTCAGCGTGCCGGCCTTGAGCATCGCCTCGAGCTCGATGCCGGTCACGACGTCCGGCGAGCTGCCATGGCCGAGATGCCCGAGCTTGCTCGCGTCGTAGGGCCGCCAGCCCGTTGCCACGACGATGGCGCCAACCCTTTCGGTCGTCTCCTGTCCGCCCTGCGACAGCGTTACGGCGAACGCGCCTGGCTGACCCGCTGTCCTCGTGATCAGCGTGTTGGTCTTGACGGTGATCTGCTTGTCCGCCTGCACTGCCGTGACGAGCTTGCCTACGTCATTGGGCTGAACGTCCCGGTATGGCGGCCGATGCGGCATGCGGGCGGACCATTTCGCCGCCCATCCGCCGAGCCTGTCGGTCTTCTCGACCAGCAGCACCGGGTATCCGGCCTTCGCCGCCTCGCGGGCGGCCGTAAGCCCCGTGATGCCGCCGCCGACGACCATGACGGTACGCGAGAACTCCTGCACGACCGACGGCGCAGGCGTCTCGGTCCGGCTGAGCTGCGTCACGCCCATGCGGATCTGATCGGCCGCGAGCATCTGCGTGTCCTCAGCCTTGGCCGGCTGCGACCACGCCACCTGCTCGCGCAGGCCGGCCCGCACAACTGGTGCGGCACCGAACTGAAACTTGTCGGTCATGACGCGATGCGAGCAGGCCGCAATCACCATGCGGTTGACGCTGCCCGACTCCACGTCGTTCCTGATCGTTGCAAGGCCATCGTCCGAGCAGAGCGCCGCGTGCTGCAGGCAGCGGCCGATCTTGAATTCGGACTTGGCAACGGTTTCGAGCGCGTCGACGTCGACAGCCTCGCCGATGCCGCACCCTTTGCAGAGGTAGACTGCGGGTTTCTTCTCCGACACTTTGCGCGCTCCCAAGGGGTCAAGACTGTTTTTCGCTTGCGGCTGCCGCCGGGCGGCGCCCCGTCTCTACATGCCGCTCCTGACGGCCTGCACGGCTTTCAGCGCCGCCGCGGTCGCCGACTGCACGGACATCGACACGTCGAGGGGACCGGAGGCGACGCCGGCAGAGAAGATGCCGTCATCGCCATCCTGCTCGTTCGCCACCAGGAATCCGTAGTCGTCGGCCGCGAGGCTGACTGCCGGCCTGTACCCCTCGACGGCCGACGGCTCCATGCCGGTTGCCAGCACCACGAGATCGTAAGGCTCGGCGTAGATCTGCCGATCGATGGTGCGCTCGCCGAAGAGCACGGGACGACCGTCATCGCCCACACGGATGTGGGCGGGCTTCGACTTTATGAACCTCACCTGCGGATCTGAGCGCACCTTGTTGTAAAAGGCTTCCAGCTTATCGTGGGCGCGGATGTCGATGTAGTAGATGTGCACCTCTGCATCGGCATACTGCTCGCGAACATAGGCGGCGTGCTTGAGCGAGCCGAGGCAGCAGATGCGCGAGCAGTACGGCAGATGATTGTTGTCACGGCTGCCCGCGCATTGGATGAGCGCAACTCTCTTGGCGGGCTCGCCATTCGACGGCCGAAGAATCTTACCCTGGGTAGGCCCGTCATGGGCCGCAAGCCGCTCCATCTCGACGTTGTTGATGATGTCGGCCGAATGGCCATAGCTGTACACGTCGAGCTTGTTGGGATCGTACGGTCGCCAGCCCGTCGCCCAGATGATGGCGCCGACCGACAGCTCGAACGTGGTCTCCTTCTCGTCCGGGTCGACCGCTCCGTAGGCACAGGCCGCTTTCAGTTTGGCGCCTTCGCCCGCCCGCATGGCTGCGGGATCGATCACGTAGCGCATGGGCATGGCGTGCTCATGCGGCAGATAGGCGGCGCTCACCTTGTCGAGGCCATAGTTGTAGGGATTGGGCACGCGGATCGCCGTCGCCTTGGCGCACTCGCCACAGGCCGTGCACTTGTCGTTGACATAACGGGGATGGCGTCTGATGGTGACGGTGAACGCGCCTTTGCGGCCTGCCACCGCCGTCGGCTCGCACATCGTCATCACCTTCAGGCGCGGGTTCTTCTTGATGCGCTGATAGTTGATCTCGAGGCCGCAGGTTGGATGGCAAAGCTTGGGGAAGTACCGGGCCAACCGCGTCACCCGGCCCCCGAGGCTGGGCCCTTGCTCCAGAAGGACGACCTCATGGCCGGTCTCCGCAGCCTCCAGCGCCGCGGTGATGCCGGCGATCCCGCCTCCGACGACGAGAATGGTCTGGCTCTTCGGTCCTGCCTTGGGTCCGTCGAGCGTCATGTCTTTCCTCCCCTGCCGCAATCCCGACCGCCATACTCGGCATGTCGGTTCTATCATGCGTCAATTCTTATATTCGACTTTTTGAATAAGATACCGCCTAATCGTGGCAGGCAAGCCCTTCGATCGACGCTTCTTGCCGCAACGCGCCGAACGCGCATCCCAAGGGAGGGAACCGACCATGTCCAGTCTGATTGCGCCGCACGGTGGCGGATCCTTGAAGCCGCTGCTCCTTCCAGCGCCAGAGCGCGCAGAGGCGCGCAGGCGCGCCGAAAGACTGAAGAAGGTTCCGCTTACGTCCCGTGAGGTCTCGGACATCTTCATGCTCGGCATGGGCGCCTACACGCCCTTGGAAGGCTTCATGGGCCACGACGACTGGCGCGGCTCGGTCACCGACATGAAACTCTCGAACGGCGTCTTCTGGCCCATTCCGATCACACTCTCATTGGCCAAGGGCATCGCCGACAGCCTGGGCGTGGGCGAGGAGGTCGCGCTCGCCGACGGCGAGACCGGCGAGATCCTTGGCCTGCTGATGGTACGCGAGAAATACGCGATCGACCGAAACCTCGAATGCAAGAGTGTATTTCGCACGACCGATCCGAAGCATCCCGGCGTGGAGAAGGTGATGCAGCAGGGCGAGGTCAATGTGGGCGGCCCTGTGATTGCGCTTTCAGAGGGCGAGTATCCTGTCAAGTACAAGGGCCTCTATCTACGACCCGAGGAGTCGCGCGCCGAGTTCGCGAAGCGGGGATGGAACCAGGTGGCCGCCTTCCAGACGCGCAACCCCATGCACCGCAGCCATGAGCATCTCGCCAAGATCGCAGCCGAGGTGACGGACGGCGTCTTCATCCACCAGGTGCTCGGCAAGCTCAAGGCGGGCGATATTCCTGCCGAGGTCAGGACGCGCGCCATACAGGCCATGATCGACAACTACTTCAAGCCCAACATCGCCATCCAGGCCGGCTATCCGATCGAGATGCGCTACGCGGGTCCACGCGAAGCGCTCATTCACGCGCTCATCCGCCAGAACTTCGGCTGCTCGCACCTGGTCGTCGGGCGCGATCATGCGGGGGTGGGCAGCTATTACGGTCCGCTCGACGCGCAGCACATTTTCGACGAGCTCTGGGACGGCGCGCTGCTGTGCAAGCCGCTCAAGATCGACGTGACGTTCTATTGCTACCGCTGCGGCGGCATGGCCACGGGCAAGACCTGCCCGCACGATCCCAAGCACCACCTTTCGGTGTCGGGCACGCGCCAGCGCGAGATGCTCTCGAAGGGCGAGGACGTGCCAATCGAGTTCAGCAGGCCGGAAGTCATCGCCATTCTGAGAGAGTACTACCGGAGCCTTGGCACCGCGTGAGCGCATGACGGAGTGCCGGCAGCCTGCCCGCGGGACCGATCTCGGCCCCGTGCGTGGCGACGGCCGGCGCCATGAAGCGTAAGATGTGCCGCCATGAAGGCCTATCGCTACTACGTCCGCTCGCCGGACGGGCGCGCCATATTCGGCTTCGATCGACTCGAGGCGGCCGTGGGAGTTGCGCTCGAGTACGGCGCTGGCGCCGCTCTGGTGGACACCATGGCACAGGCCTACCACCCGATGGTGCAGGAGATGCGGCCCAGGGCCGATGGGAGCAAGGAGCTTTTCTACCTCCCTATCGGCGGCTGGGATACCGGCCGCTTCGGCGCCGACCGCGACATGATCGAAGGCATCAAGAAGGGTCACCCTGCGATCGTCCACGCCTTCCTCGCCAAGGGGGCCTCGGCCAATGCGGTGGACACCAAGGGCGGACCAGCCCTGCACTGGGCGGCGGCCCGCGGCAACGCAGAGGTGGTCAAACTGCTCCTCGCGCACGGCGCCGACATCAACGCGCGTGACGGCAAAGGGCAAACGGCGCTCGACGTTGCGGTTGCGAAGAACAAGACCGCGATCCGGGATCTCTTGAAGGCCGCTGGAGCGGGCTAGGCGTCAAGGCGGTCCCGCTTTGCAGGGGTCATGGGGGCTGATGTGGGGGGCCGAGCGCCGCCGGCGAGCCCCTCGAATTCGACGAAAGGCGCATACGGGTCGCCCTAGGGGCGCAGCGCCGGAGGCCGCCGACAGCCGCATTCCGCACCACTCAGTTGTTCGGCCGCGCAATATTGTGCGGCCGCCTTCCCTGCGTCACGGTGTGTCTCCGCGACAAATGTGCTGGACATGCGAGCATTCATGCCTTTTGATATTTGAATTGCTATTGCCGACCTTGACCGTGCGGTGCACAAAGATCAATGGCAGCTCTGGGAGGATTGGAATGCCAACTTTCGTACACACAGAGAAATGCGACGGTTGCAAGGGCGGCGAGGTCACCGCCTGCATGTACATATGCCCCCATGACCTCATGAAGCTCGACGTGACGCGCATGAAGGCGTTCAACCAAGAGCCCGAGCAGTGCTGGGAGTGCCAGTGCTGCGTCAAGGCCTGTCCCCAACAGGCCATCGAGGTGCGCTCCTTCCAGGACTGGGTGCCGATGGGTGGTGCAGCCATCCCGCTCCGCACCGACAGCGCCATCATGTGGACCATCAAGTTCCGCGACGGCGAGGTGAAGCGCTTCAAGTTTCCGGTGCGGACAACGCCGGTCGGGTCGATTAACCCTTACGGCAACAAGCCCCAGATCGGCGATCTCAAGGATCAGCGGCTGTTTACGGAAGCCGGCAAAGAGCTGCCCAAGCCTGCCGCCTGAGCCAATCCTTCCTACGCAACCCTGCGCACCAAGCGCCGACCGACCACGTCAATTCTGGATACGCTGAGACAACGCCATGAGTGAAGCGAGCTTTGGCAACCCCGAAATCGTCGAATACGAGACTGACATTCTGATCGTCGGCGGCGGCATGGCCGCCTGCGGTGCGGCGTTTGAGGCCAAGCGATGGGGCGGCGATGACGTCAAGGTCACGCTGGTGGACAAGGCGGCCATGGACCGCTCCGGCGCCGTGGCGCAGGGCCTCTCCGCCATCAACACCTACCTCGGCGAGAACACGCCTGAGGACTACTGCCGCTACGTTTCCGCCGACCTCATGGGCATCACGCGCGACGACCTCGTCTACGACGTCGGCCGCCATGTGGACGACACCGTCTATCTGTTCGAAGAGTGGGGCCTGCCGGTCTGGAAGGACAAGGGATCGGAAGGCGTGGCGCTCAAGGACGGCGGCAAGCCCGTGCGCTCCGGCCGCTGGCAGATCATGATCAACGGCGAGGGCTACAAGACCATCGTCGCCGAGGCAGCCAAGAAGGCGCTCGGCATGGAGAACATCTTCGAGCGCGTTTTCATCGTCAAGCTCCTCCTGGATGCCAACAACCCTGGTCAGATCGCGGGCGCCGTCGGCTTCTCTGTCAGGGAGCACAAGATTTACGTCTTCAAGTGTAAGACGATGATGGTCGCGTGCGGCGGCGCGGTGAACGTGTTCCGTCCGCGGTCGACAGGCGAAGGAATGGGCCGCGTCTGGTATCCGGTCTGGAATGCCGGCTCGACGTATGCCATGGCCGCAGAGGTCGGCGCCGAGCTGACCATGATGGAGAACCGGTTTGTGCCGACCCGGTTCAAGGACGGCTACGGCCCGGTCGGCGCATGGTTCCTGCTGTTCAAATCGAAAGCCATCAACGGCTTCGGCGAGGACTACGTGACCAAGAACAAGGACCTGCTCGCCGAATATGCGCCGTACGACAAGGCGTACGTGGTGCCGACCTGCCTGCGCAACGCCGCCATGCTGAAGGAGATGAAGGAAGGCCGTGGGCCCATCATGATGGACACGCCCACCGCCATGAAGGCGCTGGCCGAGAAGATGACGCCGAAGGAGGTTAAGCACCTCGAGGCCGAGGCATGGGAGGACTTCCTCGACATGTGCATCGGCCAGGCGGGCGTGTGGGCGGGCTTGAACATCCGTCCCGAGCAGAGCATGTCCGAGCTGATGCCGACCGAGCCCTACCTGCTCGGCAGCCATTCAGGCTGCTGCGGCATCTGGGTGTCGGGCCCCGAGGACTTTGCGCCCAAGGAGTGGCAGTGGGGCTACAATCGAATGACAACGGTCAAGGGGCTATTCACGGCGGGCGACGGGGTCGGCGCCTCCGGCCACAAGTTCTCCTCGGGCAGCCACACCGAGGGGCGCATCGCCGGCAAGAACATGGTCCGCTACTGCCGCGATCACAAGGACTTCAAGCCGGCCCTGAAGGGAGACCTGAAGCAGATCGCCGAGGAGATATACAGGCCCGTCAGGACCTACCTCGCGCACAAGGACAAGACGACGGCGGAGGACATCAATCCCAACTACATCACGCCGCGCATGTTCCAGATGCGCCTGCAGAAGATCATGGACGAGTACGTGGCAGGCGTTGCGACGTACTACCAGACGAATGCAAAGCTGCTTGAGATGGGCTTGCATTATCTGACCATGCTCAAGGAGGATTCGGTTCACCTGCGTGCAAAGGATCTGCACGAGCTTTTGCGCGCCTGGGAGAACTATCATCGCCTCTGGACGGCAGAGGCCCACCTGCGCCACATCCAGTTCCGCGAGGAGACGCGTTATCCTGGCTTCTACTGGCGCGCCGACTACCCGAAGCTGGACGAGGCCAACTGGAAGGTCTTCGTCAACTCGACATACAGCCCCGAGACCAAGCAATGGACCATGAAGAAGGTCCCGCACAAGGATCTCGTGCCGAAGACCTTCGGTGCGGCAAAGCACTGACGTGACCTTGGGTGTTGCGACTGGGGGGGCGCCGGGACAGTCGGCGCCTTCCGTCGTTCCGGGGTATAGTTGCGCTCGCACCCGTCGAAAGGAATGCATGGTCCCATGCACATGCCCGACCCCGTGACGCCCGAGGACGGCGATGCAGAGAGCGGTGCACCCGCTCCTGAGGATCAGGTGCTCGCCGAGCAGGAGATGAAGCGCCGGCAGGCTGAAGCCGATATGGAAATGCCGATCGTCTCGGCCCTGAAGGAGACGAGCACCGACCCCATCCAGGCTGTCCGCTACAAGGCGACCGACAGCTTCTGCTTCCACTGCCACAAGGGGGTGAAGTGCTGGAACGAATGCTGCTACGACACTGACATTGCTCTGACACCCTACGACATCCTGAGGCTGGCGCGGCACTTCGAGGCGCGTCCAGAGGCCATCGTGCGCCTGTTTGCGGCCCCCGCCGTGCACGACAAATCCGGCATGCCGATTGCCAAGTTGAGGATGATCGACAAGGGCGGACCGAAGAACCCGTGCGTATTTCTCGACGAGGAGGAGGGCTGCACGGTCTATGAGCATCGCCCGGCCGCTTGCCGATACTATCCGCTGGGGCTTGCCGCCATAAAGATGAAAGGGCATGACGAACCGGAGGACTTCCATTTCCTCGTCAAGGAGCCCCACTGCAAAGGGCACGAGGAGAAGCGGGAGCAGACGGTTGCGGGGTTTCGCCGCGAGCAGGGTGTCGAGCCGTACGACGAGCAAAATCGCGGCTGGATCTACGTCCTGATGAAGCTCGCTTCGTGGAAGACCTTGGGCGGTCCGTGGGGCAAAGAGCCCGACGAGCGCACCAAGAAGATGTTCTACATGGCATCGACCGATATCGATGCGTTCCGCCGGTTTGTCTTCAACTCGTCGTTCCTGGACCGCTACGCCGTCGAGCCGGCAATGCGCGAGGAACTCGCCATGAACGATGAAGCGCTTCTGGCGCTGGCGTTCGATTGGCTCCGCAACGTGCTTTTCAATGAGCCCACCGTCGCGCTCAAGCAGGAGGTCCTGCAGCAAGCGATCGCCAAGGCGCAGCGGGATATGGGGGCGGGATAGAGCGCCGCGCAGCGGCGATCAAAGCCGCTCGTTCCCCCGATCACGGGCAGATGCGGCCCGGTGAAGATCCCGAAGCGGCGTGGTCAGCGTACCGCTGTTGGAGGTCAGACCGCCCTCGCGTTCGGCGCCGATGGCCCACTTCAACAGGGCCAGGCACTTGCGCTTGCGGTTGGCGACATACTCGAGTAGCACGACAAAGGTCGGCCCATTCTTGCGCGGCCGCATGTCGGGCAAGCCCTTCTCGCGATTGCCCGCCACCTCGATCTGCAGGGCGACCCAGTCGATGAGCTCCGGCTCGCCGAGGAGGCGCACGCGATCGAGAACCGCGCGCCATTGGTCCGAGCGCTTGATGCCGGCCCGATCGCGATAGGGGGTTTGATAGACGAAGCGGTGGATCGCCCGCCATTTTGCCAGTTGCAGCTGGTAGCGCTCCCGCTCCGGGAGACCGGAAACGGACCTCGCTGCTGCCTCCTGTGCTACCGCCGCCCGGATCTCTGCAACGTGTGCCGCAAGCTCGGCGCGCGTCGGCCGCCGCCGCGCCTCCAGGCGCGCAAGCAGCCGCTCGCCGGCATCACACGCGAACCGTGGCGATTGATCGGTCATCGGGCGCTCACAGGACGGCATCCGAAACGCGATCCATCCTATCACCGCTGCCCGATCGGCGCCTATCCATGCCGGTGCAGACAAGAGTGCCGAGGACGAAGGGAGGGCATCGTTCGGTTCTGGCGGACCGCCTCCTGACAGCCGCGAGACGCGCGTGGAGGCGAAGTCCAGGAGGCGCAGCGCCGTCAAGATCGGGGGCACAACGCCGCGGGCGCCGTCAGCGATTGGGACGCGCAATCGCGCGGCCTGCCTGCGGCGGCACGGGAAGCCCTCCGTGCGCTTCCATCAAGCGCGCGAGGGTTTCGCGCTGGCTGGGCGTCCACGGCTCTGTCTGGCGCTTGGTCAGGGCCACGTTGGCGATGGCGAGCTCGGTGGTGGCTGCGATCTCGCCGGCCTCGGTTCGCATGAACATGATGAGGTGAACCCGCTTCTCGGCGAATGCCAGCGCCTGCACCTCGATGCGAACCGTTTCACCCTCGCGCAGCTCCTTCTGATAGCAGGTGTGCATCTCCAGGAGGAACGGCGCCGCGGTGGCGTCGCGCCCGGCTGACAGGCCGATACGCTCGAGAAACCCCTCGATCGCAAGGTCGAACAGGACGATGTACTGCGCCGCCCGCAAGTGACCGGAAGCATTCAGCCATTCGGGTCGCACTGTCACCCGCTGCAAGAACAGCGGCTCGGCGTCGAATTGGGACTCATCGGTCACAGGCACCCGCCCTATCTCGCACAGAGCAAAGCAGGCGCAGTTGTGCGCCTGCTCCCCTCCATGTCAAGGCAATCTCACGACACCTTCTTGGCGAAGATGTCCGAGACGATGCCGCTGTACCAGCCGAGGCTTTCCTCGAATGTCTGCTTGCGCAGCGCCGCATCCTCGCCGGGCTTGGAAACGAAACCGTCGGCCGGGGCAAGCTTGCCCTCCTTGGGCGTGTAGTTCGCGCCGACCTTGACGGAGTTGTTCGGCGCCAACATGGACCAACAGGTGTTGCGGTAGCGGGCCGGGAACTTCTGCTTGCCGGCGAGAGCCGCCTCGATCGCGTTGGCCACGACCTTGGCTTGGCTGTTGGCCGAGAACGCCGACTTCGGCATCTCAGCGGCTATGGAGGCATCCCCCAGGACATAAACGTCCTTGGCCTTCTTGGAGGAGAAGTCCTCGCCGTTCACCGGGCACCAGTCGCCTTCGGTAACGCCGGCCTTGGCGGCGATCTCGCCGGCCTTCTGAGCCGGGATGATGTTGGCGACGGCCGCCTTGACCTTCTTGCCTGCCTTGGTCTCGATCTCCATGGTCTTCGCATCGAGCCTAGCGATGGCGTGGCTGTCGATCTCCGTCGACAGATTGATCTCGATGATATTTTTGTAGATGCCCTCGAACGCCTCCTTGAAAACGGGACCTTTCGAGATGATGTCCTTCTTGGGATCGAGCACCACCAGCTTGGACTTCGGCTTCTTCGTCTTGATGTGGTGAGCGATCATGCACATGCGCTCGTACGGCCCCGGCGGGCAGCGATAGGGTCCCGGCGGGTTGACCATCACCACGACCCCGCCATCGGGCATCGCCTCGAGCTGCTTCTTGAGGAGCTGGGTTTGGGGCCCGGCCTTGTAGGCGTGCGGCATCTTCTCCGCCGCTTCGGCCGAATAGCCCGGAACGCTCTCCCATTTGAAGTCGATGCCAGGCGACAGGACGAGATTGTCGTAGGCAAGCGTGCGGCCGCCACTGAGCTTCACCGTCTTCTTGGCGGTGTCGATGCCGGTCGCAAGCTCATGCACCATCTTGACGCCGAGCTTGGCCAAATCGTCGTAGCGATGGACCAGCGAATCATACGTGCGGAAGCCGCCGAGATAGAGATTGGAGAAGAAGCAGGTGGTGTACTGCTTGCCGGGTTCTACGAGCGTGACGTCGAGCTTCGGCGAACCCTTCTTGAGGTAGTGCGCAACCGTCGCGCCGCCCGCGCCGCCGCCGATGATCACAACCTTGGCGGCAGCCTGTGCAATGGCAAAGTTGCCGAACCCAGTGAGGGGAACACTTGCTGCCCCCGCCACCCCGATCAACTTGCCGAACTCACGCCTGTTGAGGTCCTTCATATTCTCCTCCCTGGGAATAATTGACCGAGCGACCTGCTCGCTCCCTGCATTTGCCCGCATTTCCGCCTATTGAAGGTCAGCAATGGACCTCTATTAAGACCGGCGGCACTCCGGCGGGCTGGCCTGCTCGAATCGGGCAGGCTGCCCCCTTCTTGGGTCTCACAGCTACATAGAACCTGTACATCCACATATTTGAATATTATACAATGGTAGAGAGATTGCGAAAAAAGCGCCATGTGGCGAATGAGACGCTCGATCTCGCGGCTGGGCCCCAACACTACCGCCCAAGCCTCGCGGCTCAAGAAATCCGGTGAACGGATCTGGAACCAACAGGGCAAACCCGCCCGCACAACGGAAGAGGAAACATGAAGCGACAATTGAGACTGGACATCGTGCATCGTCGCGACGTGCTGCTTGGCGCGGCCGGGGCGGCAGCCTTTATCTCGCTCCTTGCGATGGGCGGCAAGGCTTCGGCGCAAGAGAATGTTCCGACCGCTGCTGACCTCCTGAAGAGCATCCACGGCGACGCCAAGCCGACGGAAGCCAGAATCAATGTGGACCTGCCGGAGATCGCCGAGAACGGAAACACAGTGCCGTTCGGCATCGTCGTCGAGAGCCCCATGACGGGCACCGACTACGTGAAGGCGATCCACGTGGTGGCGACGGGCAATCCGCGGCCCGAAGTCGCGACCTTCCTGCTCACGCCGGATTCGGGCAAAGCGGCCATCTCAAGCCGCATGCGCCTCGGCAAGACGCAGGACATCATCGTCGTCGCGGAGATGAGCGACGGCAAGTTCTACATGGGCAAGCGCGCCGTCAAAGTGACGATCGGCGGCTGCGGCGGCTAGGGATTGGGGAGAAACGAAAATGGCTGCAAAACCGCGCATCAAGATTCCGGACAAGGCCAAGGTCGGCGAGGTCATCGAGATCAAGACGCTCATTGCGCACGTGATGGAGACCGGGCAGCGCAAGGACAAGGACGGCAAACCCATCCCGCGCAACATCATCCACACGTTCGAGGCCAAGTTCGCAGGCAAGCCCGTTTTCACGGCCAAACTGTTCTCGGGCACCTCGTCCAACCCCTACATCGCCTTCTTCATGAAGGTGCCGGGCCCCGGCGATCTGGAGTTCCTGTGGGTGGACGACGCCGGCGAGAAGGTCACCGAGAAGATGAAGCTCAACGTCGCGTGATATCGAGCCCCTCGGGTCCGGGATACGATCCCGGACCCAGAGGACGACGCGCGTGCGTCGAAGCTGTCAGTCAAGGCATGCGCGTTGCGTCAGACGCGACGCGAGATGCCCCTATCCGATCGGCAGCGCCGCGTCGATGACCTCATAGATGCGCGCGCGAACTGCTCCTCTGTTGGCGGAATCGGCGATGCTGCTGAGCCACGCCGGATCGCGGTCATCGTCGTCGACGAGATCGCAGCTCAATCGAGCCAGAATATCCTGTGCCGCCGGCGGCAGCCGGTCGGGTATCGGCTTGCCCGACATCTGCGCCCACAACCCAGCCCACATCCGTGCCGTCGTCCACGGATTGTACCCGCCGCCGCCGAGAACCACGGCATGCCTGGCAAGCGACGTGCTGACCTGAACGGCTGCGGCGAGCGCCTTGTTTGACACCTCCATCGACGACAGCGGGTCGCCCCTCAGTGCATCGGCGCCGCACGTTACGACGACCGCTTCGGGCTGCAACCCCTCGAGCCTGCGCCGGCACAGCTCCTGAATGACCAGCAGGAACTCGTCATCGTTGACGTGTCGCGGAACGGGCAGGTTGATGACGCGACGGCTCGGCCGATCCTGGAGCCCGCCGGTTCCCGGCCATCGCCCCTCCTCGTGAATGGAGGCCAGCGTGACACGCTCGTCCGCCGCGAACGCCGCCTCGACGCCATCGCCGTGATGGGCATCAAGGTCGACGTAGAGCACGCGGTTGAGCCCGGCGTCGAGGAAACGCAGCACGGCGAATACAGGATCATTGAAGTAACAGAAGCCGGCCGCACGATTCGGCCGGCCATGATGGGTGCCGCCTCCGGGATGGAACGCCAAGCGGCCTTGCATCGCCAGTTCGGCGGCAAGGATCGAGCCGCCCACGCTCGCCCTCGCGCGATCCCACAAGCCTGCGAACAACGGGCACTCCATCGTTCCGACATTGTAGCGCTCGCGAACAGCGGGCGTGGCCATGAGCGCGCGGGCACTTGCCTCCAAAGCGTCGAGATAGTCCGGCGTATGGAACCGCTCGAGCGTGTCGCGGTCGGGGAGCGGTGCATGGCGCAGGGTGTCGGGAGAGAGCCAGTCCATTGCCTCGCACAGATCCAGCACCGCCCCGTGCCGCATGATGGACAGGGGATGGTTGGCGCCGAACCCAGGCTGGCGGAAGATCGGATGGGTGATGAACACCGAAGGCCTGGATGCCGCCGTCTCGGCCGGCCCCTCCTCCGGGACCGCTGCCTCATCAAGACGCGACATGTGATGCTGGATCCTCACGACGACCAACGCCCGCTCGATTCAACCGCCCTCGGGCCGCGGCACGCGCGAGAGGCATCCCACCAGCCGCTCCAGGCGCCGGGCGTCGAGGGCGCGCCACGCAGCGAGAAGGCGGTCTTCAGCGTTGCTGCCGCCGATCGTGGCCGCGGCGTAGAACGCCTGCAGGAACGGATCGAGCGCCTCCTTGAGCTCCCAGTTGCGCAGGCTATCAGGGGTCCAGGCCAGCATGCGGCCCTCCTTCTCGAAGGCCTGCACATTGGGGGCCGAGCAAGCCAACTCCTGCAGGCGCTTCAGCCGAGCCAAGTCCTCCCGCAGCAACTGGCAACGGAAATAGCTCTCTTCCGTCAGCAGCTCGTTCTCGAGTCGTGCCACCAGTTGCATGGCCGCCTCCTCGATGGCTTCACCCCTGGCCACTCATTCGTCGTCTTCCTCGAGCATCTCACGGCGCATGTCCATCTTTGCCGCGAGGCCGGATACGTCATATCCGGCGCGGGCGCATGTGGTGACGAGCGCTTCGGTTGTCGCCTCGGTGACGGATGCCAATGCCCACAAGGCCGCCGACCGTCCGCCCGACTGGCAGAACGCGTAGATCGGTTGCGGCAACGCCTTCAGGGCTTGTGCAAAGGCGCGGACGTCCTTCTCGAGTGGATTGCGTCCCTCGACGGGGATGTGCATGTAGGCCAGGCCCAAGCTTGACGCGACGGCTTCAGCCTCGGCCGATGTCATCGGGCTGTCCTTCTCGCCGTCCGGCCGGTTGTTGATCAGAGAGCGAAAGCCCCCGCCGGCAAGGATCGCTATCTCCTCCCGAGTGGCAGAGCGGCCGACGGCAACGCCCTCCGACAAGCGCCGCGGGACCAGCGGTATGGCGCCGGCCGAGGGCGGACAGGTGCCGGCGCAAGCTGACGCCAGATCATTGCTCGGGTCGGACGTCATCGAGGCCTTCTCCAACCGGGCGGCACGACCACGGGAGAGTTCGACTGGCCGCCGAGCCTACACATCGGCCACCAGCAGCCTTTCCATGTACTTCATCCCTGCGATGCCACCGAAGACAATGGCCGCGAAGGTGACGAACGAGCCGGCGGCCAAGGTGGAGATGCCGGTGACGGCCTGCCCAATGGTGCATCCGAGCGCCATCACGCCACCCACGCCCATCAGCGCGGCTCCGCCCAGGTTGCGCAGCATGTCGCGGACGTCGGCAAACGTCGTGAGCTGGAACCGACCCGAGGCCTTGGCCGCAACGAACGCACCAAGGATGGCACCGAGGACGGTCGCGACGCCGAAGCCCGGAATGCGTGCGGCCGTAAAGCGCTGCAGCCATTCGACCGTATCTCCGGTCGGGCGCACATAAGTGAGCGAGATTGGGGCCGTAGGCCTCTCGGCCAGCTCGTCGAACGCCAAGCCTGTAAGCGCCCAGCCCGCCACCACGCACAGCCCGACGCCGATCCCCGACCAGACCTGGACGGGAGAGCCGCGAAACGCTGCATCGGCAAAGCAGTAAAGAAGCGCAAGACCGGCGATCGCAAGCGCCAGCACCACATCGGCGCGCGCAACGCTCAGGCCGAGATAATGATTGGCGACCGTGCCAAGACCCTGCGTTCCGATCTTGAGATTGGCAAGGTTGATCGCCGTTGTCTGGTCGAGCCAATTGCGGATCGGTCCGAGCAATCCTCCCATGGCCATATAGGCGAACAGGGCGATGACCAGCAATGTCACCAGCGCGCGCAGATCACCGCCACCGAGGCGCGCCAGGTTCTTGCTCGCGCAGCCTCCCGCAAGCACCATGCCGAAGCCGAACATCAAGCCGCCGACCAGATTGCCGAACCAGTTGAAGCTGGCCGTCAGATACATGGATTTCGACAGGTCGACGAGGCCCGCCATCTGCAGCATCTGGGTGCCGATGAGTGCGACCGCGCCGGCAAGGACCCAGGCCCGGAAGCGGCGGAAATCGCCAAAGGACATGAAATCGGAGATCGATCCCATCGTGCAGAAGTTCGTGGCAAAGACGATCCAGCCGAAGGCGAAGCCGATGATGAGCCCGCCGACGGCAAGGGCGGTCGGCGCGTCTTTCGTTATGATGTCAGTGAGCACGTCCATCGGTTTTCTTCCCGTATCAGCGGAATAGCTTCTTTCTGTTCATTTTACTATATATTCGCATGAACGAATGTTTGCTTGCAAGCCGGCCCTGCCGCCGTCTTGCGGGGGGCAGGGGGCGGCGTCAAGCGGCGTCGGCGCCGTAGTAGAGGGTGACGACGTGGCGGGCCTCGGCGAAGAAGAGCCAGCGCTCGATGCCAAGGCCTGCGGCCATGGCGAGGGCGGCGATGGCCGCGCCGCCGAGGCCG
>WBUN01000085.1 GCA_008933705.1 Hyphomicrobiaceae bacterium
GGGCCGCACCGCGCCGCGCGGCGAGCCCCGGCGCCACGCTCGACAGCGCCCGTTGGAGCTGCGGGTCGTGCAGGGCCGCGCGCACGTTGCTCTTGAAGTCGGGCGACGTCGGGATCATGGGCGCTCCCCGATCGCCGGATCGCTTGTCTCACCCGCCAGAACCTCGGCGACATGCCGCGCGGCCACGTTGCGTCCCTGCCGCGACAGCTTGCCGGCCATGTTCATGAGGCAGCCGAGATCGCCGGCCAGCACGATATCGGCACCGGTCGCGCCAATGTTCTCGGTCTTGCGCTCGACGATGGCATTGGAGATGTCGGGATACTTCACCGAGAACGTGCCGCCGAAGCCGCAGCAAACGTCGGCATCGGTCATCTCCACCAGCTCCAGCCCCTTGACGGACCTGAGCAGCTTGCGCGGCTGCTCCCTGATCTGCAGCTCGCGCAGGCCCGAGCAACTGTCGTGGTAGGTGGCCTTTGCGTTGAACTCCGCGCTCACCTGGGTCACGCCGCGCACATCGACCAGGAACGACACGAGCTCATGCACCTTGGCCGACAGCGCCTTGGCCCGCCCCGACCACTGCGCATCGGCGGCCAGAAGCAGCGGGTAGTGCGTCTTGAGCATGCCGGCACACGAGCCCGAGGGCGCCACCACGTAGTCGTAGCCCTCGAAGGCCGCGATCGTCTGACGGGCGATGTCGCCTGCGGTGGCCTTGTCGCCCGAGTTGTAGGCGGGCTGGCCGCAGCAGGTCTGCGCTGCAGGCACCTCCACGTCGCAGCCGGCGTCGGTCAGCAGCTTGACGGCCGCAAACCCGATCGAGGGGCGCATGAGATCGACGAGACATGTGACGAACAGGCCGACGCGTGGGCGCCCGGAGGCCGATGCTGCCATGGCTGAAGACGTTTCCTCTGTCTCAGCGCCTACGCGCTCATTTGCTGGAGAACTTCCTGAGATAAGCAATCAAGTCCCTGCGATCCCGCTCATGCTTCGGTCCGGCAAAGGCCATTTTCGTGCCGGGCACGAAGGCCGGCGGATCTTCGAGGTACTTGAAGAGCTGGTCGTCGGTCCACGCCCATCCCTTGCTGCCGGCCGCTTTGTCTGCACGCAAATGGAGGAGCCCTCGGTGGAACCGGCCCTTGCGCCGGCCACAACCAAGGCCGCCGCCGTGCCCGCCGTGATCGATACGCCAGGGAACCTCCGCTTCATAGCCTCCAGTTGCTCCGCAAGCTTCCCAATGTCCTTCACCCTAGGCAGACCCGACCGGCTCGCCCACGCGACCCTTCGCAGCACGATACCCCACAAAAACACCTGCCGGAGCCGGGGCGGCGGATGGCGGCGGGCGCCGATCCGCGATATACCATAGTCGCATCGACGAGAGGCAAGGGACCTTGTCCTCCGCGGCCGAGGTTCCCCCAAGAAACGAGGAGTGAACGCCCAATGTCGTTGGCGCTGCCAGAGCCGGAGCGAGCGATCGTGTCGCGGCGCGATGCGATCGTCGAGGATCTGCGCCGCCTTGTTGGACCCGGCACCATCATCGCCGACGAGGACGGCCGGCGCGCCTACGAGACCGACGCGCTCACGGCCTACCGCCGCATGCCGCTTGCCGTCGCCCTGCCGTCCTCCACCGAGGAGGTGTCACGCCTGCTGCGCTATTGCCACCAGCGCGGCATCAAGGTCGTGGCCCGCGGCGCCGGCACATCCCTTTCGGGCGGTGCGCTGCCCGCTGAGGACGCGCTCGTCATTGCCGTCTCGCGCATGAACCGCGTGCTCGAGGTCGACTACATGAACCGCATCGCCCGCCTCGAGGTCGGCATCACCAACCTCGGCATCAGTGAAACGGTCAAGGCGCAGAATTTCTTCTACGCGCCCGACCCGTCGAGCCAGCTCGCCTGCACGCTCGCCGGCAACATCGGCATGAACTCGGGCGGCGCCCACTGCCTGAAATACGGCGTCACCACCAACAATGTGCTCGGCCTAAAGATGGTGCTGATGGACGGCGAGGTCGTCGAGATCGGCGGCAGCCATCTGGACTCGCCAGGCTACGACCTGATGGGCCTCATCGTCGGCTCGGAAGGCCAGTTCGGCATCGTCACCGAGGCGACCGTGCGCATCCTGCGCGCCGCCGAGGGCGCGCGGCCCATGCTGCTCGGCTTCGATTCCAGCGAGGCGGCCGGCCAGTGCGTCTCCGCCATCATCGGCGCCGGCATCATCCCGGTCGCCATCGAGTTCATGGACAAGCCGGCGATCCACGTCTGCGAGGCCTTCGCCAAGGCCGGCTACCCGATGGAGGTCGAGGCGCTGCTGATCGTGGAGGTCGAGGGCTCGCAGGACGAGATCGCCGAGCTGCTGGCGATCATCACGGAGCTCGCCAGGCCCTTCAAACCCAAGGAGATGCGGGTCAGCCAGAGCGCGGAGCAGAGCGCGGCCATCTGGAAGGGCCGCAAGTCGGCCTTCGGCGCCATCGGCCGCATCTCCGACTACTACTGCATGGACGGCACCATCCCGCTCGGCAAGCTGGCCGAGGTGCTCACCTCCATCTCCCACATCTGCGACCGGCACGGCCTGCGCGTGGCCAACATCTTCCACGCCGGCGACGGCAACCTGCACCCCCTGGTGCTCTACGATGCCAACGATCCCGCCCAGTCCGAGCGAGCCGAGCAGGCGGGTGCGGAGATTCTCGAGCTGTGCGTCGCCGCCGGTGGATGCCTGACCGGCGAGCATGGCGTCGGCATCGAGAAGCGCGACCTGATGCGCGTCCAATTCAACGAGACCGATCTCCTTCTGCAGATGCGCATCAAGACCGTGTTCGATCCGAAATGGCTGCTCAATCCGGCCAAGGTCTTCCCGCTCGACGGCCGTGAGGCCGCGCAGCAAGACTCGGCCCTGGCCGCCTGAGGAGACCGCGACGTGCTCACCAACATGCGGCCCGTCGACGAGCGTGAGTTCTCGCGCATCCTCGCCGAGGCGACGGCAACGGCAACGCCGGTCGAGATCATGGGCTCCGGCTCCAAGCGGAACGTTGGCCGCCCCCTGCAGACGGCAGCCAACGTGTCGACCCGGGCCTTGCGCGGCATCAGCCTGTACGAGCCGAGCGAGATGGTCATGTCGGCACGCGCCGGTACGCCGCTGTCGCAGATCGAGGATGCTCTGGCGGAACGCGGCCAGATGCTGGCCTTCGAGCCGGTCGAGCTCGGCCCGGTCGCGGGCAGCGAGCCCGGCCAGGCGACCATTGCCGGCGTATTTGCCACCAACATATCCGGCTCCCGCCGCATCAGCGTCGGGGCTGCACGCGATCACTTCATCGGCGTGAAGGGCGTCAATGGCCGCGGCGAGATCTTCAAGTCCGGTGGCCGCGTCATGAAGAACGTCACCGGCTACGATCTTTGCCGCGGCCTGTCGGGAAGCTGGGGCACGCTTGCGGTCATGACGGAGGTGACGTTCAAGGTGCTGCCGATGCCGGAGGACACCGGCACGTTGCTGCTCTTGGGCCTGCCCGACGAGATCGCAATCGAGGTGCTGTGCGGCGCCATGGGAACCCCCTTCGAGGTCTCGGGCGCCGTGCACCTTCAGCCGTCGCTGGTGGCGCGCCTTTGGCACGACGGCCTGAGACAGCAGGGGCAGGCGGTGACGGCCCTGCGCATTGAGAATTTCTCCAAGTCCGTCGCCTACCGCGGCGCACGGCTCAAGGATCACTTCAAGGCCTACGGGGAGATCCACGAGCTCGACAGGGAGAACTCGCTGGCCTTCTGGGGCGAGCTGCGCCAGCTCTCGGTGCTGCAGGCGAGCGATGCCCCGGTCTGGCGCATCTCGACCTCGCCCACCGCAGGCCCCAAGGTGGTCGCCGCCATCACGGCTTACATGGATTGCCGCGCGTTCTACGACTGGTCCGGCGGCCTCGTCTGGGCCGAGGTGCTTTCCACTACGGACGCCGGCGCCGCCGACATCCGCCGCGTGATCGCAACGCACGGCGGGCACGCCACTCTCATCCGCGCCGAGCCCGAGGTGCGTGCCGCCGTCGAGGTGTTTCAGCCGCTGGAAGCCGGCGTCGAGCGCATTTCGCGCAAGCTCAAGGCCGCCTTCGATCCCGCCGGCGTCCTCAATCCAGGCCGCATGTACCCCAACTTCTAAGAACCGGATCGAAATGCAAACCAACTTCACGGCGAGACAGCTCAGGGACCCGCGCATCGCGGAGGCCGACAAGATCCTGCGCCGCTGCGTGCATTGCGGCTTCTGCACGGCGACGTGCCCGACCTATGTCCTGCTCGGCGACGAGCGCGACAGCCCGCGCGGGCGCATCTATCTCATCAAAGAGATGTTCGAGAGCGGCAAGCGGGCGAGCCCCGAGGTTCAGTATCATGTCGACCGCTGCCTCTCCTGCCTTTCGTGCATGAGCACCTGCCCGAGCGGCGTGGACTACATGCACCTGGTCGACCACGCCCGCGTGCACATCGAGCAATCCGGCCGGCGCAGCTTCAAGGACCGCGCCATCCGCTCGCTGCTGGCCGCCATCGTTCCCTATCCCGAGCGCTTCCGCCTTGCCCTCAGGGCGGCGCGGCTCGCCCGGCCGTTTGCCGGCCTGCTGCGCAAGCTGCGCCTGCCACAGCTCGTCGCCATGCTTGAGCTCGCGCCCCGGGGCCTGCTGATGCCGAGCGCGTCGTATGCCGGCCCCGGCACGGCCGCCACCAAGGGCGAGCGCCGCAAGCGCGTGATCCTGCTCGCCGGCTGCGCCCAGCAGGTGCTGCGGCCCGAGATCAACGATGCCACCATCAGCCTGCTCGCCCGCCGCGGTGTTGACGTGGAGGTTGCGCCCGGCGCCGGCTGCTGCGGCGCGCTCGTGCACCATATGGGGCGCGAGGCGTCAGCCATCGACATGGCCAAGCGCAACGTCGACGCCTGGTCGCGCCTGATCGAGAAGGGCGGCCCGGTCGACGCCATCATCATCAACACGTCGGGTTGCGGCACCACCGTCAAGGACTATGGCCACCTGCTCAAGCACGAGCCCAAGTACGCGGAGAAGGCCGCTAGGCTCGCGGCCATGACCCGCGACGTCACCGAGTTCCTCGCCACCTACGACATGGGCCCGCCCAAGCGCTGGTCGTCTCTGCGCATCGCCTACCACTCGGCCTGCTCCATGCAGCACGGCCAGCGCATCGGCGACGAGCCGCGCAAGCTGCTGCGCAACGCCGGTTTCACGGTGGTGGAGATTCCCGAGGCTCACATCTGCTGCGGGTCGGCGGGCACCTACAACATCATGCAGCCCGCCATCGCCGCCGACCTGCGCGCCCGCAAGGTCGGCAACATCCGCAGCGTGCGGCCCGACGTGGTCGCGGCCGGCAACATCGGCTGCATCACTCAGCTCGCGCCCGGCATGGATATTCCCATCGCCCACACGGTCGAGCTGCTCGACTGGGCCTATGGCGGCCCGGTGCCACGCGGGCTCGAAGCGCTCTCCCGCCACGTCAAGGACGTGCCCGAGCCCAAGCCGCTCATCGCCGTCACCTGACGCGGGGAAGGCTGCGGCGCGTCGCTTCAGGCTACGAACGAAAGGCATCATTGCATGCGCATCGGCGTACCCAAAGAGATCAAGGTCCACGAGTATCGCGTCGGCATGACGCCTGCGAGCGTGCGTGAGGCGGTCGCGCACGGGCACGAGGTCGTCGTCGAGCACGACGCGGCGGCGCGCCAGGGCATCGGCGACAAGGACTACGAGCGCGCCGGCGCCAGGATCGCGAAGACGGCGGCCGAGATCTTCGCCAAGGCCGAGCTGATCGTGAAGGTGAAGGAGCCGCAGCCCGACGAGTTGAAGCTCCTGCGCCAGGGCCAGACCATCTTCACCTACCTGCATCTCGCGCCCGACCCCGAACAGGCCAAGGCACTGATGCGCTCCGGCGTCACCGCCATCGCCTACGAGACGGTAACGAGCCCGCGCGGCGGCCTGCCGCTGCTGGCGCCGATGAGCGAGGTGGCGGGCCGCATGGCCGTTCAGGCCGGCGCGCACTGCCTCGAGATGGAGCAGGGCGGGCGCGGCATGCTGCTGGGCGGCGTCGCCGGCGTGGCTCCGGCCAAGGTCGTCGTGCTGGGCGGAGGCGTTGCCGGCATCAACGCCGTGCGCATGGCCATCGGCCTGGAGGCGCAGGTGACGGTGCTCGATGTCGACGTGGGGCGCCTCTACGCCATCGACCAGCAGTTCGGCGCCGCCATCAACACCATCTTCTCCACGCGCCAGGCCATCGAGGACTACGTCCTGGACGCAGACCTGGTGATCGGCGCGGTGCTGGTGCCGGGCGCAGCGGCGCCCAAGCTCGTCACCGAGCAGCACGTCAGGGACATGAAGCGCGGCTCGGTCATCATCGACATCTCCATCGACCAGGGCGGCTGCGCGGAGACCTCGCGGCCGACCACGCACGCCAAGCCCACCTACGTCCTGCACGAGGTCGTGCACTATTGCGTGACGAACATGCCGGGCGCGGTGGCGCGCACCTCCACCTTCTCGCTCAACAACGCGACCCTGCCGTTCGTTCTCGCGCTCGCCGGCAAGGGCACCGAAGCGGCGTTGAGGGACGACCCCCACCTGCTGGCCGGCCTCAACGTCTACGACGGCCGCATCGTGCATCCGGCGGTGGCCGCAGCACTGGGCGTCAAGTGCGCGGATGCCCGCAAGCTGCTGAAGGCCTGAGCATCGGCACCGCGGCTCAAGAGCACGAGCGCTTGAGATTGGATCGCGCCGCCCCGCGGGCAACGGTGCGGCTGAAGCGTCGCTCTCGCTCTGCTTCCTTGGCGTAGAGCGAGATTCACGTTCTTGCGTGGGAGCCAACCGCTTCCAGCAAGGGCGATCCCGCTCTAGCCGCCCGGCCGCTTGCCCGACGCAGGCGAACGGTTGTTGCCGCCGTTGCCGTCCGCCGCCGCCGGCGGCTTGGCGCTATCGGCGCCGCCGGCCCGCTGCACGCGCCTGAACAGCCGCTCCCTGCCGAGGTCGATGCGGTAGCGGCACTTCGCGCGCAGGTCGTTCATGTGGCCGCCGAAGCCGACGTGGATCACCTGCTTGTTGCGCATCTCCTGCACGAAATCGACGGCCGGCACGAAATCGCTGTCCTCCGACAGGATCAGCGCGATGTCGTAGACATCGAAGGTTGCATCGCCGATCAGGTCGGTGGCCATGTGCGTGTCGAGCATCTTCTCGGGCGCGATCGGGATGCCTCCGGACGTGAAGTTGCTGGAGAAGATCTGGTCCTCGCGCGGCGTGCGCCGCAGGATCGGCACGGTCTGGTAGCCGATCTCGCCCTGGATCGTGCGCATGAGCTCGATCTTGTGCGCCTCGTTCTCCTCGCGCCAGCGGTCGATCGTCTCCTTGCGCAGGCGGATGGGCAGCGGCAGCTTGTCGGGTGCGGTCTGCTCCAGGCGCAGCATCGTCTCCAGCAGCTTGAAATAGCTCTCCTCGAACAGCGTGCCGTAGACGTTGGTGCCGCGATAGACCAGCGCCTGCGGCGCCTTGCGGGCGCTCGAAAGCCAGTCGCCCGTCTCCTCCAGCAGCACCTGCGGCAGCCTTGCCCAATCGACATCGTGCTCGAGCGGCCGATCACGGCTGTGCACGATCTGCGTCCAGGTGCGGATGAAGTTGGAGTGGTCGATGTACACCTTGACCTGCAGGAAGTGCCCGGTGCGCAGGCGCCGCACGCGCGCCTTCAGGTCTTCGGCCGTCGCCGAGGCCTTGCGCGCGAACGCCTCGATCTCGCTGATCTCGCGCGCCTTGCGGGTGGCGGCCGCCGAGGCCAGGAACAGGTACTCGACGTCGTTGTGGCGCCCCCGGCGGCGGCGCGACACGACGAGGCCGGCCAGCAGGCCGCCGATCATCGCGACGAGCAGCCACGCCAGCGCCGTCTCGGTGGAGCCTGCCGTGAAGATGCGCCTGATCTCTCTCAGAAGCGCATCGAGCCCCTCCATCACTACTCCCCCCTGCCCGTCGAAGCGCCCCAGAGGACGGCCTGAAGACCGGGAGCCGCGTGGCGGGCGTCTTCCATGTGGCGAGTTCGCGCGATGATCGAGCAATCAGCCGGCGCTCGCGCTGGTGTGATGATCGGGAAATTCGCCGGTGTTCGCGGCATGCCTGAAGCGAATATCTCGATCTCAATCACACGAGGGCTCTGAGCGAATTTCTCGATCTCAATCACACGGCGAAACTATGAATCGAGTGTCCCTTGAGCCCGAAGCCTGCAAGTGCGCCGCCGGCCGAGGTGTGCGGACCTCGGGCTCGGGACACTAGGCGCTCTCCCGCCTGTGGTAAAGATTGTCGTTGCGCAACAAGAAGTTCTCAAGGCGCCCGCATGGCCGTTTTGCCACGCTCGGCCGGCAAAGCGGCGGCCGCACCGCCGGCCGTGTTGGCGCCGGCAGACCCAATCGCCTATTGTGCCGACGCTCTCGCATGCGATTTTGCACCGGGAAGCTTCTTGCTGCGCGCCCAGGTGTTGGAGATCCATCCTTTGAAATCTGCGGTTGCTGCCATCTCGCTCCTGCTCGGCCTGCTTGCTGCCGATGCGGCCCTTGCGCAGGGGGCCTACGTGCCGTCGGGGCTCGAGATCCGCGGCGGCGTGCTGGCCCACGACGTGCCCGATCTGTGGAGCGGCTTCCGCCTCGAGAGCGGCGTCGATATCAACGCCGAGCTTCTGCTCGGCTCCGGCCTTCCCATCCTCGGCGGCAGCATCCGCCCGGCGCTCGGTGCCTCCGTCAACACGGCCGGCGGCACCAGCAAGGCCTACCTCGACGCCCGCTGGGAGATCGAGACGCCGAGCGGCGTCTTCTTCGGCCTCGGCCTCGGCGCCGCCGTGCACGACGGCAATCTCGACGTCACGGAGCCGGACCGCAAGGCGCTGGGCTCGCGCGTGCTGTTCCACATCCCCATCGAGATCGGCCTGCGTTTCCACGAGCGGCAGAGCATCTCGGTGTTCTTCGAGCACATTTCCAACGGCTTCCTGGCTGACCGCAACGAAGGCCTCGACAGCATCGGCGTGCGCTACGGCTACCGCTTCTGACCAGGCCTGCCTCTCCGGCGCTCGGCCAGCAAGCCTGTCGGGCCACGCGCCGTCCTCGGCATGGGCTCGCCGGGCCCATGCCGTTCGGGAGAGTGAAGGGGCCGCGGGGCGGAGAGGCACCGCATGCTGATTTTATTTGAGCGGCTCCTCGCCGCCCCGCGCAGGATTTTCGGCTAAGGCGGCGCGCTTACGGCTTTCTGGCACCAGGGCTTGGCACTGGCCGCGACCGGAACACCCCCGGGTCCTGGCTGCGTGGCCGCGACCCGGCCTGCACCCCGCCCTCGCCGCCAGGACGCCTCCGGACGGCGACCCCTTCGTGGAGCGGGATGGCGCAGTATGAGTCCGGCCGCGAGGCGCGGGGATAGGCGCGCCGGTACTTCCCACGCCCATGGTGAACGCCGGCTGGAACGCTCCTCCGTGGTGAGCCTGTCGAACCACGGCCGGCGCGGCCGCCCTTCGACGCGCTCAGGGCGGAGTAGGGTGCGCGACGCGGGCATGACGCCAGATGGGGCAGCCCGGGCGCTTCGCTTCGGCCGGGATGACATCTGCGCGGCGCTACTTGCGGCAGCCGGCCAGCATGCGCTGGCGGTTCTGGGCCTGCGCCTTCCAGCTATCGGGGCTTTGCGTGGCGCACCAGGCAAGGTGCGCCTGGCGGTTGGCGCTCCATTCCGCGCCCTTGAAGCCGCACCGTCTCTGCTCGTTCTCCTGCTGCTGCTTGATGGCGGTGTCGGCGTACCAGGCGCAGCCGGCGGTTTGCGCCAGGGCAGTCCGCGGGGCGGCGAGAGCACACACGCCGGCGGCGAGCGAAACGAAGGCGACGGTCTTCAGCGAAGGCATGGCTGTTTCCTCAGGTCTCCTCCCGGCGGTTTTGCGAGGCGTGCCGGGCGAGCGCGTGCTCCCAATAGTCATCCCATTGTGGATACCTCAGGGCGCCTCGAGGCTCCACCGCAAGATTGGCCCCGGCCGTCTGAACCGGAGCTGAAGCGGGCGCAGCAGGAGGCCGGCAATGCTCGAGAAATTACCGTTCTTGGCCAGATGGTTAGGCGCCAAACTGGGCCAGCAGCGCATCCTCAATCGCCTTCAGCTCCGGCGTCCAGGGTGCGGCGTTGGAGGCGATCAGGTTGGCCTCGGACTTGAGGATGATGCCGTCGTCGAGCACGCGCAGGCCATTGGCCTTGAGCGTTGCGCCGGTGGTGGTGATGTCGACGACCAGCTCGGCCAGGCCGGCGGCCGGAGCGCCCTCGGTCGCGCCCAGGCTCTCGACGATGCGGTAGCTGGTGACGCTGCGCTGCGTGAAGAAGCGGCGCGCCAGGTTCATGTACTTGGTGGCGACGCGCATCTGGTGGCCGTGCGCGCGCCGGTAGCCGGGCGCCATCTCCTCAAGGTCGGCCATGCGCTGCACGTCGATCCAGCATGCCGGCACGGCGACGATCACGTCGGCGTGGCCGAAGCCGCAGCGGCGCAGGAAGCGCACGCGCTGGTCGGCATCGGCCATTGCTTCGCGGACCAGGTCCTCGCCGGTGATGCCGAGGTGCACCGCGCCGCTCTTCAGGAACTGCGTGATCTCGGAGGAGGAGACGAAATTGACCTCGACGCCGGGCAGACTTGCGATCTCGCCCTTGTAGCCGCGCGCCGAGCCGGTCCTGGTCGGCGCCAGGCCGACGGCGGCGAGTGCCGCGTTGGTCAGCTCCATCAGCCGGCCCTTGGAGGGGAGCGCCAGGATCAGCTTGCCGTTGCCGTTCATGACGCGCCTCCATCCAGCGCCGCGAGGAGCCGCTCGGTGTGGATGCACGAGCCGACCGCCGGCACGTTGGTGGCAGCACCCACCTCGGCGAGCAGGCTGTCGTAGCGGCCGCCGCCGGCAACGGGGCTTCTGGGGCCGAGCTCGGGCACCACGATCTCGAACACGAAGCCCGTGTAGTACTCGAGGTTGCGCCCGAACTCGGCGGAGAAGGCGGCGTCGGAAAGATCGATGCCGGCGGCCTCGATGAGGGTGAGGCGGCGGCGGAAGGCGTCGAGCGCCTCGGTCAGGTTCACCCCGCGGTCGCGCATCAGGTCGGCGATCTTCTGCGCCGCCGACTTTGCCGGCCCCCTCACGGCGACGTAGCTTTCGATCAGTGCCGCATGCTCGGCGGCGAGCGGCGTCTCGCGCGCGTCGGCCGCTTCCGCGAGCAGGCGCTCGGCGATCTCGGCAAGCGTGCGCGTGCCGATCAGCTCGATGCCGCTCTTGTCGAGATAGTCCTCGATGGCCGGGATCGCCTCGTGCGGCTTGCCGGGATCGAGGCGGTCGACCAGCGCGGGGGGCAGGCCCTGCACCTGCAGCGCCTCGGCCGAGGTCAGTCGCGCCAGCGCCGTCCGGAAGGCCTCCGGCCGGAGGAAATGGTGCCTGAGCCGGCGGCGCCAGCGCGGCGGCATGGGCAGGGCGCCGAGCAGCGCACTGAACAGGCCGAGGTCGCCGATCCTGAGCCTGAAGCGGCTGAGCCCGGCGCTGCGCAGGGCCTCGACGATGACGGCGGCGACGCCGGCGTCGGCCTGCTCGCGATCGGCGGCGCCGAAGGACTCGATGCCGGCTTGGCGGAACTCGCGCGGGTGCGCGCTGGTGGCCCCGCCCGGCTGATAGCGGAAGGCCGAGCCGTTGTAGCAATAGCGGGCCGGGGTGTCGCCCGAGGGGTGGCGCGCGAGGTGCAGCCGGCAGGTCGGCACGGTGAGGTCGGGCCGGAGGCACAGCTCCTCGCCCTCGGGGTCGGTGAAGACATAGGTGCGCGCGCGCAGGCTCTCGCCGACCACGTCGAGGAACAGGCCGGCCGGCTGGATGATGGCGGGCGCCACGTGCTCGTAGCCGGCGCGCGTGAAGGTGGCCATCAGGCGCTGTGCCTGGGCCTCCAACGCTTCGAACTTGAGGGCCGTCTCGGGTGGCATGGTTGCTAGAGGCCTCGCGCCGCTGCCGATGTGTCATGGTCGGGCTTGTCCCGACCATCCAGGCAACCGCTTGCGCCGGCGCCTGTTGCTCGCTGGATCCTCGGGACAAGCCCGAGGATGACATCGGTTGTGCACATGGCTCTAGCCCTTGTGCCGCGCCAGGACGTCGCGGACGGCGGCGACGAGGTCGGCCTCGGGCACCGAGAATTGCGCCGGGCGGCCTTCGCGCCATTCCTTGCTGTCCTTGATGGTGGCGGCGGCTTTCGCGCCCTCGATCAGGTCCTTGATCTGCACCTCGCCCTTGGCGCGCTCGTCCCCACCCTGGATGACGACGCAGGGGGCGCCGCGCTTGTCGGCGTATTTCATCTGCGCCTTCATGCCGGCGGTGCCCAGATACATCTCGGCGCGGATGCCGGCGCCTCGCAGCGTCTGCGCCATCCTCTGGTAGCGCGGCAGCTCGGCCTTATCCATGACCAGCACGACCACGGGTCCGTCGGCGGGCGCTGGCTCGTCCTTGTTGAGGGCGGCGAGCGCCGCCTGCAGCCGTGACACGCCGATGGAGAAGCCGGTGGCCGGCACCTTCTGGCCGGTGAAGCGCTCGACGAGGCCGTCGTAGCGCCCGCCGCCGCCGACCGAGCCGAAGCGCACCGTCTGCCCGTCCTCGTTGACGACGGGGATGGTGATCTCGGCTTCGAACACGGGGCCGGTGTAGTACTCGAGGCCGCGGACGACGGTCTGATCTATGCGAACGCGACCATCTAGGTAGCCCGCGCCGTCTATGAGCTCTTGAAGCGCACGGAGCTCACTGAGTCCCTTCAGATAAGATTCCGTTTCGTGCAGGGGCTTCAGCACCCTTGACTTGTCAACATGTGTAACGATCGCAGTCGGCTTTGATTGCGCCACAGACGTCGTAATGTAGCTGATGACCACAGTGATTTGGGCCTCCGCTAGGTCGGCTCCCTTGGTGAAATCGCCACTTTCGTCTTTGCGTCCGCGGCCAAGCAATTGGCGCACGCCATCAACGCCTAGCCGATCCAGCTTGTCGATCGCACGGAGGACGGTGAGCTTCTGGGGCTCGTCGGCAATGCCGATGGCTTCCATCACGCCATCAAGAACCTTCCGATTGTTCACCTTAATCACGTAGTCGCCACGCGTGATGCCGAGCGCCTCCATCGTGTCGGCCGCCAGCATGCAGATCTCGGCATCCGCCGCGATGTTGTCGGTGCCCACCGTGTCGGCATCGAACTGGGTGAACTGGCGGAAGCGCCCCGGTCCCGGCTTCTCGTTGCGCCACACGGGGCCCGCCTGGTAGCGCCGGAAGGGCTTGGGCAGGCGGTCGAAGTTCTCGGCCACATAGCGCGCCAAGGGCGCCGTCAAATCGTAGCGCAGCGACAGCCACTGGTCGTCCTCGTCCTGGAACGAGAACACGCCTTCGTTGGGCCGGTCCTGGTCGGGCAGGAACTTGCCGAGCGCATCCGTGTACTCGATGGCCGGTGTCTCCAGCGGCTCGAAGCCATAGGATTCGTAGACCGCGCGGATCTTGGCCAGCATGCGGCCCGTCTCGCGCAGCTCGTCGGCCGGCGTGTCGCGAAAGCCCTTGGGGAGCCGGGCCTCAGGTCTTGTGCCGGGACCCGTGTTCTTGTTCGGCTTGGCCATGGAAATCCGGGAAATCCGCTTGATTTGTGGGCGCTTATAACCGATCGCCGGCAAGGCGGAAAGCGGCCAGGCGGGGGCCCAGGTTACCGGGCCGCACGGGCCATGCTTGCCGCACATTTGGACCGGTCCTCCGTGGTGAGCCTGTCGAACCACGGCCGGCGCGGCCGCCCTTCGACGAGCTCAGGGCGGAGCGGGGCGTGAAACCGAGGGGACACGTGCAACGCTTCTCCGTGGTGAGCCCGTCGAACCACGACCGGCGTGGCCGCCCTTCGACGCGCTCAGGGCGGAGTAGGGTGTGCGACGCGGGCATGACGTCAGGTAGGATGGGCCGCTCGAACACGCCCACCAGCGTCACCCCCGCGAAGGCGGGGGCCCGGGTCACCGGGCCGCACGGGCCATGCTTGCCGCACATTTGGACCGGTCCTCCGTGGTGAGCCTGTCGAACCACGGCCGGCGCGGCCGCCCTTCGACACGCTCAGGGCGGAGCGGGGTGTGAAACCGAGGGGACACGTGCAACGCTTCTCCGTGGTGAGCCCGTCGAACCACGACCGGCGTGGCCGCCCTTCGACGCGCTCAGGGCGGAGCGGGGGGTGAAACCGAGGGGACACGTGCAACGCTTCTCCGTGGTGAGCCCGTCGAACCACGGCCGGCGTGGCCGCCCTTCGACGCGCTCAGGGCGGAGTAGGGTGTGCGACGCGGGCATGACGTCAGGTAGGATGGGCCGCTCGAACACGCCCACCAGCGTCACCCCCGCGAAGGCGGGGGCTCAGGTCACCGGGCCGCGCGGGCTACATTCGCCGCAGATCACGCCTGCGGCCGCGCGCTGCATTCCAGCGACACGTGCACCTGCGTTGCGAAGTGATCTGGGTTCCCGCCTCCGCGGGAATGACGTCTGATGGGGCAGCCCGGGCGCCCCACACCCACCAGCGTCACCCCCGCGAAGGCGGGGGGCCAGTGCACCGGGCTGCGCGGGCAATGCTTGCCGCAGATCACCACCGCGGCCGCGCGCGGCATTCCAGCGACACGTGCACCTGCGTTGCGAAGTGATCTGGGTTCCCGCCTCCGCGGGAATGACGTCTGTCGGACGCGCATCCCTCTCCACAAACGTCACCCCCGCGTCGCGTCGGAGACGCGCCTGCATCATGCGTCGAAGACGCGCCTCCGGCACGATGGCGGGGGGCCAGTGCACCGGGCCGCGCGGGCATGACATCAGGTGGAGCAAGGCCAAGTGATCAGATGCCGAGCTTCTTCTTCAGCAGGTCGTTGACGGCGGCCGGGTTGGCCTTGCCGCCGGTCGATTTCATCACCTGGCCGACGAACCAGCCGAGCATGGTGGGCTTGGCCTTGACCTGCGCGACCTTGTCCGGGTTGGCGGTGATCACCGCGTCGATCGCCTTCTCGATGGCGCCCGTGTCGGTGACCTGCTTCAGCCCGCGCTTCTCGACGATCTCGGCCGGATCGCCGCCCTCGCTCCAAACGATCTCGAACACCTCCTTGGCGATCTTGCCGGAGATGGCGCCCGAGCCGATGAGATCGATGATCGAGCCGAGTTGCGCAGCCGACACCGGGGAATGCTCGATGTCCTTGCCCTCCTTGTTGAGGCGGCCGAACAGCTCGTTGATGACCCAGTTGGCGGCGGTCTTGCCGTCGCGCCCTTTCGCCACCGTCTCGAAATAGTCGGCGCTTTCGCGCTCGGCGACGAGTACGTCCGCATCGTAGGAAGAAAGGCCATACTCCGCCATGAAGCGCGCCTTCTTCTCGTCGGGCAGCTCCGGCAGGCCCTTCTTCAGGCCGTCGACGTAGTCCTGCGTCAGCTCCAAGGGCAGCAGGTCGGGGTCGGGGAAGTAGCGGTAGTCGTGCGCCTCCTCCTTGGTGCGCATCGAGCGCGTCTCGCCCTTGGCGCTGTCGAACAGGCGCGTCTCCTGCTCGATGGCGCCGCCATCCTCGATGATGTCGATCTGCCGGCGCGCCTCCGCCTCGATGGCCTGGCCGATGAAGCGGATGGAGTTGACGTTCTTGATCTCGCAGCGCGTGCCGAGGGGTCCGCCCGGCCGGCGCACGGACACGTTGACATCGGCGCGCAGGTTGCCCTTCTCCATGTCGCCGTCGCAGGTGCCGAGATAGCGCAGGATGGTCCTGAGCTTGCTGACGTAGGCCTGCGCCTGCTTGGCCGAGCGCAGGTCCGGCTTGGAGACGATCTCCATCAGCGCCACGCCCGAGCGGTTGAGGTCGACGTAGGAATAGTCCGGGTGCTGGTCGTGGATGGACTTGCCGGCGTCCTGCTCCAGATGCAGGCGCTCGATGCCCACCTTGACCGGCTGGCCGTCGGTGTCGATCTCCACCTCGCCCTCGCCGACGATGGGGCTCTTGTACTGCGAGATCTGATAGCCCTGCGGCAGGTCCGGGTAGAAGTAGTTCTTGCGGTCGAACACGGAGACGAGGTTGATCTTCGCCTTCAGGCCGAGGCCGGTGCGGACGGCCTGGGCGATGCAGGCCTCGTTGATGACGGGCAGCATGCCGGGCATGGCGGCATCGACGAGGGAGACGTGGCTGTTGGGCGCGCCGCCGAAGGCCGTGGAGGCGCCGGAGAAGAGCTTGGAACTGGAGGCAACCTGGGCGTGCACCTCCATGCCGATCACGACCTCCCAGTCGCCCGTTCCGCCTCTGATGAGGTTCTTGGAATCGCTTCGCGCCTTGTCCTGCATACCCTTGATCCCGATGAGAGCGCACAGCCCA
>WBUN01000086.1 GCA_008933705.1 Hyphomicrobiaceae bacterium
GTGCGCCGCTTCCTGCCGCCGTCGCGCAGCCGGAGGCGGCGCCGCTCAGCCCTCTCGGCCAGGCGATGGCCACCTGGCTGCTGCTGACCGATGCGAAGGCGCCGAGGGGCGAGCGCGAGGATCGCGCGGCGCTCATCAAGTTCTACGAGGCGCGGCGCTACGAGCCCGTCTGGGTCGCCCCCTCCGGACTGAGCCCGGCTGGTGCGGCTGTCGTCGCCGAGATCGCCAGGGCCGACGACTGGGGCCTCGACGCCTCGGCGTTGCGTCCATCCGCCCTGCCCGCGGCATCCGCCGAGCTCACTCCTGCCAATCGCGCCGACGCCGAGGTGCAGGTCAGCCTGGCCGTCCTGAAATATGCGCGCCACGCGCGTGGCGGCCGTGTCGAGCCGACGTCCTTGAGCAAGTACATCGACCGCAGGCTGCCCCTGCTCGACCCCGGCCGCGTCATCGACGAGATTGCCAGGGCGCCCCAACCCGACGCCTACCTGCGCGGCTTGCACCCGCAGCATCCCCAGTTCGAGCTGCTCCGCCAGCAATATCTCGCCCTTAAGCGCGGCACCGCCAGCGCACCGGCCGAGGCGCCGCAGCCCGTGGCAGTGAAGGGCAGCTCCAAGAAGGCTGCTGCCCCGGCGCCTGCCGCACCTGCGCCGCGCAAGCTCCTTGCCAACATGGAGCAATGGCGCTGGATGCCGGAATCCCTCGGCGACTACTACGTGTGGGTCAACGTCCCCGAGTTCATGATCCGGGTCGTGAAGGGCGGCAAGGTCATCCATTCCGAGCGCGTCATCGTCGGCAAGACGGATACGCAAACGCCGATATTCTCCGACGCGATGGAGCAGGTGATCTTCCATCCTTTCTGGGGCGTGCCGGATTCGATCAAGAAGAACGAGATCCTGCCGAGCCTGGCGCGCGGCAGCACCAGCGTCCTGTCCAAGCACAACCTGCGCATCCAGCGCGCCGGCCGCGACATTGATCCGGAATCGGTCGACTGGACGACCACCGACATCCGCAACTTCCATGTCTACCAGCCGCCCGGCGGCGGCAACGTGCTCGGCGTCGTCAAATTCCGCTTCCCCAACAAGCACGACGTCTACATGCACGACACGCCCACCAAGAACCTGTTCAATGCCAACGTGCGTGCCTTCAGCCACGGCTGCATGCGCGTGCGCAATCCCGAGCGCCTGGCCGAGCTGCTGCTCGGCGAGGACCAGGGCTGGCCGGCCAATCGCGTCGCCTCCACCATCAACGGCGGTCCGCAGAACAACCAGGTCAACCTGCGCCAGAAATTCCCCGTCCACATCACCTACTTCACGGCAGCGGTGGACGATGACGGCAAGCTCAGGCAGTTCGCCGACCTGTACGGCCACGAGAACCGGATTGGGCTGGGCCTTGAGGGCAAGATGCACCTGGTCGCCATGGCCCGGGCGAAGGAGGACAAGGCGCCGGTGCGCACGGAAGCAGTCGGCAGCCTGGCCGAGGCCCGAGCCGCCAACGCGAAGAACGACTGGAAGCGCCAGGTGTTCGGGAATAATTGACCGGCGCCCGCCCATAATTGCGGCGCCTTCCGCCGGTGGCCATGTGCTTTGCCGCGATATTGCCGCATACGCGGTTTTCAATGCCTTTCATCGGCATTCTCAATGGGTTGAGCTGAGGCACGCCTCGTCGTTGCGTTGACCGGGCCCGGCCGCTGAGAGCGGGACTGCCGCACCAGCCGCAGCGCGTAAGGGGCACGCGCGCTGCCGGTGAGCGATGGGGGATACTGGGCTTGAACAAAGCGCGTCGCCGGGGACTGGCCTTATGCGTTGCTGCAGCCGTGGCGCTGGCAATCGCCGGCACCCCGGCCATCACCGCCAATGCCACGCGCGACCGGACCATCTCGCTCTTCAACATCCACACCAAGGAAACGCTTACCGTCCAGTACATGAAGGCCGGCAAGCACGTCCCAGAGGCGATGGAGAAGGTCAACTGGATCCTGCGCGACTGGCGCAGGGATGAGCCGACCAGGATGGATCCGGATCTCATCGATCTGCTTTGGGAGATCCACAACGAGCTGGGCTCGGCGGAGCCGATCCACATCATCTCCGGCTACCGGTCGCGCGGCACCAACGAAATGCTGCGCAAGACGGTGGGCGGGCAGGCCAGCCAGAGCCGTCACATCCTGGGCCAGGCGGCCGACGTGCATTTCCCGGATGTCCCCATCAAGAAGCTGCGCTATTCCGCGCTGATCCGCGAGCGCGGCGGCGTCGGCTACTATCCGACATCGGCCATTCCCTTCGTCCACATCGACACCGACAGGGTGCGTGCTTGGCCCCGCCTGCCGCGCACCGAGCTGGCCCTGCTGTTCCCCAACGGGCGCACGCAACACCTGCCGGATGACGGCGAGCCCATCACCAGGGAGGACGTGCGACGGGCTCGCGTTGCCAACGCCGATCTCGCCGCGCAGATGGCAGAGTTCCACCAGCTCCGCGCACAGCCCAAGCCGCCGATCCAGGTCGCCTCCCTCACGCCGTCCCTGCCGCGACTCCTTTCGCCGCCCAAGCTTGTCGAGCGCCCGCCGTCGCCCCAAGGCACGCGACCGAGCGACACCGAAAGGGCGCGGCTCGCCGAGCTGGCAGCCGAGCCGCCCCGTCTCGTCGCCGGCCCGGCGCCCGTCAGCCGCCGGCCGTCGCCTGACGGCGTCGTGCGATCCGGCGAGATGCGTGTTGCCGCAGCCGATCCCAAGACCGGCGCAAAGGCGCTGGAGCGCCTCCTCGCCGACACCCAGTTGAGTCGCGACAGGACATTCGCCGCCGCGCCGGCCTACGACGACGACCATCCCGAGGAGCTGTCGTATCGCCCCTTCCCGATCGCGTCCCTGCTCACCGCCACGGCCTCCGCCGACGATGTGGCGCTGGCGCGCCTGTCTCATCCCGACCTGTCAAAGACCCTTGACATGCTGGATGCACTGCCGCCGATGCGCGCGCGGATGGCCTCGCAGACGGCACAGGCCATGTGGGCGCAGCAGTTCAAGGGCGAGACCGTGAGCCTGTCGAACCTCATCGACGCGGAAGCCTCCTCGATCCCGTCCTGGCTCGGCAACCGCAAGGTGCCAACGCAACCCCGCTAACGGCCTTGCTCAGCGGGCGGTGCCGCGGCGCAGGAGCCCGCCGGCCAGCAGCACGAACAGCGCCGCCGCCAGGAGCGTGGCTGCGATCGGCCGCGCCGCAAAAACGGAAAAGTCGCCGTTCGACAACAGCAACGTCCGGCGCAGCGTCTCGTCGATCTGAGGGGCCAGAGCAAAGCCCATCGCGATGAGCACGATGCTGAATCCAAGGAAGCGGGCGACCAACGCCACCAGCAGGCCGTGCATGAACGTAAGCTCGATGCCGGGGAAGCGTGTGACGCCGGTCGCGACATCGATCCCGACCAGGCCGAGCACCAGGCCGAACAGCGCCGAGCTGGCCACCTGCGCCGGAGAGGCCGTGCTGAGGAGCAGCATCGCCACGATGCCCAGCGTCAGGACGGCAAGGTGCCAGGCGAAGAACTCCGGCGGGCCGAAATGCACCACCCAGTCCTGCGCCGCCGCGAGCGAGGGGCCGACGACCATCGCCGCCGCAATCAGCAACGCCACTGCCGCCAGGAACGTTGCGAGCCGCGAGCGGGCGGGCGCGGCCGCCGGGAAGTCCACCTCGTTGTCGACCAGCGCGCTGCGCGCGATACCCGCGAGCTGCAACGCTCCGAGCGCCAGCAATCCGATGCTGAGCGCCATGGGCACGGCGCCTGGACCGGTATTGTTCGCGCCGAGGTCGAGCCCGGCTGCGAAATGGAAGGCAGCGGCTCCGACCAGCAAGGTGACGATGGCGGCACCGACGGCTCGCGCGTGCGCGCGCAAAAAGGCAATCATGGCGTCCCCCACCCCCGCCGCAGGCAGGCTAGCACCACCCAATCACGCCGCCAACGGCCCGCGGCGTGCGCCGCGAGGCCCGGCGGCCGCTACTCGGCTGCGTCCATGACCTCCCTCTGGCGCGGCAGCTCGGGCACCTCGTCGATCATGCCGAGCGCGTGCATGTAGACGGCGAGGATCGCCTCCTCCTCCTCCCGGTCCGTCTTGCTCTTCTTGCGCAGGCCCACGATCTTGCGCAGCGCCTTGACGTCGAAGCCCACCGCCTTGGCCTCGAGGTACTTGTCGCGGATGTCTCCAGCCAGCGCCTTCTTCTCCTCCTCCAGCCGCTCGATCTGCTCGATCAGCTGGCGAAGCTGGTTCTGCGCCGAGGCCTGAAGTGTCGTCATGATGTACCCCGCTGAAAGAACTGGCGAATGAGACGCGCTGCAACGTCGGCGGCGCAGATCCCTCCATCGCGCCACCTCGAGCGCGCGACGCTAGCTGCCACCCCCAGCCGCTTCAAGTTGCGGCGCCGCTCCATCCAGAGGTTTTTCACCCACGCCGCAATTCCATGACATATCGAGCGCGCAATGCACCGATGCTGTGGAAAACCTGCGCGGGACCGAGATGGACGAACTGCACGAGAACGAGCAGTATTTCTTCGACGCGCCGACGCTCGATCGGCTCGCGCGATTTCTTGCGGGCTTGGAGCGGCCTTGCTGCCTCTGCGCCCCGTTGCTCGGCCAGCATCTGGCGCGCCGGGGCGCAGATGTACGCATCCTGGACATCGACGAGCGCTTCGCGGGTACGCCGGGCTTTCGACGCTACGACGTATATCGCCCCGAATGGCTGTCCGAGCGCTACGGCCTCATCCTTTGTGATCCGCCCTTCTTCAAGGTGTCGCTCTCGCAGCTGTTCGCAGCCATACGCGTGCTGAGCCACCACGCCTTCGATCAGCCCCTGATGATCGGCTATCTCCAGCGCCGCGCAAGTGCCCTGCTCGGCACGTTTGCTCCCTTCGCCCTGCGGCCCACCGGTTTTTCCCCGACTTACCTGACGATCACGGAGACCGAGCGGACGGCGGTGGAGTTCTTCGCCAACGTGTCGGACGAGCGCCTCGCCCCGCTCCTGACCCCAGCCGACCAATAGGCTGCCCGGCGTGCGCTACGGACGCTTGCGCGCGATCACGTGGTTCTGCACGCCGCGACCGCTGAGCAGCGGGCGCTTGGCCGAGATCATGCCGGCATTCACCCCCGCCCAGCCGATCTCGCCGGACAGCCGGCCGTACTCGATCTTGGGGCACCGGTTCATGACCACCTTCAGGCCTGCAGCCTCCGCTTCTGCCGCCGCCTCGTCGTTGCGCACGCCGAGCTGCATCCAGATCACCTTGATGCTGAGGGCGTCCTTGAGGCGGATGACCTCGCGCGTCACCTGCAGGGCGGCCGCGGAGTTGCGGAAGATGTCGACGATATCGACCTGTCCCGGTACCTCGGCCAGCGACGCGCAGACGCGCTGGCCCAGAATTTCCTGGCCCGCCAGCCCGGGATTGATGGGGACCACGCGATAGCCCTTCCCCAGCAGATACTTCATGGCGAAGTAGCTCGGCCGGTTGGTGTTGGCGCTCGCCCCGATCATCGCGATGGTCCGGAACTCTGCCAGGATGCCGGCGATGTAGGCATCCGTGTAGCTGTCATGATTCATGGTGCGGCCTTCGGCGGGGGAAGCATCACGCGCCCTTCCTGGTCGAGGGGAAAGTCGGGATTGTGCGCGACCTCCCACATGTGCCCGTCGGGATCGGTGAAATAGCCCACCGTGCCGCCCCAGAACACCTTGTGCGCTGACTTGATGACCCGCCCTCCGGCGGCGGCGGCCTCCTGCAGGACGGCCGAAACCTCACTCTCCGTCCGCACGTTGTGGGCGAGCGACACGCCCACGGCTCCCGGCGTGCTCTCGCTGACGCCGGCATCCCGCGCCAGGGCCGTGCGGCCGTACAGGGCCAGCACGACACCGCCTGCCGGAAAGAAGGCGACATCCTCGTTGCCGGCCGACGAGGCCACGAACCCCAGCGTCTCATAGAATTTGCGCGAGCGGCCCACGTCGCTGACGCCCAACGTTATCAGGGAAAGGCGCGGCTGCACGGATAAGCTCAGCTCTTGTTCCAGTCGGGCCGGCGCTTGTCGAGAAAGGCACCGATCCCCTCCTTGGAGTCCGCGTGCATCATGTTCTGCACCATGATGCCGACTGCATAGTCGTAGGCATCGGCGAGCGACATCTCGGCCTGCCGGTAGAACGCCTCCTTGCCGATGGCCACGGTCGCCGCCGGCTTGGAGGCGACTCTCTCGGCAAGTGCGAGGGCCTCGTCCATCAGCCTTGCGGTCGGCACGACGCGATTGACCAGCCCATAGTCGGCGGCATCGCGCGCGGACAGCATCTCGCCCAGCAGCAGCATCTCCATGGCGCGCTTTCTCGGCAGGTTGCGCGACAGCGCCACCATCGGCGTCGAGCAGAAGAGCCCGATGTTCACGCCGGGCGTGCAGAATGTCGCCTCTTCCGCCGCCACCGCCAGATCGCACGAGGCGACGAGTTGGCAACCGGCGGCCGAAGCCGTGCCCTGCACGGCGCCAATGATCGGCTTGGGACAGCCCACGATCGAGCGCATAAGCCTGGCGCAGGTGCGCATGATCAACTCGTAATAGGCGCGCCCGCCGTCGGCGTCGGTCCTGCGCCCCGTCAGCTCCTTGAGATCGTGCCCCGAGCAAAACACGCTGCCCTTCGCGGCAAGCACGACCGCACGCACGCCCTTGTCTTGGCCAGCCCGGTCGATGGCGCTCTGCAACGCGCCCAGCATCGCCTCCGACAGGCAATTGCGCCTGTCGGGGCGCGCCATTGTGAGGATGAGAACGCCGGGGCGGCGCTCGATCTCGACTTCGCCCTGGCTGCTGGGCTCGTTCTTCCGGCGCGCCAGCTCCTTCGTCGCCGGCATCATGGTCTCCCGCTCTTACTGCAGCACCGCATCGATCTTGTCATAGTACTTCTTGATGAGGTCGACGTTGCCCGGGTTCTGAATCGGCGCGGCCGATTTCAGCGCCTCGTTCAGCTCATCGAGCATCTGCTTCTTCTCTTTCTCGGGGATCGACTTGTCCCCCTTGACCTCCTCGATCTCCTTCTTGATGGCGACCTGCGGCTCCGTGAACGCCTTGGTCTGCGGGTCGATTCCGGCCATCACCATCGAGATGTTGGCGGCGACATCGTCATATTCGGCGAAGTTGCCGAAGCCGTACTTCTTGGCGATGCTTTCGAGTTCGGCCTGGATCTTGGGATCGGGCTTGTCGGAAGGGGCACTCTGCATCTTCTCGGCAACGGCCGCCATGTCCTTTTGCGCGGAAATGAACCCTTCGATCTGCTTGTCCGTCAGCTTGATCTGCTTGACCGACTGCGCCTGCGCCATCTGCGGTACATTCGCAAATGCTACGGCCACCACAGCCGCAATCATCAAACGAACCAATAGCTGCATGGGTGTCATCCTCGTTTGCCGTCCTCGAGCCCCAGGATAGAAAGGTCTGCTAACGCTGCCAAATGACAAAAGTTGGACACCCCCGGCATGTCAATCACCACTCCCGTGACCAATCGCCTCGATGCGCAAAGCATCGAGACTCTCCTCGATGCCCGCTTCCCGCAGATCCACGTTGGGGGCCGCACACTGAAGATCGAGGAGGCCGGCCCGCGCTTCGCTCGCGTGCGCATGTTGAGCCACGATCGCAACATACGCCCGGGCGGAACCGTGTCAGGGCCAGCAATGTTCACGCTCGCCGATTTCGCCGTCTATGTCGCCATCATCGCCACACTGGGCGAGCCGGGCATCGAAGCGGTCACAACCAACATGAATATCAACTTCTTGGCTAAGCCCGAGGCCAGGGACGTGATCGCCACCGTCCGCCTGCTTCGCCTCGGCCGCCGCCTGACCGTCGGAGAGGTGGAACTCGTCTCTGAAGGCTCTGACGACATGGTCGCCCACGCCATCGCCACCTACTCGCTGCCCCCGGCAATTCGCCGGTAACATGTTACCTACCATGGGGTATCATAATACCTCTAACATAAACCGGTGAATTCGCACGATTTTTTCTGCATGATTGGCCGTAGATCTGATTGACAATGTCGCCGTGGCTCGACTACAAGCGTCGCTTCCCAGCGATGCCGTGTCCGCAAGGCCGTGCGTCGAGCGATTCCCAGAGGGCAATCTCATGAAGACGTATGTCGCCAAGCCCGGCGAGGTGGAGAAGAAATGGGTGCTGATCGACGGCTCAGGCTTGGTCGTCGGCCGTCTCGCCAGCCTCATCGCCACGCGCTTGAAAGGAAAGCACAAAGCCACCTACACACCGCATGTCGACACCGGCGATAACGTGATCGTGATCAACGCCGAGAAGGTGGTCTTCACAGGCCGCAAGACCGAGGACAAGGTCTATTACTGGCATACGGGCCATCCGGGCGGCGTGAAGGAGCGCACGCCGCGCCAGATCTTCGCCGGCAAGTTCCCCGAGCGCGTGCTCGAGAAGGCGGTCGAGCGCATGCTGAAGCGCGGCCCCCTGCAGCGCAAGCTGATGCGCAATCTGAAGGTGTACGCCGGCACGGCGCACCCGCATGAAGCTCAAAAGCCGGAGCCCCTCGACGTGAAGGCGCTCAACCCCAAGAACGTGAGGGCGTAATTCCCATGGCAACCGAGACCAAGACCCTCGAAGACCTTGGCACGCTGAAGGGCAGCGAGCCGGCGGCAGCACCTGTCCGCACGCAGAAGCTGGACGCACAGGGCCGCGCCTACGCCACGGGCAAGCGCAAGGACGCAGTCGCGCGCGTGTGGATCAAGCCCGGCGCCGGCAAGATCACGGTGAACTCCAAGGACTTCACCCAGTATTTCGCCCGCCCCGTGCTGCAGATGCTGCTCAAGCAGCCGTTGCAGGCGGCCGCCCGCCTCGATCAGTTCGACATCATGGCTACCGTCTCCGGCGGCGGCCTGTCGGGCCAGGCCGGCGCCGTGCGCCACGGCATCTCCAAGGCGCTCACCTACTACGAGCCCGATCTGCGCGGCGTGCTCAAGAAGGGCGGCTTCCTGACGCGCGACAGCCGCGTCGTCGAACGCAAGAAGTACGGCCGCGTGAAGGCGCGCCGCAGCTTCCAGTTCTCGAAGCGCTGAGCCTCGTCTACATTCGCACTGTGGTCCCGGACCCGCGTCCGGGACCAGGCGCATGGGCTCCTGCCGTGAGCCCCTCGCATTGATGAGCCTCCCCGAGGGCCCAGGCCGTACGCTCAATCCCGGGGACAACCCTCGGGACGACGCGGATGCTCGACTGGCTGCAGCCGAACCTCATCGCCCTCATCAACGTCATCGTCATCGACGTCGTCCTGGCGGGCGACAACGCCGTCATCGTAGGCCTGGCCGCATCTCGCGTGGCGCCTGAGCTGCGCGCCCGCGTCATCTTCTGGGGCATGGCCGGCGCGGTGCTGCTGCGCGTCGCATTTGCTGCCGTCACGGTCCAGCTGCTCGCCATCATCGGCCTGCTGCTGGCCGGTGGGCTGCTGCTCCTGTGGGTATGCTGGAAGATGTATCGCGAGATCCGGCGCGGTCACGCGCACGCCGCATCCGCGCAGGACGGCGCTGTTGTGCAGGGCCCGCCGATGAGCTTCGGCGCCGCCGTCACGCAGATCGTGCTCGCCGACATATCGATGTCGCTCGACAACGTGCTGGCCGTGGCCGGCGCCGCCAAGGGCTCCAACGTGGTGCTGGCGGTCGGTCTCGGCGTGGCCGTCATCCTGATGGCCGTTGCGGCCAATGTCATTGCCCACCTCCTCAGCCGCTATCCCTGGGTCACCTGGATCGGCCTCCTGATCATCGTCTACGTCGCGCTCGACATGATCTATGACGGCGGCCGCGAGGTTGCCTGCGCCGCCTGGCAGGGCCGCTGGTGCGCCCCCGACCTGCCGGGCATGCTGCGCGGCGGATAGGAAGGCACCGTTGACAGAACCGGCCGGCATGCCCATAACCCGGGCATGATCACGCTCGCGACATGGATCGTCCGACGCCGCCGAACGCGCCACGCGCGGGCGCGATGACGGACGCTTTCTGAGCGTTCCTCTTCGCAAGGCCGCGCCCCGATGCGCGGCCTTTTTTGTTGCACCCCCCGATCCCTATCCAGAGCCCGTCCCATGTCCACCAAGGTCACCGCCAAGCCGAAGTCCTCCCGCACCCGGTCGGCAAAGCCCGCCGTCTTCATCGACGGCGAAGCCGGCACGACGGGGCTCGAGATCCGGCGCAGGCTCACGGCCATAGCCGGCCTGGAGGTTCACAGCATCGTGCGCGACAAGCGCAAGGACGAGGCGGCTCGCCTCGACATGATGCGTGCGGCCGATGTCGTCGTGCTGTGCCTGCCGGACGAGGCGGCGAAAGAAGCCGTGGCCCTCGCTGCCACGCTCGGCGACAAGGCACCGAAGATCGTCGACGCCAGCACGGCGCACCGCGTCGCAGAGGGCTGGGTCTACGGCTTTCCCGAACTGCAGGCTGGCCAGGCGGAAACCATCGCCCGTGCGAAGCTCGTCTCCAACCCCGGCTGCTACGCGACCGGGGCCATTGCGCTCATCCGTCCGCTCGTCGATACCGGCCTGCTGCCTGCTGACGTTCCGCTCACGATCAATGCCGTCAGCGGCTATTCCGGCGGCGGCCGCAGCATGATCGAGGCGTACGAGGCGGGCAGCGCACCTGCGTTCGAGCTCTACGGCCTCGGCCTCGAGCACAAGCACCTGCCGGAGATCGTGCGCTACACCGGGCTGAAGCGGCGGCCGATCTTCGTGCCCTCCGTCGGCGACTTCCGCCAGGGCATGCTGGTCAGCGTACCCCTGCATCTCGACGAGCTGCCCGATAGGCCCTCGGCCCGCGACCTCGAGGCGGCGCTCGTCAGGCACTACACCGGTGCCAGGCTCGTGAAGGTTGTTCCGGCCGACGATGCCTCCGCCAAGGGCGGGCGGCTCGATGCGCTGGCGCTCAACGACACGGATGTCATGGAGCTCAGGGTGTTCGCCAACGACAAGCACCGGCACGCGGTGCTCGTCGCCCGCCTCGACAACCTGGGCAAGGGAGCTTCGGGCGCAGCCGTGCAGAACATCGGCCTGATGCTCGGCGTCGCCACGTAGCGCGCCTTCGCATCCCGAACACCGCACGACATGCACATGCTCTTCACATCAGCCCGCGTGGCATGTGCTTGCTCTTCCGGGGCGGGATGACGGTAATATCGACCATGTCCCGCTACGACTTCAACGCGCAGCGCCTGTTCGTCGAGGCCGACCTCGTACAAGGCGCGCGCATTACCTGCAGCGCCGAGCAGGCCAACTACCTGCGCAACGTGCTGCGGCTCGGACCCGGCGATGCCATCCTCCTCTTCAACGGGCGCGACGGCGAGTGGCGCGCCGAGGTGGCCGAGACCGGCAAGCGCACAACGACGCTCAGCATCTCGGCTCTCGCGCGGCCTCAGGAGGGCGGGCCCGACATCGACTACCTGTTTGCCCCTCTCAAGCGCGCGCGCCTCGACTACATGGTGCAGAAGGCGGCTGAGATGGGGGTTGCGCGGCTGCGCCCGGTCCTGACCCGGCGCACCGTGGCCGAGCGCGTCAACGTGGAGCGCATGCGCGCCAACGCCGTCGAGGCGGCCGAGCAGTGCGGCATTCTGCGCGTGCCTGAAGTTCAGGAGCCCGAGAGGCTCGAGCGCGTGCTTGCGGGCTGGGATCCTGCCCGCCGCCTCGTCTTCTGCGACGAAGGCAGCGAGGAGCCTGACCCCATCGCCGCGCTGAGCAGGATTCCGCCGGGCCCGGTCGCCCTGCTGATAGGCCCGGAAGGCGGATTCGACGAGGCCGAGCGTGAGCTCATGGCATGCAAGCCATTCGTCACACGCATCTCGCTCGGCCCCCGCATCCTGCGGGCCGACACGGCCGCCGTCGCCGCTCTCGCGCTTGTGAATGCGGTCCTGGGCGATTGGCGATAACCGCGATTCCGGCAAGGCTTGTGCACCGGCCCGGTTTTACCTAACAAGGGGCACCCGCCGCCGCGCTTGGGCGGAATGTCTTTCCGCCGACAAGGATCTAGAACTTAATGTCCACCCGCCAGGACAGTGCGCCAAGCCCGATCATCGGCTCGCGCGACGACCTCGTCGCCTGGATTGCGGCCGGCTGCAAGCCCGCGGCCGACTGGCGCATCGGCACCGAGCACGAGAAGTTCCTTTTCTACATCGACACGCTGCAGCCCGTGCCTTACGGCGGCCCGCGCGGGGTGCGTGCGCTCATGGAGGGGTTGATCGCCCGCTTCGGCTGGCTTCCCATCATGGAAGGCGAGAACATCATCGCGCTGAAGCGGCCGGAGGGCGAATCGGGCGGCACCGTTTCGCTCGAGCCCGGAGGACAGTTCGAGCTTTCCGGCGAGCCGCTCGCAAGCGTCCACGAGGTCGGTGAGGAGACGCAGCAGCACCTCGACCAGGTGCTCACCGCCGGCAGCGCCTTGGGCATCGGCTTCCTCGGCGTCGGGTTCTCGCCCAACTGGACACTGGCCGAGACGCCGCGCATGCCCAAGAAGCGCTACGAGGTCATGACGCGCTACATGCCCACGGTCGGCACGCGCGGTCTCGACATGATGTATCGCACCGCGACCATCCAGGTGAACCTCGACTTCGCGGATGAGGCCGACATGGTGCGGAAGTTCCGCGTCTCGCTGGCGCTGCAGCCGATCGCCACCGCCATCTTCGCCTGCTCCCCCTTCACCGAGGGCAAGCCGAATGGCTTCCTCTCCGCGCGCAGCGAGGTATGGCGCCACACGGATCGCAACCGCACCGGCATGCTGCCCTTCGTGTTCGAGCCCGGCATGGGTTTCGAGCGCTATGTCGACTACGCGCTGCAGGTGCCGATGTACTTCGTCTATCGCAACGGCAACTACATCGACGTCGCGGGCTCGTCCTTCCGCGACTTTCTCGACGGCCGGCTGACACAGCTTCCTGGCGAGCGGCCCACGCTCGATGACTGGTCGGATCATCTCACGACTCTGTTCCCCGAGGTGCGCATGAAGCGCTTCCTCGAGATGCGGGGTGCCGATGGCGGACGATGGCGGCGCATTTGCGCCGTACCTGCCTTGTGGGCCGGCCTCCTCTACGATCAAACCGCGCTCGATGCCGCCTACGATCTGGTCAAGAACTGGTCAGCCGAGGAGCGCCAGGCCCTCCGCGATGCCGTGCCCAAATCGGCTCTGCACACGCCGTTGCGCCGCGGCAAGGTCCTCGATGTGGCCCGCGAGGCACTCGCGATTGCCAAGGCCGGCCACCGGCGCCGCGCGCTGCGCAATACGAAAGGCGAAGACGAGTCGCTCTTCCTCGAGCCCATCGAGGCCATCTTGCAGCAGGGCTGCACCCCCGCCGAGGAAATGCTGGCTCGCTACGAATCCGAGTGGGGCCGCCGCACCGACCCTCTCTTCACCGAATACGCATTCTAGATTCTCGTTTCCCAGCGCGATGGTCATGCTCGTTGCGGGCCTCGGCACGCTATCTGCATTCAGCGAATGTTCATGGAATGCCGCGTAGCTATGCCAGCGTCGCTTCGGACACGCGGCGGCACAACGATAGTCCTCTTGCCGGCCAGGAGCTGCAACCTGTGACACGCCGCAGGCACATACTGCTCGCTGCGGGAGCGCTTCTGCTATGTGCCGCTTTGGCCAGCACGCTTGGCCCGGCCCGGCCGGTGCTCGCCCAGGATTCGTGCTCGGCAAGCTGCAGGGCAGCCTATGGCAACTGCTACAAGCGTACGCAAAACCGTGCGCAGTGCGAGCAGCTCTGGAAGGCCTGCCTCGACCAATGCCGCAGGGGCAAGCGTTAGGACCGGGCGCCTTTTCAGCCGCGCACCAGGATGACGCACAGCCGGCGCGGCCCATGCGCACCCATCACGAGCTGTCCGCCGATGTCGGCCGTTCGCGAGGGGCCGGAGATGAAGTTCACCGTGCGCGGCATGCCCCGCTTGCCGAACAGCGCCCTGACCTTCTCCCACGCGCCTTCGTAGCCGCCGACCAGATCCTTGTCCTCGACCACCACGATGTGCGTCTCCGGCAGGAATGCGAGCGTCACGGGATTGTCGCTGCCGGAAGCCAGCACCAGCGTTCCCGTCTCGGCGACGGCGGAGGCGGCGTGACTCAAGCCAACCTCGTCATCGCCGGTTGCGCGCCCCTTGAGGCGCTCGAGCGCAGGCTCGTTCTGCCAGGGCAGGGCTGCCAGATACGCATCATCGCCCACCCGCATCCTGAGCGGCAGGTTCGCACCGCGCAGGTAGCGCGCTACGGCCGCCGGCACCTCCGTGGCACTTGCCACTTCGATGACGGTCGCCGACTGTCCCTCGAGAAAGCCGCGGAACAGGCCCCGCAGCTCGTCTTTGCTCCGCTTGGCACGCTCGGGCACCAGCGGTGGCGGCGGGGAGCCGATGCGCTGGGCAGCCACCGCCTCGCGCTGACGCTTTACGCCGGGCACATCGAGTGCCTTTCGGATTTTCGAGAGCACCGCCTCGCGCCCACTGTCCGCCGATTTCATCGCGGCACTCCTGCCTTGCTCTCAGCCCACAGCGCCTGGAACGTGCGGCCCTGGGGCGCGGCGAGATCGCGATGCTTCGTCCACCCGCGCGCGAGGGGAAGGTGGCGGAACGAGCCGTGCCGGCCCATCGCCCCGAGCAGGGGTATGCCGAGCCGCGCCAGCGTGTGATAGAGCCGCGGCCTCTTGGCGAGCCAGGCCCAGACCTTGAGGCCCGTGCGGTAGATCACGGGTGTGCCCCCGGCGCTGAACTCCTCCTCCCGCCAGTGCCGCATCAGCTCGGGCAGCGGGATCTTCATCGGGCACACCTCCTCGCAGCGCCCGCAGAAGGTCGACGCGTTGGGCAGGTGGCCGGCCGTGCGCACCCCGATGAGCGCGGGCGTGAGCACGGAGCCGATCGGCCCCGGATAGACCCACCCATAGGCGTGGCCGCCGATGGCGCGGTACACCGGGCAATGGTTCATGCACGCCCCGCAGCGGATGCAGCGCAGCACATCCGCGAAAACTCCGCCCAGCAGCTCCGAGCGGCCATTGTCGAGGATGACGATGTGGCAGGCTTCCGGGCCGTCCGGATCGCCCGCCCGCCGCGGCCCGGTCGAGAACGTGGTGTAGGTGGAAATCTCCTGCCCCGTCGCCGAGCGCGCCAGCAGGCGGATGAGCGTGCTCACGTCCTCCAGCGTCGGCACCATCTTCTCGATCGACGCGATGACGATGTGCACCTTGGTGAGCGACTGCGTCAGGTCGCCGTTGCCCTCATTGGTGACGATCACGGATGAGCCCGTCTCCGCGATCAGGAAATTCGCTCCTGTGATGCCGACGTCGGCGGCAAGGAACTTCTCGCGCAGAATCTGGCGCGCCTCCGACACAAGCTGCGCCGGCTCGACCAGCACGCGCTCCTTCGGCAGCTTCGTATGCAGGCGGCGGAAGTCGGCCTCGACCTGGTCCTGCGTGAGGTGGATGGCCGGGGCGATGATGTGGCTGGGCGTCTCGCCGCGTATCTGGATCAGATACTCCCCGAGATCGGTCTCCACCACCTCATGGCCGGCTGCCTCGAGGCTGTCATTGAGCCCGATCTCCTCCGAGATCATCGACTTGCCCTTGGTGATGATGCGCGCTTTGGCTTCGCGGCAGATCTTGCCGATGATGCGCCGCGCGTCCTCCGCCGTCGGGGCGAAATGCACCTTGCTGCCGGCCGCCGTCGCTTTGCGCTCGAACTCCTCCAGATAGAGATCGAGGTGGGCCAGCGTGTGATTCTTGATGTCGCGCCCGCGCTCGCGCAGCGCCTCGAACTCGGGCAGGCCGGCCCGGGCCGCACCGCGC
>WBUN01000011.1 GCA_008933705.1 Hyphomicrobiaceae bacterium
ACTCGATCGCCACCATGCGCCGACGCATCGAAGTCGAACTCGCCCGACGCCTGCCTCGCTGCCCATGTTGCGCAACGCCGCTCGCAAGACAAAGATGGCGAGGACAAACGTGACACAGTACGATTAGCCCATGGCAGGAGCTTCAATGCAACTTCACGTGCGGTTCGGTGCGCCGCGTGATCATGCGGGCGACGGTCTCGAGCGTCACCTTCGTCACGCCGTGCAGCGCGAGCTGATGCATCTTGTAGAGCGACTTGTACATCAGCCCCGCGAACACGCCCTCGATGAAGAGATTGCCGCCCACCAGCTTCCCCATCAGGCTGCCGACGGTCGAGTAGTTGCCAAGCGACACCAGCGAGCCGAAATCGCGGTAGTGCCATTCCTTCAAGGGCTCGCCCGCGAGATGGCGCTTGAGCTGCACGGCAAGATGCGAGGCCTGCTGATGCGCCGCCTGGGCGCGCGGCGGCACGGGGCGATCATGGCCGGGCCAGGAGCAGGCAGCGCAGTCGCCCATCGCGAAGATGTCATCGTCGCGCGTCGTCTGCAGCGTCTGATGCACGACGAGCTGATTGAGCTTGTTGGTCTCCAGGCCGGCAATGTTGCGCAGGAAGTCAGGCGCCTTGACCCCGGCCGACCAGACGACGAGCTCCGCCGGGATGAAGGCGCCGTTCGTCAGCTTCACGCCATCGGCCAGCACTTCGGCCACGGGCGCGCCGGTATGCACGCGCACGCCGAGCCCGTCGAGCAGCTTGGCGGCGGCCTCGGACAGCCGCTCGGGCAGCGCCGGCAGGATGCGCGGCGCCGCCTCGATGAGGCTGATCTTGATGTCCTTGTCGGGATCGATGCGGTCGAGACCGAAGGCGACGAGCTGGCGCGTGGTCTTGTGCAGCTCCGCGGCAAGCTCGGTGCCGGTGGCGCCGGCACCGATGATGGCCACCTGCAGTTGCTCGGGACGCAATGGCCCTTCCTGCGCGTGCGCACGAATGCAGGCATTCACCAGCCGGCCATGGAAGCGGGCCGCCTGGTCCGACGTCTCCAGCGCGATGGCGTGCTCCTTCACGCCGGGCGTGCCGAAGTCGTTCGTCAGGCTGCCGACGGCAATGACCAGGACGTCGTAGCCGAATTCACGCGCCGGCGTGACCTGCCGGCCCTCAGCGTCGACGAACGGGGCCACCTGCACCATGCGGCGTGCGCGATCGATGCCCGTCATCTCGCCGATGCGGTAGGTGAAGCCGTGCCAATAGGCTTGTGCCAGATAGTCGACCTCATGCATTCCCAGATCCATGCTGCCGGCGGCGATCTCGTGCAGCAGGGGCTTCCAGAGGTGTGTGCGTTTCCTCTCGATCAGCGTGATGCGCGCCTTGCCGCGTTTCCCCAGCTTGTCGCCGAGACGCGTGGCCAGCTCGAGCCCGCCTGCCCCACCGCCAACGATGACGATCCGCCGCACCGAGAGCCTGCCCCCTAGTTGTCCAGCCAGACGTCAGCCAGATCCTGGTTGGCGAAGTGGGTCGGAATGATCTTCCACCCCTTCATGCTGGAGACGTGCGCCACCAGGCGGCTGTACCAGATGACCGGCACGCTGTTGGCATCGGTGATGATCCTGCGCTGCAAGGCCACCGCGAGCGCAGCCCTCTCCCTGTCGTCCGTCGAAGCCTTGAACTTGTCGTACAGGGCATCGAGCTCTGGATTGCGGCTGCGCGTCATGTTGCGCGGCGAGCGCTCCTTCGACAGGTACGGGAGGAGCAGCGGCTTGGGATCGTCGGAATCGGCGCAGAATGCATCGAGGGCCACCTGATACTGGCCGTTGGCGATGGTTGCCTTCTGCTGCGAAACGTCGAGCTGCTGATGCTCGGCCGTGACGCCGATGCGCTTCCACTGGTCGATCACGTACACGCCGACGGGCGTGAAGGGGTGGTTGACGTTGCGGTTCACCAGCTTGAATTTCAGATCGGCGAGGCCGGCCTCCGCCAGCAGACGCTTGGCTTCCGCGCGCGATTTCTCGGGGTCCCGCCCGTAGCCCGGCAGCGCGGAAAGCTCGTCGTTGGTGAGGGCCAGGGGAGAGCCGGGCAGGAGCGGGCCGCCGACCGGCTTCACAATGGTGATCTTCGAAAGCGCATCGGACCCTGCCCACCGGTCGATCACCATCGACAGCGCCTGGCGCACTTTCGGATTGTCGAACGGCTTTGACTCCGTGTTGAAGAGCAGATCGATCTTGCAGACCCACGGCGCCTCCTGGATCGTGATGCGATCCTTGAGGGCGCCCTGCAATTGCGTGCGCTCACCCGGAGATATGCTGCGGAACTCGGCCTGGATCTGGCCGCCCTGCAGCGCGGTCACGACGGCCGACGACTTGACGAAGACCGCGCGGAAGCCGTCGAGATGGGGCTTGCCTTTCTCCCAGTACTTATCGAAGCGCTTGCCGATCCAATGCGATCCGGCCCGGTGCTCGACGAACACGAAGGGACCGCTGCCCATCACCGTCTTGGCGGGGAAGTCCGCATCGGCCGCGAGCCGATCGGCGCTGTAGAGGCAGTTGTAGGGCAGAGCCAGTGTCGACAGGAACGAGGCATCCGGCGCCTTGAGCTTCATGACCACCGCGGAAGGATCCGGGGCGTCGATGCTGGCGATGTCGGCAAACAGCGCCTTGCGGATCGATACGATGCCGGGCGGCGGGGCGCGCAGGCGGTCGAACGTCGCCTTCACATCCTTGGAGGTGAGCGGCGTTCCATCGTGGAAGAAGACGCCGGGGCGGATCTTGAAGATGTAGGTCAGCCCGTCCGGCGAGACGGTCCAGCTCTCGGCGACATCCGGCTTGAGCTTGGGATAGTTGTCCTGATCGACCTTCAGCAGCAGCGAATAGTGCGGAGCCAGCACATGCACCGCAGCGTACGTGGTGATCGCGTGACAGTCGGTGCTCGGCGCTTCCGCGGTCACGGCGTACGTGAGCGTGCCGCCGTTCTTGGGCGCACCGGCGGCCGCGGCTGCCGCAGACAGGCTCGGAATCAGGAGCGCAGCACCAAGAATTGTCGCTGGAATGCGCATAGAGTATTCCTCCCTGTCATTCTGCTTGTTTGCGACCATTGAGGCCGAGGCGATCATGCTGGTCAAGCGTCTCATCTCGCTCGCACGCGGCCTTTGCCGCAGCCGCGCCGTTGCCGGTGGGTATCGCGTCGTCGCGGCCGCCGGCGCATCGCCCGCTCACACACTGGGAACCGCTACCGCTCATGTACGCACGCGTGACCACGTTCCAGGTCGATCCCTCGCGCCTTGACGAGCTTGGCGCCAGGATCGCCGAGATGAAACGGCTGATTAAGGCCTTGCCCGGACTGCAGGATGCCTACGTGACGTGGCGCGGCGATGGTCAAGGCGCTGTGGTTGCCGTCTATCGCTCGCGACAGGAGGCGGACGCCGCCATGCGGCGGATGCAGGTCATCTGGGGCAACGTCGCAGGCCTGCTGGCCGGCCCCCCCAGAACCGACGCCTATGAGAACGTCGCGCACATCACGAATTGAGACCCGCAAGACGTTGTGCGCTGCCGACCTGTCCGGCCGCACTCTCAGGCCGCGTGCATGCCGCTCGGGCTTGCATCGAGCGCCGACAACAGCTTCTCGACGTCCTGCAAAGGCAGCGGCCGGGCGAACAGGTAGCCCTGCATCTCGGTGCAGCCTTCGGCGCGAACCGCTTCCATCTGCGCCTGCGTCTCCACGCCCTCGGCCGTCGTCGTCATGCCGAGGCCGTGCGCCAGCGCCACCACGGCGCGCACGATGTTGAGCGAGCCGACACCCTCGGCGATGTCGCGCACGAAGGAGCGATCGATCTTGATCTTGTCGAACGGGAAGCTCTGCAGCTGGCTCAGCGATGAGTAGCCCGTGCCGAAGTCGTCCATGACGATGTGCACGCCCACCTCGCGCAGCTGGTAGAGCGTGGCCAGCGTCGCCTCGCCGTTGTCGAGCAGCGCCGTCTCCGTGATCTCGAGCTCGAGGCGCTCTGCAGCCAGCCCGGAGGCGGCCAGCGCCTCCGTCACGGTCTGCACCAGGCGGGGGCTGCGAACCTGCGCCAGCGACAGGTTGACGGCAATCCTCAGATCGCCGGGCCATCTTGCGGCGGCCGCGCAAGCCTCTTTGAGCACCCAATCGCCGAGCGGACCGATGAAGCCGATCTCCTCGGCCAGGGGAATGAACTGGCCGGGCAGAACGAGACCCTTCTTGGGATGGCGCCAGCGGATCAGCGCCTCGCAACCGCTGATCCGGTTGCGTTCCAGGTTGACGACCGGCTGGTAGTGGAGCTCGAACTCGCCGGCTCCCAGCGCCTTGCGCAGGTCGTACTCCGTGGCCCGCCGCTGCTGCATCTGCGCATCCATCTCCGGCTCGAAGAAGCAGAAGGTCCTGCGTCCGTCGCTCTTGGCCCGATACAGCGCCTGATCGGCATTGCGAATGAGCTGCTCGGGGCTCATCCCGTCCTGGGGCCCGATCGCGATGCCGACGCTGGTGCCGATGATCACCTGCTGCCCTTCGATCTCGTAGGGCTCGCTCACCACCTCGATGAGGCGGTGCGCCAGCGAGGTGGCGTCGGCTGGCGAGCTGATGGCGACCTGCACGATGGCGAACTCGTCGCCGCCCATGCGGGCGATAGTGTCGGTCTCGCGCACCAGGCCGCGCAGCCGGTCGGCGACCATCTCCAGCAGCTTGTCGCCGGCCGGGTGGCCCAGCGTATCGTTGACCGTCTTGAAATGATCGAGATCGATCAGGTGCGTGGCCACGACCTCACCGCGCTTGACGCGGGTCAGCGCATGCTCGAGCCGCTCATTGAGCAGCACGCGGTTGGGCAATCCGGTGAGCTGGTCGTGCAGCGCCATGTACACGATCTTGGCTTCTGCACGCCTCTGCTCGGTGATGTCCTGGTGGGTCGTGACCGTGCCGCCGCCGACGGTCGGCTGCACCGTGACGCAGACGCAGCGCCCATCGCCGAACGCCATCGCGATCTGCTCCGCATTGCCGACATCGCGAGCACGCAGCATCGCCTGCATGAGCTGGTCGGCGCCTTCCTGTGAAAGATGGCCGGTGGCAACGCGCTCATCGAGAACCTCGCCGAGCGGTGTGCCCGGCGCGAGCTGCGACTCCGACAGGCCGTACAGGTCGGCATAGCGGCCGTTGCATACCTGCAGCCGCTGTTCGCCATCGAACATGGCGAGGCCCTGGACCATGTGGTTGAGCGCCGCGTCAAGCTGCAGGTTCTGCGCGTTGAGCCGCGCTTTGGCCCGCCTCAGTCGCTCATTCCGCCGGGCCAACGCCGTGATGTCCTGATGCGTGGTGACCCAGCCCCCCTCGGCGCGAGGCCGGATCGAGATCACGATCGAGCGTCCGTCATCGAGCTTGCGCAGCAATTGACCGGCCTTCCCGTCGCGCACGCGTTGGCGGATCTCTTCCACGAACCGTGCCGCCTTCTCCCGCGGCGCCGCCGCAGTCTGGCACGCGACGATGTCGGCAAGCGACATGCCGGGCTTCATGGCATTGCGGGCAAGGCCGTAGATTTCGGCGCAGCGGTCGTTGGCGAGCAGAAGACGCTCATCGGCATCGAACACGGCGATGCCTTGCAGCATGTCCGCCATCACGGATTCGAGCGGCACGCAGTTGCCGGCGACGCCTTCCCGGCGCAGCCACCTCGGGACAGCACGCAACAGATGATCGAGCACACGCCCGCACGCGCTGGCCACGTGGTCGGGCAGGGAGAACAGCAGGCCCTCGCGGCCCTGATCGGCCGGCGCCGAAATGCCAACAGGCTCGCGCTCGTCCGATCGGTGCTGCATTGAGGCTGAAGAGCCGGCGCGCGACCGATATTTACGCGCGAAGCCTAGCATTAAACGCACCCCCCAATATACCCGGCGTTATGATTATCAGCGTAGCCCCTAATAGTGTGTTCACTGCGCACACTCTGCGAAATTCGCGGTTGTCATCGCTAATGATGCGTAAATCTGTATCCTGCGCGCGAGCGCAGGGCGCATCGCAGGCATCCGCATCTTGTCTCTGGCGAAGGAACGGACCCGGCATGGATCGCAAGAAGCTCGAGAAATTGCGCGCCCAGTATGCGGCAGCCGCGCCTGGCGATGTCCGCGATCCCGAATTCAAGAGGGCAACCGAGATGGTGTATGCCGGCACCGACCGGCGGCCGAAACCCTATGAAGGGGTGTCGACCTTCCTCGGCGCTCCGCTACGGACGCATGCACGTGAGGCTGCGGATTTCGGCGGGCTCGACATCGCTCTCGTCGGCGTGCCGATGGACTTGGGCGTGACCAACCGGGCCGGCGCCCGCCTCGGCCCCCGCGCGGTGCGCGGCATCGAACGCATCGGCCCCTACCATCACGTGCACCGCACCGTGCCTCTGGCCGAAGTGAAGGTGGCCGACGTCGGCGACGTGCCGTTTCGCAGCCGTTTCAGCCTGAGCGACAGCCACGCCGACATCGAGACCTACTTCACCGCGATCGCGGCCGCGGGCGTTGCGCCGATCAGCGTCGGCGGCGACCACTCGATCAGCTGCCCGATCTTGAAGGCGCTGGGCGCCGGGCGCCCCGTCGGCATGGTGCACATCGACGCGCACTGCGACACCGGAGGGCCATTCGAAGGCGAGAAATTCCATCACGGGGGACCGTTCCGACAGGCGGTGCTGGCTGGCGTTCTCGATCCCGAGAGGACCGTCCAGATCGGCATCCGCGGCGGCGCCGAGTACCTGTGGGAGTTCTCTTACGCGAGCGGCATGACGGTCATTCACGCCGAGGAGATCGCCACTCTCGGCCTTCCCCGCATCATCAGGACGATCCACAAGGTCGTGGGCGACGGGCCGACCTACTTGTCCTTCGACATCGACAGCCTCGACCCCGCCTTCGCACCAGGCACCGGCACGCCGGAGGTGGGCGGCCTCAGCACGCGCGAGGCAATCGAGCTGATACGCGGCTGCGCGGGCCTCGAGATCATCGGCGGCGATGTCGTCGAGGTCGCCCCGCAGTACGACGCTACCACCAATACCGCGCAGGCTGCCGCCCAGATGCTGTTCGAGATCCTGACGCTCATGGTCCTGACGCGCACGAAGGGCGCCCGCAAGACGTGAGACGCGTTGAGGCCCGTGGCAGAGTTAACCCTTTCAGCCGCCACAGGCTCCTGCTAAGGCACGTCCGCAGGTATTCGTTCCAACAATGCATCGTGCAGTGATGGCGAGCGGGGAGTTCGGTTCTTGAAGATCCTGGTCACGGGGGGAGCGGGGTTCATCGGCTCGGCGGTGTGCCGGCATCTCGTGCGCGAGAGCGATGCGCACGTGATCAACGTCGACAAGCTCACGTACGCCGCCAACCTGCGCTCGCTCGACCCCATCGCCAACAGCCCGCGCTACACCTTCATCCGCGCCGACATCTGCGACAGCGCGGCGCTCGACGAGATCTTCGCCGCCCACGCGCCCGACGCAGTGATGCACCTGGCCGCCGAGAGCCACGTGGATCGCTCCATCAACGGCTCGGACGCATTCGTGCGCACCAACGTGCTGGGCACCCACTGCCTGCTCGAGGCGGCGCGGGCCTACTGGTCGCGGCTGCCGGCGGAGCGGGCGCGGGCCTTTCGCTTCCTGCACGTGTCGACGGACGAGGTATACGGCTCGCTCGGCCCCGACGGCGCCTTCAGCGAGACGACCGCCTACGACCCCTCCTCGCCCTACTCGGCCTCCAAGGCCGCCGCCGACCACCTGGTCAGCGCCTGGCACCGCACCTTCGGCTTTCCCGCCGTGATCTCCAACTGCTCCAACAACTACGGACCGTATCATTTCCCCGAGAAGCTGATCCCGCTCGTCATCCTCAACGCGCTCGAGCGCAAGCCGCTGCCGGTGTACGGCGACGGCTCCAACGTGCGCGACTGGCTGTACGTGGAGGATCATGCGCGCGCGCTCAATCTGATCCTGACGCAGGGGCGGGTGGGGGAGAAGTACAACGTCGGCGGACGCAACGAGCGCACCAATCTCGCCGTGGTGGAGAGCATCTGCGATACGCTCGACCGCCTGCAGCCCGGGCCCGTCAGCCGCCGCGCGCTCATCACCTTCGTGGCCGACCGGCCGGGCCACGACCACCGCTACGCCATCGACGCGACCAAGCTTGAGCGCGAGCTTGGCTGGCGCGCGCAGGAGGGCTTCGACAGCGGCCTTGCCAAGACGGTGCGCTGGTATCTCGACAACCGGGCCTGGTGGGAGCCCTTGCGCAAGGGCATCTACGCGGGCGACCGCCTGGGCCTCATCGTGCCCCACACAAAGGCCGGCTGAGCGAGCCGGATGCCGCGCCAAGATGGAACGACGGCCATGAAGATCCTGGTTGCGGGCGCGCAAGGACAGCTTGCGCGCGCGCTGGGCGAGCAGGCCACGCGCGACGGCGTCTCCGTGACGATGATGGGCCGCCCCCAGCTCGATCTGTGCGACAAGGCGACGATCGCGCGCGCCATCGGCATGACCGCGCCGGATATCGTCGTCAACGCGGCCGCCTACACGGCCGTCGACAAGGCGGAAGGCGATGCGGCGGCGGCCTTCGCCGTCAACCGCGACGGTGCCGGTGCGCTGGCGGCGGCGGCGCGCGCGCATGCCCGTCCGATCATCCACGTCTCGACCGACTACGTGTTCGACGGAACCAAGCAGGGCGCCTACGTCGAGGACGACCCGGTGGGGCCGACCGGCGTATACGGGCGCTCGAAGCTCGAGGGGGAAATTGCCGTTGCCGCCGCCAATCCGCAGCATGTGATCCTGCGCACGGCCTGGGTCTACAGCGCGCACGGCCACAATTTCCTCAAGACGATCGTGCGGCTGGCGCGCGAGCGCCCCGAGCTGCGCGTGGTCGTCGACCAGCGCGGCAACCCCACGTACGCGCCGCATCTCGCGGACGCCATCCTGGCAATCGCCGCACAACTCCGCGCGGAGCCGGCAGCCGCGAAGCGCTGGGGCATCTACCATGCCGCGGGGACCGGCGACACGAGCTGGTACGAGTTCGCATCCGCGATCATCGCGGCCGCCGGGCCGCTCGGCGTGCCGCAGGTGCCCGTGAAAGCCATCAGCACGTCCGACTACCCGACCCCGGCCAGGCGGCCGGCCAACTCTTGTCTCGACTGCTCCAAGCTCGCCCGCATCTTCGGCGTGCGCCTGCCGTCCTGGCGGCAGGGCGTGGCCGAGTGCATCGCGCGGCTGGCCTGACCTCGCCGGCCTCGGGCACCGAGCCCGCGTTGAATTGCCGGCCATCTGCTCTTACCCTGCCCCCGCGTTGCGTTAGTCGCCAGCCGGGGAGGCCGCATGTCCTTCATCAATCCCAATCCGTTCACGACGCGGCCCGAGATCAACGGCACCTTCGGCGTGGTGGCCACCACGCACTGGATCGGCACGGCCGTCGGCATGGGCATCCTGGAGCGCGGCGGCAACGCCTTTGACGCCGGCGTTGCCGCGGCCTTCACCCTGCAGGTCGTCGAGCCGCATCTGTGCGGCCCCGGCGGCGACGTGCCCGTGATGCTCTATGACGTGCGGGAGGCAAAGCCCGTCGTGGTGTGCGGCCAGGGCCCCGCCCCCGCGGGTGCCACGATTGCCCATTACCGCGGCCACCTGGGACTCGACATCATCCCGGGCACCGGCCTGCTGGCTGCGTGCGTGCCGGGCACATTCGAGACCTACATGGCCATCCTGCGCGACCGCGGCACCATGCGGCTGCGCGACGTGCTGGAGCCGGCGCTCAGCTACGCGCGCAACGGCCACCCGCTGGTGGAGCGCGCCTGCGCCACCATCGCCACGGTCGCGCAGCTCTTCCGCGAGCACTGGCCGAGCTCCGCTGCCGTCTACCTCCCGGGCGGCCAGGTGCCGGAGCCGGGCGCGCTGTTCGGCAACGCCAAGCACGCCGCCACCTATGCGCGAATCCTGGAGGAGGCGGAGGCCGGCGGCGGCGGCCGGGACAAGGAGATCGAGCGTGCGCGCCGCGCCTGGAGCCAGGGCTTCGTGGCCGAGGCGGTCGACAACTTCTGCCGCACCGCCGAGGTCATGGATGTCAGCGGGCGCGCGCACAAGGGCGTGCTGACCGGCGAGGACATGGCACGGTGGCTGCCGACCATCGAGGATCCCATCCACCTCGACTACGGCAGCTACCGCGTGCTGAAGCCCAACGCATGGACGCAAGGGCCCGTGCTGCTGCAGATGCTGGCCCTGCTCAAGGGCTTCGACCTCGACAAGCTGGCGCCGACCGACCCCGAGTTCATCCATCTGTGGGCCGAGTGCGCCAAGCTCGCTTACGCCGACCGCGAGGCATTCTACGGCGACCCGAAGTTCGTCGATGTACCGATGCAGACGCTCCTGTCGGAAGCCTACAACGCCGAGCGGCGCAAGCTGGTGGGCGATGCCGCGTCGCTGGAGCAGAGGCCGGGACGCATCGAGGGCTTCGGCGGCAAGGTGATCGTCAAGAGCGCGCGCCAGGCCGCGGCCGGCGCCGGCGAGCCGACGTTTGCGAGCGTCAATTCCGGTCACGGCGCCGGCGAGCAGGAGGTGAGCCGCAGCGGCGAGGTGCAGGGCGACACCGTGCACATCGACGTCATCGACAGGCACGGCAACATGTTCACGGCCACACCGTCCGGCGGCTGGCTGCAATCCTCACCCGTCATTCCCGCGCTGGGCTTCCCGCTCGGAACACGCGCGCAGATGTTCTGGCTGGAGGAGGGGCAGCCCGCATCGCTCGCGCCCGGCAAGAGGCCGCGCTCGACGCTATCGGTCGGCATGGCCCTGCGCGAGGGCAAGCCTTATCTCGTCTGGGGTACGCCAGGGGGCGACCAGCAGGACCAATGGAGCTGCCAGCTCTTCCTGCGCCATGCCAGCCTCAATCACGCGCGGCCGAAGATGAACCTGCAGGAAGCGATCGACGCTCCCGCCTGGCATATCGAGCATTTCCCGGCATCCTTCTGGCCGAGGAGCGCACGGCCGGGCGTGCTGGTGGTGGAGGGTCGGCTGCCGCCGGCAACGATCTCCGAGTTGCAGCGGCGAGGCCACAAGGTGGAGGTGGGCGCCGACTGGTCCGAGGGCAGGCTGACCGCGGCAAGCCAGGACGGCCGGCAGCGCAAGGCAGCAGCAAATGCCCGGGGCATGCAGGGCTACGCGGCGGGACGCTGATCGACGCTAAGACGAACGAGGCCAACCATGACCTTCTCGATCATCGCGCACGAGGAGAGGACAGGGCGTGTGGGGATTGCGGTTGCAAGCAGGTTCTTTGCGGTCGGCGCCCGCACGGCCTTCATAAGGACCGGCGTCGGCGCCATAGCCAGCCAGGGCTTGTTCAATCCGTACTATGGGCCGCGCGGGCTGGCCCTGCTCGCGGCCGGCGCCTCCGCCGACGACACCGCGCGCCTGCTGACGTCCGCTGACGCGGGGCGCGACCTGCGCCAGGTGCACGTCATGGACCGCTGGGGGCGCTTTGCCGCGTTCACGGGGGCCAAGTGCACATCGTGGTCAGGCCACCTCGTCAAGCCGTCATACTCGGTGGCCGGCAACGTCCTGGCCGGTCCCAAGGTCATCGAGGAGGTGGCCGCCGCCTACGAGAAGGGCGCCCAAACCCCGTTCGCGCGCCGTCTGATCGCGGCCATGCGCGCCGGCGAGCAGGCTGGCGGCGACAAGCGCGGGCGACAGTCCGCCTCCCTGCTCATCCATGACGATCAGGAGTATTCGCTGCTCGATGTCCGTGCCGACGACCACGCAGACCCGCTTGGCGAGTTGGAGCGGCTGGAGGCCATTGCCCGCCAGTCCTGGGTGCACTTCCGCCGCGTGCTCCCCAACCGTCATGATCCCGACGGCGTCCTTGACGATGGGCAGGCGGATGCCCGCATCAACGCCTCGCGCGCCGAGGGCTATGAATAGCGCCGAGCCCCCACCTGCCGGTCGCGGTTAAGAAAGGCCTAATTGCAGCATCTTTTCGGAAAGACTTAAGAAAAACCTTACTATCCATGCGCTTAATGCAGGGAGCGACTTTGCCAACGCAACCCGCGCGCGCAGCAGCATCATGCACCCCCAATTTCCGGCGATTACCGATACTGTCGATCTCCGCACTCTGGGGGCGGCCGTCAAGAAAAGCTTGGAGACGCTGCTCGTCGCCACGCTTCTGGCGGGCCTCGCGTTCTTCGCCGTCCTGTGGCAGCCGACGCAGCGCAGCGCGGCGCAGGCGGGCCCCGAGCCCGTCGCCGCCGAAGCACCGCGTGAGCCCGACCAGTCCCTCGTCGACCTGGCCGGCGCCCACGCCAAGGCGATGGCCGCCCGCGCGGAAGCCGAATCGCGCCTGCGCCTCGCTCGCGAGATGTTGGCTCGGGGCACGGCCGAATCGCTCCCTGATGCGGGGGCGTCGGCGCAGGTTGGCGACCTCATCACCCAGCGCATGCGCATCGAGCGCCAGATCGCGGAGCTGTCGGCGACGCTTGTCCAGAGCGATCCCGGCATGAAGCAGCTCGTCGTGGAGCTTGCCGGGCTGAACCGGCAAATCAAGAGCGAGATCGACAAGATCGTGGGCGACCTTGAGCGGCAGGCGGCGGTCGCGGCGCTGCATGAGGAGCAGCTCAGGCGGCGCATCGCAACCATGCGTGACCAAGGCGCTACAGTGGCTGCCGGCCCGCAGGCCGCATCGGAAGCGCAGATCGGCCCGCGCGCCGCACCCGCCAGCGAGACGACCTCCCCGCGGCTCGGCACGCTGACCTTGCTGGCCATGCTGGCAACGCTGCTGCTCGGCCTCGCCTGGGTCGCCGCACGCACCCTTCTCGGCCCCGTCGGCAGCGCGGGGAAGGGTCGCGCCAGGACCCCGGCTCCCACGCCGGCCACCGAAGCCCACCAGGCATCGCCGGTCATGGTCGCCGGCGTGTCATCCCAATCCGGCCAGCCGATCCAGACGCTGCGCTCCGCCGCATCTCTGGCGTGCCATCTGAAGTCCGTGGCCGCGGGCAGGAGCGGATTTCGCATCTTCGTTGCGGGAGACGCTGCGGCAGAGGGCGCCGGGCGCGCTGCGCTCGACCTCGCAGGGGCACTCGCACGGCTGGGCCGGCAGGCCATCGTTCTCGACTGGAGCGCCGATGGCAACGGGCTGACGCACGAGCTCGGCAAAGCCCCTTCCCTGGGCGTTGCTGACGTGCTGTCTGGGCGCGCCACCTTCGAGGACGTGATCGAGCCGCTGCCAGGCTCGAAGGCGCACGTCATCGCCGCCGGATCGAGCGCGGCAGGCAGGGCTGCCGCCGGCGACAGAGACCGGGTCAACATGTTTCTGGACGCCCTGGACGAGGCCTATGACGACGTCATCGTCACGGGCGGCACCGAAGCGATGCGCGAGCTGTTCGCCACCATCGAAGGCCGGATCGATGCCGGCGTCGTCGTCGGCAGCGGTGTGTCGGCTCCTGCCCGTGAATTTCTGGCCCGTGAATTTCTGGGCTCCACCGGAACAAACCTCGACATCGTCCGCTACGAATCCACAGCGCAGGCGCTGCACCACGACGTCAGGTTACACACGCTTCGCGGTGCGCTAATCTGAATTGAATCGGCCAATTGCGGACCGACCGCTCGGGGGGAGCTGTTGCGGCATGAGCCGACGCACGACGAAATTGCTGAAGGCCGTCCTCTCGACGCTGCACTACACCGGCGCCGACAGCATGATTGCGCCGTTCACGCGTGGCGCCGGCGCCATCCTCATGCTCCACCACGTGTCGCCGGAGAAGCCGGACGCCTTCGAGCCCAATCGCGTCTTGAAGGTCACGCCGCTGTTCCTGGAGCAGGTGATCCAGCAGGTCAGAGGCGCGGGGTTCGAGATCCTGTCGCTGGACGATGCGCATTTCCGGCTGATCGAAGGCGATTCGCGCCGGCCGTTCGTGTGCTTCACCTTCGACGACGGCTATCGTGACAACCTCGAGCACGCCTATCCCGTGTTCAAGCGCTACGACCTGCCTTTCGCCGTCTACATCCCGACCGACTACCCTGACGGAAACGGTGACCTGTGGTGGCTGGCGCTGGAAAAGGTCATCGCCGTGGTCAATGCGCTGACCGTCAAGATCGACGGCTCGTCGCGCAGGCTGAAATGCACAACGCCGGCCGAGAAGGACGCGGCGTTCCAGACCGTCTACTGGTGGCTGCGGAGCATCGACGAAAACGATGCGCGAGCCTTTGTGCACGAGCTGTGCCAAGGCATCGGTTTCGACGCCTACACGCTGTGCACCGACCTCGTAATGAGCTGGGGCGAGATCCGGCAGTTGGCGGCCGATCCGCGCGTGACGATCGGCGCGCACACCCGGCGGCATTTCGCCCTGGCGAAGCTGACCCTTGCCGAAGCGAGGGCCGAGATCGAGGAAAGCGTGAAGCGGATCGAGCACGAAACCGGGCTCCCCTGCCGTCACTTCAGCTATCCCTACGGCGACGAGATGAGCGCAGGCCCGCGCGAGTTCCAGCTTGTGAAGGAGCTGGGCCTCAGAACCGGCGTGACCACCCGCCGGGGCGTCATCCACCGCGACGGCGGCTGCGAAATGTCCGCCCTCCCCCGCATCTCGCTCAGCGGTCAGTACCGTAACCCTCGCTACGTGAAGGTGCTGCTCAGCGGGGCACCCCTGCCGCTCTTCGGTCTGGTACAGAAGGGGCTGGGGCGGCCCCTGCCGGTCACCTGAATTGGCCCCTGCCTCGGCCCCGGCGAAGCGCCGCATGCAAAACGAGCGCAAAAGCGCTTAAGAGATGCGGTCATGGCACACGCGCAATCCCTTGGAGCACACCCGAGCGCAGCAGCCCGCACCGGGTCGGTGCGCGCCTGGCTGCTGACCGTGGCCGCGCTGGTTTTCCTCATGGTGAGCATCGGCGGCGCCACCCGTCTGACCGGCTCAGGCCTCTCCATCACCGAGTGGCAGCCGATCATCGGCGTCGTGCCCCCCTTGTCGGAGAGCGACTGGCGCGAGGCGTTCGCCAAGTATCAGCAGATCCCCCAGTACCACCACGTCAACAAGGGCATGAGCCTGGAGGCGTTCAAGGGCATCTTCTGGTGGGAATGGGCGCATCGCTTTCTCGGCCGCCTCGTCGGCGTCGTCTTCTTCGTGCCGTTCGTCGTGCTGCTGGCACTCGGCCGCATCCCCCGCAGCCTGATCCCGGGGCTGGCCGCGATCTTCGTGCTCGGCGGCCTGCAAGGATTTGTCGGCTGGTACATGGTGCGATCGGGCCTGGCCGACCGCATCGACGTCAGCCAGTACCGGCTCGCCCTGCATCTCGGCCTCGCCATCATCATCTTCGGTGCACTCCTGTGGGTTGCGCTCTCGCTCGGTGCACCGAGAAGCGCGCAGAGCGCCTCCACGACGACCTCGCGCTGGGCCGCCTGCATCGTGGCGCTGACTTTCTTCCAGATCCTGCTCGGCGCGCTCGTTGCGGGCCTCAAGGCCGGAATGGCCTACAACACCTGGCCGCTGATGGACGGCAGCCTCGTCCCCAAGGGCCTCGGCGCCATCGAGCCCTGGTATTTGAACCTCTTCGAGAACGCCATGACGGTGCAGTTCAACCACCGCATCGTCGCCTACGCGCTCGCGCTCGCGGTCGTCTGGCACGCGTGGTCCGTGGCGCAGAGCGGCGACGGCCGTGCGCGTCTGTCGGCATTCGCCCTCGCGGCCGGCACCGTAGCCCAGGCCGCGCTCGGCATCTGGACGCTGCTCGCGCAGGTGCCGCTGGCGCTCGCCCTTGCGCATCAGGCCGGCGCGGCGGCGCTTTTTGCATTGGCGGTCTGGCATCTGCACGTCACGCAACCGCGAGCAGACAGCGCCGCTGCATTGCCGCCCCGTGCCGGCCAGCGCTAGCCTGTGCGGATCGCCCGCATCTGCAACGGAATGTCATGATCGCCGGCCCGAAGAATGCCGCTCCAGCCCCCGCCGTCGCGACGGTTCCCGACGCACCACGCGGCAACTGGGTCGATCGCGCGGCACCGCCATCCTGGCGGCCCTATCTGCGGCTGGCGCGCTTCGACCGCCCGATCGGGGCGTGGCTGCTGCTGTTCCCCTGCTGGTGGGCGCAGGCGCTTGCCGAGCTGGCGCTGCAGCGGCCCTATCCCAACCCGTGGTACCTGGCACTCTTCTTCATCGGCGCCTTCGTCATGCGCGGCGCCGGCTGCACCTATAACGACATCGTCGACAGGGAGTACGACGCGCGTGTCGCGCGCACGGCGGCCAGGCCCATTCCCTCGGGCCAGGTCAGCGTCGCCCAGGCCAGGATGTTCATCGTCGCGCTGTGCCTGATCGGGTTGCTGATCCTCCTCCAGTTCAACACATTCACGATCGTCCTCGGGGCCGCCTCGCTGCTGCTGATCGCCATCTACCCGTTCATGAAGCGGTTCACGTTCTGGCCGCAGGCGGTGCTCGGCCTGACCTTCAAGTGGGGTGCACTCGTCGGCTGGACGGCCGTCACCGGATCGCTGTCGACCCCGGCGGTCGCGCTCTACGCCGGCAGCGTGATGTGGACCATCGCCTATGACACCATCTATGCCCATCAGGACAAGGAGGACGATCTCGCCATCGGCCTGAAGTCCACGGCGCTTCGATTCGGCGAGGCGACGCCCCGCTGGCTCGCCGTATTCTATGCAGGCGCGATACTGCTCTGGGGCTGCGCGGGAATTCTGGCCGGCGCGCATCTGGCGTTCTTTTTCGCGCTGGCATTGACCGCGGTGCATTTCGCCTGGCAGATCGCGACACTCGACATCAACGATCCCGGCAACTGCCTCCACCGCTTCCGCTCGAATCAGACGGTCGGATGGATGCTGTTCCTCGGGCTGTCGGCCGATATGGTGCTGGCCGCTTTGGCCTGATCGATTTCGAAGCAGGTGCCCAAGACTCAAACAACAATGCGGTGCAACCGGCAACCGCCGATCACACCGCATATAGCCCGTCAACTCCTGAGCAGCCGTCTGGTCAGCGGCCTTGCATCACACCTTGCCAGAAAAGGCTTCCGAACCGCTTAAGTCGCAGGGTAAATGAGTGCTTGTCCCCGTCGCCATTGAGGGACCGGACGGCCTCTTCTTGCTGGCGCATGGAGGCCGACGATCTTGAGCCTCGCGGCGATTGGTCTTCTTTGCCCGTTTCCAGGAAGCAGCGAGCATGACCGCCAAAGACGCAACCAGCCGCCCGACCAAGCAACTTCTGCATCTGGTGTTCGGCGGCGAGCTCAAGTCGCTCGACAGCGTAGAGTTCGTCAGCACCGATGCGCTCGATGTCATCGGCATCTACCCGAACTACGCGGAGGCCTACAAAGCTTGGAAAGCGGCAGCACAGCGCAGCGTCGACAATGCACACATGCGCTACTTCATCGTCCACATGCACCGCCTGATGGACCCCGAGAAGATGCCGCCGCCTTCGCGCTCCTGACGCTGTTGCGCCCAGATTTGCCCATAACGGGGGTTGCCCAGGATCGGTAGCCTCGCTGCCGCCGACCTGTTAGGTAGGCTATAGAGCCCGTCCCGCCACCTCGATTTGGAACAGCTTTTGGCCAAGGCTTCGACATCACCGAGCAATCCCCCCCGCACGCTGGACTCGCGGGCGAAAGGAACGTTGCGGCGATTCCTCGCCGACTGGGTGTTTCCGCGCTGGCGGCAAATTGCGGTCGCACTCGTTTTCACGGGCTGCGTTGCGGCGACCACAGGGGGCTACCCGCTCATCATCAAGCACTCGTTCGACACGCTGATGACGGGTGATTCCAGCGCCTTGCCGTGGGTTCTGGCAGCGGTCGTCGTCATCACCACGTTTCGCGGCATCTTCCTCTATCTGCATCAGGTGACCACGTCGCGCATCGTCATGCGCATGACGACGGACATCCAGAGGACGGCCTTTGCGCACCTGATCCAGTCCGACTACGCGCGCTTGACGCGCGAGACGACCGGGCACCTCGTCTCGCGCCTGACGAACGATCTGGCCTTCATCCAGCAGGCCGCGCAGGTATCGATGATCGCCTTCGTGAAGGACGTGCTGTCGGTGGTCGCCCTGTTCGGCTCGATGCTCTACATCGACTGGATGCTGACGCTGATCGTGCTGATGATCTATCCGTTTGCGATCCTGCCCGTCGGCAGCATCGGCCGGCGGCTGCGCTCGGTGGCGAAGCGCACCCAGGCCGAGCTCGGCGATACCACCTCGCGGTTGACCGAGAAGCTTTCCGGCGCCCGCCTCATCAAGGCTTTCCAGTTGGAGAGCTACGCCATCGAGCGCCTCAACGGCAACTTCGAGCAGGTGTTCCAGCTCCGGATGAAGGCCGTGCGTGCGCGCGGGCGCATGGCGCCTGCGCTCGAGGTGCTGGCCGGCCTGGCAGTCGCCGGCGTGATCGCCTTCGCCTACTGGCGCATCGCGAGCGGCACGAGCACGGTCGGCGACTTCATGGGCTTCGTCACCGCGCTGCTTCTCGCCGCCCAGCCGACACGCTCGCTCGGCACGCTGACCACCTCGACGCTCGAAGGACTGGCGGCCGCCGACCGCATCTATGAGCTGCTCGACGAGCAGCCCACCATCGTCGACCGGGCCGGTGCAGAGCCGCTGGCGATCAAGACCGGCGCCATCGCCTTCGAGGACGTGAGCTTCTCCTACAGCACGGCGGCCGGCATTCTCGCCGTGAGGGACTTCACCCTCAATGTACCCGGCGGCAAGACGGTGGCGCTCGTCGGCCGCTCGGGTGCAGGCAAGTCGACGGTGATCAACCTCGCGGCGCGGCTGTTCGACGTGCAGTCGGGCCGCATTCTCATCGACGGCCAGGATCTGCGCGATGTCACGCTGGCAAGCCTGAGGAAGGCCGTCGCCATCGTCAGCCAGGAAGTGACGCTGTTCGACGATACGATCCGCGCCAATATCGCGTTGGGCCGCCTCGGCGCACGCGAGGAAGACATTATCGCCGCATCGAAGGCGGCCGCCGCCCATGATTTCATCCTGGCCCAGCCGCGCGGCTACGAGACGGTGATCGGCGACAGCGGGCTGCGGCTGTCCGGCGGGCAACGCCAGCGGCTGGCGCTGGCACGGGCCATCCTCAAGGACGCACCGATCCTGCTGCTCGACGAGGCGACGAGTGCACTCGACACCGAATCGGAACGTCTGGTCCAGGAGGCGCTGTCGCGCTTCACCCGCAACCGCACGACCCTGGTTATCGCGCATCGGCTATCCACCGTGCAGCGCGCGGACCTGATCTGCGTGATGGACGAGGGGCGTATCGTCGAGATCGGCACGCACACCGAACTGCTGGCACGCGACGGCGCCTACGCCCGGCTGTGTCGTTCCCAGGCCCTGGCCGATCCCGACGGGGTGGCCCGGCCCGAACCCACAGAGGCAGCCTGAATGGCCCCGAAACAATGTGAGTGCAAGAGCGCAACTGCGGCCAATCTCGCCTTTGGAAGTCGGGCCCAGATCGGCTATAGAGTTTGCGACTCCAGTAAGATTAGCGGCCCATAGGCGCGCCAGGTACGACCCGGGATGGCGAACGCCGAAAAGAAATTCAATCTATTCGATAGAGCCGCAGGCGCGCTGCTCGCCCGCTACATCCGCTTTGTGCATCGGACATCGACGCAGACCGATGCCATGACGGAGACGCTCGAGCAGCACTATGCCCATCACCCCTGCATCATCGCAATGTGGCACGGCCAGTTCATGCTGCTGCCGCTTATCAAGCCGAGCTTCATACCGGTCGACATCATGCTCGCCAGGCATGGCGACGCCCAGGTCCTTGGGGCCGCGCTGAAGCATTTCGACATGCAGCTCATCCGGGGCGCCGGCGCCGGATCGCGCGCCAGGGATCGCGGCGGCGCGCATGCCTTCCGCGCCGCGGTGCAGGCCCTGCGCGATGGCCGCACGGTGGCCATGACCGCGGACGTGCCGGGCGACGAGCCGCGGCGCGCGGGGCAGGGCATCGTCATGGTCGCGCGGCAGTCGGGCCGGCCGATCGTGCCGGTTGCCATCGCCACATCCCGCTACTGGGCGCTCAACACCTGGAGCCGCATGACGATCAACCTGCCCCATTCGGGCCTCGGCTTTGCGGTGGGACCCTTGGTGAACGTGCCGCGCGAGGCCGGCCCGGAGGATATCGAGCGCTACCGGCAGGCGGTGGAAGACTCCTTGAACGTGGCGACGGACCTTGCCTACAAGCGCGCCGGCGGCGACCCGACGCGCGCAACGCCGGGTGCCGTGGCTGCCGGCAGCACGGAGCCCGGCCTGCGCCTCAAGACTTATCGGGCCGTCACCAGCCTGGCCCGCCCCATCGCCCCGATCCTGCTCAGCTTGCGCGAGCGCCGCGGCAAGGAGGAGCCGGCGCGCCGCCAGGAACGGCTCGGCCACTCAAGCATCGCGCGCCCCTCGGGCCGCCTCGCGTGGTTCCATGCCGCGAGCGTCGGGGAGACCAACGCCGTTCTGCCCCTCATCGCGGCGCTGGCGAAGGAGCGCCCATCGCTGTCATTCCTGCTGACCACGGGAACCGTGACGTCGGCCAAGCTCGCCGCCGAGCGGCTGCCTCCGCACGCCGTGCATCAGTACGCCCCGCTCGACGCGCCCGAGTATGTGCGCAGCTTTCTCGATCATTGGCGGCCCGATCTGGCGGTATTCACCGAATCGGAGATCTGGCCCAATCTCATCCTCGAAAGCTCGGCCCGCGGCATTCCGCTCGCCCTCGTCAACGGGCGTATGACCAAGCGCTCGTTCCGCCGCTGGCGGCGCAACCCGGGCGTCGCCCGCCCCCTGTTCAGCCGCTTTGCCCTGGTTCTGGCGCAAAACGAGGGTCTGGCCCGCCGCTTCAAGGCTCTCGGAGCCCCGGGTGTCATTCCCACAGGAAACCTCAAGGTCGATGCGCCGCCGCCGCCGGTCGACAACGCTGCGCTCGCCCAGCTCAAACCATCGCTCGACGGGCGCACCCTGCTGATCGCCGCCAGCACGCACGACGGCGAGGACCAGATCATCGCCGATGCGCATCGCGAGCTGCGCCGCACGCTGCCCGATTTGTGCACGATCATTGCGCCGCGCCATCCCGAGCGTGGCGGCGCCATTGCCGAGATGCTGAAAGGTCGCGGCCTGAACGTGGCCCGCCGCTCTCTCGGCGACCTGCCGGACCGGTCGAGCGATGCCTACGTCGCCGACACCATCGGCGAGCTCGGCATGCTCTACAAGCTGGCTCCCGTCGCCTTCATCGGCGGCTCCCTGGTCAACCGCGGCGGGCAGAACCCGATCGAGGCGGTGCGCCAAGGCGCGGTCGTCCTGACGGGCCCGCACTGGCAGAACTTCGGCGATGCCTACCGGACGCTGATCGATCATCGCGGCGCCATCGTCGTCAGGTCGGCGGAGGAGCTTGCCGGCGCCGCGCGCAAGCTCCTCTCGGATGAAGCCGAGCTCGGCAGCATGCGTCGCCGTGCCAGCGCCGCACTTGCCACCATCTCCGGCGCCTTGCCGCGCACCCTGGAGGCATTGCTGCACTATCTGCCGAGCGAGGATCCCGTGCGTGCGGCTTGACGAGCCCTTCTGGTGGTACGACGAGGAAGCATGGGGCATAGCCGCGTGCCTCGCTCCCATCGGCGCCGCCTATGGCTGGGCTGCAAAGTCTCGCTTCCGCCGCGGCAAACCCTACCGATCGCGCCTGCCCGTCATCTGCGTCGGCAACTTCACGGCGGGCGGCACGGGCAAGACCCCGCTGGCCATCCACCTTTGCGAGCACCTGCGCGCGGCGGGCCATGAGCCGGTCGTGCTCACCCGCGGCTATCGCGGGGGGCTGAGCGGGCCCTACTGGGTCGACCGCAAGACGGACAGTGCGCGCGATGTCGGCGACGAGGCGCTGCTGCTCGCCCGCGCCGCCCCCACGCAACTGGCGCGCGATCGGCAGGCCGGCGCACGCGCCATCGAGACCGGACCGAATGCCGCCACCGTGATCATCATGGACGACGGCTTGCAGAATCCGGGCCTCGCCAAGGACCTCAGCATCGCCGTGGTCGACGGCAGCCGCGGCATCGGCAACGGTCGGGTGATCCCCGCGGGGCCCCTGCGCGCACCCCTCGACTTCCAGCTCGAGCTGACCGATGCGGTGATCGTCAACGAGCAGTCCCCCGGCGCAGGCCGCCACATCACCGAGTGGATGCGGAGGCACTTCAACGGCCCCGTGCTTCGGGCGGTCACGATTCCGGCCGAGGATACCTCGTGGCTTGAGGAGCGCCGCGTTGTCGCCTGGGCCGGCATCGGCGCACCGCAGCGGTTCTTCGACATGCTGCGCGCCTGCAAGGCCGACGTGCGCGAGAGCGTGGCATTCCGCGATCATCAGATGCTGCAGGAGGTGGAAGCGTTGCGCCTTCTGGCGCTGGCGGACCGGCACGACGCCACGCTGGTAACGACCGAGAAGGACCTGGCGCGTCTCAGCGGCGCGGGCGGCCAGCTTGCGCAGCTGGCGGACAGCTCCCGGGTCCTGCCGATCAAGCTCAGCCTGGAGAAAGCGGATGCCGAGCGGCTGTCGTCCTTGCTCGACATGGCCCTCAAGGTGCGGACCTAGAGCGAGATCGTTCTTGATGGACGCGGGTGTGCTCGCAGCCCGTGGGTCCCTGCTCCGCTTCGCTTCTGCCGGGATGACAGGCCTAGCGTGCGGATTTCCGCTTCAACCTAATTCGGAAAGATGCCAGCCTACTTCTTGCCGCCGCGCGCAGCCACCGCACGGTGGCGCTCGAAGGCGATCTCGGCGCTGGCGTAGGCCTCCTGCAGGGGCACGCTCCAGTAGCGCAGATCGGGCAGCATGATGGGCTCGCCCGTCACCGCGCAGCGCACGAAGTCGCCGGGGCTCAGGACCTGAAACTCGCCATCGAGATATCGCAGCTTTGCCTCGCCCTTGAGGCCCAGCAACTTTTCGAACCTGTTCATTCGTCCAAACCTAGTGCCCCAAGGGCGAAACTGGGCGCGAGCATACATGCGACGCCTATCGCGCGCCAGTGTCACAGCAGCACGGTCAAAACAGCGAGCCCTGGCTGCCCCCGCCGCCTTTGCCGCGGTCCGGCGTTGCGGCCCGTGCCTCGGTCGGCTTGGCCGGGGCGGGCGCATTCTCCGCAACCCGCGCACCAAACCGGCCGTCGGCAAGCTCGATGTCGAGGCGCTGGCCGGCTGCGACCTGCTTGACCGAGCGTACCGTGCGGCCGCCTGCATCGCGCACGAGAGCAAAGCCGCGCTGCAGCACGCCCTGGTAGCTGAGCGAGCCAAGCAGCTTGGCGCAGCCGTCGAGGCGCTGGCGATGCGCGCCGACCCGGGCGAGCACACTCTGGCGGATGCGCCCCTCCAGCATGGTAACGCGCTCGCGGCCGCGGGTGAGGCGCACAGCCAGCACGCGCGGAGCCAGCATGCCTGCTATGCGCTCGAACCGCGCACGCCTGGGGCCGGCTGTACGCGCCAGCGATGCGGCGGCACGCCGGCCGAGCCCATCCAGCCGGTCATGCACACGAGCCAGACGCGTGTCCAGCAGGCGAGGCTGCAGGCGCGCCGTGGCGCGCGCTAACCGCACGCCGTGCGCCCGCGCATTGGCCAGCAGCGCGCGGCCCAGCCTCTGCTCCACGGCATCGAAGCGCTGACGCGGCAGTGCGAGCAGGTCCTGCCGGCGCGGCAGGCCACGCATGGCGGCGCGCAGGTGCGCGCGCATGGCATCAAGCGCGCGATGCGCGGCAACGCTGAGGCGCAGACCGAGCTTGCCCGCCTGCTCGACGAGTTCGGAGAACTTCGGCACCGCCCACTCGGCGGCCTTGGTGGGGGTCGGCGCCCGCGCATCGGCGGCGAAGTCGATCAGCGTCCAATCCGTCTCATGGCCGACAGCCGCGATGAGGGGGATCCGGCTCGCGGCCGCGGCCCGCACCACGATCTCCTCGTTGAAGCCCCACAAATCCTCGAGGCTGCCGCCGCCACGGGCAACAATCAGCACGTCCGGCCTCGCGACCGGCCCGCCCCGCGCCATCGCGTTGAAGCCGCGAATGGCAGCCGCCACCTCGGCGGCACAGGTGTCGCCCTGCACCCGGACGGGCCACAGCACCACATGCGCCGGGAAGCGCTCGTTGAAGCCGTGCAGCATGTCGCGGATCACGGCGCCCGTCGGCGACGTCACGATGCCGATGACGCGCGGCAGAAAGGGCAGCTTCTTCTTGCGCGCCTCGTCGAACAGGCCCTCGGCGGCGAGCTTCTTCTTGCGCTCCTCAAGCAGCGCCATGAGCGCGCCGATGCCGGCCGGCTCAAGGGCATCGATGACGATCTGATAGGACGATTTGCCGGGGTAGGAGGTGATCTTGCCGGTGGCGATCACCTCAAGGCCCTCGGCCGGCTTGAACCTGAGCCCGGAGAACACCCCGCGCCAGATCACCGCATCGATCTTGGCCTTGTCGTCCTTGAGGGCGAAATAGCAATGGCCGGAGGAATGGACGCCGCGAAAACCCGAGATCTCGCCCCTGAGGCGCACATAGCCGAACGTGCCTTCCAGCGTCCGCTTGATGGCGGACGACAGCTCGGACACCGAGTATTCCGGCGCATTGACGCCCTGACGGGCGGCGCGGGCAGCAGCTTCGGCCACGTTTACCCCTGGCTTTGTTCAGCGACGCTAGAGATGATACATGAGGTCGGGCTCTAGAAAGGCCAAGTGATGGCCGATTTCCAGAGGTTTTGGGGGCCTCGCCCATGAACGTACTCCTGATCGGCTCCGGCGGCCGCGAGCATGCGCTCGCCTGGGCCATCTCGGCGAGCCCGCTGCTCGGCAGGCTCTACTGCGTGCCCGGCAATGCCGGCATCGCGGAGGTGGCCGAGTGCGTGGCCTTCGACGTGGAGGACCACGCGGCCGTCATCCAGTTCTGCATCGACAACGACGTGGAATTCGTCGTCGTCGGGCCCGAGGCGCCGCTGGTGGCAGGCCTCGCCGACGACCTGGCGGCTGCCAAGATCAGGGTGTTCGGCCCCAGCAAGGCGGCTGCGCAGCTCGAGGGTTCGAAAGGATTCACCAAGGATTTCTGCACCGAGTTCGCCATCCCGACCGCCGCGTACCGCCGCTTCTCGGACGCCCGCTCGGCCGCTGCCTATGCGGCGGAGCATCCCCTTCCGGTCGTCGTCAAGGCGGACGGGCTGGCCGCAGGCAAGGGCGTCGTCATTGCCGAGACGCACGCGGACGCCGTGGCGGCCATCGACGCCTGCTTTGCCGGTGCCTTCGGCGCAGCCGGCGCCGAGGTCGTCATCGAAGAGTGCCTGGTCGGGGAGGAGGCAAGCTTCTTCGCCCTCATCGACGGGGCCCACGCGCTGCCCCTGGTCGCCGCGCAGGACCACAAGCGCGCCTTCGACGGCGAGAAGGGCCCCAACACCGGCGGCATGGGGGCGTATTCCCCTGCTCCCGTCATGACGCCCGATATGACGCGCCGCACGATGGACGAGATCATCTGGCCCACTGTGCGCGGCATGGCGGCCCGGGGCACTCCCTTCAAGGGCGTCCTGTTCGCCGGGCTCATGATCACCGCCGGCGGGCCGAAGCTCATCGAGTACAACGTGCGCTTCGGCGATCCGGAGACCCAGGTGCTGATGATGCGGCTAAAGTCGGACATCCTGGCGGCGCTCGTCGCTGCTGCCGACGGCGCGCTGAAGACGTTCGATCTGCGCTGGCACGACGATGCAGCCCTCACCGTGGTCATGGCGTCCAACGGCTATCCGGGTGAGTACAAGAAGGGCAGCGAGATCCACGGTCTGGATGGTGCGCGCGCCGTCGAGGGCGTGGAGATCTTCCATGCCGGCACCACGCGCGAGGGCACGCGGCTGCTCGCGACGGGAGGGCGGGTGCTCAACGTGACCGCGCGCGGCAAGACCGTGAGCGAGGCCCAGCGCCGCGCCTACCAGGCCGTGCGTGCGATCGATTGGCCCGGCGGCTTCTGCCGCAGCGACATCGGCTGGCGCGCCGTTGCCCGCGAGCGGGGCGGATCATGACGGGACTGCCCGACCTTTTTCCCGGCTTCGCCGAGCGACGCGTCAAGACCGCCGGCGGCCTCATGTTCCTGCGCACGGGCGGATCGGGCCCGCCGCTTCTGCTGCTGCACGGCTACCCGCAATCGCACGCCTGCTGGCACAAGATCGCCCCTGAGCTCGCCCAGCACTTCACCCTCGTCGTGCCGGATCTGCGCGGCTACGGATCGAGCACGGCGCCGGCCGGCGATGCCGAGCACAAGACCTACTCCAAGCGGGCGATGGCAGAAGACTGTCTCGCCATCATGCACGCGCTGGGGCACGCGCGCTTCATCGTCGCCGGCCACGACCGCGGCGGGCGCGTCGCCTATCGGCTCGCGCTCGACCACCCCGACGCCGTGCGCGCACTCGTCCCCGTCGACATCCTGCCGACGGCAGAGGTGTGGCGGCGCATGGGCGCAGACAGCGCCGTCAAATCCTATCACTGGTCGTTCCTGGCCCAGCCCCATCCCATGCCCGAGACCCTGATCGGCAGGGACCCCGTGTTCTACCTGGAGCACACGCTGAAAAGCTGGGCCAAGCCCCGCAATCTGTCGCCGTTTCTGCCCGAGGCGCTGGTGCATTACCGTGCCTTGCTCAAAGCGCCCGAGCGCGTGCACGCCGTGTGCGAGGACTATCGCGCGGGAGCTACCATCGACCGGCAGCTTGACGAGGCGGACCTGGCGGGCGGGCGGCAGATCACCTGCCCCACGTTCCTCTTGTGGGGCAGCGACTACATCGGCAAGGGCAGCGCGGAGCCGCGCGACGTCTGGCGGCCCTGGTGCCGCACGCCCGCAGAGGGTGAGCAGATCGACTCCGGCCATTTCCTGGCCGAGGAGAATCCGCGTGCGATGCTCGCCGCACTGCTGCCGTTCCTCAACGCGCACCGCGACGCCGCATAGCCATGCACACGAGCAAAGCCGTCCAGGTCCGCAAAACCACGCATCCGGCGGTGCGGCCCAGCATCGCGCTGGCGCTCGGCGGCGGCGGTGCGCGCGGGCTGGCCCACATCCTCATGCTCGAGGTGTTCGATGAGCTGGGGCTGCGGCCCAAGGTCATCGCCGGCACGTCGATCGGCGCCATCTTCGGGGCTGCGTACGCGTCCGGCCTGTCGGCCCGGCTGATCCGCGCACACGTCGAGGAAACGCTGAGCAAACGCCTCGACATCGCAAGGCTGCTGTTCTCGGCCAGGGCCGAGCCCATCCTGAGGATCCTCAACGTGCTGCCGGTGCGGGCGGCTCTTCTCAAGCCCGAATTGTTGCTCGATCTCGTGCTGCCCAGCAGGATCGCGCGCGATTTTGCGCATCTGGAAATTCCCCTGCGCGTGGTGGCGACGGACTTCTACGCGCAGGAGCAGGTGGTGATCGGACACGGCCCGCTCAGGTTGGCCGTCGCCGCCAGCATGGCCCTGCCGGCCCTGTTCACACCCGTGACCCTCGGTGGCCAGGTGCTGATGGACGGCGGACTGGTCAACCCGTTGCCCTTCGACGTCGTGCGCGAGGAGGCCGACATCACGGTCGCCATCGACGTCAGCGGCGCATCGATGGGCCCCGGCAAGCGCCTGCAGCCGACCGCCTTCGCCGCGCTCATGTCGTCCTCGCAGATCCTGCAGCGCTCGATCGTGCGCGAGAAGCTGAAGGCGCAGCAGCCCGACATATACATCGACGTCGAGGTGGACGAGTTCCACGTGCTCGAGTTCCACCGCTTCGAGAAGATCCTGAAAGCGGCAACCTCCGCCAAGGAGCAGCTCCGCCGGCAACTGACGCGCGTGCTCGCGAGCCAGACGGCGGAGACGATCCCCGCCATCCCGCCTCCCGAGCAGGCACAACGCCAGGCGCGCAAGAAGCGTCTGCCGAGCCTGAAGCGGCTTGCACGAGGGCGGCACGCATGAGCGCGCAATCCCCGAGCGCGACACCGCGTATCGCCCTTGCGCTTGGCGGCGGCTCCGCCCGCGGCCTGGCGCACATCCTGATGCTCGAAGCCCTGGATGAGCTCGGCATCAAGCCCGCGATCATCGCCGGCACCTCGATGGGGTCGATCTGCGGGGCTGCCTATGCGGCGGGCCTCTCGGCTGCCCAGGTACGCGCCGAGTTCGAGGCGCTGCTCGGCAATCGCGCGACCTTTCTCAAGCATTTCGCCGGCAAGTTGCGGGAGGGCTTCAGCACCTTGTGGAGCGTGCGCAACCCGACGATCGTCGACAACGTCACGCTGTTCGAGATGCTGCTGCCCGACGCCATGCACTGCGATTTCGCCGCGCTCAAGATCCCGTTCCTGGCGATCGCGACCGACTACTACGGGATCGAGCAGGTCGTGCTGGGCCGCGGCCCGCTTATCCCGGCTCTGGCTGCGAGCTGCTCGCTGCCGGGCCTCGCGCGACCGGTGGTGCTGGAAGGGCGCATGCTTATCGACGGCGGCTACGTCAACCCCGTGCCCTACGACGTGGTGATGGATCGCGCCAACATCACGGTGGCAGTCGACGTCACGGGCGAACCACAGGGGGGCCGCCCCGGCGTCAAGATACCGGGCACCCTCGATCTCCTCACCGGCGCGACGCAGATCCTGTTCCATTCCGTCACGCGCGAGAAGCTGAAATCGCTGGCTCCCGACATCTTCATCCGCCCTCCGGTGGGCGGATTCGCCGCAATGGACTATTTCAAGATCGGCGAAATCCTGGCGGCCGCGCAGCCCGCCAAGGACGAGCTGAAACGCAAGCTTTCCCAGCGGCTTGATGCGGCAGCGTGAGTTTTCCACACCCTTCCTGCGCAATTGCGACTTCCCGCTTGCGCCCTCCCGAACGTTGCGTGCTACACCCCCAAGTTACCTTGCAGATCACCTGAGGGGGCCTGGGTGGCGCACGCAAAGCAGGAGGGGTTCCGCGTCGACGTCGACATCGATCACGCGCGCCGCGAGGGCGAGCGGGTGCTCGCGCTTCTGACCGCCCTGCGCCGCCGCCATGACCTCGCGCGCTTCGAGTACACCAACATCGTGCGCATCGTCCCGGGCGGCGAGACCTTCAGCCACCCCGTGCTGACGCTCGGCAACCGCTTTGCCGATAATGAGGACATCCTGCTCTCGACCTACCTGCACGAGCAGATGCACTGGTATCTCTGGTATCTCGGCACGCCCGACTACGACCCTGTGGCGCCGTTCTTCGACGAGCTGGTGCGGCGCTATCCTGACGCTCCGATCCAGCTCCCCGACGGCGCCCGCAACTACGAATCGACCTACCTGCATTTGGTGGTGAACTGGCTCGAGGTTGCGGCCACCTCGGAGCTGATCGGCCGCAGGCGCGCTTTCGCGCTCGCCGAAGCACAATGGACCTACCGCTGGATCTACCGCACGGTGGTGCGCGACTGGGACTCGCTGGCCGAGCTCTACGAGCGCCACGGTCTGGTGCCGATCCGCAGTGCCGCTGAGCTGCACGCTGAGAACGCCAAGGCCGTACCGCAGGCCCTCAACGGCGCTCGGAGAAAAATCGGCGCAGCAGCTCGCCGGAGCGTACCTCCTCGATCCCACCGTAGACATCAGGAGCAAAATGGCAGGTCGGTTGGGTGAAGATGCGGGCCCCGTGCTCGACGCCGCCGCCCTTGGGATCGCCAGCACCAAAATAGAGCCGCCTGATCCGCGCGAACGAGATGGCCGCCGCGCACATCGGGCACGGCTCCAGGGTCACGTACAGGTCTGCGCCTATCAGGCGCTCCGAGCCGACCGCGGCGCAGGCTTGCCGGATGGCCAGCATCTCGGCATGCGCCGTCGGATCGGCCAGCTCGCGTGTGCGATTGCCCGCCTTGGCCAGCACGACGCCGTCGCCGTCGACCAGCACAGCCCCCACCGGCACCTCGCCGCGCGCACCGGCAGCCTCGGCCTCGGCAAGCGCCGTCATCATGTGGCTCTGAGCCGGACGAGGTGGCATAAGGGGGCTCCGCAAACGAAGGCTCCATTCCATGCGCAAAGGCGCGCTAGGTCAACGCCGTGAGCCGGCAGCCCGCGCAGGCGAGGCCGGCGGTCCCATGCGCATTGCCAAGGCCCTGGCCCGGGCCGGACTTTGCTCGCGCCGCGAAGCCGAGCGCTGGATCGAGAACGGGCGCGTCAGCGTCAACGGCGTGGTCCTGCACAGCCCTGCCCGCGACGTGTCGCCGGCCGACCGCATCCTGGTCGACGGCAATCCGCTTCCCGCCGCGGAGCCGCCGCGCCTTTGGCGCTACCACAAGCCGCGCGGGCTCGTCACCACGCATCGCGACCCGGAAGGCCGGCCGACGGTGTTCGACGCACTGCCGCCGCACATGCCGCGCGTCATCTCCATCGGCCGCCTGGACTTCAACACCGAAGGCCTTCTCCTGCTCACCAACGATGGCGCCCTTGCCCGTCATCTCGAGCTGCCCGCCACCGGATGGCTGCGCCGCTACCGCGTGCGCGCGCACGGCTCCATCACCCAGGAGGCGCTCGACAAGCTGAAGGACGGCATCGAGGTCAAGGGCATTCGCTACGGGCCGATCGAGGCGACGCTGGACAAGCCGCAGGGCAGCAACGTCTGGCTCTCGATCGGGTTGCGCGAGGGCAAGAACCGCGAGGTGCGCACCGTCCTGGAGTCGCTCGGGCTGTCGGTGAACCGGCTCATTCGCGTGTCGTATGGTCCATTCCAGCTGCTGGACCTGGAGCCGGGCGGCGTTGAATCCGTCAAGCGACGGGTGCTCATCGAGCAGCTTGGACCCCGCGTCGCGGCAGAGCTCCGCCAGAGCGCCGAGAACGAGGAAGAGCGCCGGGCGCCGCGCGGCGGCAAGCCGAGGCGCAAACCCAAGGGTGGCGCGTGAGGATCGTCGGCGGCAGGTTCCGCGGCCGCACACTTGCCGCGCCGGAGGCCGAGGGCACGCGCCCGACCTCCGACCGCGTACGCGAGGCGGTGTTCAATATCCTCACGCACGGCATCGAGGGGTTCGCTCTGGAAGGCGCCAAGGTGCTCGACCTGTTCGCCGGCACCGGCGCGCTGGGGCTCGAGGCGCTGTCGCGCGGTGCCGCCTTCTGCCTGTTCGTCGAGGAGGGTGCGGCCGCACGCGCCGTCATCCGGCGCAACATCGAAACGCTGGGCCTCACCGGCGTGACCAAGATCTTCCGCCGTGATGCCACCAGTCTGGGACCTGCCGGCAATCGCGGAGATGCCACCCTCGCCTTTCTCGATCCGCCTTACGGGCGAGGCCTGGCGGAGCGTGCGCTGGCGTCGGCCGCGGAAGGCGGCTGGCTCGCCGACGGCGCCGTCGCCGTCATCGAGGAACGCAAGGGCAGCGCGGTCGCCCTTCCTGCAGGATTCGCCTGGCTCGACCGCCGGCAATGGGGAGACACCGAAGTGCTGTTTGCGCGTTACGGCGGCAAGAGCGCATGACGCCGAACCCGATGCCCCTGGAGAAGACGGCAGCGCAGCCGCACTATCCTGTCAGCGGTTGGATCGAGGCCGGCCTCTACGTGTTTGCGATTGCGGTGCTCAGCCTCACCTACGTCGTCGGCCACCAGGTCGGCGCCCATCCGATCGCCTTCGTCCTCTATGCCATGATCGTGTCGGCGGTGGCATTGCTTGCAGTCACTGGCCCCGGGCGCGACGCGCTCGACGTCGTTCTCGCACCGCAGAGCTGGCTGGTCGGCATCGGCACCATCACCATGGAGATCTTCTACTATCTGCTGCTCGAGCACCTGTCGCCGGCGCACGGCAGCCTGCTTGTCCGCCTCGCCATCCCGGCGTCACTGATCGTCGGCTGGATCGTGTTCGCGCGCATGCCCCCGCGCCTGGCGCAGGCGGGCGGCGCCGTGGTCTTCGCCGGCGTTGTGCCGCTCATCGTCGTCGTCGATGCGGCGCATCGCGCCGAGGTCACCGCCGTGGCGCTCGCTTCAGCCCTCTCCTTCAACCTGCGCGGCTTCTCGGCCGAGTTCCACCCGTGGAACCGCAGGGCCAAGACCGTGATGGAGAAGCTGCGGGTCACCGGCCTTGTCGTGCTCGTCACTTCCATCGCCAGCCTGGCCCTCACCGGCATCGGCAGCGCGCTCGTCGCCGCCGGCGCCATACCGCATACGGGCCTGGTGCCGACGGCGGCAGAGTTGCTGCACATACCGACCATTCTGCTCGGCACATTGGTCGGCGGCGCCATTCTGACCGCAATGGCCGTCCTGAGCTTCTCCTCCGTCGTCAAGATCACGACCGAGAACTTCACGGCAACCAGCGCCTTCACGCCGGTCGCAACGCTGCTGGTGCAATTGGCTGCCAGCGCCCTCGGCCTCATCCCCTCCTACGCCTTGGACTGGAGCCTCATCCCCGCCATGGTGATCGTGATCAGCGGCGTGTTCCTGATCCTGTACGCCGCGCGGCGGCGCTGACAGGATCAGCTCCGACCAGCAGGAAAGAAAGGCGAGAGGCAGGTCGGGGAAACCGCCTCTCGCCGCCCCGCATCATCGCCGGCATCAGGCGATGCTCTCGCGCGCTGAGAGCCAAGCAGGACGGGGGGCACGGCCAACGGCGGCGCCTCCTCGCCCGTCCACATTCGGTTGCGCTGCTTCACAGCAGCCGCCGGTCCGCTCGCCGCCCCGGCTCGGGGAAACGAGCGCGATCATCACGGCCACGGCGAGCGTCGCGGCGCCAAGGAGCGGCAGGAAGCGTGACGACACTCTGCGCAGCACGGCATCCTCCTCCTGCACCGCAGCCCGGCCATTTCGGCAGATACGCAGCAGCACCCGATCCGGTTTCAAGGCGGCGTCGGTTTCCGGCGCGATTGCGGAGGGCCCGCTAACGCGACGTCGCAATCAGCCTGGCGTGGAACACCGGCCCCGTCGGCCGCCCGGTCGGCGATCCGCCCTCCGGCTCGAGACTGACGCCGAACGTTGCCTTCTCGACCACGGCCGGATCATAGGAGACGAGCACGCGTTGCGTGAACACGCCGGCGCGCTGCTCGATGAGGCCCAGCGATTGCGGCACGCCGCCGGTCTGCTCGGATGCAATCCATAGCTGATAGCTCTTGCCCGGCTGCTCCTCGGCGGCAACCGGCCGGACGGACAGCGTGCGCGTCTGCAAATCGATGCTCATCAGGAAGGCCGGCGAGGCATCGTCCTTCTGGAACACGGCCACGTAGTTGCGCGGCACCTGCGGGCGCGTCATCTCGCGCACACCGATCGCGACGACAAGGCAGGCGGCCAACGCCGTCGTGAGGGCGGCGACACCGCGCCAGCGCTTCATGCGCCGCTCGAGAGAGACGATCTGCGCCGACGCAGCGGCCGCACCATTGCGGCCGCCGCGACCGGCAATGCGGGCCTCGATGCGCGCCAGCAGATCGCGGGGGGGCGCCACTGCGGCGACCGTGTCGTTGAGAGGGGCGAGGCGGCGCTCCCAGGCGCCGATCGCGGCATCGAGATCGGGATCGCGCTGCCGCCTGGCGCTCACCGCCGCACGCTCCGATGCGTCGAGCGTGCCGAGCACGTACTCCGCGGCAAGGCCGTCGATGTCCTCGTGGTCCGTCATGGCCCGAGACAGCCTCTCAGTTGCGCCAGGCTGCGGCGCAGCCAGGTCTTGATGGTGGGCACCGGGCGTCCGAAGCGCCGGCTCAGCTCCTCACGACTGAGGCCGTCGCGATAGGCGAGCAGCACGATCTGCCGTACCTCCTGATCAAGCCCCTCCAGGCATCGCATCACACGGCGCAGGTCCTCGCTCTGCTCCAGACCGTCCAGCGGATGCCTGTCCTCGCTGGCAATCTCCAGCGTTTCAGGAGCATCCTCGATCGACAGCGGCGCCTTGCGGCGGACCTCGTCAAGAGCTCGATTTCTGGCGATCGTGCCCATCCACGTGATCGGCGAGGCCATTCCTGGCTGGAAGTCGCCCGCCCGCTCCCAGATCTTTACGAAAACGTCCTGCAGGATGTCGTCGGCTGCGTCCCTGCGTGACAAGATACGCAGGATGATGCCGTAGAGTTTCGCCGACGTGGCGGCGTAGAGCGCCGAGAATGCCGCCCGGTCCTTGGCGGCGACGCGCTGCAGCAAGACGGCAATATCGCCGGCGGTTGTCGTCGCTGGTCTATGCAATGCCGATCCCCGAAAATACTTCGCAGCGCCTTCTCGCAAGCCGATTGCCCGGCGACGCTGGGCGCGCGCCTGACCGCGGCCATCGGCCGAAGCGCCGACACCCCTGCAAATACGACGGCTGGGCGGCATTGGATTTGTGCGGGTCACGTCTTTTTTGCGCGGCGAGCCCACATAGCGGAGCCAAGCTGCCGCCTATTGGCCTCCCCAACGGCCGTCCCCGGCACAGTTGACGCGGTCCGCGGCCGCCTCTACGTGACAATATTGCGTCAAGGGCGGGGCCTGCTCGCTTCCCCGCAAGACATGTTTCCAGACCAGTCGAATCTGCCCCATGCGCCGCCGCCTCTTAGTCGTAACGAATCCCGGCGCCGGTCTTGGCGGCTCCTCCCTGGTCGACGCCACCATACGGGTGCTGGAACGCGAGGGCGCCGTCGTCACCCGCTGCCAGCCGGCCGACGCCATGGCCGCCAGGGACGCGGTGCGGAAAGCCGCCGAGGAGCGCGCTCATGATGCCGTCGTTGCCGCCGGGGGCGACGGCACCATCCGCCATGCCGCCGCGGCGCTTCTCGGCAAGGCCACGCCGCTCGGCATCATCCCGGTCGGGACCGGCAACGTTCTCGCCCACGAGATCGGTCTGGCACCGAGACCCGAAGTCGTGGCGCATGTGCTGCTCACAGGCCCAACCGCGCGGATTGCCTGTGCACAGGCCAACGGCGAGCCTTTCCTGCTGATGGCCGGGGCCGGGTTCGATGCCCGGGTGGTCGCGGCGCTCGACCAGCGGTTCAAGAGCCGACTCGGGAAGATCGCCTATGCCGGGCCGCTGCTCGGTGCGCTGGCGCAACCGATGGACCGCCTCACCGTGACGATCGACGCGCGTGCTCATCAGGCGAGCTGGGCCGTCGTCGCCAATGCCCGCTGCTACGGCGGCGGGTTCATCATGGCGCCGCGCACCAGCGTGCGTCAGCGCGGGCTGCAGGCCATCCTGTTCAGAGCGAGAAGCCGCACCATGCTGCTGTCCCAGCTCATGAGCCTGGTGCGCGGCGACCTCGATGCACGTGCCACCGCCGGCGGCGACATCGCCATGCTGCCCTGCTCGCACGTGAGCATCACCGCCCCGCGTCCCGTGCCTGTGCAGATAGACGGCGACGTCTTCGGCACGACGCCACTCGTGGTCGAGGAGGGGACGGGCGAGCTTGATCTCATCGTGCCGGGGGCACCCGGCAACGGCGGATCGGCGCATTAACCTTTTGTTAACCAAATCAGCCAAGCTTGGCAGCAGGTGCCGATCACCAGGGCTGGTGGGGTCAGGCACACCAGGGACACAAGCTCCAGCCAAGTGCGCGTCGATGCGTGGGCTCAACGCAGCCTGACGCGTCCGAGCGAGGGCATGCACAGAACTCGCACTACCGAATTACCGAGGGCGAGGCGGGCATGGATGGGGCCGCCGTCAGCAACTCTCGGATCCTCGTCACCGCGATCTCATCGCGGCCCCGTCCCGAACCGTTGTGCCCAATCGATCACGGCCGTTACGAAGGCGCATCCGAGACTGCCCTGTCTCGGCCCCGACGCTGTGGACGCCTGCCCGCGTCCCGCAACGGCTTTGCGGCTGCGGCACAGCAATACCTCTCGAGATGGAGTGGCACATGAAGCGCCTCTGTCAACGGTGTGGCGTGTCTCCCAGTCGGCTCTCGCCCCGCGCGAGCCTCACGCTTCGACCCGAGCCCGACTTCCACTGGGTGCTCCTCTGGCGCGACAACCAACGTCATCGTCCTCCAAGTAAACGATGACTGGGCCTGCGCCGGCGGGGCTGTGCGAACCGCCGCCGGCCACAAAATGCGAGGCCGGCCCCTGGGGCCGGCCTTTTGCATTTGCGGAGCACCGAAGTTTGCGACGCCCACTACATCGGCAGGCGTGCAAGCTGATGGCTGAAGTAGTTGTCGACGGCGGTCAGGATCGAGCCTGATACCTTGTCGCGCCATTTGTCGGATTTCAGCAGCTCGGCATCCGACTCGTTGGTGACGAACCCGAGCTCGATCAGGACGGAGGGCACCTTCGCCGTCTTGAGCACCAGGAACGCGGCGGAGCGGTCGGGGTTGTCCATCATGTTGGTCGTCTCGCCCATGAAGGACACCACCGAGCGCGCGAACACGCTCGTGCGTTCTTTCGTGACCTCGACCTCGCGCTTGGCAAGATCGGACAGGATCGCCTTGACGGCGCCGACATCGGCCTCGGCCTGCTGCTTGACGGCGGCGAGCTCCTTGCTCGACAGCACGCTCTCCGACACCTGGCCCTGGGCTGAGCGCTTCAGCTCGTTGGCCACGTTCTCCCTGAGCGAGTAGATGGTGGCGCCGCGCGCAGAGGCGCGCGGCGTGTAGTCGGCATGGACGGCGATGAAAAGCGCAGCCTGATGGCGCTCGGCAAACTCGCGGCGATCGTTGAGCTCGACGAACACGTCGGTCTCGCGCGTCATCAGAACCTTGTAGCGACCGGTCGCATTGAGCTTGTCGCGCAGCTTGAGGCTGAAGGCCAGCACCACATTCTTTTCGACGGCACCGTTCTTCTGCGCTCCGGTGTCGTCACCGCCGTGTCCCGGATCGATGACGATGATGGGCTTGTACATGCCGAGCGCCCTCACCTGGGGCGGCACGGCGGGCTTGGGCATCGGGGGCTGCAGCCCGCCCGCACCCAGCGCGGAAGCGCCGACAAACGGCATGGGCCGCTTGGTCTCCGCGACCTTCGGCTGGGCGAGCGGCTCGGCCGATATGATGTCCACCACCAATCGCGGCGTCTTGCCGTCCTTGGCTTTCTCGATCGCCGCCCGCTCGACCACCACCGGGCCGGTCACGTCGATGACGACGCGTGCACGCCCCGGAGCCGACAGGCCGCCGCGGAAGGTCTTGACGAGGCCGGCCGGCGTATCACCCGGGACCGGCGGAAGTTGCAGCTTCACATCGGGCAGCTCGACGATCACCCGGTTGGGCTGCGTCAGCGCGGTGACCTGAAAATCGACGTGGCGCTCGAGGCCGATGATGAACCTAGTGCGCGTGCTGTCTGCGAGCTCAGCGTCGTCGTGAGCAGCGCCCAGAGCATGGCCCGGCGTGGCCGCGGCCATCTGTTGTGCGGACGCTGCATTCGGTAGGGCGCACGCGACAACCGATGCCCATACAAGCAGCGCGCGGAATCCGCCTCGCTGCAGCCTGCCAAATCCCATGTCGTCGACCCCCGTCTAACGCATTACTTCATGGCGGGACAGTCTGTGCATTAACCGTGGAAAAGTGGCATTTTCCAGGTCTTCGCAAGATTAAGTTATGGCTCTGTAAACGTTAACGAATTATTACCCCGGCGGGAGTCAAGCCGTCGGCGCTGCGACAACGGGGCGGCGGATCAGGGGCCTGCAGCCTCGCGGGCGGCCGAGATGCGCTGCCGCCACCGCGGCCAGGGAAGGCCGCGCCGCCATCGCTCAGCCGCCAATGGTCACCCCTTCTCGATGCCGAAGGCGGCCCTGGCCTGCCGCAAGCTCTCCTGATGCGGCGAGTACATGCGCCCGCCGATCAGGCCGCCGTCGACCACGATGTCGATGCCGTTCACGAACGTAGACCGGTCGGAGGCGAGCCAGGCCACGCATTGCGCGATGTCGTCGGGAACGCCGGCACGCGGGATCGGCTGCGCCTTGGCGAACCCCTCCTTCATCTGCTCGGCCAGCGCATCGGCGGGGCCCGCTTCCATGCCGAGGGCCTTGGCGAGAATGCCGGTCGCGATGGCGCCGGGAGAAACCGAGTTGACGCGAACGCCGTGCTCGCCGAGCTCCATCGCCGCACAGCGGCTGAGCTGGTTCACCGCCGCCTTGGCGGCGCTGTAGATCATCGAGCTCGAGTAGCCGGCCTGGTGGGCGGCAACCGAGCCGTTGTTGACGATGCTGCCCGACCGTTGGCGCATCATGATTGGCGCGGCGTGCTTCATGCCGAGCATGACCGAGCGCACCAGCAGCGCCATGGCCGCATCGAAGCCGTCGACGGGAACCGACGTGATGCTTCCCGTCGGCGCCGGACCTCCGGCGTTGTTGAACAGACAGTCGAGCCGGCCGTATGCCGCAACGGCCTCGCCGACTACGCGCACCCAGTCGGCCTCCACCGTCGCATCGGCCTGCACGAAGCGCGCATTCGCCCCGAGCCGGGCAGCGACCGCATCGCCCTGCGCCCGGCGCCGCCCGGTGAAGACGACCTTCGCTCCCTCCCCGACGAACAGCTCCGCGGTACGCGAGCCGATGCCGCTGGTCGCTCCCGTTATGATGGCGACCTTGCCGTCAAGCATGCCCATGGCGTGTCTCCCTTCGTTGCACGTGCGGCGCCGGCAGACTTGTCTGAGGCCGCATTGTTCTGCCTTACGATTGCGAAGTCGGGCGGGGTCATGCCCCCTTAAGTCACGGCGGAACGAGGCGGGCGTAGCCCTGCTCCACGGCTTCGGCGAGCAGCTGCTTGTAGCCGGCATGCTGCGCATGAGCGGGGCCGATCTCGCCGAGGCTCACGCCGATGAAATCCTCCTGCTTCACATAGACGATCGGCGCGCTGACCGGCATGAACAGGGCGCGCTGCTTGTTGAGCGTGGTGATGAGCCCTCGCATCTGCCCGGCGATGTCGAGCTGGGAGACCATGACCATGCGCATGGCGCCCTTCGTGAGCGAAACCAGGTGGATGTACATCGATGAAGCGGGGATGTAGAGGCGGCCGCGGTGCAGGAACGGCTTGTCGGGGCGGTCGCGCTCCTGGAACACCAGGCTTGGCCACTCGTCGTCCCAGATGATGTCGGTGCGATAGGCCATGACTCCATCAGGCGAGGAAAACGAAGGGCGCACCGTCAGATAGCTGCCGAGGTAGTGATCGACGGCATCGCGCGAGTAGGCCCCCATGTAGACCGGCGCAACGCGGCCGTGGGCACCATTGCTCTCGGGCGCATCCCTGAGCTCGCCGTGCCCTTCCCAGGCGCCCTTCACCTTGTCGAAGTTGAGCCCGAGCACCATGCACACATCGAACAAGGTCTGATCGCGCACCGAGCGGCCGGACAGGAGGTTCTGGATGGTCTTCTCGTGGCAGTCGGCGGCGTCCGCAAGCTCGGCCTGCGTCATCTTCTTCTCGATCATCGCCGTCTTGATGAGCGCGAGAGCAGCCGCGTGCTTGCCGTCCATGCGCATGGCTGCGTGGCCTCGTCCTGCTTCCCCCTCGCTCCGGCGAGCGTAACGGAAAGTGCGCCTTCCTGTCATCCCGCAAGAGCAACAGGATGCGGCGCAGACGAGCCCCCGCGCTGGCCTTAGATGAGCCGCGCGGAGGCTCGCCCGGGGGAGGCCGCCTAGGACGGCCTTTAGGCCTGGCCCTCGCGAACAGGGCGCGCGTGCAAGCGAGGCGGCTTGCCGGGCCCGAGCCCGATCACGGTGCCAGGCGTAACCTCGCCATCGGGGCAGAGCACCTGCTCGCCCTTCTCCTCGGCCAGCTCGGCCACGCTCTTGACGAGCGTCAGCGCCGGCGCTCCGGCGAGCGTCTCGAGGTCGGCCGCGTAGTAGTCGAACCACGGCAGGCCCGCCTTGGTGTAGTCGGCAGCGGTCGGCGGCCGCGTCGTCGGGACTTCGCCGGTGATGTCGCGCCACTGCACGGCGTCGATCAGCGTCACGAAGCAGCGGCTCGAGACCGACTGGTCCCAGGCGTCGATGCCGTGAGGATCGGCATAGATCTGCTGCGTCATGCGACCTCCGGCGGCGAGCCCCATCGCCCTGGGCGGTGCGGCGCAGGGGGCTGCCGCACCGGGTCTCGGGACGCTGCGCCAGGAAGCCTCCCAGGCGAAGCCGGCTGACCCCAACGCCCGCGCACGCTGCTCTTCCTCGCGCCGGCGCAGCTCCTCGCGCTGACGCAGTTCCTCGCGCTGACGCAGGATCTGCTGATAGCGCTCGCGCTTCATGGGGTAAGCGACGATCTGAAGCCCGCCATGCTCCGGCTTGCCGGTGATCTGCTCCTCGACCGAATACCCCGCGCCGAGCGGCATGGCGACGAACTGGCGCACCGCATCCTTGGCCACGCAGAAGCCGTCGAGCCAGGGCTGCTCGGGGACAACCACGTAGTCGTTCTGCGATGGGTCCAGCTCCATCTTCCACGGCTTGCCGCTGACCGCGTTGATCTTGCCGGTCGCGATCTTGATGGCGAAGGGGTAGCCGTCGTTTGCCGCTCTGCCGCGAAAGGCGATCCACATCGCTTCGGCCTGGTACAGCGGCATCATCACACCGCCGCGCTGCCGCCAATCCTGCGGAATCCGGTCGGCGAAGTCTTCGATATGTCTCAGCGGGAAGGAGCCGAGCCCGGGTGGCAGCGGATAGTGCTTGCCGTCGTCGGGAATGCGCAGTGTCCTTTGGAAGTTGATCTCCGTCTTGGCGTGTTCATGAACCTCGGGGAACCGAAACGTCAGGCTTTCGCCTTCGAGTGTGATCATTACCCTACCTACGAGTTGACTTCCCCACACTGTCACCAGTTTCCGTCGCGCACCTCCCTGACAACCTTGACGATGGCCTGGTCCGGAGCGTCCCGGAGCTGACGGATCAGCTCCGCGAACTGCTTCGGCCGGCGCAGGATGATCGCCTGCAGATCGCTCGACACCTTGCCCGCCAGCGCGAGCAGCATGTCGGGGTCCTCACCGAGATCCCCCGCCAGCCTGACGATGGTCGCCTCCGATGGTGGCGGCACGAGGCCGCGCTCGACCTTGCTCAGGTATGCGGGCTCCACATCGATGCGCTGCGCCACCTGACGAAGGCTGTAGCGCATGTCCTTTTCGGCGAGCGCTGTGCGCACCGTGCGGACGTAATCACCGAAACCGGCCATGTGGCCTGTGTACTACATAGTACACGTTCCAGTCAAGCGGCGATTTCAACGGGCGATTCAGGGGGACGATTTCGCGCGGCTTCCAGCCCGCACCGATGATCGGGAGATCGTCAGTCCGCTCGTCCGCAGCGCCTGCGGGCTGCAAACTCAGGGATGTCCCATGCCGACCGCACCCCAAAGCAGGACAAGGCCGGCAACGATGAGCAGCGCATCCATCAGCAGACGAAACTGGCTGGCATCGAGCCGGATCACAAATCCCTTCGCCACCCACGAGCCCAGCATCACCGAGGAGCCGATGATCAGGCCCTTGGCCGCCGTCTCCCAGGGGAGCGCATCGAGGCGCTGGAACACAATGGTCTTGGTGAGCCCGATGGCCACCGACCCCAGGGCCTCGGTCGACAGGTAGGCGCCCTTCACCAGCCCGTAGGCGATGAAGAAAGGCGTGTTGATCGGCCCGGTGGAGGCGACGAGCCCTGAAAGGAAGCCGATCACCGCCCCGACAATGAGCAGATGCCAGGCCCTGATCCTCAGGCCCCGCGCCATCAGCCAGCGCCGCACCGGCACCATCACCATGAACAGGACGCCGAGCACGCCCTCCACCACACGCGGGTTCAGCGTCAGCAGCGTGCGCGCGCCCAGCGCCGCGCCCGGCACGGCGGTCGCGCAGTAGAATGCGTTGGCGCGCCAATCGACCTCGCGCCACCACACGGCAACGCGCGAGATGTTGGCGAGCAGGGCGGCGATGGCCATGATGGGCACGGCTTCCAGCGGACCGAACGCCAGCATCAGCGCCGGCATCAGCATGATCGAGGAGCCGAAACCGACGATGCCGCCGATGGTGCCGGCAGCCAGGCCCAAGCCGAGGATGGCGATCCAGATCATGCCCGCTCCTGCCGCTGTCTCGGCAACGCCCTCGCGCCCGCCGAATGCGACAGGACGATGACACCCGCGCCTGCCTACAGCGTGCCGCCGCGGACGGGAAGCTTGTCATTGGGAAAGACGCATTGGCGCGTGGCGGCGGGGGCATGCGGGGGCAGCGCTCACGGACAGCGCGGGCGCGGCGGAGGGCCGGGCGTGCAACGTCCCTTTCCGCCCCGAGCTTGTCGAAGGACAGCCCGAGGGCAGCCGCGTCCCGGCCGTGGTTCGACAGGCTCACCACGGAGAGGCGCTGCGCGTGCCCGCTCGGTCTCACCGCCCGCTCCGCCCTGAGCTTGTCGAAGGGCGGCCCGCGTCCCGGCCGTGGTTCGACAGGCTCACCACCGAGAGGCGTTGCACGTATTCCCTCGGTTTCACACCCCGCTCCGCCCTGAGCTCGTCGAAGGGCAGCCCGCGTCCCGGCCGTGGTTCGACAGGCTCACCACGGAGAGGCGTTGCACGTATTCCCTCGGTTTCACACCCCGCTCCGCCCTGAGCTCGTCGAAGGGCGGCCCGCGTCCCGGCCGTGGTTCGACAGGCTCACCACGGAGGACCGTTCCAACCGAAAAGCGCAGGTGTGCGCGCCGTTGGAATGGCGCGCGCTGCCGCGGGGGTGATCTGCGGCGGACGTGGCCCGCGCGGCCCGGTGACCTGGTTACCGCGGAGGATCATCGCACAGCCCGCTCCGCCCTGAGCTTGTCGAAGGGCGGCCCACGTCCCGGCCCTGGTTCGACAGGCTCACCACGGAGAGGTGTTCGAGCCGGAAAGGGCACCTCACGTGACGTCATTCCCGCGCAGGCGGGAACCCAGATCACAGATCAGCAGAGGTGTGCGCGCCGTTGGAATGGCGCGCGCAGCCGCCGGGGTGCTCTGCGGCGGACGTGGCCCGCGCGGCCCGGTGACCTGGTTACCGCGGAGGATCATCGCACAGCCCACTCCGCCCTGAGCTTGTCGAAGGGCGGCCACGCCGGCCGTGGTTCGACAGGCTCACCACGACGGAAAACCCGTGCTCCCTGTCCCGTAAGGACGGGAGAGGGAGCGAGGGCGTTCACCTTGCATGCCCTTATCAACGGCACCTCGGCATGTGCGATGATGACGCCACCTCGGCTCTCGAGAGGGCGCTCGCGCGGGTGCCTCACCTCAGCCTTCGAGCGGAGGGTCGCAGTCAGGTGATCAAGCTGGGCCGGCCATACGAACCAATGGAGCGCTCTTCGGGACCCCGATTGCGGCAGCGGGGCGTTTGAGGCCCATCTCAAGCGCCAGGTTCAACGGGTCTCAAACGCCCCGTTCCCTTCCTTCTCACTGACGCCCGGACCCGTCCGCGTGCCAGGCGATCTCCTATGGCCGAATGGATCGGGCCGTTTGCCTTTGCGCGCGCTTCCATGTTTTCGCGGGCAAAGCTGGAGTAGGCTGGCGCAGGAAACGTCCCGGGCCCACAAGCACGAGCATGAAGCCGCAGGCTCCCGAAAGCCGCCTCGACGTGGTCGAGATCTTCGATGATCTGGGCCCGGACGAGCGTGCGCGGCTGGCCGCCGAGCTGCAGACGCTCAGCCTGAAGCGCGGTGACGTGCTGGTGCGCCAGGGCGAGACGGCGGATGCGCTGTACATCGTCGTGACTGGACGCTTCATCGTCACGGTCGACGGCCGCCGCCAGCCGGTGGCCGAGCTCGGACCCGGGCAACCGATCGGCGAGATCGCCTTCCTTGCCGGGGGCGCGCGCACGGCGACGGTGACGGCGCTGCGTGACAGCCTGGTGCTGCGTCTGGGGCGCGCAGAGTTCGAGGCGCTTTCTGCGCGCAGCCCCGGCATCTGGCGCACGCTCACGGTTACGCTGGCGCGGCGCGTAGCCGAGGGCAACGTCGACCGCGCGGCGCCGCCTGACCCGCGACCACGCACGGTCGCACTCATTCGCGCCGGGGCGAGCCCGCTGCCCGAGACGTTCGTCGCCCGCCTCCTGACAACGTTCGAACGCTCCAGCCGGACCTTGCTGGTCGATGCCGCCAAGGCTAACGATGTCCTGCCTGCCGGCACGCCTCTCGACAGCGCCGAGGCGACGCGCGCGCTCAACGCGCTCGAGAACCGCAGCGACTACGTGCTGTTCCTCGCCGACGCCGAGCTGACGCCCTGGTCCGAGAAGGCGATCCGGCAGGCGGATCTGGTGCTGGCGATCGGCTGGCACAATGCAACCGACACACGGCCCAACGCGCTCGAGCGGCTCGCGGCCGACCTGCTGCCGGCCGATGCGCAGCGCCTGGTGCTGCTGCACGAGACGCGTGCGCCCATCACCGGCACGGCTCGCTGGCTCGCGGGCCGAACCATCGCCATGCACCATCACGTAGCACTCGATGCGCCGGGCGACATCGGGCGGCTGTTCCGCTTCGTGCACGGAACGGCGCTCGGCCTCGTCGCCTGCGGCGGCGGCGCCTACTGCGCGGCGCACATCGGACTCTATAAGGCGCTGCTGCAGTCGGGGATCACCTTCGACATCATGGGCGGCACCTCGGGCGGCGGCGCCATGACGGCGGCCTTCGCCATGGGCACCGCGCCCGACGACGTGGATCGCGCCACGCACGAGATATTCGTCACCAACAAGGCCATGCGCCGCTACACGTGGCCGCGCTACAGCCTGCTCGACCACACCAACTTCGACCGGCAGCTCGCCAGATACTACGGCGGGGTCGACATCGAGGATCTGTGGATCCCCTACTTCGCCGTCTCCACCAACCTGTCGCGACACGACCTGCACCGGCATCGGCAGGGCGACTTGTGGGCGGCCGTGCGCGCGACCGGATCGGTGCCGGTTCTGCTGCCGCCCTACTACACCGCCGACGGGCACATGCTGGTCGACGGCGCCATCATGGACAACGTGCCGGTGCGCATCATGCACGAGCTGAAGAGCGGCCCCAACATCGTCGTCAGCTTCGATGTGCCCAAGCTCGAGCGCTTCGACGTCGACTACAGGGCGCTGCCGGGCCGCGCGCACCTGCTGAAATGCGCCGTCAACCCGCTGCTGCGGCGCACCCTGCCGAGGGCGCCGGGCGTCGGCACCGTGCTCATGCGCTCGCTGATGGCCAACCGGCAGGACTTCGACCGGCATCTGCAGGCTGACGACATACTGCTGGTACCGCCCATTCCATCCGACATGGGTGTGCTCGACTGGCACCGCCATACCGAGCTGATGGACCGCGCCTATCGCTGGACCATGCGCGAGGCGGCGCGCCTGAAGGCGGAAGGGCACCCGGTCATGGCAGCGCCGGGGCGCGGGACGGCCGCCGTTCGTGCGGCCGAGCTGCCTGTGGCTGAATGAGCGGCGTGCGCCGACTGTGCAGCGCAAGATCGCGCCGAGCATGACGTAATCGTCCCGTCGGCATGTGGCGGGCAGGTCCGCCCCCGCGACAGCCGCAAGGCGTGGATTGCCAATCCTTGCAAAGCTGCCGCCGGCGCACCAACTCCAATAGAGGTGCCGGATCGGCCATGCCCTGTCATGCGGGTCGATCCCACAGCCCTCAGTCGATGAGGCTGATCACAGTCGCATCTGACCGGCCTCGGACAGTCCAGGGAGGACGCCATGGCTGTGATTGCGATGACGCGCGAGATGGCGACGCTCGGCAAGGACGTGGCCGCCGGAGTCGCAGACCGACTGGGCCTTGCGGTCGTGCACCACGAGCTCGTCGAGCATGACATCGCCGAGCGCGCGGGACTGCGCGAGAGCGAGGTGCACAGGTTCCTCGAGGGCGAGGCCACGCTCCTGGAACGCTGGAAGATCGATCGCCAGCGCCTTTCCCGCTACACCGCCGAGGAGATCCTGGAACTTGCCGTGAAGGGCAACGTGCTGATCCGCGGCTGGGGCGCAACCTACCTGCTCCGCCTGGTACCCCACGTCATATGCGTGCGCATCTGCGCACCGATGGCATTCCGCGAGCAGGTGCTGATGCGCCGTCTCGGCATCGAAAACGCAGCCCTGGCGCGGCGGGAAATCGGCCGCAACGATGCGGCCCACAATGTAACCATGCAGAGAATCTTCGGCGTCAACTGGCTGGACGCCACGCTCTACGCCATCGTTCTCAATACGGAGCGCGTGCCGGTCGAGGACTGCGTTCAGCAGATTGTCGCCCTGACGCGAAGTCCGGCGTTCCAGGAAACGGCGCGTTCGCGCGGCGCCTTGATGGACGAGCTGGTGTTGTGCCGCGTCCGCGCGGTGCTCGATCAGCATTTCGGCTCCGGCATAGAAACGCTTGGCGGCATCGAGCCGACGGTGTCGGAGGGGAAGGTCATGCTGACGGGAGCAACGACCGATCGGAACACGATCACGGAAGCCGTGCGCCTCACGCGCGCCGTGAAGGGTGTTAAGGCCGTCGACAACCGCATCGCCCATGTCACCATGCGGGCGACATGACCTCGGGGCCAGCCCGCCTGCCCGGCGTCATGGGCTTGCGCCGGGCGCATTGGCCGCCGGCGTCCCGGCCGGGGCTTGGTGAATGAGCGCCAGCCCGGCGCGGCGTCAACGTCGCTCTTGTCGGAGCCATGCGCCAAGCCTAAGCTGACAACATGATAGCTGGCGAGCGACCGGGCAGGATGCGCCGCGCGGATTGCCAGCAACGAGCGCCGGAGCCCGTCGCGACGACGGCCCGGCTGGCCCGCGCTAAATGCGGCGTGTCCTTGAGCGGTTCGCCACGCACGGCGTGACGCAAACCGAAGGAGGACACCATGGGTATCGCGCTGACGCTTCAGCAATACCTCAGCGATCAACACATCGACTACGAGGTGATGACACACGAACGAACGAGCACGGCGATGCAATCCGCTCGCGCAAGCCATGTACCGGGCGACAACCTGGCCAAAGGCGTGGTGCTGACACGGGAAGGCGGCTATGTCGTCGCCATTCTTCCTGCATCCCGCAGAGTCCAGCTGGATGCGATCGAGGAGATGCTGCACTGCCCGGTCAGCATGGCCTCAGAGGATGAGATCAGCGGTCTGTTCCCCGATTGCGAGACCGGCGCCGTGCCGGCGATCGGAGCTGCCTATGCGGTCGACTGCATCGTCGACGACAGCCTCGATCGGCAAGGTGATATCTACCTGGAAGGTGGCGATCACCTCAGCCTGATCCACATCGGCGGGACGCAGTTCCGCGACCTCATGAAGGATGCGCCGCGCGGGCACATTGCCGCGCCGGCCTGATCGCCGGTCGCAATCATGGCTGCAAAGGCGCAGGCAGATAGCGCCGGGCCACGACGCTGAGAAAGGTCACGGCGCGGGGGGGGGGTGGCGCTGCGTCCTCAGTAAAGGAGATAGCGGGCGCGCCGGACCTTGAACTGCGCGACTTCGTTCTGCCATGCACTCACGATGGCCGAACCGTCGCTGCCGCCCATGAGGAGGCGATGGAGACGCTTCGTGCCGGCAATGGCGTGCAGCATCTTCAAGTTCGGGAACAGCCGCGTCACCCGCTTCGACCGCGCCTCGGCCGCCACGACGCAGAGCACGTGCATTCCGACCTCGAGCGGCTCGATGCGCGCGGCGTCCGTGACGACGACCCGCACTCCTTCGATCTTCCGCCCCTCGAAGCGCGGCCGCGTGGCCACGCGCGGGATGGCGTGGGGCGTGAAGACCGCCGTCTCGAACCGCACGCCGGCAAGCCCGATGGCGTTGAGGTTCGCCACGACGCGCGGCGCCTCGAGCCAGGGCGCGCCGAAAAGCGAGAAAGGAGTCGCTGTGCCGCGCCCCTCGCTGACCTCGGCCTCGCCGACGATGCCGATGCCGGGGTAGACGAGCGCGGACTCGAATGTGGGAATGTTCGGGCTCGTCGCCACCCAGGCACGCCCGGTCTGCGGCCAGCGCATGGACCGCTGCCAGCCGTGCATCGCAACGACGCTCAGGTCGAGATCATCGAGGCCTTCCAGCCATCGCTCCTCCTTGATCATGCGCGCGAGCTCGCCCACGGTCAGACCGTGCACGATGGGGATCGGGTACTGCCCGACAAAGGAGCGCAGCGGCCGCTCGAGAACGAACCCCGAGACGTACTCGCCTCCGAGCGGATTGGGCCGGTCGAGAACGATGAAAGGGATGCGCGCCGCCGCCGCGCCCTGCATGGCGAGGCCCATGGTCGATATGTAGGTGTAGAAGCGGGCGCCGACCTCCTGAATGTCGAAAACCAGGACATCGACGTTGCGCAGCATGGCCGGCGTCGGCTTCCGGCTGGCGCCGTAGAGACTGTAGACGGGGATGCCTGTCTTCGTGTCGACGCCATCGCGCACGCTTGCGCCGGCCTCCGCGTCGCCGCGAAAGCCGTGCTCCGGCGCGAAGATGGCCGTGAGCCTTACGTTCGGCGTCCGGCTCAGCAGATCAGCCAGATGCTCGCCGCCAACGCGTCCGGTCTGATTGGTGATGAGGCCGACCCGCTTGCCGGCAAGGGCGGCGAAGCCCGAGGCGGCGAGCACATCGGCGCCGGTCGCGACCGGACTGGATCGGGCAGGCGTTCGGCTCAATGACGAATGGGCCATGGCCAGGCTGCACACGATCGCGAGAAGGAATGCACAGGCAGTGCGGGTCATCAGTATGCGGGCGGGATGGGGCACGCTCAGCCACGCCGACGCGTGATGCCCCAAATGGCCAGCCCGCCTGCTCAGCGCATGCGGCCGGTGATGGCGCGCACGATAATGCGGCCGAGGCTGGCGGCGATGGCGCGGATGAAGGATTTCATCGCCGCCTCGCCGACGCTCTGGCGCTGATAGCCGCGACGCGGCGTCGGCGATGCGTAGTTGTAGTCCTCCCGCTGTGCGGGTGCGCTAGAATTGCGGTCGTCGGCTCTGTTCGCCATGGTCCGTCTCCTATCGCCGCCCGCCCAGAATGGCCTTGACAATGGCGGTGCCGAGGCTGCTCGCCACCGAGCGCATGATCGACTTGGTGAAGGTCTCGCCCAATCCCTGGCGACGGCCGGTGCCGTTGCCCATCAGAATGCTGCCCCAGCCCTCGGACTGGCTGGCCTGGGTGCTCGCCTTCTTCTGCAGCATCTCGTAGGCGGAGTCCCGATCCATCACCTCCTCGTACTTGCCGTAGACGGGGCTCGCCTCGATCTTGGCCTTGCGCTCGGACTCGTTGACGGGCCCGATGCGCGCCGAGGGCGGGCGGATCAGCGTGCGCTGCACGATCGAGGGCTCGCCGCCCTTGTGCAGCACGGAGACCAGCGCCTCGCCGACCTTGAGCTCCTGGATCACACGCTCGGTGTCGATCTCCGGGTTCGGCCGGAAGGTCTCGGCCGCGGCACGGATGCCCTTCTGCTCGATGGGCGTGAAGGCGCGCAGTGCATGCTGGATGCGGTTGCCGAGCTGGGCGGAGACGGAGTTGGGGACGTCGCGCGGGTTCTGTGTGACGTAGTAGACGCCGACCCCCTTGGAGCGGATGAGGCGCGTCACGCGCTCCACCTGCTCGAGCAGCGCCTTGGGCGCCTCGTTGAACAGCAGATGCGCCTCGTCGAAGAAGAAGACGAGCTTCGGCTTCGGCGGATCGCCGAGCTCGGGCAGCTTGTCGAAGAGCTGGGCCAGCATCCACAGCAGGAACGTGCCGTAGAGCCGCGGGGTCTTCATCAGCCTGTCGGCGGCGAGAATGTTGATATAGCCGCGGCCGTCCGGCGCGGTCTTCATGAAGTCCTTGATGTCGAGCGACGGCTCGCCGAAGAAATTGTTGGCACCCTGCTCCTCGAGCACGAGCAGGCGCCGCTGGATGGCACCGACCGAGATGGCGGCAACGTTGCCGTACTTGGTCATCAGGGACTTGCCGCGCTGGCCGATGTCGTTGGCCATCGAGCGCAAGTCCTTGAGATCGAGGAGCGGCAGGCCCTCGTCGGCGGCCACGCGGAACATGATGTTGAGAACACCCTCCTGAGTCTCGTTGAGCTCCAGGAGGCGCGACAGCAGAAGGGGGCCCATCTCCTGCACCGTCGCGCGGATGGGATGGCCCATCTCGCCGAACAGGTCCCAGTACATGGTCGGGTAGGCGGTGTTGGACCAGTCGTCGAGCCCGATCTCCTTGGCGCGCTTGGCAAGCCCCTCTTTCGGCTCACCCATGGCCGACACACCCGAGAGATCGCCCTTGATGTCGGCGGCGAAGACCGGCACGCCGGCATCCGAGAAGCCCTCGGCCATCACCTGCAGCGAGACGGTCTTGCCGGTGCCGGTGGCGCCGGTGACGAGGCCGTGCCGGTTGGCGAGCTTGAGCTCCAGGTACTCGGCGCCCGCGCCGCTGCGCCCGAGGAAGATCTTGCCCTCTTGCATCAGCGCTTCGCTCTTCACCATGGCGTGCTCCTTGCGGGGAGGGGCGACTCAAGGTCGCCCGTTGCCTGCCCTGATTACATGCCGGCCCAGTCTTGGCAATGGACGGTTGCATGTCCATCGTGGGGATAACTGATGCCGGTTCATGCTGCAATATTGGGCATTGGAAAGGCAGCGGAATGGGCTACCAATGGCGGGAACGCCAGCCCTCGAGGGCGCCGAAAACGAGACGGATCATGACTGGACCCGATGTGCCGCTGGCTGCCGGCTTCGAGCAGCCCTCCCGCGAGGCGTGGCTGAAGCTGGTCGAAAAGGTGCTCAAGGGCGCCGATTTCGAGAAGCGGCTGGTGTCGCGCACGGCCGACGGGCTGGCCGTTGAGCCGCTCTATACCCGCCAAGATACCGGCCAAGACGCGACGCCCGCGCCGCTGCCGGCCGGGCGGACCGGGGCCCGCGCGTGGGATATCCGTCAGCGTCACGCCGAGCCCGATGCGGTGCTCGCCAACAAGGCCATCCTGGAGGATCTGGAGGGCGGCGTCACATCGCTCCTCCTGCAGATCAAGGCGCCGGGGCAGACCGGCATCTCCTACCGCGCGAAGCCCCTGTCCACGGCGCTCAAGGGGGTGTTCCTCAATGCCTGCACGATCGCACTCGATGCCCGCGAGAACACCATGGACGCCGCGGGCAGCCTGATCGAGATCTGGCGCGAGGGCAGTATCGGCGAGAATGTGCGCCGCGGCGCCTTCAACTTCGACCCGCTCGGCGTGCTGGCCGAGACGGGCACGCTCTACCATCCAGCCGGCCGCTCATGCGAGATCGCGGCCGAGCTTGCCAACAGCTGCCGCAGCATGCCGCACGTGAGCGCGCTGCTGGCCGACGGGCGCCCCTATCACGAGGCCGGCGCCAGCGAGGCGCAGGAGCTGGCGGCAATGCTCGCCACGCTGGTCGCCTACCTGCGCGCCTGCGAGACGGCGGGGCTCAGGCCGCGATTTGCGCTGGCCAAGATCGCGCTAGGCCTTGCGGCCGATGCCGACCTGTTCCTCACCATCGCCAAGCTGCGCGCGGCGCGATTGCTGGTGGCGCGCGTGGCGGACGCCTGCGGCGCCGGCACCGCCGCGGAGAGCATGCATCTGACGGCCACCACCTCCGAGCGCATGATGGCCAGGCGCGATCCGTGGGTGAACATGCTGCGCACCACGGCGGCCTGCGCGGGTGCCGCATTCGGCGGCGCCGACGCCATCACCGTGCTGCCCTTCACGTGGGCGCTCGGCCAGCCCGATGCGTTCGCGCGCCGCATCGCACGCAACACGCACCTGGTGTTGCAGGAGGAGAGCGCGCTCGGCCGCGTGGCCGATCCGGCCGCCGGCTCCTGGTTCGTCGAGAAGCTGACGCAGGACCTGGCGCAGAAGGCGTGGTCGCTGTTCCAGGAGATCGAGGCCAAGGGCGGCATGGCGCGCGCGCTCGAAACCGAATTCATCCAGGCCCAGATCGGCAAGGTCGCCGAGGCCCGCGCCAGGAGCATCACCACCGGCCGGCTGGAGCTGACCGGCGTGTCGGCGTTTCCCATGCTGGCCGACGACGGCGTCAAGGCCGAGCCGCATCCCGTGCCCGACCCGGTGGTGAAAGGCGCCACGTCGGTGGCGCCGCTGACACCCCGCCGCCTCGCCGAGCCGTTCGAGCGCCTGCGCGACGCCTCCGATGCCCATCTTGCCAGGACCGGCCGGCGCCCGCAGGTGTTCGTCGCCACGCTCGGCGAACTGTCCGAATTCAACACGCGCGCGACGTGGACGACCAACTTCCTGGCTGCCGGCGGCATCGAGGCGATCGTGGGCGAGGGTGCTCACAACTCTGCGGACGCCGGCAAGGCGTTTGCCGAGAGCGGTGCGCCGATCGCCTGCCTCTGCTCGTCCGACAAGATCTACGCAGAGCTGGGGGAAGCGACTGCGGGCGTGCTGAAGGCCGCGGGGGCCCGGCAGGTGCTGCTCGCCGGGCGTCCGAGAGAGCAGGAAGCCGCACTGAAGGCGGCCGGCGTCGATGGATTCGTGCATGCAGGCTGCGATGCCGTGCAAACGCTGACCGGGCTGCACCGCGCGTTGAACGTAGGGGAGTGACTCAAAGGGTCGCGGTCGGCTTGTGTGCCGCCTGGCTGTCCGCCGGCGCCTGGTCACGCCGCTCGGTCATGCCGTAGTCGCGCACCACCGTTGCGACGCGCAACCGGTAGTCGCGGAAGACGCCGCTGCGGCCCGCGCTCTGGACCGCCCGATGCTGCGTGTGCCGGCGCCAGTTGGCGACCGCCTCCTCGTCGCGCCACATCGACAGCGACAGCATCTTGTCGGGATCGGTGAGGCTCTGGAAACGCTCCACCGAGATGAAGCCTTCGATCTTCTCCAGCTCCGGTCGCAGACGCGCCGCGTAGTCGAGGTAGGAGTCCCGGCGGCCGTCTGCGGGCCACACCTCGAAGATGACCGCAATCATGTTTCCGATCCCTGCTGTGCTGTGTTCTGCCTTGGTGACGCGAGTGGAGCGACAGATTGCCTGCTCCGTCAAGCGCGGCGCCTTGTGCCATTCGCCGGACAGGAGACGGCTCGCTCCCCGTCCCACGTCACGCGCCGAGATAGGCGCTCTTGACGTGCGGGTTGTCGAGCAGCTCGGCGCCGGTGCCGGTGAGCGTGACGCGCCCCTGCTCCAGGACGTAGGAGCGGTCCGACAGCTCGAGCGCGGCAAAGGCGTTCTGCTCGACCATGACGACGGTGACGCCCTGGCTGCGGATCTCCTTGATGATCTCGAAGGTGCGCTCGACGAGGTTGGGCGCCAGCCCCAGCGACGGCTCATCGAACAGCACGAGCTTCGGCGACGACATCAGCGCGCGCGAGATGGCAAGCATCTGCTGCTCGCCGCCCGACAGCGTGCCGGCCGCCTGATCGCGACGCTCGTAGAGGATCGGGAAACGCTCGAACAGGCGCCGCATGTCGGCGGCGACCTGGTCGGCGTCGGAGCGCAGGTAGCAGCCCATCTCCAGGTTCTCGCGCACCGTCATGTAGGGGAATACGCGCCGGCCCTCGGGACAATGGGCGATGCCGAGCTGCAGGATGCGCCTGGCGCTCGCCCGCGTGATGTCCTCGCCCTGGAAGGTGATGCGGCCGGAGGCGGCGGGCAGCACGCCGGAGATCGCCTTCAGGGTGGTGGTCTTGCCCGCACCGTTGGCGCCGATCAGCGTGACGAGCTCGCCCGCGCGCACGTCGATCGACAGCTCGCGCACGGCGGCGACCTTGCCGTAGCGGCAGACGAGGCCTTCAACCTTGAGCACGGGCATACCTCTCGCCGAGATAGGCGCGCACCACCTCCGGGTTGCGCTGGATCTCCGCCGGCGAGCCGCTGGCGATGATCCTGCCGTAGTTGAGACAGATGATGCGGTCGGACACGCCCATCACCATCTTCATGTCGTGCTCGACCAGAAACACGGTGATGCCGAGCCCGCGAATCTGCGCCAACAACTTCATGAAGCTCGCTGTCTCGGCCGGGTTCATGCCGGATACCGGCTCGTCGAGCAGCAGCAGCCTGGGCTTGGCGGCCAACGCGACGGCCACTTCAAGCAGCCGCAGCTCGCCGTAGGGCAGCGACGAGGCGACCTCACCGGCCCGTGCATCGAGGCCGACGAAACGCAGGATGGCGCGCGCCTCTTCGGCGAGCTGTCTTTCCTCGCGCGCCACGGAGGGGAGGCCGAGAAGGATGGCAATCGGGCGCTGCCTGGAGCGCAGGTGCAGCCCGATCAGAACGTTATCGAGAACGGTCTGGCCGGTGAAGACGCTGGTCTTCTGGAAGGTGCGTACCACGCCGAGGGTCGCGATCTCGTTGGGCTTGAGGCCGATGAGCGAGGTGCCGCGGTAGACGATGGACCCGCCCGCGGCCGCGACGTAGCCGGTGATGGCGTTGAAGGCTGAGGTCTTGCCGGCGCCGTTGGGGCCGATGAGTGAGAGCACCTCGCCCTCCTTGACCTCGAAGCTCATGCTCTCCACCGCTGTCAGGCCGCCGAAGCGGATGGAAAGGCCCTCCACGGTCAGCTCGGTTGCGGCGGTCATCGGGCGGGCTCGATGCTGGCGGGCGGGGCCGCGGCCGTGGCGGGCTCATGGTGCCGCCGCCGCCAGTTGCGCACGGCCGGCACGATGCCCTCGGGCAGGAAGTAGACGACCAGCACCATCAGCACGCCGTAGATCACCCACTGCACCTCGGGCTTGATCTCGGCCGCGCGCAGGATCTCGGGCAGCAGGCCGAAGATCAGGCCGCCGACGACCGGGCCGGCCAGCGTACCCTTGCCGCCGGTCACCACCATGATGACCATGGTCACGGTGTAGATGAACAGGAAGACGTCGGGATCGACGATGCGCACGTAGTGCGCGTAGATCGCCCCGGCGGCGCCGGCCATGGCGGCGGAGACCATGGTCGCCAGCACCAGATACTTCGTGACATCGACGCCGACAGAGGTGGCGAGCGGCTCGTTCTCGCGCAGCGCGATCATGGCGCGGCCGGCGCGCGACTGCACCAGCCGGCGGATGAGGATGTAGGAGAGCACGGCCACGACGAGCACGAGGTAGTAGTTGGCAGGCTTCCTGAGGAACGACAGCTCGAACAGCTCGGGCGTGCCGAGCCGCAGCGCCGGAATGTTGTTGAGCGCCATCGGCCCTTGCGTCAGCTCGACCCAGTTCAGCGCCACCAGGCGGATCACCTCGGCGAAGCTGACCGTGACGATGACGAAATAGGCGCCGCGCACCTTGAACGAGATGCGGCCGATCACCCAGCCGCACAGACCCGCAATCGTCACCGCGCACAGCATGCCGAGCCAGACCGGCTTGGGCTCCATCTTCACCAGAACGCCGGGCAGCAGATGTGCCTCGAAGCCGAGCGAGGCGAGACTCGAGACGTAGGCGCCGATGCCGAAGAAGGCGACATGGCCGAGGCTGAGCTGGCCGGTGTAGCCGAGCAGCAGATTGAGGCTCATGGCGGCGATGATGAAGATCCCCGTCATGATCAGCACGTGCAGCACGTAGAGATCGCTCATCCACAGCGGGATGGAGAACAGGAAGGCCAGCCATGCGAGCGTGACAAGACGCATCAGCCGATCCGCTCCTTCTGCGCGAACAGGCCGGTCGGCTTGACCAGCAGGATGATGATGATCAGCAGGAAGCCCATGGCATCGCGGTAGCCCGACGACACGTAGCCGGCACCCAGCTCCTCCATGAAGGCGAGAATGAAGCCGCCGATGGTGGCACCGGGAATGCTGCCGAGACCGCCGAGAATGACGATGGCGAAGGCCTTGAGCGAGGCCAGATCGCCCATCGTCGGATAGACGACGAAGACGGGGCCGAGCAGCGCGCCGGCCGCCGCGGCAAGGCCCGATCCCAGCGCGAAGGTCGCCGTGTAGATCGAGTTGATCTGCACGCCCATCAGCGCCGCGGTCTCGCGATCCTGGAAGGTGGCGCGCATGGCCTTGCCGAGCTTGGTGCGGTTGATAAGGGCATAGGTGGCGGCGATCAGCGCCAGCGCCACCACGAACACGAACAGGCGGTTCCAGGACACCGACACGGGGCCCAGCACCAGCGGGGAAGCGGGGAATGGACTATCGATCGATTTGGCCACACCCGACCAGGAGAGCTGCTCGATGTTCTGCAGCGCAATCCAGGCGCCGATCATCACCAGCATGGTCGTGTCGATGTCGGCACCGCGCAGGCGCCTGAGCAGCAGGAACTCGATGGCCGCGCCGAGCAGCACGCCGAGCAGGATCGCGAGCGGCAGGGCAACGAAGAAGTTCACCCCCGACACCATCACCCACATGTACATGGCGTACGCGCCGAAGCTGTAGAGCTCGCCATGCGTGAAGTTGACCACCCGCATGATGCCGAAGATCAGCGTCAGGCCGATGCCCAGCAGCGCGTAGGTGCCGCCGAGGATGAGCGCATTGAGGCAGTGCTGGAGGAGCTGTTCCACGGAGCGCTTGAGATCGAATGACGGTGCGGCGTTCTCCCTACCCCCCGCACATCTGAGATGCGTGAAGATGGGACCGGCGTAAGCAGGCTGCGCGCCGCGGCGCAGCCCGCCAACCTCAGTCGAGCCCTCTCCCCGCAAGCGGGGAGAGGGAATGAGAGGACTACTGGCGCGTGACCTTGCCGCCCTCGATCTTGACCAGATACACGCTTGGCACGTTCTGCGCGCTTTCCTTGCCGGCCGGTCCCTGCTTGATGAAGGCGATGTCGCCGTTGATGCCCTGCACCTTGACGCCCCACAGAGCCTGCTGGATCGCCGCGGGCTCGGCCTTGCCGGCCGCCTTGATGGCCGCGACGATGGTGTGGATGCCGTCCCAGCCGCGGAAGCCCTCCGTCAGTCCGCCGACGTTGTATTTCTTCTCGTTCCACAGCGCGACGAACTTCTTGGCGATGTCGGGGTTCTTCACGGCTTCAGGGAACCAGGGTGTGAAGAACACGAGATGATAGGAGCCGTTCGCTGCTGCACCGGCCTGGGCAATGAGCTGGTCGGGCGAGTTGGAGCCGCCCGTGGTGATGATGCGGGCGATGAGCTGCTGATCCTTGGCCTGCTTCAGAAGCAGCGTGATCTGCTCGACCGCGGTCGTCACGAACAGCGTGTCGCTGCCGGACGCCTTGATCTTGGCGAGCTGGGCAGAGAAGTCGGTGGCCTTGGGGTCCATCGTCTCCATCACGCCGACCGTGACGCCTTCGCGCTTGGCGGCTTCGGAGAACTCCTTGGCGGCGCCGAGCCCGAAATCGTTGTTGGTGCTGAGGAAGTCGGCCTTCTTGATGCCGAGCTTCTTGAAGAGCGGCGTGAACGCCTTGGCCTCCATCTCCGAGGTGGGGCTGATGCGGAAGATGTAGGGATTGCCCGAGACGGTGATCTTGCCGGAGGAGGACGTCTCGACCAGCATCGGCACCTTGTATTCCTCAAGCTTGGGCATGACGGCGAGCGTCAGCGTGGAGCTCCAGGCACCCATCATGACGGGAACCTTGTCCTTGACGATCAGCTTCTCGGCGGTCGCGACGGCCTCCGTCGGGTTGGACTTGTTGTCCTCGACGATGAGCTGGATCTTGCGGCCGAGCACGCCGCCGGCCTTGTTGATCTCCTCCTCGGCAATCTTGGCGCCTTGGGCGACGTAGTTGCCGGACGCGGCGAAGGCGCCGGTCAACGGCTGCGTGACGCCGATCTTGATCGGCTCCTGGGCTGCGGCGGCACCTGCCAGGAGCGTTGCTCCGAGCGCGGCCAGCATGGTCTTGAACGGACGCGATGCCATTGACGTGATCTCCCCTGCGCTGAGACGGAATTTGCCGAAGTTACTTTCCCAGACCGATGGGCATGACGGCTTGTACCAATGTTAGTAAAACCATCACAGTTGAGGATATGAGAGAGGCCGTAAGCTGACAAGCGCGTTTGCACCGCCCGATTCGAGGCAAACTGCGCATCATTTCATCATTTTTTGCAGGCGCGGGATGATGTCGTTCGCGATCGCTTCCACCTGCTCCTTCTCGTACCTGTAGGGAACGAAGATGATGCGATCGACGCCGGCGGCAACGTGCGCCGCGAGCTGCTCGACGCACTCCTCGACGCTGCCCATGATGGCGCTGTCCATGGTCGACTCCGACCAAGAGGCGTAGTCCCACTCGGTCTGCAGCCAGTGCTTCATCGGCTCCTCGATCTTGGATCGCGGGCCGATGCAGATGGGGAGCTGGTTGGTGGAGATCAGCTCGTCGGGATTGCGCCCGGCTTCCTCGGCGAAGGAGCGCACCTTGCTCCATACGCGCTGGAAGCTCTCGGGCGTGTAGTAGTAGGTGAGCCAGCCGTCGCCCTTGGTCGCCGCCCGCTTCAGCACCGCATCGACATAACCGCCGATCAGGATGGGAGGCCGCGGCTTCTGCACGGGCTTCGGGTAAAGCACGGCGCCGCGCAGGAGGTAGGGCGGATAGTCGCCGACGACTTTTTCCTCCGTCCACAGCCTGTTTATGATCTCGAGACTCTGCTCCATGATCTTGCCGCGCTGGTGGAAGTCGACCCCCATGGAGTCGAACTCGCGCTTGTACCAGCCGACCGCGGCGCCGACGATCAGGCGGCCGTTCGAGATATGGTCGATGGTCGCCAGCTCCTTGGCCAGGATGACGGGGTTGCGCATCGGCATGACGAGGATACCCGTGCCGACCTTGATCCTGCTCGTGCGCGCGGCCACCGCCGTCAGGATCGTCAGCGCCTCGTGGATCGGAAAGCTCGGCTCGACGCCGAGCAGGATATGGTCCCAGGCCCACACCGACTCGTAACCGAGCTCTTCCATGCGCACGCCGTACGCGATCAGCTCCTGCGCATCGGGCATCTCCGGGTACTTCGTGAAGTTGCGCATGGCGATGCCGAATACGGTCTGCTTGTTCTTGGCCATGGGTGCTCCTTGTTGTGCAATGCGATGCTGGGCGTCGCCGGCAACATTCACGCCGTGAAGCGGCGGTCGGGATCGAGACGGCGCAGCGTGGCCAGCTCCTCCTTGCGGGGCGGCTCCACGGTCTCGACCTTCCGGTCGAACAGCAGCTTGAAGCCGGTGTTGTCCTGCACCTGCTCGCGCGTGACGCCGTGCTGCAGCGCCAGCACCTTCATCTCGCGCGTCTCCTCGTCGAAGCCCATCAGCGCAAGATCGGTGACGACCCGCCACAGGCCGCCCTCGGGCAGTCCGGCCTCGGCGCGGGAGCGCCTGCCCCTGATCCAGCCGGGCGACGTGATGAAATCGACATCGGGCACGAACCGACGCTTCTCGTGCTTCATCGCCACGATCATGTTGGTCAGCGAGGAGATGTCGTTGCCACCGCCGGTGCCCGGCAGGCGCGTCTTGGGGTTGTCGGCATCGCCGATGAAGGAGGAATTGAGATTGCCGAAGCGGTCGATCTGGGCGCCGCCCATGAAGCCGATATCGACGTAACCCCGCTGCAGCAGCAGCAGGACGTCAGTGATGGGCAGCACCATGTTGGCATAGCGCGTGCAGCGCTGCTCGTTGGTCGACGGCGGAAGCTCGCCCGGCACGATGCGCGGGCCGATGGTTCCGCCCTCGAACAGGATGGTGAGATGCGGGGCGAACTGGTGCTGCGCCAGGGTTGCTGCCAGCAGCGGCACGCCGATGCCGGCAAATACGGTCTGGCCGTCCTTCAGCAGCCTTGCGGCCATGACGCACAGCAGCTCAGAGGCCGTGTACGTTGTGCCTCCCGATTGATGCTTAGTCATTATGTACGCTCCTGCCGCGGCGGCATGCATCGAGAACGGCGTCCATCCCGAGCTTGGAAAGGTAGTCGGCCCAGGACTTGGGCTCGTAGTAGTAGCGGGCGAGATAGTCCTGGGCGCCCTTGACGGCGTCCTCGGTCGTCATGTGGGCATATTCGTCGAGATGCGAGAAGAATGGCTCATAGACGCCGTAGCACTCGTGCGGGGCGCAGCCGATCTGCACCTCGACCACCGCATCGACGGTGAAGAAGGGAATGCGTGTCTGGTCGGGCGTTCGGCGGATCTGCTCGTTGGAGATGATCCGCTCCGTCGTCAAGATCACGCGCTTGGCGGCCATGGCGATGTCGAGGTCCATGAACTGCAGGCCGTCGAGCTGGGCATTGCCGTAGGCGTCGCAACGCTGCACGTGGATCAGCGCCACATCCGGATTGAGGGCCGGCAGAAGAGCCAGCTCCTCGCCCGTGAAGGGGCACGTCATGGTCTTGAGGCCATCGCCCAGGCGCTCGCCGACGCCCGAGCCCAGCATCGTGCGCGAGGGCATGAAGGGTATGCCCATGGCGCCGGCACGATAGCGCAGGCCCATCGACATGTGGCTCCACTCCTCGAACACGGCGAGCTTGTTCTCGGTGTAGTGGCGCATCACCTTCGATACGCCCCAGATCAGGCCCTGGCTGAACCAGCTCGTCACCACGTGGCGCGACACGCCGGATGCAAGCAGAAGATCGCTTTCCGACGAGGCGATGGAACGGGAGACGGTCAGGTTCTGCTTGCGTGCGCGGATCAGCGCCCAGATCATGGCATAGGGCGTGCGCGACAGGTGGCAGCCGCCGAGGGCGACGTGATCGCCGTCGCTGACGAGCTTGGCCGCCTCCTCGAGCGACATGACCTTCTCGCGCAAACCGCGATCGCGCGCGAGCGTGTCCTCGCGCAGCTTCCGGTAAGGCGTCACCAGGCTTTGCGTGCTCATGCGCGTCTATTCCTTCCGGGTCAGGGATCAGGCGGCGGCGTGCATGCCGCTGTCGCGGTTGAAAGCGGCGATCATCTCGTCCCACTGCGGCACGAGGGCATGCAGGCCGCGCCAGAAGTCCTGGGATTTGCGGCGATCGAAATCGGCAAGTGCAATGCCCTGCTGCTCGACCCACGTGAAATAGCCGAGGTTGAAGACGCGCTCGCGCTCACGATGGGTCGCATCGAGCACGTGCTCGGTATCGGCGCCGAGGAGGTGCCGGCCGACCAGCTCGGCCGCCGTCTCGTCCGTCAACTCGCCCTGGTTGTGCCGCCGCTTCAGGTAGGTCTCGAGCTCGCTCCGGTAGAGCTCGTGCCCATCGGTGGCGACCGTGATGATGACGTCGTCGGGCCCGAGCGCCAAGTGCTTGGCCATCTTGATGGCTCCGAGAACATTGGCGATTGAGGACAGCCCGAAGTAGCCGAGCATGCGCGCCGTTGCGGGCGCGAGCCCAAGGCGCCGCCCAAGGTAGGCCCGTCCGGCCTCGGTGTTGAAGACGGCGTTGAGTCCGTCGGTCGCCTGGTCGCTGATCCCGATGACGAGGTCGGTGTTCATCACATTGTGGATGAGCGGAACGTGCTTGTCGCCGATGCCCTGGATATTGTGCTCGCCGTAGCCGTTCATGAGCAGCGTCGGGCACTCCACGGCCTCGACCACCGCAATGCGGGTGCCGTGCTTGTCCTTGAGATAGTCGCCCGCCGCGAGCGTGCCGGCCGAACCGCTGGCAGAGACATATCCGGCAAGCTTCAGCGGCTTCGATGTGCCTCGCAGGCTCTGGAAGATCTTCTCCAGCGCCGGCCCGGTGCAGCGCCAGTGTCCGAGATAATTGCCGAACTCGCTGAACTGATTGACGATCTCGTTGGCCGGATCGCGCGCAAGCTCAGCGCACCTGTCGTAGATCTCCTTGACGTTGGATTCGGTGCCGGGCGTGCGCACAATGTCCTCGGGCGCCGTCACCCAATGGCCGAGCCAGTCGAACCGCTCCTGGCTCATGCCGCCGGGAAGAACCGCCACGCCGCGGCAGCCGAGAATGCGCGAGATGGCAACGCCGCCGCGGCAATAGTTGCCGGTCGAGGGCCACACGGCCCGCTGGCGCGCCGGATCGAAGCGGCCGGCAACCAGGCGAGGCGCGAGACAGGCATAGGCGGCCAATACCTTGTGCGCGCGGATCATCGGGAACAGCGCGCCAAGCGCCACCACGATGCGCGCCTTCACCCCGGTCAGAGATGCAGGCAGCTCCACGTGAACCGGCGTTGCTGCCTGGCCGGTTCGCCCGAGGTCGTTGAACCAATTGACCCGGTAGAGATTGTGCGGGTGCGCCTCATCCGGACCCACGCTCGCCAGCGATGCGCGGACGTTCTTGGGCGCCTTCGCGGGATCCGCCAGCTCGCCGAACGTGGGCAGGCGGATGCCCTTGTCCCTCAGCAGCGCAACGGTGCGGGCGCGAACGGCCTTGTCGTCCACCTTGACCGGGAAGTCGAACGGACCCATGCGAATGCGCTTCCTACACTTCCATCTCGGCCTGCAGCCGCTTCCCGACTGTTTCTATTGTTCTATTCTTAGTACCAGTATCCTACGGCCGTTCACGGCAGGCAACAGGGAATTCCTGCATGTCTCCAACACTCACTCAGCCGCCGGCGGGAGGGCCAGAGCGCGCGGCTCCGTGCGCCGCCCGGTGCGTGCCGCCTCGCCATAGAGCGTCGTGCGCTGCCTCGGTATCCGACCGGCCTCGCGTATGAGCCGCTCCATATGCCCGGCGCGAATTTCCTGGCCGTGGGCAGCGCCGGCCGCACGCGTGATCGACTCCTCCATGAGCACACCGCCGATGTCGTTGGCCCCGGCATCGAGGCACAGCGCCGCTCCGTCCGGGCCCATCTTCACCCAGGAGGCCTGGATGTTGGGTATCACCGGGTCAAGCACCAGCCGCGCCACGGCGTGCATCAACACAGCCTCGCGGAAGGTCGGGCCCTTGCGCGATTGCCCCTTGAGGTAGATGGGAGCCTCCATATGCACGAAGGCGAGCGGCACGAACTCGGTGAACCCGCCGGTGCGCACCTGCAGCTCGCGCACGCGCAGGAGATGCTTGGCCCAGTGCCTGTAGCCGTCGACGTGGCCGAACATGACGGTTGCGGTGCTGCGCAAACCGACCGCGTGCGCGGCCTCCATCACCTCGAACCATTCGGCCGTCGAAAGCTTGTCGGGGCAGAGAATGGCTCGCACCTCGTCATCGAGAATCTCGGCGGCCGTACCAGGGAGGCTGGCGAGGCCCGCGCCTCTCAACCGCATCAGATAGTCAGCCGGCGAGAGCCCGAGCGTCATGGCGCCGTGCCGGATCTCGAGCGGCGAGAACGCGTGCACATGCATGTCCGGCGCCGCGGATTTCACCGCCGCCACGATCGAAAGATAGGTATCGCCCGTGTAGCCGGGCCTGATGCCGCCCTGCAGACAGACTTCGGTGGCCCCGCGCTCCCATGCTTCGCGTGTGCGCCGGCCGATCTCCTCGATCGTGAGGTCGTACGGCTTCTCGCGATGGCCAAGGCTGTGGCGCCCCTTGGAGAAGGCGCAGAACCTGCAGCCGTAGGTGCAGATGTTGGTGTAGTTGATGTTGCGGTTGACGATGTAGGTGACCGTCTCACCCACGCGCGCAGCACGCAACCGGTCGGCGGCGGCGCAGACGGCGGCGAAGTCTGCACCCCGCGCATCGAACAGGGAAACGATGTCAGGCTCGGAAAGCTCCGCACCACCCGCAACCCGATCCAGCACCGAGGCGACTTGACCGGATGCCTTGTGGCCGCGCGAGCGAACGCGTGCCACCTGCGGTGCCGGCAGCGGCTCCAGTCCGCCGGGAGACCACGCGTCCTCGCGCGCCAGGCCCGCGCCATCGAGATGCCTCAGCATGTGCGGCACGACTGCGGGATCGACCCAGCCCTTGGGCGCGGATGCCCATTCCGGGTAGACCGCCAGCCGCTCGACCAGCGTGCGGCCGGCGCTCGCGGTTGCTGCCTCCAGATCGCTCAGGTGCGGCCAGGGCGCCTCGGGGTTCACATGATCGGGCGTCACCGGCGACACGCCGCCCCAATCGTTGATGCCGGCGCGGATGAGCTGAGCGAGCCCTTCAGGGCGCAGATTGGGCGGCGCCTGGATGTTCATATCGGCGCCAAGGATGACGCGCGCCACGGCGATCGTCCATGCGTGCTCCTCGAGCGAGGGCTCGGCTGCTGTCGCCATACGCGTGCCGGGCTTGGCGCGGAAATTCTGGATGATCACTTCCTGGATGTGTCCGTGCCGCTCGTGACTATCCCGGATTGCGAGCAGGGCCTGGATGCGCTCGGCACGTGTTTCCCCTATGCCGATGAGAATGCCGGTCGTGAACGGCACCGCCGCGCGGCCGGCAGCCTCCAGCGTTGCCAGCCGGACGGCCGGCACCTTGTCGGGTGAGCCGAAGTGCGGACCGCCACGCGCCGAGAGGCGATCGGACACGGTCTCCAGCATGATGCCCTGCGACACCGACACGGCGCGCAGGCGCCGCAGCCAAGCCTCGTCCATCACGCCAGGATTGAGATGCGGCAGCAGCCCCGTCTCGCGCAGCACCAGGGCGGCCGAGGATTCGAGATAGGCAAGCGTGGAGTTCGCGCCCAGCTCGGCAAGTGCCCTGCGGGCTGCGGCATGGCGCAGCTCGGGCTGGTCGCCCAGCGTGAACAATGCCTCCTTGCAGCCCGCCGCTTTCCCGGCGCGGGCGATGTCGAGCACCGCTGCCGGTGAAAGGAAATGCACCTCGCCCGACCTCGGCGCACGGGCAAACGTGCAGTAGTGGCAAACGTCGCGGCACAGCCGCGTCAGAGGGATGAAGACCTTCCTGGAGAAGGTCACGTGCGCGCCATGCCCGGAAACGCAAATCCGCTCGGCGAGGGCGGCAAGGCGACCGACGTCATCGCATCGGGCAAGAGCCATGGCCTCGCCGTGCGAAAGACGCCCGCCGGATTCTGCGGCAGCAAGCGCACTCAGGGCCTCGGGCATTTCGTTCATTGCTCCTGTGCTCCAGTGCCGTGCCGCTTGCCGCACCCGTACGCGGCCAGAAACTCCGCCAGGAAGTCATAACGGGACATCCCCTCGAGCCTGGCCAGGTCGCGCGGCGTGTCGATGTCTGCCGCCAGGCCCGGCAGGTGCAGCACGCGCGTATCGAGCCGCCTGCCGACGGCCTGAGCCAGATGACGAACGAAGCTGCCCTCGCCGAAGGCCGGCTCGATCGCCCCGGGCGGGGAGACAAGCAGGGCGTTGGTGCCGTCGCCGTCGTGGGAAGGCACGAGTGCGGCCCGAGGACCGCTTGTCGCCGGCAAGGCCTCGATCACGGCACGCAGCTCACCGGGCTCAGCAAGCGGAACGTCGGCGGGCAATACGAGGGCCTGCGCGACTCCGTGCGCCTCCGCCCGCGCCAGGCCGAGGGCGACGGCAGCGTTGAGATTTCTCGGATAGTCCTCGCGCAGAAGCATTGCCCCTGCACGCGCTGCCAGCTCGGCTGCCTCTGCATCGGGCGTCACGACAATTGTGCGCGCGATCGCCTCGGTCTTGCCGATCGTTGCGAGCACGTCTTCCAGCATGGTGCGCATGAGACGACGGCGCGCTGGGGCGGGCAGGGCCGGAGCAAGCCGGAGCTTGGCCCCGCCCAAGGCCTTGACCGGGATGATCGCCCATGTCGGCGCCGCGATCATCGGCGCCTCTCCGGCGCCGGCGTCCGAGCGCTCAACCGGCTGCAGAAGGCGAGGCAGTCGCGCGCCAGCGCGATCTTGTCGTCAAGGGTCCGCATCAACGTGTTGGTGACCGTTACGGGCAGGGGCAGACCGCCGACGGCATCGGCGTCGCTGCCGTCGATGACGATGCCGTCGATCAGACCGGCATAGTGGTCGGCGATCGCGCGGTTGTCGGTGGTGAGGCCAAGCTCCCGCATGATCTTCACCGTCGGCCCTTTCACCGCCTTGCCCGCGATGATGGGCGACACCGCGACAACAGGCACGCCGCTGGCACGCACCGCCTCGCGCATGCCGGGGATCGCCAGGATCGGATCGATGCTCAGCCACGGATTGGAAGGACAGACGATGACGCCGGCAAGCCCGGGTGCGGACAGCGCCTCGATGACCTGCGGCGTCGGCTTGGCGGCACTTGCCCCGTCGAAGCGGATGGCTTTGGCCACTGGCCGGCACTGCTCCCGCACGAAGTACTTCTGGAATGCGAGCGTGCCCTCCTCGGTGTCGACCACCGTGCGCACCGGTCGATCCGACATCGGCAGCACCCGTGCCGCAACGCCGAGCCTTGCCGCCAGATGCGTGCAGGTGCTGGTCGGCGTCGCGCCCGAGCGCAGGCGACGGGTGCGGTCCACGTGCGTTGCAAGATCGCTGTCGCCGAGCTTGAACCAAGTCGGTCCGCCGAGCTCCTGCAGCGCTTGCATGAACGTCCAGGTCTCGTCGCGGCGGCCCCAGCCCGTCAGCGGATTGACGACACCTGCCAGCGTATAGAGCGCGGTATCCACATCCGGCGAGATGTACAGCCCCAGGTGCTCGAAGTCGTCCCCGGTGTTGACGACGACCGTCAGCCGCTCGCCAAGCAGATTTGCCAGGCCCAGCGCCAGCTTCGCACCGCCTACGCCACCCGTGAGGGCAACGAACGTCTGGGATGCGGCCCTGGTCATCGGAACAGATCCTCCGACTTCGGGCGCACCAGCACCGACGCGGGCCTTGCCTCGGCGCTCCATCGCAAGCCGCGCACGAGCGCCGCGGGACGGCCCTCGGCCGCCTCACCCATGGCGAGCACCGCAGCAGCCGCAACAGCGTCGGCGAGGCCGACCTCGGTCACCTCGAGCGGCCGGCCGGACAGATCGGCCTCCCCGCGCCGGTCCCACAACGCCGGAATACCGGCGGCGCCGATGGCTGCGCCGACAGTGCCGAGCCGCCACGGCCGGCCCATGCTGTCGGAGATGATCACGCCGACCTGCGCGCCAAAATGCGCATCCAGCCGCTCCTTGAGGCGCAGCGCGCTGACGTCGGGGTCCTCGGGCAGCAGCAGCACGCGCCGCCCATGATCGTTCGCGTCGAGATTCGATTGATCGATGCCCGCGTTGGCCAGGATCAGCCCATGGCGTGTGGCGGTGATCAGCACGTGCGGCTTGGCGCGGATCACCTCGACGGACTGGGACAGGATCGCCTCGACGAGATGCGCGTCCTTCTTCGTGATCTGTGCCAGCTCGTGCGCGCGGGGCGAGGGCTCGACCGCGCTGAGATCGAGGAAGCGGTCTTCCGCCTTGGATACGATCTTCTGGGTGATGACGACGATGTCCTGAGACGCCAGCGCTCCGGTGGTCCGCTGCAACGCCGCGATGAGCAGAGCCGCCAGATCGTCCCCGGGGCGGACCCGGGGGATGCCTTCGAGCGCGGTGACTGTCAGTGGCGGTTCGCTCAAGAGCCTGTTCCGTCGCGGCCGACTCAGGAGGTGGCAATGCCGGTGATACGGATGCCGGCTCCGTCGGCCTTGTAGTTGCGGTTGATGCCGATGAGAACCGAGGTCAGCGCCTCCGCTGCCGCCGAGTTGGCCAGGGGGCCTGCGTGTATGCCGCGCAGGCCGGCAGCGGCGACGACACGGATCGCTGTCTCGCGATCCTGAGGGTCATCGCCGAATACGAGGATGTCGCAATCGATCGGCTCATCCTTCTGCAGCTTGTGGGCGGCGACGTTGTGAAACGCCGACACGACCCGCACCCCCTCGCCGAGACGCTTCTGGGCCACAAGCGCCGCGGACCCCTCCGGCGGAAGCTGCGCCCGTGCCACCTTGGGTGGCACCAGCGGAACGGTCGTGTCGATCACAAGCTTGCCCGCGACGTGCGGCCGTATCTCATCGAGGATGCCGGCCTGGCTACCCCACGGCACGGTGACGAGAACGATCTGGGCAGCACCCGCCGCATCGGCGTTGGTAGCGCCGCGCGGCCTTTCGCAGCCCGCCGGCGCAGGAATCCGGACCGCGGCTTCCCTGGCCTTCTCGACCGTACGCGAGCCGATGATGAGCGGATGGCCTGCGGCGGCCAGGCGACGCGCCAGCCCTTGCCCGAGCGCGCCGGTGCCGCCGATGACCGCGATCGTTGCCTTGTGCGATGTCACGGAACTCGCCTCTCAGAGCTTCATCTCGGTCAGCGGCACGATCGAGACCCCCGCCGCCTCCAGGGTCTTGCGGATGCCGCCCGCGACAACGACGCTGGTGGGCTCGTCTCCATGCACGCAAAGCGTATCCACGCGAACCTTGACACGCTTGCCGTTCATCGACAGGACCTCGCCGTCCTGCACCATGCGCAGCGCATGCTCTCCCGCGGCCTTGGGGTCCTTCAATACCGTTCCGGGAATCGACCGGGAGGCCAGATTGCCTGCATCATCGTACATGCGATCGGGAAAGCCCTCGCGCGCCATGCGCAGCTCCAGCTTGATGGCCGCCCTCTCCATCTGCGAGCCCGACAGGGCGACGTATATGATGTCGTCATCAACCGTCTTGATCGCGCGCCCGATCGCCATCGCATAGCCCTCGTCCTCGGCCGCCATGTTGTTGAGCGCGCCGTGCGCCTTCAAATGCGTCACCTTCAGTCCGGCGTACTGTGCCATCGCCTGCAAGGCGCCGATCTGATAGGCGACCATGTACTCCAGATCCGATGCCTTCATCTGGATGCGCCGCCGGCCGAAGCCCCACAGGTCGTTGAAGCCAGGGTGCGCGCCTATGCTCACCCCCTCCTGCTTGGCGAGCTTGCACAGCCGGTGCATGGTGTTGGCGTCACCGGCGTGAAAGCCGCACGCAATGCTGGCCGACTTGATGATCTTCATCAACTCGGCGTCGTTGCCGATGTCGTAGGCTCCCCAGCCTTCGGCGATGTCGGCATTGAGGTTGATCATCTTGGTCATGGTGCAGCATCCCCAGCAGTGGTCCGCAACGCACATTAACGCAACATTGCAGGCGCGCAGCGATATCAAACATGGTACTATTTATAGGAAGACCATACAATGTCGCCGTCCCTATGAAGAAATGTCACGCGGTCCGCGTTTTCGATTAACCCGTTGAACTAATGCATATAACTCCTGCAGCCCGTTTTTTGCCGAGCGGCGACACGGCTCTGGTCGTGGAGTTCAGCGACCGCATCGACCGGCGCGTGAGCGCGCTGGTCCTCACCCTCGCCGAGAAGCTCGACGCCGCTGCAATCCCGGGCGTGATCGAGGTCGTCCCGACCTTCCGGTCGCTCATGGTGCACTATGAACCGCTGCGGCTGCCGCAGGCCGAGCTGAGGCAGCGCCTTGGCCCGCTGATCGAAGGCATGGCCGCCACCGAACGCGACGGCCGGCACTGGCGCCTGCCGGCCTGCTACGACGAGAGCCTGGGACCCGATCTCGCCGACGTCGCGCAACGTACCGGGCTCTCGGTGCACCAGGTCGTCGAGCGCCACAGCGCCACGACGTTCCACGTGTACATGATGGGCTTCCTTCCGGGCTTTCCCTATCTCGGGGATCTGCCGCCGGAGCTCGAGCTGCCCCGCCGCGAGAGCCCCCGCATCAAGGTACCCGCAGGCTCGATTGCCATCGCCATGGCCATGACATCGATCTACTCGCTGGAGAGCCCCGGCGGCTGGCATCTGATTGGGCGCACGCCGGTGCCGCTTTGGGACCTGCGGCGTGATCCCCCCGTGCTGCTTGCGGCCGGCGACAAGATCATCTTCGAGCCCATCTCTCTCCGCGAGTTCGAAGCGCTGACGGCCAAGCTCACCGAAGGCGACTACCGAATTGCGCCCGAGGCGGCGCCGAGCAGCGGGACGCGCGCATGACCGCGGCGCTTCGGGTTGTATCTCCGGGACTGATGACGACCCTGCAGGACCTGGGACGGCCTGGCTATCAGAATCTCGGCATCCCGGTTTCCGGCGCGCTCGACCCCGTGAGCCTGCGCGCCGCCAACGCGCTTGCCGGCAATCCGCCGGGAAGTGCCGCACTCGAGATCGCCTACCAGGGGCCAACCCTCGCCGTCGAGGCCGACAGCGTCCGGCTCGCCTATGCCGGAGCGGCTGCGGGCATCGAAGTTCTGTCCGGTGACGAAGAAGCCGGAACCCGCCGGCTCGCCCCGCTGCAGAGCATGCGTCTGCGGCGCGGCCAGGTCGTGCGGATCGGCGCCCTCAACGGCGGCGCCGTGGCTTATCTTGCCGTCGAGGGGGGCTTCGCCGTCGCGCCGGTGCTGGGCAGCCGGTCGACTTACGTGCGGGCGGGCATCGGCGGCATCGAGGGACGCGCCCTCAAAGCGGGCGATCTCGTTCCGATGGCACAGGTCTACGCGGAAGACCGCGAGGAGATGATGCTGCCGTCGCTGCCGCTCACCGCACCGAGCCGATTTCGCATCGTTCTCGGACCGCAGGACGACTATTTCACGCCGCGGGGCATCGAGACCCTTCTTGAGGCCACCTACACGGTGACGCCCGCTTCCGATCGCATGGGCATGCGGCTCGATGGTCCGGCGCTCGAGCATGCCAAGGGCTTCAACATCGTCTCCGACGGCATTGCGCCGGGGTCGATCCAGGTCCCGGGCAACGGCCTGCCGATCGTCCTGCTCGCCGACCGGCAGACGACCGGCGGCTATCCCAAAGTGGCGACCGTCATCTCCGCCGACCTGCCCGCGCTCGGCCGACTGACGCCCGGCTGCAAGGTCGCCTTCACGGCGATCGGCATCGAGGCGGCAGAAGCGGCCCGGCGCCAGATGATGGCGGATCTGGAAGATCTGACCCGGCAACTGGCCCCCGTCCGGCACGAGTCCGCCATCGATGCAGCAAGGCTGATGGCGTCCAATCTGGTCAGCGGTGTCGTCAATGCACGGGAGGGAAATCCGGAAGGAGCCTAAATCCTGGGCAGACTGCTTGACCCAACGACAACCTTCCGGCAGGGAACGTCTCAAAGGGATCGGAATCGATGGCCAATCGCTCTCGCAGACATCTCGCCAGGCAGGACGCCGACAGCCGCGTCCCGCGCTACCTGCAGGTTGCCTCCGTCCTGCGCCGGCGCATCCGCGACGGCATCTGGTCGATCGGCGAGAAGATCGCGACGCTGGAGGAGCTGGAGCGCGAGTTCGGCGTCGCCAGGGTTACCGTGCGCCAGGCCATCGACCTGCTGCAGTCGGAAGGGCTGGTGAAGTCGTTCCAGGGACGCGGCACGTTCGTCACCAAGGCGGTGGAGAACGACCGCTGGCTGCAGCTCGCCACCGATTGGGAAGGCTTGATCGGGCCGATCCGCGACAACGTCCCGCATCTGCTGCCCTCCGCCGAGCAGCCGGCGCCGCGCATCGAGGAAGGCGACGGCATTCCGGCGCCGGCATACGTCTTCATCCGCAGCATCCAGAAGCGCGGCAGCGAGCCCTATGCGTTCGCCCGGGTGCATGTCGCCAAGCACATCCATGCGCGAAATCCCAAGGCCTTCTCCTCGCGTGTCGCCCTCGCCGTCCTTTCGGAGATGGATGGCATCGCCATTTCGCGTGCCCATCAGACGCTGGTGATCGGCGCGGCCGACATGGAGACGGCGCGCATCCTCGGCATCGCCCTCAATGCGCCGACGGCCGAGGCACGCTGCGTGGTGACCGACTCCAACGGCGTGGTGATCTACGTCGGCGAGATCACCTACCCCGGCGACTGCGTGCGCCTCAACATCGAGCTGATCGAGCAAGACTGATCGCGGTGCTCACAGTGCGGTTGCGGCCGAGGGTGGCGGCCGCTAGGATCAACTTGTACTAAAGATAGAACAAGTAGGCGCCAGTCGGGACAAGAGGGCGTGACGCACCAGGGCATCGGCGCGCGGCTCATCCGCAAGGAAGACGACCGCTATATGCGGGGGCGGGGCCAGTATGTCGGCGACATCCGTCTTCCCGGCATGCAGGATGTCGCGTTCCTGCGCAGCCCGCTCGCTCACGCCCGCATCAAGGCAATTCGCATTCCCGATGCGGTCCGCGCCCGCGTATTCGTGGCCGACGATCTGGTCGGCGTTGCGGCGATCAGGGCCGACACGTCGCTCCCGGGCTTCAAGTCGTCCGCGCAGCCGATCCTGGCGACAGGCAAGGTGCGCCACGTCGGCGAGCCGATCGCCATGTGCATCGCGCCGACCAGAGCCGAGGCCGAGGACATCGCCGCGGAGATCGATGTCGACCTGGATCCGCTACCTGCCGTTCACGATATGCTGGCCGCAAGACGGCCGGACGCGCCGCTCGTGCATGAGCACTGGGGCGACAACCTCTTCCTCACGACCACGACCGATGTCGACTTCGAGGCGGTCAAGGCCAAGGCCGCCGTTTCCGTCACGCGCGAGCTGCGAACCGCGCGTCAGGCCATGAGCCCGATGGAAGGCCGCGGCGTGGTCGCGAGCTGGGATTCGAGACTCGGCCAGCTCATCGTCTACAGCTCGACGCAGCAGCCGCATATCGTTCGCTCAGGCCTCGCCGAGTGTCTCGGCATCGACGAGGGCCAGGTGCGCGTGGTGGCGCCCGACGTCGGTGGCGGCTTCGGCTACAAAGGCATCCTGCTGGCCGAGGAGGTGGCGCTGTCGTGGGCGACGCGCAGGCTCGGCGTGCCGCTCAGATGGCTCGAGGATCGGCGCGAGAACCTCATTGTCGGCGCCGACTGCCGCGAGCACCACTACATCCTCACCGCCTATGCCGACAGCGTCGGCAGGCTGCTGGCGCTCGACTGCGAGGCCACGGTCGACTCGGGCGCGTATTCGGCCTATCCGTTCTCGGCGTGCCTCGAGGCAGGCCAGATCAGCTCGATCCTGCCCGGCCTCTACGACTTTCCCCACTACCGCTGCCGCACCTACTCGGTCGCAACCAACAAGCCGCCGATCCTGCCCTATCGCGGTGTGGCCCGCACGGGCGTGTGCTTCGCGCTGGAGGTCACGCTCGAATGCCTGGCGCGCACGCTCGGCAAGGAGCCGAACGAGGTGCGCTTCAACAGCCTGGTACGACCCGAGCAGATGCCGTTCGACAACATCGCCAAGCGCCATTTCGACTCGGGCGACTACCCGGAAGCGCTGCGCCGGGCGATCGAGGCCGTCGGCTTCGACAAGGTGCGCGAGCGCCAACGCAGGGGCGAGCCCGACGGACGCCGCATCGGCGTCGGCTTTGCCATGTATTCGGAGCAGGCCGGACATGGCACGAGCGTCTATGCGGCCTGGGGCATTCCGTTCGTGCCGGGCTATGAGCAGTCGCTCGCGCGTTTCACGCCGGACGGTGCCCTCGAGCTCAGGATCGGCGCGCACAGTCACGGCCAGGGCCTCGAGACAACGCTCTCCCAGGTGGCGCATTCCATCCTCGGCATCCCGCACGACAAGATCAGACTGGTGCACGGCGATACAGCCGAGACTCCGTACTCGACCGGCACCTGGGGGTCGCGCTGCATGATCATGTCAGGCGGTGCCGTCGCCGCGGCCTGCGATGCGCTCGCCGAGCGCGCCCTTCGCATCGGCGCCAGCCTGCTGCAGGCGAAACGCGAGGATGTCCGTCTTGAGAATGGCATGGTCGTCGGACCGTCCGGGCGCATCGCCATCACCGATATCGCCCGCACCTGGTATCGTCGACCGCAGGACTTGCCGCCCGATGTCGATCCTGGCGGCCTCGAAGTCACGGCCGGCTATAAGGCCAAGCGCGATACCGGAACGTTCAGCTACGCCGCACACGCCGCTGTCGTCGCTGTCGATCCGGAAACCGGCGAGGTGGAATTCCTCGACTATGTGATCGTCGAGGACGGCGGCGTCCTCGTGAACCCCATGATCGTCGACGGCCAGATCTGGGGCGGCGCCGCACAGGGCATCGGCACCGCCCTGTACGAGGAGATGCGCTACGACGCCCAGGGCCAGCCGCTGGCCTCCACGCTGTCCGACTACCTGCTGCCGGGGCCGACCGAGGTGCCCGACATCCGCATTCTCCACATGGAGACGCCCTCGCCCTACACGCGCTTCGGACAGAAGGGTCTCGGCGAAGGCGGGGCGATCGCGCCTCCGGCCGCCATCACCAACGCCATCAACGATGCCCTCGAGGGGCTCGGCACCGAGCTCCTGGTATCGCCCATCACGCCGCGGCGCATCGTGGAAGCCGTCGCGCAGGCATCGGCAAAGGCGGCCGTCGCATGAAGCCTGCACCGTTCGACTACACGAGGCCGCGGACGGTCGCCGACGCGGCGCGGCTGCTGGCAACCACGCCGGACGCCAAGATCCTGGCCGGCGGGCAAACACTCGGACCCATGCTGAACCTGCGCCTGGCTCAGCCGGCGCTGCTCATCGACATCACGCGCATCGCCGAGCTGGCAGCCGTCCGGGAAGACGAACAGTCCGTCACGATCGGGGCGACGGTGACGCACGCTGCTATCGAGGATGGCCGCGTCCCTGATCCCACCGGGGGCTTCCTGCCGCGTGTCGCACGCGACATCGCCTATCGGGCCGTGCGCACACGCGGCACCATCGGAGGGAGCCTGGCGCACGCCGACCCCGCCGCGGACTGGCTGTCGTGCCTGACGGCGCTCGAAGCCGAGATGCTGATTGCCGGCGCCGACGGCGAGCGGCGCGCGCCGCTCTCGGGTTTCATGCGCGGCGCTATGGAGACCGAGCTGCGTCACGACGAGATCGTCGTCGGCATTCGCATCCCCAGGCGCTCGCGGCATGCCCGCTTCGGCTATCACAAGATCTGTCGCAAGACCGGCGAGTTCGCCGAGGCGATCGGCGTCGCCGTTTCCGATCCGGACCGGCAGATCCTGCGGCTTGTCGCCAGCACGGCCGCCGGCGCACCAATCGCAATGGACGGCGGGAGCCTGGGCCTCGGCGGCACCCGCCCCCCTGACCAGGCAACGCTCCGCCAGGCACTGCAGGCGGCCGGAGCCAGCGGTGATGCCTACGACCTGACGCTGCATGCGACGGCTCTGCAGCGGGCGATCACGCGGATGCAAGCGGCATGACCCACATCGAGCTCACCATCAATGGCAAGGTCGTGCAGGCGGACGTGACCCCGCGCACACACCTCGCCGACTTCCTGCGCGAGCAGATGTTGTTGACGGGCACGCATATCGGTTGCGAGCATGGCATCTGCGGCGCCTGCACGGTCGAGATCAACGGCGAGATCGCCCGCTCCTGCATTACCTATGCGGTCACCTGCGACGGCGCGGTGGTTCGCACCATTGAAGGGTTCGACGAGGACCCCCTCATGGCGCGCATGCGGCAGGCCTTCACCGAGGAGCATGCGCTGCAATGCGGCTACTGCACCCCGGGCATGCTGGTGGCCGCGCGCGATCTGGTACGCCGCAAGTCAGGGCTCTCCCGCGCCGACATCCGCACCGAGATGAGCGGCAATCTGTGCCGATGCACAGGCTACGTTGGCATCGTCAACGCCATCGAGCGCGTGATGACCGAGCAGACCTCCCCGCCGTCCGCGGGTGACACGACCGGATGGCTCGGCCCTGCCCCTGGCCCGGCCGGCGGCGTCGCCGTCAAGTCGGCTGCCGTCGAGACCGGGAAGGAAGCGCGGCCCGCCGTCGCATCCCCTGGGCGCCAAGCCGCATCACCGGCGCCCATCCGCCCGGGGGCAAAGCCCATTGCGGTCGCAGTCGGCGCCATCGAGGAGCGCGACGGCGCCACCAGCATCACGCAGAGCTTCGTGCTGGAGCATCCGCGTGCGGAGGTATGGCGCCTGATGTCGGATCCCGAGGCGATTGCCCGCTGCATGCCGGGAATGTCGCTCGATGGTCCGGCGCATGGGGACAAGCTGGCAGGTCACTTGGAGGTGAAGGTCGGGCCGATCGCCGCAAGCTTCGCCGGCGAAGGCAATCTGCAGCGGTTTGCCTCGGAATACCGGCAGATCATCGAGGGCCGCGGCGGCGACCGCAAGAGCGGTTCGCGGGTGACCGGAAAGGTCGACTACAGCCTCAAGCCCGCGACCGCGCCGGACGGCAGCGAGGCAACACGCGTCGATGTGGTCATGAGCTATGTGCTGACCGGACCGCTGGCGCAGATCGGCCGATCCGGCATCGTGCGCGATCTCGCTCGGCGCATCGGGGAGGCGTTCGCCCAGAACATCGATGCGCTGCTGCGGGACCCCGACAGCCGGCTTCCCGCTGCGCAATTGCAGGGCATCTCGCTGCTCTTCTCGGTGCTCATCGACCGCGTCCGCGCGCTCATCGCCAGGCTGTTCGGCCGCGCGTAGGTTCGAGCCAGGCGGAACCGTCAATCCACGCGCAGAAGCGGAAGATCAATCCTTCCCGCCGCGCGGTTGCACCAGCACCGACGTCGTCTCGCCGGCCCTGACGAGGGCGTCGCTCTCGTCCTTGAGGGCCACGCCGGACAGCGATCGCTTCAACGCCTCGCGAACAAGCCAGGCAAGCTTGAAGGCGGCAATATCGTAGCCGAGGCCCGACGGGCGAACGTTGGAGATGCAGTTCCGCTCGGCATCGGTGCGTCCAGGCCGCGGCCCGTAGGTGAGATAGATGCCGAGACTGTCGGGCGCCGACAGCCCCGGCCGCTCCCCGATCAGCATGGCGACCACTCGCACCCTCATCAGCGATCCGATCTCGTCGCCCAGGGCAACACGCGCCCCTCGCGCAATGACGACGGGAGCAAGAGAGAGCTGCAGCGAGGCGGCATGCGGCAGGAATGCCGCGACGAGCGGCACGGCGTGAGCGCACACGGCGGCCGCCGAAAGCCCGTCACCGATCACCAGCGCCAGATCCGCCCCGGCCCACGTCCTGCCCGCCAGCCGCTCACGCGAGGCGCGTGAAAGCCGCCGCCCGTAATCCGGGCGGCGGAGAAAGACCGCACGGTCGACCGCATCCGTCTCCGCCGCCAGCGTCTCGAGCTGCAGGGCCGCCAGTCGGCGGCTGATGCCGTCGGCATCGAAGCTTGCGTGCACCGCATCGCGAGCGCAGGCATGCGCCGAGGCGAAGGCCAGGACTTCCCGTGTCGGCAGCGATGCTCCCGTCCGGCCGAGGGCGACGCGTGCCGGGGTCCACCGCGCAAGCCGCCTCCAGGGATCCTTGCGCGGCCGATGCATGTCAACCGGCCTTCGCCGTGTGGGCGATCAGCGGGTGCGACGACTTCTGCGCCGCCAGCCGCCCGCCCTGCCCGGTGATTCTCATGCGCTGCAGCCAGGCCTCGAACTCGGGCGCACGCTTCAGGCCGAATACATCGCGCACGTAGAGCGCATCATGGAACGAGGTCGATTGATAGCCCAGCATCACGTCATCCGCCCCGGGCACGCCCATCACATAGGTCACGCCCGCAGCGGCCAGCAGGGTGAGCAGCGTGTCCATGTCGTCCTGGTCCGCCTCGGCATGGTTCGTGTAGCAGACGTCGCACCCGATCGGCAGGCCCATCAGCTTGCCGCAGAAGTGATCTTCGAGCCCGGCGCGGATGATCTCCTTGCCGTCGTAGAGATACTCCGGTCCGATGAACCCCACGACGGTGTTGACGAGCAGCGGATCGAAGGCGCGCGCAACGGCATAGGCGCGCGCTTCGCAGGTCTGCTGGTCGACGCCGTGATGCGCCCCCGCCGAGAGAGCCGACCCCTGCCCCGTCTCGAAGTACATCACGTTGCTCCCGATCGTGCCCCGCTGCAGCGCCTGCGCCGCCTCGTGCACCTCGCGCAGCAGCGACAGCGTTACGCCGAACGAGCGGTTGGTCGCTTCCGTTCCTCCGACCGACTGGAATACCAGATCGACGGGCGCGCCGCGCCGCATCAGCTCGAGCGAGGTCGTCACGTGGGCGAGAACGCAGCCCTGGGTCGGGATGTCGAAGCGGGTAATGACGTCGTCCAGGAGCCTCAGCAGGTCGCCGATCACGGGCAGCGAGTCGGAGGCCGGGTTGATGCCAATCACCGCATCGCCGCAGCCGTACATCAAGCCGTCCACGATCGAAGCCGTGATGCCCGCCAGATCGTCGGTCGGATGGTTCGGCTGCAGCCGCACCGCCATCGTGCCCGGCAGGCCGATGGTGTTGCGAAAGCGCGTGACGACGCGGCATTTGCGGGCGGCCAGGATCAGATCCTGGTTACGCATGATCTTGCAGACGGCGGCGGCAATCTCCGGGGTGATCGCCGGTGCTAGTCCGGCAAGAACGTCTGCCGTGGCACGATCCGAGAGCAGGAAGTCGCGCAGCTCGCCGACCGTCATGGCGGCGATGGGCGCGAAGGCCTTGGCGTCGTGGCTGTCGAGCACAAGGCGGGTCACCTCGTCCTGCTCGTAGGGGATCAGCGGCTGGGTCAGCAGCCGCTTCAGCGGGAGGTCGGCCAGCGCCAGCTTGGCGGCGACGTTCTCCCCCGCGCTCGCCGCGGCTATTCCGGCAAGCTTGTCGCCGGCGCGCGGCGGCGTCGCCTTGGCCAGCAACTCCTTCACATCCGCGAAGACGTATGATGTTGTTCCTACTGTGGAGCGAAACGGCATCGGCCTCTCCCGTCCGGGCGGCGCAAATCATCCCGGCCCCATCATGACGCGGGCCTTATAGCGTCTCGGACGCGATCATGGATGTGCGGCTCGTACCTCACTGGATTCCCAACCCTCCTGCGGCAGCCAGCTTGGATCAGCCGGCGGCCGACGTCCAATCGAGGGCCGGCTGCCGGGCAGCCATACTTGCCTCGACTGGCAAACCCCCCTATATCGGGCCCGGCACGCGATGCTCCCTTCGTCTATCGGTTAGGACGTCAGATTTTCAATCTGAAAAGACGAGTTCGACTCTCGTAGGGAGCGCCATGATATTGCACGTCTTTTTGGTTGGCATTCGCAACGTTTGGCAGTGGCGGCTCGTCCGCGTTTGGCAACCAGATTCATTTTGAGTTCTCCAGCTAGTGGAGTGATCGACAAATCAGTTACATTCTCGCCATGCTTTGTGATGGGGGCGAGAATGGCGCGGGGCAAGGCTGTCGCAATCGTACTTGATGAGGCGGAGAAGCACGAGTTGACAGCGCTGACGCGCAAGCATGGCGCGCCGCAGACGATGGCGGAGCGGGCGCGCATCGTGTTGGCGGCGGCAAGCGGCCTCATGAACAAGGAGATCGCGGCGAAGATCGGGGTGTGCAAGCACACAGTCGGCACGTGGCGCAATCGCTTTGCGGAGCGCCGCATGGATGGCCTTTACGACGAACCCCGTCCCGGTGCCCCGCGCGAGATCGGCGACGACGAGATTGCGATCGTGATCCGCAAGACGCTGCAGACGCGGCCGAAGGGCGCGACGCACTGGAGCCTCAGGACCATGGCCAATGAGATCGACCACGCCCCATCGACGGTGCATCGCATCTGGCGTGCGTTCGGACTGCAGCCACACCGCGTCGAGACGTTCAAGCTCTCGTCCGATCCGCTGTTCGTGGAGAAAGTGCGCGACATCGTCGGCCTTTATCTCTCACCGCCTGAGCGCGCCGTCGTGCTGTGCGTCGACGAGAAAAGCCAGGTGCAGGCCCTCGACCGCACGCAGCCGCTACTGCCGATGCGCCCCGGTCAAGCCGAACGGCGCACGCACGACTACAAACGGCACGGCACCACCTCACTGTTCGCCGCACTTGACGTGAAGGCCGGCACCATTGTTGGCAAATGCATGCCCCGGCATCGGGCGCTGGAGTTCCGCAAGTTCCTCGATGAGATCGAGCGCAATGTGCCCGCCGATCTCGACGTGCATGTCATCATGGACAACTACGGCACGCACAAGACCCAGCTGATCCGCCACTGGTTCGCCAAACGACCGCGTTGGCACGTGCACTTCACGCCGACCTCGGCTTCATGGATCAATCAAGTCGAGCGCTTCTTCGCGCTGCTGACCGAGCGAGCTCTCAGGCGTGGCGTGTTTCGCTCGGTGGCCGAGCTCGAGGCCGCCATCGAGGCCTACATCAAGGCCACCAATCGACACCCAAAGCCGTTCCGCTGGACCAAGACCGCCGACGACATCCTCGCCAGCATCCAGCGCTTCTGCCTTCGCACGCTTGCCGCCAAGGCCTAAGAATGAGACGGACTTCAGAATCACGACACTAGAGCAGCTCTTCAATCTCAATCAGGAGCGAATCGCGACTACACGCGAATGACGCCAAGTCGCAGGCCGCGACGCGCTCCTTCACCCACAAGGTGCGCCTGCAGGAGACTGGGTTCCGTCCGACGCCGAACCTCGAGACACAAGGCCCGATGCAGATGACAGCGCTTTACGCCGCACTGGCCAGCGACGAGAAGCGCAACGATCTGATCTTCGACGACGTGCTGTTCAGTCTGGAAGCCGGGCGCCGACCAGTAATCCTGACCGAACGGCGCGATCATCTCGATCATCTACGAAGCCGCTTCGAGAAGTTCACGAAGAACCTCGTCGTGCTCTACGGTGGCATGAGCGCGACCGAGCGCCGATCCGCCGAGGACGGCCTGAAGCGGCCAGACACGGAAGAGCGCCTCGTGCTGGCGACCGGCCGCCACCTCGGCGAAGGTTTCGACGACGCCTCGCTCGACACGCTGTTCCTGACCATGCCGATCTCCTGGAAAGACACGCTCAATACGTCGGCCGCCTGCATCGCGATCACCACGCAAAGCGCGAGGTGATTGTGTTCGACTACGTCGACAGTGGCGCCGCCATGCTGGCGCGGATGGCGCTGAAACGGCAGACCGGTTACCGAAGCTTGGGATACGAGATTGCAACGGGTTGAGGATTTCCGGCATTCCGCCGTTCAATTTGCGATCAGCACCGTCGCTTTCGTCAAGGCATCTGCCATATCCGCGTGGGCAATCTGGTCCGCCCGGCCTCCGGCATGGAGCGTCCAGACCCAAGGATCAAATACTGGTATGCCCGCAGCAATGAATTCGCTGGTGTCCCGGCTGACCACGATCAGGTCCGCTAGCGCGGCCAGCGCGGCAATGAGGAGATCGGGCTCCGAAAACGTGTGGCCCGTCGTTCGGCCGGCTTCCATCATCAGGCGCCATCGCAGCAGCACATCCTCGGTTACCGGCAGCACACGCCCTGAAAATAGCGGTCGCAGCGTGCGATCGAGCCACTGCACCAAGTCGGCTCGGCGCGCTGGATCGGCGATCTGCTCGATGCCGAAACGAACCTCGGCGAAGGTCACGTCGCTTGTATAGAGAACGTTGCCCGGCTGGCCGGCGACGAATGCCCTGACCTTCTGTGCCGGTCGCGCCCGCCGAAGCTCCGACACGACGTTGGTGTCGATCAGCCAGCCCCTCAAAGCTTCACATCCCGAACCGGCGATTTCACCGACACCCGCTCGATCGGCACATCCCGAAGCGGCGAGCTTGCGAGTGCGTCCACGAGATCCCGCCCGGACACCGGTTTGTTCAGCCGATCCCACTCCTCAGCGTCGACGACAACGACAGCGTCCTTGCCATGGACGGTGACGCGCTGCGGTCCCTTCTCGCGAGCCCGGCGGACAAGCTCGCTGAACTGCGCCTTCGCGTCTTGCAGTCGCCAGCGCCCTGGGCCGGGTGGGCGACGCGACGTCTTGGCGGTGGTTGATGCCGGCACGGGGGCAGTCCTTTCTAGTCAGATCAACTAGAATATAGCCGATCTGTCCGGCAGATGAAAAGTCGGCTTGAACGGTACCATCGTGCCCGATGGCCGACACGGACACGCGACTGTCCGCCAAAGCAGAAAAGCACGCTATCATGTGAATTGCCGGCATGAGCCGCCGCGCAGTCCGTTATCTGCAAGACCAATGTTGCAGCGGCAGTCATACGCGTCGAGGTTTCTGATGTCCCCAGTCAAGCACTCGACGCGTGCAGGATTGTCGCCGCCCGGACTGGGCGGCCGTTGAGCGACTATGGGTGCAGAGGAGGAGACGCGGCCTCGAGACGTCGGTCAACAATTTCTGATGCGCGGATTGGCTACTGCATGTCCATCTGTTCGTCCGGGGCTGCCTGTCTTTGGGAGCGGGCGTCGGCTCGAAAGCCGGCCTCATAAACCTCATCGAGGGTTCCCCACCGTTGGCCACGTCCCCACCGCTGCACGCGGGCTCATGCTTGAACGACACCCGCCCTTTCGGCTTGAGCTTCCACTTGCCACGTGTTCGAAGGCGATCCTCAAGCGGAGGGCCTGTGGGCTGGTCGAGCCCCGTCGAGCGCGAGCGGTCCACAGGCCCGGGCCGCAGTGGCAGTCGGCATGGTCTGGCGACAGATGTCCCAGATGAACCCGGCCATCTTGCGCGCGATGGCCGTCACGATCACGGTCTGTTGCTTGTCCGACGCGGCCAGCCGTCGATAGCGCGCAGTGAGACGCCTCTGCGCTTTCCAGGCGATCTCGCGCGCCGGCCTCGGCGCCGCCTCCACGCGCGCCTGCATCGCCGATCCGACGCGTAGCGGATGGCGATAGCTCCAGGCGGCTTCGACGAGCACGCGCCTCGCCCGCCCGTTGCCGGCCTTGGTGATCGGTCCCCGCCTGACCTCCTCGCCGGTCGAGTTCTCCGACGGCACCAGCCCGAGCCACGCCATCAACTCCGGCGCGCTCGCGAAGCGCGACATGTCGCCGATCTCGGCTACCAGCACGACCGCGGCAATGAGATCGATGCCGCGCATGGCCTGCAGCGCCGCCACCAATGGCGCCAGCGACTACTCCCGCACGAGAGGCTGATGGGGATTGCCGCGGTACTCGCTTCCGAGCGGATACCTATCGGGATCTTTACATCCCGCGTCATGCGTGAAATCGAAGTCGGCGAGGCCGTCGCTGCACTCGCTGAAGTCTCGCTGCTGACGAAGGAAACCCTTGACGAGGGTTCACCGTGCATCAGCGTCCACCGTCTCGTCCAGGAGGTCATACGACAGAACCTGCGAAGCCAATCAACCGTCCCGTGGGCACGCATCACCATCTCGGCGCCAGCAGACGACGCAAGCTCCGCAAATTTTTGGCAGCGCTGGTTTCGCAAGCGCTCGCCGGAGGGCGACACAGAGCTTGCGTCGCCGGACGGCCTCGCCCAGGTTGCCGCTTTCGTTGCACTGCTCGTCCTCGAGAAGCTGCCCCACGATTACAACGATCGTTACGCGAGGGCGGCCGATCCCTTTCTGCCCCACGCGCTGCGGATCTTGGACTTCATGGCCACGCAGGGTCCGTGCGCGGAGATCGCCCGAAGGCTGCTCAATGTTGCAGCAGTCTTGCTCCAGTACCGAGCTGACTTCGCGCCAGCCGAACGGCTTCATCGCAAGGAAGTCGAGATTGCCGAAACTGAGCTCGGTCCGGATCATCCAGCTACCGGCGCCGCTCTCAACAATGTGGCCAAGCTTCTTCGACAGCTGCGACGATACTCCGAGGCAGAACCCCTCTATCGGCGTGCCCTTGCCATTGCTGCCAATGATCCCCAGGAGCCGTCGAACGTCTACAACTGCTTCGGTCTTATGCTCCACCAATCCGGCCGCCTTCCCGAAGCGGAGAGACTGTACCTGAAGGCCCTGGATATGATGCCGCAAACCGAAGATGGCGGGTCGTTAGTACGCGCGGAGGTCACACTGCAGGTCTGCCGTGCAGAGATCATCATCCCGTCCGGCTTCCTGTCGATGATCAACCAGGGCAGCGCCTGGCGCTCGTCTACTCCCGCCTCTCTGCCGTCGAGACCGTCCTGAGAGGCACAGACGTCGCGGTCGCGCAGGTAGGCAAGGCGGAACGATGATCGGAAGGGCCGAACGCCATCGGACAGGTGCCGTACCCTGCTCGCGATCCTCATTCGAGTTCAATGTGCGGCTCCTCGCCGAGCTTGAGTTCGAAGGGTACCTTCGTCTTGAGCAAATCAAGCACGTAGCGGCCGGGCGGCAAGGTTGCGCTGGAGCGCATCAGAGAGACGTCAATGACCTCTTTGCCGGCTTCGTCGTAGATCATGCGCGAGTTGATTGGCAGGCCTGCGAACGAGACCGAGACGGCTTCGATGATCTTGCGCTTGCCGGGCTCGAGCGTGAATGGGACAGAAATGTTGCCGAAGCTCAACGTATAGCTCGACGGCATCAGGTTCATCGAGGCTTTTGACGAGGACAACGTACCAACCACCTCACCAGTTTCCCAATCACGGATGTCGTGCCCCTTGAAGCTGGCCGTCGGCAGCTCGACGATGGCTGTCTCGATCACGGTCGCCTCGCCGTCTCTGACCTCGATGCTGCGCCAGAGCTGGTTGCCGAACTTGACGTTGTAGAAGCCCGCCGGGAGCTCGACCGATGATGTTACGGCAGACAGCTTGGTGATTGTCTTACCGGTCTCGACGCTGATGACCTCGTGCCGGCTGGCGCTCGGGCTGGCGAGCCGCAGGGTGCCGGGCTTTTTGCTCTGGGTCTTGATCTCGGCCGGCACGGTGATGGCGACGGTCTTGACCGCGGCAGACAGGCGCTCGACGAGCCTCGGCGTGGTGTCGGCCTCGAAATAGGTGCCTCGTCCGACGCGCGCGATACACTGGAGCTGATAGCGCGCGGCAACATCGACGGCAAAGCCGATGGTGTGAACGACCAAACCGGAATCGGCCTTCGCGAGTGCACGGGCAACCGCGCACGGATCGCCTTCGCAGGTCTCCTTGCCGTCCGAGACGAGGATGACAACTCGAGAAGGTGAGGCTGTCTCCGGCTTCAAGCCGTTCGCGGCCTGCTCCAGTACGAGGGTAATTGGCGTGTAGCCCTGCGGCTTCAGTTCGCGAGAAAGCCGCAACACTTCCGCGCGATTGTCGCCGATCGGCTGGAAGCTGGACAGAAGCTGCGTGTCGCGGCAATTGCGCGCCTTCGTCGGCGATTGATGCCCATAGGCCCATAGCGCCAAGCGCTGGCGGTCTGGGAGTCCCCTCACCAGCGCTTCCACGGCGTCCTTGGCGGCATCGATCCGGGCCTGTCCATTGTCCAGTCGCGCCTTCATGCTGCCAGAGGCGTCGATGATCAGTGCGATGCTGCGGTCTGGCGTCTCAGCATGCGTGGTCTGAGTGAACCCAGCAAGAAGCATAGCAGCAACGGAATAGCGAAACAGGCTCATCGAGATTGCCCGCGTGGGATAGTCAGCGAAATGTGCAACCGGTCCCACCCTCAGCCAAGCGGCGTCGTTAAAGACTAGCTTACGTAGCTTAAGGATGTCTTTCCGGCGAATGACGTGAGTTCCTGCGCGGCTGCAAGACGTGACGCGGTCGGCAATTTCACAACCTCAACGATTCAAGAATCAGCCGCGCGTACCGCAATTCTGAACCTCATAGCACAACTAGATTAGATGACCGGCGCGCCCGCGCCGAACTCGGAGATGTGCAGCCACTCCGGCGTCGGCGGCACGATCATCCGCTGAATGTAGTTGCCGTTCGAGCTTTGCGCATAAGCGCGTGTTTCCACGATGAGAACACTCGTGCCTTCCTTCAGCTTCAGGACGGGATGATCCTTTTCGGTGAAGATCTCCACGCGCACGTCGTTCGTCATGCGCACGATGTTGAGGCTGAGTTCGCGCCGCAGGTTGACGCCTTCCACCTTGCGTCGGGCGGCGATCGCGCGGTTGAAAGGGCCGGCATCGATATAGAACTCGGCGAACAATGTGAACTCCGAGCCAATGCGAACAGACCGGCTGATACAGACGACCTCGCTCGAACGCCTCAGAAACGAGCTCCAAAAGCCCGTGCCCGAATGGTGGCTGATGCGTGCGATGCGCGGAAAAACAGGGCGGAAGGCAGCCTCTGCGTGCGGCCTGAACCGGAAATGCCAGGGCGTGTCGAGAATCTTGGAGGGCCGCAGAACATAGCTTCCCGCCCCGGCCCTCCGCTCAACCATTCCCTCGCGCACCAGATCGGCGTAGGCACGTTGCGCGGTGCCCAGGCTGAAGGGCGTCAGACGGGCGAGTTCGCCTTCCGGCGGCAGCTTGTCGCCGTAGCTCCAGAAGCCGTCGTCGATGGCTTGCGTCAGCGCATCACGCAGTTGGATGTACTTCAAGGATTGGTGGCGGCCGACACCCTTGTACTGGTTCCAGAACAGCCTAGTCCGATCCTCCGTTGTGGAGACACGCACCATCGACGCACATCCCGAGATCCCTGGTTTCGGCGATCTGATAACGCAGAGCCGCCGCCCTGCCAAGTCGCGTCGGGACCGCGCTCAGCGCTCCAGCCCCCAGCGCACGACGGTGCGGTGGGCGATGGTACGGAAGATGACTTCTTCGACAAACAGGCCGATCAGGATCACCATCATCAGACCCGCGAAGACATAGTCCGTCTGCAGCTCGTTGCGATGCTCGAAGATGAACCAGCCCAGTCCGCCTGATCGCGAGGCGACGCCGAACACCAGCTCCGCGGCGATCAACGTGCGCCAGGCGAACGCCCATCCGATCTTGAGCCCCGCGAGGATGGAGGGAAAGGCGGCGGGTACGAGGATCCGCCAGACATAGGGCAGCCCCGTCAGACCGTAGTTGCGACCTGCCATGCGCTGAGTCTCCGAGACGGCGAGAAAACCCGTCTGCGTATTCAACGCCACCGGCCACAGCACAGAGTGCACGATGACGAACACCAGGCTCGGCATGCCGAGGCCGAACCACAGCATGGAGAGCGGCAGCAATGCGATGGCAGGCAGAGGGTTGAACATCGATGTGAGGGTGGAGAGCAGATCACCACCGAAGCGGCTAGATACAGCGAACGCGCTGAGTGCGCCGGCAAGCAGCACGCCGAGCACATAACCGAGAAGCAAGACCTGCAACGAGCCCCAGACGCGCGACAGCAAATTTCCCTCCATGGCGGCGCTCGACAGCGCCTTCAAAGTGGCGCTGAACGTAGGCAGAAGCAGAGGATTGTCCAGATAGCGCGCGTAGCCCTCCCAGGTGGATGCAAGAAGCAGGAGGATCGCACCGCGGCGGACCCAGTCCAGGTTGGTGATGCGCTCTATCGGCGAAAGCGAACGTTCCACCGCGCCGATGCTCTCTGCCGGCACAAGGATATGTTCGATCTCGGCCCTCGTGGGTGATGCCGGAGCGGTGACCTTAGGCATGGGAGGTTCCTGCATGGGATTCGTTGAACAGCATGTGATGGACACGCCGCTGCAGGGTGGTGAACGCTTCACCGCCTTCGTCCTCATGGCCGAAGTGATCGCAATTGAGCTCCGCGCGAACGCGTCCGGGGTGAGGTGAGAGCAGGAGAATGCGCGAGCCGATCAGGATCGCTTCCTCGATAGAGTGCGTGACGAACAGCACCGTGAAACGCGTGCTGTCCCACAGCTCCAGCAGTTCGTCTTGCATGCGCCGCCGCGTCAAGGCGTCGAGCGCTGCGAACGGCTCGTCCATGAGCAGGATGGCCGGCTCCATCGCCATGGCACGAGCGATTGCGACCCTCTGCTTCATGCCCCCCGACAAGGTGTGGGGATAGCTGTCCCTGAACTTGCTGAGGCTAACCTTGGAAAGATAGAGCAGCGCCCGCTCCTGCGCCTGCCGGGGAGAGCAGCGCCCAGTCACAGTAAGCGGAAAGGCGACGTTCTCGAGCACAGTCTTCCAGGCGAACAGCTGGTCGAACTCCTGGAACACCATCATCCGGTCGGGGCCCGGGCCGCGCACGGGCTCGCCTGCGAGCAGGAAGCTGCCTTCCACCGGGGAGAGATAGCCGCCGATGCTCTTCAGCAGGGAGGATTTTCCGCAGCCAGAGGGACCGAGCAGGATGAAGCGGTCACCGGAATGGACGTCGAACGAGACGCGATAGGTGGCCGTGACCAGATGCTGGCGCGTCTTGTATTGCAGGGTTACGTCGCGGGCTTGCAGGAGCGGGCCGACGGCCGGAGCAGGCGAAGGCGCATGGGAAGAGACGATTGTCGTTGAGGCTTTGCCTTGAGAAGCCGAGATCATGGCCATCGCTCCTTGAGAAGTAATGCGAGATCAGCTGCCCTTCAGTCCGTGCACATTGGGGAAGAAGATGTCCGTCCAGCTCGCCGGCTTGTTCTTCAGCATCCCGTTCTTCACCATGTAGTCGGCGAAGGGCATCACCCGGCTTGGAGTCGCGGTGAAGGCAATCATGTTCTCGTCGGAAAGAATGGCGAGCACCTTCTCCTGGCTCAGGCTTGTCTTTCCCGCGCGCACGAACAACGCGGCAGCGGCGGCCTTGTCCGCGTTGATGATGTCTATGGCCTCCGACAGCCCGCGGTAGGTAGCTTCGTACAATTTCGGATTCTTCGTGAACCAGCTCTGGCGTGCGTAAGCGACGATCAGGGTATGGCGCCCACCTACGACATCGTAGGAGTTGAGAATGGTGCGCACCCTGGGATCTGCGAGCTCCATCTGAATGAACGGAACGGTGGTTGCGTGCGTCTTCACGATTGCGCCGCCCGACAGAAGCGCTGCAACCCCGTCCGGATGGCTCATGGAAACGGTGAGATCGTCCAGCTTCTTGCGCTGATCCCACCCGAACGCCTGCGCGGCGGCCATTTGTAGGACCAGGGCGTGCTGGGTGCCCTTGCCCGCCGTCATGGCAACGCGATCCTGATCTGTGAGGTCCCCGACCGACTTGATGCGCGGATCGATGGTGTTGAAGTAGATTGGGGTGTCGGCAATGGCCATGACGCCCTTGATGACGTCCCTCCCGACGGTCTTGTCCCACAGGTTGAGTAGCACGGTGCTGCCCGCCATGGCGATGTCGACGCTGCCGGAGATGAGGGCATCGTTGACTGCCGCGCCGCTGGCGATGGTCGCCACCTCCACCTTCACGCCATCGAGTCCCAGGGCCTTGGCCTGCTTCTCTATGAGCTTCTGATCGATCGCGACATGCAACGGCAGGTAGGACAGTCCGAACTGCTGGGCAATCCGGACAGTGGTCTCCTCCGCCCGAGCCGTCAGGATCGGGAGCGTTACGGTCATCGTCAGGGCCAGAAGTGCGGCCTTGCAAGACGCTGAGATCTTCATCTGCATTCCCTTTCTGGTCCCTTCCGGACTATGCGAGCTTTGCAAGTACCGGCCCGCTGATCGGCACTTCCATCAGGTCTTCGCCGAAGAAGAGATTGCCGTGGTAGACGCTGCTCATCTCCGCAATCACCCGTTCACGGGCGCCGGGCTTGTCGAACTGCTCGGTGATGTGTGTCGTGACTAGGTTGCGCACGCCTGCGTCTGCGGCGAGGTGTGCAAGCTCCATGTGCCCCATGCAGGAGTCCGCGAAGCCGGCGCTGAGCGCCGTTCCCGAGCGGTAGTGGCACATATGGATGAGCACATCTGCGCCTTCGGCCAACGCGCGCATCGCCGGTATGGGGCCACTGTCGCCGGAATAGACCAGCGAGCCGGCCTGCGCCTCGATCCGGAAAGCGAGCGTAGCGAGGTAGGGGGAGAAATGCTCCGCCAGTCCCACCTTTAGATGCCAGCCATCGCCTTCGATCACGTCGTTGACGGCCAGCTCGCGGACCTTCGGCTGCGGCCACGCGCGAGGCAGCGTACCGCCGCGCGCCTCATAGATGCTGAGGCTGCAGTCGTGATGAGTGCGCGCCGAAAGATCGGGACCATAGACGCCGTCTCGGGAGAAGAGCTGGTCGGTCATACGGGCAAGAGGCGGCGGCCCGAAAACCTTCAACTCCGGCACACGCCCGACGCCCTGGTCCCAGCGCGTGAGCACCAAGCGCGCGTAATCCCCACAATGATCGTAGTGCAGGTGTGTGAACAACAGATGGCTGACGCGCGTGGCCGGTACACCCAGCTCCAACAGGCGATGATGCGCACCAAAGCCGTGGTCGAGGACGAGAGCATCGTTGCCGATTTCGACGAGATAGCCGGACGACATGCGACGGAGAGAAGGCGTCGGAGTACCCGTCCCGAGCAGGCGGATGCGCATAAGTCAAGAGCTCCTAAACCACTATATAGTGTTTAGGTTGCCGCTGATCGCAGATCTTGTCAACACCCTTTCCTGACTTTTTGCCAGTGGCTTTGCTGCGCAGGAAATGGCTGCGCGGCGCCGATGACATCGAGCTCAGTGAGGAGGGGCGCATAATTTCCGCCAGCTGATGACTTCGTCAGCCGTAGAGAGGAAAGCGTCGGCACAGGCCACGTACCTCCTCGCGTACGCACGCTTCGGTGAGTGCATTGCCTTCTTCGCCGCCCTGGGCCAGGCCCTCGAGAATCTGCGCGACCAAATTGCCCACCTGCTCGGACTCTTCGATACCGAAGCCCCGGGTGGTCACCGCGGGAGTGCCGAGGCGAATTCCCGAGGTAACGGCGGGCTTCTCGGGGTCGAAGGGAATGCCGTTCTTGTTGCAGGTCAGGCCCGCACGCTCAAGTGCCACCTCGGCCGCCTTGCCGGTAATGCCGAAGGGGCGCAGGTCGACGAGCACCATATGGCTGTCGGTACCCCCCGAGACGATCGCAGCGCCGCGCTCCGCGAGGCGCGCGGCCAGTGCGCGGGCGTTGGACACCGTCTGCAGGGAATATGTGCGAAACTCCGGCTCGAGCGCCTCACCGAAGGCCACGGCCTTGGCTGCAATCGTGTGCATCAGCGGGCCGCCCTGCAGACCGGGGAAGACCGCGGAGTCGATCTTTCTCGCCAGAGCCTTGTCGTTTGTCAGGATCAGCCCGCCGCGAGGGCCGCGCAGCGTCTTGTGCGTCGTCGTCGTCACCACATGAGCATGAGGAAATGGGGAGGGATAGGCGCCCGCCGCGATGAGACCAGCATAGTGGGCCGCATCCACCATGAGATGTGCGCCGACCGAGTCCGCGACAGCGCGAAAACGCGCGAAGTCTATGGTGCGCGGATAGGATGAGCCGCCCGCGAGAATGAGCTTGGGTCTGTGCTCCTGCGCCAGACGTTCGACCTCCTCATAGTCGATCAGGGCCGTGTCCCGCCTGACGCCGTAGCCGACCGCCGTGAACCATCTTCCGGACATCGTGGGCGGCGCACCGTGGGTGAGGTGACCGCCGGCGGCCAACGACATCCCGAGGAAGGTGTCGCCGGGCTGCAGAAGGGCCATGAAGACGGCGCCGTTGGCTTGCGCTCCCGAGTGAGGCTGAACGTTGGCGAAGCCGCAACCGAACAGCCTCGTCGCCCGGTCGATGGCGAGCTGTTCCACGACATCTACATGCTCGCAGCCGCCGTAGTAGCGTCGCCCCGGAAGGCCCTCCGCATACTTGTTCGTGAGCACAGAGCCCTGGGCCGCCAGCACCGCTCGTGAGACAACGTTTTCGGACGCGATCAGCTCGATCTGGTCCTGCTGGCGCCGCAGCTCCGCTTCGATGGCCCCGAACACTGTACGATCATCGTAGCTGGCGTAGTCGAATGCGGTTGCAGTCGATCCGGTCGTTGTCATGTTCGCCTGTTCCTCAGCATTCCGCGACGTTGACGGCGAGGCCGCCTTGCGACGTCTCTTTGTATTTGGACTGCATGTCCGCGCCGGTCTGGCGCATGGTCTCGATGACCTGATCGAGGGACACCCGATGAGTACCGTCGCCTTTGAGCGCGAGGGACGCGGCCGCGATCGCCTTGTTTGCGCCGAAGGCGTTGCGTTCGATGCATGGGATCTGCACGAGCCCGCCGACGGGATCGCATGTCATGCCGAGGTGGTGCTCCATGGCGATCTCGGCGGCATTCTCGACCTGCTCCGGCGTTGCCCCGAGCACTGCTGCGAGGCCAGCGGCGGCCATGGAGGCGGCGGACCCGATCTCACCCTGGCATCCCACCTCGGCGCCTGAGATGGATGCGTTGCGCTTGATGAGCCCGCCGACCGCGCCGGCCGTCAACAGGAAGCAACGCAGATGTTCTGCCGTGGCGGCGTGGCAGAAGTCGCGCGCATAGCGCAGCACAGCCGGAATGATGCCTGCGGCACCATTGGTCGGTGCGGTGACCACGCGACCACCAGAGGCATTTTCCTCGTTGACGGCCATGGCGAAGACGGAGACCCAGTCCATGACCTCATGGGGCGCGCGCTGGTTCTCGCCGCGGGTCTCTTCCAGGCGTTCACGAATCGCCCGTGCGCGGCGCTTGACATTGAGTCCGCCCGGCAGGACGCCATCCATGCGCAGGCCGCGGTCGATGCAGGCGAACATGGCCTCGGCAATGCCGTCGAGCCCTGCCTCAACTTCGTCGTGCGTACGCAACGCGCATTCGTTGGCGAACTGCAAATCGGCCACTGTGAGGTGATTATGCGTGCAAGCCGTAAGCAGGTCAGCCGCGGTAACAAAAGCGTAAGGTACGGACACCGGAGAGCCACCCGGTGCCTCTCCCTCCTCTATGACGAAGCCGCCGCCGATGGAGTAGTAAACCCTGTCCGCAAGCAGCGTTCCGCCTTCGGCGAACGAGCGAAAGCGCATGCCGTTGGAGTGACCGGGCAGGAGGTCCTCTAGGTTGAATACGATGTCGCGCGCAGGGTCGAAGGCGGCGAAGGTTCCATCCCTGAGCGCGACGCGTCTCGCCTTCTTCAGGTCTGCCACAAGCGCTGGCACGCTGTCGGGATCGAGCGTGCCAGGGACCGCGCCGAGAAGGCCAAGGCATACGGCGGCATCGGACCGATGACCGGTACCGGTCCAGGCCAGCGAGCCGAAGAGCTCGACCTGCACGTGCGCAGTGCCTGCCGGCAGCGCGTCCATAAACCTTTTCGCCGCTACCATTGGACCGACGGTGTGCGAGCTGGACGGACCGATACCGGTCTTTAAGAGATCGAAGACGCTTATCACGGCGCCCTCCTATTTCGACGTTATCGATGCGGCCCGAATTCGCGCGCCGCTTCCATCAGGAAGCCGTGGACATAGGCCGCGAAGGATCGCCAGCACTCCACCCAATAGACGCACTCAGCGCCGGGGCGGATGAGCACGATCTCCGCCTTCCCGAGGAGCGTGCGGGTAGCCGAGCCCGGAGGAAAGGCGGCATCATCGAGATCAAGCGCAATTCCCGCGTTGAGCACCGCGCGCGCCTCTCGACCCGCGACGGCGATGGCTGCATTGCGATGACTCACGTCCACGAGCGAGAAGAACCGGCCGTCAAGATCCACCTCAATGGCTTGGGACAGGGCGTCACCTTGCTCTTCCGGCCCGATCAGAAGCCATTCATCAGGCCCGAGGCGGGCGGAGATCGACCCACCGGATGTGATCGCGGAATTGACGCCACCCGATAACGCAAATCCGCCCGCCTGGTCGACCGCGCGAGCCTGTGCAGAGGGCAGCCGCAAGGAGAAGCGCGCACACGCCCCCATCGCTGCGATGCTCGTCGGCACCTCCAGATCAGGCACTTTCGCCGGAAGAACGAGATCCCGCCACGCAACACCGAGAGTCTCACGCATGGGCAAAGTCTCCGTTCACGCGCTCACCGTGGCGATCAAAGAATACCGGCTCCACCACACGCACGGCAGCGAACCCAGTGGGCGTCGTGGCATAGAGCGTCTGTCCTAGGCGCGCACACCCGCCGGAGACCAAGGCCAAGGCAATGGAATGACCGCACGCCGTGCTCCAGTAGCTGGACGTTACGTGGCCCAGCATCTTCATGGGGATAGGTGCCCTCGGATCGGCAACGATTTGGGCGCCCTCGTCAAGCACGAGTTGCGGCACCTGCGTTGCCAGACCGACGAGCTGCTTTCGGTCGGCTGCGACCATGTCGGGGCGCATAAGCGAGCGCTTGCCGACGAAATCGGGCTTGGTCTTGGCGATCATGGCGGCGAGCCCCGCATCCTCCGGGGTCACCGTGCCGTCAGTATCCTGGCCGACGACGATGAACCCCCGTTCAGCGCGCAGCACATGCATGGCCTCGGTGCCGTAGGGCGTGATCCCGAAGGTCCGGCCGCTTTCATAGACGGCTTCCCAGACCGCACGAGCGTGGTCTGCGGACACATTGACCTCGTAGCCCAGCTCGCCTGTGAAGGCGACGCGAAACAGGCGGGTAGGCACGCCGCAGATCTTGCCGATCCGCACTGCCATATGGGGGAATGCCTCTTGCGACAGGTCCATGCCCGACACGAGAGGAGCGATAACCGCTCGTGCTCTAGGTCCTTGCACGGCGATGACGCTCCACTGCTCGGTGACGGAGGTGAGATAGACTTGAAGGTTGCTCCACTCGGTCTGAAGATAGTCTTCCATATGCGCGAGCACGCGAGCCGCCCCGCCTGTGGTGGTGGTGACGTGGAACCGGTCGCGCGCCAGCCGGGCTACCACGCCATCGTCGAAGATGAAGCCGTCTTCCTTCAGCATCAAGCCGTACCGGCACCTTCCGGGCTCGAGCTTCGCCCATGCATTGGTGTAGATGCGGTTCATGAACTCGGCCGCATCGGGTCCGACGACCTCGATCTTCCCGAGGGTGGAGGCATCGAAGATGCCAACTGCCGACCGCACGGCTCTGCATTCGCGAGCGACTGCCGCGTGCATGTCCTCCCCCCTCTTGGGAAAGAAGCGAGCACGGCGCCACAGGCCGACGGGCTCGAAGACTGCGCCCTGAGCGACGGCCCAGTCGTGCAGCGGCGTGGTGCGGATAGGATCGAACAGCGCGTCGCGCGCTTGGCCGACAATGGCGCCGAAGGAGACGGGCGTGTATGGCGGACGGAAGGTGGTGGTGCCGACTTGCGGCACTGGTCTGCCCAGCGCATCCGACACAAGGCCCAGAGCCGCCATGTTGGAAGTCTTGCCCTGATCGGTCGCCATCCCGGTGGTCGTGTAGCGCTTCACGTGCTCGACGCTCTCGAAACCCTCACGCACAGCCAGCTCGACGTCTTTGGCGGCGACGTCGTTCTGAAAGTCGATGAAAGCGCGCACCCGGCTCGCGTCGACATCGGTCGGGAGCTTGCGTGCAGGCGTGAAGCCCGTGCGTGTCGGCGGACTCACCGCGAACGACCTGGTGCCGTCGAGGCCGGCCGCCTCGGCGCCAGCGCGCCAGCCCTCGGCAAGGGCAGCCGCGAGATCGTAGGTACCCTTCGCCGCCCCGGCAGAGCGCTCCGCCTGCACTGACGTGCCGGGCACGAACGCGTCGATGTCGTCGCGGTAGACAGGCTTGCCGCGAGACTGGGAGAAGAGATGAACCGCGGGCGTCCACCCTCCCGAAAGCCCCACCGCATCGCAAGCAATAGTCCGCCGCGATCCGATCCTGTCCGTGGCATCGCGCGGGGCGACGATGAGCCCCCTCACCTTCATTCGCCCGACAGAGCCGAGCACCGTGTGGCCGGTCAGAACCTCGATGCCCAGGGCGCGCAGACGGGCCGACTGGACCCCACATCCCGCCTCCGGGCGGGTATCGACCATGGTGACGTCCAGCCCCGCCGCCTTGGCATCGGCTGCAGCCTGATAGGCTGATGCCCCGCTGGTGGCGAAGACGATGCGACGCCCCGGCGCAACGGCGTAGCGGTTGAGGAACACGCGAATGCTTTCCGCCATCATGATGCCGGGGCGGTCGTTGTCCGCGAAGGCGAGAGGGCGCTCGTGCGCGCCGGTCGCGAGTACCACTTGCTTCGCTCTCACCTGCCATAGCCGTTCGCGCGGGAGAGCGGTAGAACCCGGGGCGGGATGGTCGACAAGACGCTCCACCATCGCGATATGGTTGTGATTGTAGTATCCGAATGCGGTCGTACGCGGCAGGAGCGTAACGTTTCGCTGTGCCCGAAGCATCGCCAGCGCCCCAGCCAGCCAAGCCTCGGCGCTCTCGCCGTCGATAGTGGAAGATGCGTCATGCAGCAGCGTGCCGCCCAGCTCCGCTTGCTCGTCTGCGACGATCACCCGTTTTCCGCTCCCGGACGCAGCCAGAGCCGCTGCGAGCCCCGCCGGTCCGGATCCGATCACCAGAACATCGCAATGGGCATGGCGATGGACATACCGGTCTGGATCGTCCTCGGTGGGGGCCAGACCCAAACCGGCGGCAGCCCGGATGGCCGGCTCATAGAGTCTATGCCAGAACGTGCGCGGCCACTTGAAGGTCTTGTAGTAGAAGCCCGCCACAATGATCGGCGCGAGCAGATCGTTGACCGCCCAGATATCCCGCTTAAGCGACGGCCAGTGGTTCTGGGAGCGCGTGACAAGACCATCCGTCGCCTCCACCATGGTGGCCCTGTTGTTGGGATCGCGGCGGCCCGGCCCTCGGCTTACGTCAAGAAGTGCATTGGGCTCGTCGACACCATGGCTGAGGATGCCGCGCGGGCGATGATACTTGAACGAGCGGCCGACGAGGTGCACACCATTTGCCAGGAGCGCCGAGGCAACCGAATCTCCGGCAAAGCCCGCAATGGTCCTACCGTTGAAGAGGAAGTGCACCGGCCGTGTGCGGTCGATGCGCCCGCCTTTGGCGAAGCGGTAGGGCTGGGCCACGGTGGTCGGCGCCATCACTCGCCCTCCTTGCCTGCGTCAGGGCGCTGTTCGCCCATGGTGTAGCTCGCTGTGAACGCATCGCTCACAGTGTCGCGGAGCGCATTGAACCAGCGCCCACAACCATGAACATGAAGCCAGCGCTCCGCATGCGTCCCCTTGGGATTGGTGCGGAAGTAGAGGTGCTCGGCCCAGGCCTCATCATCGAGAGCCGAAGGCTGAACCGGGCGGGCGATGTGAGCCTCACCGCCGCACCGGAACTCGATTTCCGGGCGCGCGCCGCAGTAGGGACAGTTCACGAGCAGCATGGCATCCTCAATGCGCGACCGCTGCGGCTGCCGCCTCGTCGATGAGGCGCCCGGTGCGGAAGCGATCAAGCGTGAAGGGGGCGTTGACGGGATGCGGTTCGCCGGTGGCAAGCGTGTGCGCGAACACCTGGGCCGAGCCCGGCGTTGCCTTGAAGCCCCCTGTGCCCCACCCGCAATTAACGTAGAGACCCGGCACCGGCGTCTTGCCGATGATCGGCGAGCGATCCGGCGTCACGTCCACGATGCCAGCCCAGGAGCGCATCGTCTTCATGCGGCGGAACTGCGGAAAGAGTTCGCAAATCGCCTCGAGCGTATGCGTGGTGATGTGCAGCCCTCCCTGCTGGGAATAGGATACGTACTGGTCGGTGCCTGCGCCGATGACGAGCTCGCCCTTGTCGGACTGCGAAATATAGGCATGCACCGCATTCGACATGACGACGCACGGAAAGACAGGCTTTACCGGCTCAGAGACCAGTGCCTGGAGGGGAAAGCTTTCGAGCGGCATGCGCAGTCCCGCCCGCGCCATCACCACGCTGGTGTGGCCGGCAGCAACCACGCCGACGCGCCTTGTACGGATCGTGCCGCGCGTCGTCTCGAGCCCAGAAACCGCGCCGCCGGAACCGCGGGTGAAACCCAGAACCTCGCAATTCTGGATGATGTCGACGCCCATGGCGTCGGCGCTCCGGGCATAACCCCACACCACCGCATCATGCCGTGCGGTGCCGCCGCGCCGCTGCAATGCCGCGCCCATGACCGGGTAGCGGGCACCGGCTGAGATATCGAGCGGCGGGCAAAAAGCCCTTGCCTCAGCAGGCGTCAGCCACTCATTGTCGATTCCGTTCAGGCGGTTGGCGTAGACGTGGCGTTTGAGGCTTTGGACATCGTGGACAGTGTGCGCCAGCATCAGGACGCCGCGCGCCGAGTACATGATGTTGTAGTTCAACTCGTCCGAAAGGCGCTCCCAGAGCTTCAGCGCATGCTCGTAAAGGCTGGCGCTCTCATCATAGAGGTAGTTGGAGCGGATGATGGTCGTATTGCGGCCGGAATTGCCGCCGCCGATCCAGCCCTTCTCCAGCACCGCCACATTGGTCAGGCCGTACTCCTTGGCGAGATAGTAGGCCGTGCCGAGGCCGTGGGCGCCGCCCCCGACGATGACCGTGTCGTAGTATGCCTTCGGCTCAGGATCGCGCCATTGGCGCGGCCAGCTGCGGTGCGCGTTCAATGCCCCTGCGACGAGCGTTGGGAGGGAGAAGCGACGCATGTCCTCGGCTCAGGCTGCCTCAAATCGTTCACCACGAGCCGATATTGCGTGCATTCGCGCTTTCCTTCTGGCACTGAGACGACTAGGAGCTAGAAGAAATGCGACATTGGATCTCCGACGCTACAATACCGTCTCGCCGAGTTTCTCCATCACGCCATGCCAAGCTGCGTGTGGGCTTCGTGCTCACGCACAACTTCACCCTCACGGCCTTCTCCACATTCGTGGACGTGCTGCGGCTTGCAGCCGACAAGGGCGACCGCTCGCGACGCATCGAGTGCGACTGGCAGGTCATGAACCCCGGACGCAGGCCGGTGCGCTCTTCCTGCGGGGTCGAGATTCAGCCGACCGCCGATCTCCTCGACCCCTCCGGGTTCAACTACGTGGTCGTAGTGGGCGGGTTGCTGCACGGCATGCCCCCCTTGCCGCGCCAGATCGGCACCTATCTGTCGAGGGCTGCTGCTGCGGGCGTACCGCTCGCTGGCATGTGCACAGGCAGCTTTGTCTTGTGCCGGCTCGGCCTGATGGCTCACCGCAAATGCTGCGTGAGCTGGTATCACTATCGCGACTTCCTTGAGGAGTTTCCGGCCCTGGTGCCGGTGGCAGACCGCCTGTTTGTCGTTGATGGAGACCGCATTACGTGCTCGGGAGGGGCCGGCGTCGCCGACCTCGCCGCTCATCTGGTCAGCAAGCACCTCGGTCAGCCGCGGGCACAAAAGGCCATGAACATCCTGCTCATTGATCGCCCACGGGGCGAGGACAGCGCCCAGCCGGCGCCGCAGATGGGCGTGACCAGCGATGATCGGCGGGCGTCCAGAGCGCTTCTGGCAATGGAGCAGAACCTCGCCGAGCCGCTCGCCATCTCCGCCATCGCCTCTGAGATGGGATTGGGTGTGCGGCAACTTCAACGTCTGTTCCGCGAGCGGCTAGGCGAGAGCCCGCAGAGCGCGTACCTTGCGCTTCGCCTCAAGCACGGCGAATGGATGCTGAAGAATACCGATCTGCCGGCGGCACAGATCGCAGCAGACCTTGGTTTCGCCGATTCCTCTCACTTTGGCCGCTGCTTCAAGGCCAGGTTCGGATCGACCCCGGCGGTCTTCCGACGGGCCTTCCGGGGCTGCGGGCAGGCGACGCATCCGTCGATAGAGGACGAGAACCGGCGGGTTTTCGATTGACAATGCAGCCTTGGGCGCCAGGACTTCGCGTAGGGGCGGCAGCCTGGGCAGCCACTGACCGAGCGCGCCATCGGGCGATGCTCAAGGCCGCCTTGCATTTGAGACCGGGGCCCGGCGGCTCGGTTCACGCCCGCGTGCTTGGTTCCGGCCTTGAGCATCGCCCGATGGCGCGGGCTTGAGAGCCGGTGCTGCGCGTCAGCGATGTCGCCTCCAAACGCACGCTGATCCGGGTCGAGCCGGGCACCAGTCCCGAGATTGGTGGCGTGATGATCAATGGCCAGTAGCGACCTCAAGGGCATGAACCCGGTCCGCCTTATGCGAAGCCATGTCGCGCGCCTCACAGGCGCTGGGACTGCACAGCTTCGCCTACATCAACATCGCACCCCTGCAGAGGGTCGACCCGGCGGTCCTCGCCGCCGTCGCGCGCAACGATTATCAACAGGGGCCAGCCAACGGCGATCCGGACCTGTTACGCCCCATCCGTCCCCGAACGTCCGACGATGGATTTCTATCGCGGTACCAGAGTAAGAGGGTCTGAAAGACGGCCGCTCGCCTGTGCTTGCCTTGACCAGCATGCCGCGGTCGGCGCCCACCGCAAGCGGGGTATAGATCGTTTGCTGCGCCGGTTCGAGTGCCACCGCCACCACTCCTCGGTCTTGCCAGCTTCAGCCGGATTGCCTCGGCGATCCTGCAGAACGGTTCATCCCCCCAT
>WBUN01000087.1 GCA_008933705.1 Hyphomicrobiaceae bacterium
CGGCAACTTTGCCGGCGAACTCGGTCATGTGCTCCTCCATAGCTTTGGCGCCCCCGATCGGAATGGACTCAACGGCCTTTCACCGTCATCCCGGAATTCTGCGAAGCGAGATGTCCGGCGCTGTGCGGCGTTCCCCGCCGTGGTGAGCCTGTCGAACCACGCGGCCGCAACGGTGCCTCGCAGCCGTCCTTCGACAGGCCCAGGTCGGGGGTGTGCGTTGTGGCCCTGGGTCCCGGCGCTCCGCTTCGCCGCGCCCGGAATGACACGGGACGTGCGGCACCCGCAATTCTGCCTCGAGCGCACGACATCAGCGCCGCAGCACGGTGGCGCGCGCCACGATCTCCTTCAACTCCGGCGCCGAGTCGAGCGTGCCGAACACGTAGCCCCAATCGCCCTGCAGGCGCGAACGACAGAAGGTCTCGAACACCTCCGGCGCGCTGTGCTCGCGCAGCTCGCCGGCCTGCAGCGCATAGGCCATGGCATTGCACAGCCGCCGCCCATGCCCGTCGTCGTTGCGCGGCCGGGCGATGTCGCTGCCGAGCCGGTCGAGCCAGCGGTCGAGATGGCGGTCAGCGCCGCGGGAGCGTCCCACCTCGGCCATGAAGGCCTCGGTCACCCTCGGGTCCTTGCGCATGGCACGCAGCACGTCCATGCACATCATGTTGCTCGTGCCCTCCCAGATGGCGTTGAGCGGCGCCTCGCGATAGAGGCGCGCCATCGGGTTCTCCTCGATGAAGCCGTTGCCGCCGTGGCACTCAAGCGCCTCGACCACGAAGGCGGGCGCCCGCTTGCAGTTCCAGAACTTGGCAAGCGGAGTGGCGACGCGTGCAATGCGGCGCTGCTCCTCGTCGCTCTGCATGGCGTCGGTGGCGCGGGCAACGCGAAAGGCCATCAGCGTGGAGGCCTCGCTGTCGATGGCAAGATCGGCCAGGATGTTGGTCATCATCGGCTGCTCGGCCAGCACCAAGCCGAAGCTGCGCCGCGTCTGCGCATGATTGAGCGCCAGCGTGAGCGCCTGGCGCATCAGTCCGGCCGAACCGATGGCGAAATCGAGCCGCGTCAGGTGCGCGTGGCTCAGGATCTCGCGGATGCCGTGCCCCTCCTCGCCGACCAGCCAGGCGAGCGTATCGTGATACTCCACCTCGCTCGAGGCATTCGAGCGGTTGCCGCACTTGTCCTTGAGGCGCTGGATGCGCAGGCTGTTGCGCGCCCCGTCGGGCAGGAAGCCCGGCACGAAGAAGCACGTTACGCCGGCCCTGGTCTGCGCCAGCGTGAAGAAGCCGTCGGACTGCGGCACGGAGAAGAACCATTTGTGGCCGGCGAGCAGGTAGACGCGGCCGTCCTTTGTGTCCTCCAGGAAGCGCGCCGTCGTCTGCGTCTGCCGCAGGTCCGAGCCGCCCTGCTTCTCCGTCATGGCGTAGCCGATGGTGGCGCCGGTCTTCTGCCGGTAAGGCAGCGGCCGCTTGTCGTAGCGCGTAGACAATACCTTCTCGCGCCAGGTCGCGAATTCGGGCTGCGCCAAGCCGGGGAAGGCGGCGTACGTCATGCCGGTGGGGCAGCCGACGCCATGCTCGATCTGGTTCCACACGTAGGAGAGCAGGCCGCGAGCAACGTGCGCGCCGGGCTGGCCCGCCGTCCAGGCCAGCGAGTGCACCTCATGCCCAAAGGCCAGCGCCATCAGCTCGTGCCAGGCGGGATGGAGGTCCACCCAGTCGAGGCGGTTGCCGAAGCGGTCATGCGTCCTGAGCTCCGGCGTGTGCTTGTTGGCCAGCCGGGCCAGCTCCTGCGTGGCTTCATCGCCGGCATAGGTGCCGAGCCTGGCGGCCTTCTCCTTCGCCCATGGCGCGTAGCGGTCAGCGATGGCCACGAGCAGCTTGTCGTCGCTGAAGGCGTTCCATCCGTGCGCGGGCTCGGCCTGATTGAGAACCTGATGGGTGACGCCGGCGGCGCCGGACACATTGGCAGCAAGTGTCATGCGATCCTCCCGATGCGGCTTGTTGCGCGGGCCGGCGGCTTGGCGACGATCGCCAGGCAGGCGTCCGCGATCTGATCGATGAGGGCGTCCGCGACCCGCTCGTCGGCGAAGGCCTCGGGCGCCAGCGGACCGACCAGCGCCTCCATGAACGCGCCCACCACGCAGGCTGCGGCGATGCGCGCGTCTCCGGCGCGGAAGGCGCCCTGCTCCTGGCCGATGCGGATCAGGCGCACGAACTCCTCGCCGAGCGCGGCGCGCCACTCCAGGCGCGCGGCGTCGATCTCGGGCTCGCACGGCTCCACAATCATGGCGTAGGCCAGCCGGCGGCCTCTCAGCGCGCGCCTGGCGAAGGCGCACACCGCGCCCCGCATGCGCACGGGCGGCGCGCCGTCGCCGTCGACGACGGCCGCGATCACGTCGCGCTCGCGGCGCGAGACGATGGCCAGCACCTCGGCGAACAATTCAGCCTTGGAGGGGAAGTAGCGGTAGACGGTGCCGGTGGCGACGCCCGCGCTCTCGGCCACGGTGGCGATGTGCGCGTGGCGCCAGCCGCCCTCGGCCACCAGCTTGCGCGCGGCGGCCAGGATGCGCGCCCGGTTGTCCTCGAGCCGCGTGACCACGGCCTGTGTGCGGCGATAGACCATGACGCGGCGCCCTCGACGCAAGAAATGAACTCAGGTTCACCTCATGTGAACCGCAATTCATTCCTTGAGTCAAGGGGTGGCTCGATGGGCGGTCGCGCCGTCGTCGGTCAGGAGGTGTGTGAAAGGGAATCTCACTGCGCCGGCACGGACATGCGCAGGCCACGAGCCCAGCCCCTCACCTGATCCGAAACTGGATCGGCAGCGCCAGGTTGAGGGCGGCGCCGGCAAAGAGATGCTCGGGCGGGCTCGGCAGCGGGCTCGCGCGCCTCAGCACCGCGAGCGCCTCCTCGTCCAGCAGCGGCGAGCCCGAGCTTTGCACCACATGCGAGGAAATGACCTGGCCGCTGCGGTCGATCATGAAGGCCACGTTCACCATGCCCTGCACGCCGCGGGCGCGCGCTCCGTCCGGATAGCGCTTGTAGCGGTTGAGGTGGGAGTTGAGCGCTTTCTCCCAGGCGATACGGGCTTGGGTCGCATTGATGGTCGACCCCGGCGCCGGTGCAACGGCGATGGTGGACGGCTTGGCGTCGATGCGCGGCGGTGCCATCGTGAGCGGCGCGGCGGTGGTCTGCGCCGGTGTCGGCTGCTCGGCAACCTCCTCCTTCTTCTTCTCCTCCTCCTCCTCGGGCTTCTCCTCCTTGACCGGCTTCGGCACCGGCATTGCGACCTCGGGATCGGGCGCCGGCGACTGCTCGACCGGCGGCGTCTCCTTCTCCACCTCCTGCGTGGTCCGTTTGGAGGCCTGCGGCGTCAGCTTCGCCTCTTCCATCAGGGGGCCGTGCGCAACATCGGGCATGTCGATGGGTGAGGCGGCGGCCACCGGCGCCAGCTCGATCATGACGGCGCCGGCGCGATCAGCGGCGGCATCGTCCTGCCAGTGCATCAGCGCCAGTGCGGCACCGCCCAGATGCGCGGCGAGCACGACCGTTGCGGCGCTCGCCCAGCGCAAGAGCCGGGTTCGCGGCGACTCAAGGATCTGTGCGGCGGCAGGCATCATCGGTTCTCTACTGCGCGGCCGGCGTGGCGGGATTGGGAGCTGGCGCCGCCGCGTCCGTCGGGGCCTGCAGAAGGGGAGGTCCCTCCAGCCCTTCGAGGCCGACGAGCGCAACCTTGAGGTATCCCGCCGCCCGCAGCAGGTTCATCACGCGCATCAGCTCCCCATAGGGCACGGCCTTGTCGGCGCGCAGGAACACCCGCTGGCTGCGATCCATCTGTGTTGCTGCGTCCATGGCGCTGCCGAGTTGTGCGGCGGGAATCTGATCGTTGCCGATCGCGAGCGACCGGTCGGCCTTGATCGTGAGGTACAGGGGCTTGTCGGGGCGCGGCTGCGGCTTGGCGTTGGAGACGGGCAGGTCGACGGCGATGTCGACGGTCGACAGCGGCGCGGCCACCATGAAGATGATGAGCAGCACCAGCATGACGTCGATGAAGGGCGTGACGTTGATCTCGTGGGCTTCCTCGAGCTCGTCGTCGCTGCTGTCGATACGGGTTGCCATCGCCTACTCCGCCGCCCTGGCCAGGTGCGGATAGGTGACGCCGCGATCGAGATCGCGCGACACCAGCCGCTGCACCTCGGCCGATGCGTCCGCGACCAGCGCGCGGTAGCCGGCGATGGAGCGGGCGAACTGATTGTAGATGATGACGGCCGGAATGGCGGCGAACAGGCCGATGGCGGTCGCCAGCAGCGCCTCGGCGATGCCGGGGGCGACGACGGCGAGGTTGGTCGTCTGCGCCTTCGAGATGCCGATGAAGCTGTTCATGATGCCCCATACCGTGCCGAACAGGCCGACGAAGGGGGCGGTGGCGCCGATGGTCGCCAGTAGCCCGGTGCCTTTGTTCATGCTGCGGCTGGCGGCCGCTTCCAGGCGCGCCAGTCTTGTGCCCACGCGCTCCTTGATGCCGTCCTTGTCGGAGATGTCGGAGGATAGCTGCAGCTCGACGGCGGCGGCGTGAAGCAACGCCTGCATAACCCCGGTGCCGGGCCCCACGCGTGCGGCCGCGTCGGCAAGAGATCGCTCCTCGCTGACGCCGGCGAGCGCCCTGCGCAGCGTGCGCGTCGCCGCCAGAAGCTCGATGCTCTTGGCGAGCCACACGGTCCATGTGACGAGCGAGGCGAAGACGAGACCGACCATCACCGCCTGCACAACGATGTCGGCTGAGGCGAACATCGACCAGGGCGACAGATCGCGCGGCAGATGCAGGGCGCCGACGACCGGGCCGGCCGTTTCCTGGGCATGCGCCGACGGGCCGGCGCCAGCCAGGGCGGCGAGCAGGGCGCCAAGCAGGACGGCTCGGCTCAAACGCACTTTGTCGGAGGGCATTCGGTTGATTTCCTTGTTTGTCGTGCGCTTGGCCGATGGGGGTCCCAATGCTGAATGCTATAACGTACCACTGGCTGTACTTGTCAACGTTCCGCGGCGTCACGCATCCGCCCAGCAGCGGATGAGATTATGATAGATGCCGGTCAAACGCACATTTGTCGGGTCTTCTACACCTTTCTCGGCGGAGAGCTGCCGAATGGCCGGGTCGAGGTCGAGCAGCAGCGTGCGGGCGCTGTCCTCGCTCTGAACCCTGCCTTCGCGCAGGCCGAACGGTATCTATTCTTAACTCATACAGTCAAGATTCATCGGAAGCAGCAGGTGACCGCGCGGGCTTGTTGCGGGGCGGTATTGCCTGTCGGCACCCTGAAGCCGTTTCTCGAGCACCGCCCCTGCACGCTTTGATTGTGGTCAAAGATCGCGCCTGAGCAGATGTGAAAGGCTTACACGGGCATCAAGCTCTGGGAAGGTTGCCACGCCATGGCGCGCGCATCAGGGAGGGAGGCGAGCGATCGCGGGCAGGTGCTGGCGTTCCTGAGTTCACCCGAATCGTATCCGGGCCGCCCGGAGCCCATTGTGCGCGAGGAGACGCATGGGGCGCTCGTGTTCCTGGCCGGCGACGAGGCCTGGAAGATCAAGCGCGAGGTTGCGTTTCCCTATATGGACTTCTCCACGCTCGAGAAGCGCAGGGCGGCCTGCGCCCGCGAGATGGAGATCAACCGTCCGCTGGCGCCGGAGATCTACCTCGGCTGTGTTCCGATCACGCGGCGCCGCGATGGTCGGTTGGCTTTTGGCGGTCCGGGCGAAATCGTCGAGTGGGCCGTGCACATGCGCCGCTTCGACCAGTCGAGCGTGCTGGCCAATATTGCCGACGCCAAGGGCATCGCCCTGGACCTCGCCAAGTCACTGGCTGATGCGGTGTTCGAGAGCCATGAGGCCGCAGCCCGTTGCGATACCGTCACCGGTGCCGCCCCGATGCGGCGCCTGCTGGCGGCGGTCTCACAAGGGCTGGGCAAGCTCGAGGCATTTGCCGCCTCGAAAGTGGAATCGCTTTCTGCGCTCGCCAGATCTCAGCTTGGCCGCGTCGGTGCGTTGCTGGACGAGCGCGCCAGGCTCGGTCGCGTGCGGCGTTGCCACGGCGACCTGCATCTCGGCAACATTGTGTTGTGGCGGGGCCGGCCGGTGCTGTTCGACGCCATCGAGTTCGATGAAGCCATCGCGACCATCGATACGCTCTACGACCTTGCATTCCTGCTGATGGACCTGGACTTCCGCGGCCAGCGCAAAGCAGCCAACGTCGTCTTCAATCGCTACCTTTGGTGCGCCGGAGAGGTCGACATCGAGGGCCTGAAGGCGCTGCCGCTCTTTCTCGCCCTGCGGGCCGCGATCCGCGCGATGGTGACGGCGGAGCGCGCGGAGCAGGCGGCTAGCCGTTCTGCTGCCGACCTCAAGCTGGCGCGCCGGTATCTGAGCGCGGCTGCCACCTATCTGGTTCCCGTCGAGCCGCGGCTGGTGGCGGTGGGGGGCCTGTCCGGCACCGGCAAGTCCACGCTTGCAGCCGCGTTGGCCCCCGCGCTCGGGCGTGCGCCCGGTGCCGTGCATCTGCGCAGCGATCTTGAGCGCAAGAGCCTGTTCGGCGTCGGTGAGCTGGTGCGTCTGGGGCCTGCCTGCTACACGCAGGAGGCCAGCGACAAGGTGTACGCGTCGCTCGGCGCCAAGGCGCGCATGGCCGCAGCGGCAGGTCAGGCGGTGATCGTCGATGCGGTGTTCGCCAAGCCGGAGGAGCGATCGGCGGCTGAAAAAATCGCCTCCGATCTCGGCCTTCCGTTCCAGGGCCTGTGGCTGACCGCAGCGCCGGAGGCACTGCTGGAGCGTGTCAGAGGGCGCCGCAACGACGCCTCCGATGCCACGGCGGAGGTGATTGCCGCCCAGCTCGGCTGGGATACCGGTTCGCTGTCTTCGGCCTGGCACGTGCTTCGGGCGGGAGGCTCGGCCGAGGAGACGCTGCGGCGTGCGTCGGAGGTGGTAGGACGTCGCGATCCGCCGGCGAGGCCGCGGCGGCGCCCCAAGGCCTGAGGCGGCGAGCACGGATTTATCGCTGATCTGCGGCCGCTCCCGTCCGCGCTTCTGCAATCGTTAACGGCTGGAGGGTCGTGTTGCGGACCACGGGCAAAGTGCGCCGGTGGTTTGGCAGTGACCCAACGGCCATATTTTCTGCTATGCGATGCGCCGGCTCCGAATTCACGCGCCGGGCACCTCGTGACCACAGGCTGTTCATGACCAAGGCAAGGACAAAGACCGTCAGCCCCCACAACCGAAGCGCGGGTGCGCCGTCCCGGCCGGAGTGGCGCAACGCACGTCGCGTCGTCGTCAAGATCGGCTCAAGCCTGCTGGTCGACCGCGCCAGCGGACAACTGAAGGCTGGCTGGCTCGAGTCGCTGGCCGACGACGTCGCCCATCTTGTCCATCATGGCAAGGACGTGGTCATTGTTTCGTCGGGCGCGATTGCGCTCGGCCGAAACATGCTGGCCTTCGGCAAGGGGGCGCTGGCCCTCGAGCAGTCGCAGGCGGCCGCTGCCGTCGGCCAGATTTCGCTCGCCAGCGCCTACCAGGCGGTGTTCAAGGCGCACGAGCTGACGGCTGCGCAGATCCTGCTCACCCTCGGCGACACCGAGGAGCGCCGCCGCTACCTCAACGCCCGCCAGACCATCGAGACGCTGCTCGCCGTGCACGCAATCCCCGTCGTCAACGAGAACGACACAGTGGCCACCGCCGAGATTCGTTATGGCGACAACGACCGCCTCTCCGCGCGCGTGGCCAGCATGATCAGCGCCGATTGCCTGGTGTTGTTGTCGGATATCGACGGCCTCTATACCGCGCCGCCCAGCAGCGGCGTCGCTTCCGCGCTCGTGCCCGAGGTGCGCCAGATCACGCCGGAGATCGAGGCCATGGCGGGGGCTGCCGGCACCGCGCTGTCGCGCGGCGGCATGGTGACGAAGATCGAGGCCGCCAAGATCGCGCTGTCCTCCGGTACCAACATGGTCATCACCTCCGGCACGGTCGAGCATCCACTGCGCGCACTCGATCTCGGCGCCACATGCACCTGGTTCCTGGCCCCGTCCGACCCCGTCACGGCCCGCAAGCGCTGGATTGCCGGCCAGCTTGAGCCCAAGGGCTCACTCCATATCGACGCCGGCGCCGAAAAGGCGCTGCTGGCAGGCAAGAGCCTGCTGCCGGCCGGCGTGACCAAGGCCGAGGGCTCTTTCGAGCGCGGTGACGCGGTCGTTATCCGCGGCGCCGATGGGCGCGAGCTGGGGCGCGGCCTCGTCGCCTACGCCCGCACCGACGCCGCCCGCATCATCGGCAAGAAGAGCCGCGACATCGCCGCCATCCTCGGCCATGAGGGCAGGGCGGAGCTGGTGCATCGCGATGACATGGTTTTGAGCAGGTTCTGAGCCGGTCTCGGCCCCGTCCGGCGCTTGAACAGGAAGGCGAGCCCGGCTACTCCAGGCTGGGCGAAGGCGGCTCGCCGCCCCGCGTGCACGTGAGCAGGAAGCATGGCCATGACGGCGTCATCACAGCGAAAGCCTGGGGCCCTCGACGATATCGCCGAGGTGATGCGTGGCATCGGCCGCCAGGCCCGTGCGGCCGCCCGTGAGCTGGCACTCGCCCCGACAAGGGCGAAGGACGAGATGCTGCGCGCCGGAGCCCGCGAGCTACGTGCCCAGACAGCCGCTATCATCGAGGCCAACGCGCGCGATCTGGCGGCGGCGAAGGGAGCCGGTCGCCCCGCAGCGTTCCTCGACCGGCTGGCGCTTGATCCCAAGCGCGTCGAGGGTATCGCCAAGGGCCTCGATGATATCGCCGGCCTGCCCGATCCCGTCGGTACCACGCTGGCCCGATGGACGCGGCCGAACGGGCTGGTGATTGAGCGCGTGCGCGTGCCGCTCGGCGTCGTCGGCATCATTTACGAGAGCCGGCCGAACGTCACTGCGGATGCCGGCGCGCTCTGCCTCAAGGCCGGCAATGCTGCCATCCTGCGCGGCGGCTCGGAGAGCCAACATTCGAGCGGTGCCATCCATGCTTGCCTTGCCGGCGGGCTGCGCGAGGCGGGGCTGCCCGAAGCGGCGATCCAGCTCGTGCCGACCACGGATCGCGAGGCTGTTGGGCTCATGCTCAAGGGTCTCGACGGCGCCATTGATGTGATCGTGCCCCGCGGCGGCAAGAGCCTGGTCGCGCGCGTGCAGGAGGAGGCGCGCGTTCCCGTGTTCGCGCATCTGGAGGGCATCTGCCACACCTACGTGGACCGCAGCGCAGATCTCGCCATGGCGAAAGCCATTGTCGTCAACGCCAAGATGCGGCGAACCGGCGTGTGCGGCGCCACCGAGACGCTGCTGGTTGATGCCGAGGCGCCGTCCGGCCACCTTGAGGCTCTGGTTGCGGCGCTGCTGGATGCCGGCTGCGAGGTGCGTGGCGATGCGGCGTCGCGAAAGGCCGATGCACGCGTGAAGCCGGCGACGGAGCTCGACTGGTCGACCGAGTATCTCGACGCCATCATCGCGGTGAAGGTGGTCGAGGGCGTCGATGCGGCGGTCACGCATATCGAGACATACGGCTCCCAGCATACCGATTGCATCGTCGCGCAGGATCAGGCCACGGCCGACCGCTTTCTGCAGCGGCTCGACAGCGCGATCGTGCTGCACAACGCGTCGACGCAGTTCGCCGACGGTGGCGAGTTCGGCATGGGCGCTGAGATCGGCATATCCACCGGCAAGCTGCACGCGCGCGGGCCGGTCGGCGTCGAGCAGCTCACCACCTTCAAATATGTGGTGCGGGGCAGCGGCCAGGTGCGGCCCGGCTAGCTTCGTCAAGGACGGAGCGGCTTTGAGATGTGGACGGCCGCTCCGCCCCCCGTCGTCACGCGCGCTTCACCAGGCCGATCACGAACAGCACGATAATCGCGCCGATGGCGGCGTGGATAATCGCCCCGATCAAGCCTGGAAATGCCCAGAAGTTCGGGAGTAGCCAACCCGCAACGATCGCACCGACAATGCCGACGATGATGTTTCCGATCAGGCCGAATCCGCCCCCGGACATGACCTGGCCGGCGAGCCAGCCGGCAACAGCACCAATGATAAGCCAGACGATAAGCGCTTGCGGATCAATAGCCATGATTTCGCTCCCTTGGGGGGCCGCGATTTCTCATTGATCAGGTGCCTTCGGCGGCCCTTGCGCACGTGCGGCCCTGCAATATGGACGGCTAGGGCAGGTGCCGAGGCGGGTCGAGGTTAGACCTCTTCGGTTCTGGCTGCCAGTGCAATGGACGTCATCGGACAGACTCGTTGCCGCGTGTCCGCTCTTGGCGGACGGCGCGCCCGTGCTAACCTGATTCCTCCAGGCTTCCAGCAGCTTGGCTTCGCATCATGCGGCCTGAGGGCCGCACTCACGGGGAGAGAGGAACGCAATGGGTGGGGTTCTTGAGGGCATTCGCGTGCTCGATTTCGGCCGCTACATCGCTGGCCCCTATTGTGCGACGCTGTTGGCCGAGCAGGGCGCGCAGGTCATCCGCATCGAGAAGCGCGAAGGCAGCGAGGACCGCTACCAGGCGCCGGTGGCCAAGACTGGCGAAGGTGCTCTGTTCCTGCAGATCAACCGCAATAAGCTCGGGATGACGCTGGATCCCATGCTGCCGGAAGGCCACGAGGTCGTGCGCAAGCTCGTCGCCACCGCCGACGTGGTGGTCGCCAACCTGCCACCACAGTCTCTCTCTGCCATGAAGCTCGACTACGAGAGCCTGAAGGCGGTGAAGCCGGATATCATCCTGACCACCGTCTCGGCGTACGGGCGCGGCGGGCCCTACAGCGACCGTGTCGGCTTCGACGGCATCGGCCAGGTCATGTCGGGCGCCGTCTACATGACGGGTGAGGAGGATCAGCCCTATCGCGCCCAAGTGCCCTGGGTCGATTTCGGCACGGCGCTGCACTGCGCCTTCGGCACGATGGCGGCGCTGATGGCGCGCAAGGTCACCGGCAAGGGTCAGTGGGTAGAAGGTGCGCTGCTCGCCACCGCCGTCACCTTCGGCAACGCCATGCTGATCGAGCAGGCGGTGATCAAGCCCGATCGCGTGCCGACCGGCAACCGCGGTCAGACGGCGGCGCCCGTCGACATCTTCCGCACCAAGGACGGCTGGATTCTGGTGCAGGTGATCGGCCAGCCACTCTACAAGCGTTGGGCCGACCTGATGGGAGAGTCGCACTGGCTCACCGACCCGCGGTTCAAGGATGACATCTCGCGCGGCGACAACGGTGCGGTCATCAGCGAGCGCATGAGCCGCTGGTGCGCTGAGCGGACCACGGCCGAGGCGCTGGGGATTCTCGGCAAGGCCATGATCCCGGCAGGGCCGGTCTTGAAGCCGCAGCAGACGCTCGACGATCCCCATATCCAGGCCATGGGCTTCTTCCAGCCCACGGAATTCCCCGGCGCACCGAAGCCGGCGCCGATCGCCAAGGTGCCGGTGTGGCTGTCGGCGACGCCGGGCTCGATCCGCCGCCGCGCCCCGACGCTGGGCGAGCACACGGACCAGATCCTGGGGAGCCTCGGCTACGACAAGAAGGCGATTGCGGCATTGCGACAGAAGAAGGTGATCTGAGCCAAACGATGACAGAGTCGATTGCCGTCGAGAGCTTCCCCTATTTCTTAGAGGAGCATGGCATGCTGCGCCGCACGCTGCGGCGCTTCATCGCCGATCGCGTGCTGTCCAGCGGCGATGCGTGGGAGGAGCAGGGCTACGTGCCGCGCGAGGTGCTGCGCGAGATGGGCACGCTCGGCCTGCTTGGCATGCGCTATCCCCCCGAGTATGGCGGGGCGGGCCTAGACACGCTCGCCAATGCCGTGCTCGCCGAGGAACTCGGGCGCTCGACGTACGGGGGCTTCGCAGTCACCGTGCTGGTGCACACCGACATGGCCTCGCCCCATCTCTATCACGCCGGCCGCCCCGATCAGCTCAAGCGCTGGATGCCGGACATCACCGCAGGGCGCAAGATCACCGCGGTAGCCATGACGGAGGCCGATGCCGGCTCCGACCTCGCCTCCATGCGCACGACGGCGCGCAAGGTGCCCGGCGGCTACGTGCTCAACGGCTCCAAGATGTTCATTACCAACGGCGTGCACGGCGATCTCTATTTTGTTGCCGCCAAGACGGGGGAGCCCGGGCGCAATCACCGCATCACCATGTTCGCGATCGAGAAGGGCACGCCGGGTTTCACGGTGGCGCGCGCATTGAAGAAGCACGGCTGGCTGTCGAGCGATACGGCCGAACTCGCCTTCGCCGACTGCTTCGTGCCGGAGGAGAATATTCTGGGCGAGGAGGGGCGTGGCTTCTATGCGCTCGTCAAGAATCTGCAGAACGAGCGCATCGTGCTCGGCGCGCAGGCGCTCGGCGAGGCCATGAAGGCCATCGAGATCACGCTCGATTGGGTCAAGCAGCGGCGTGCGTTCGGTGCGGCGCTGTGGGAGAAGCAGGCCATCCGCCAGCGACTGTCGATGCGGCTGGCGCAGGTAGAAGCGGCCCGCGCCCTGGTGTTCAACACGGCCTGGCGCGAGACCAAGGGCGAGGACGTCGCCCGCGACGTCTCGATGATCAAGGCGCTGGCCGGCACGCTCGTCAACGAGGTGATGTACGACTGTGTGCAGTTCCATGGCGGCATGGGCTACATGCGCGAGTCAGTCATCGAGCGCATGGCCCGCGACGCGCGCGTGCAGGCCATCGGCGGCGGCGCCACCGAGGTGATGCTGGAAGAGGTGGCCAAGCGCATTTGACGGCCGCCGAGCCGTGTCGTTAATGGCGCGCGGCCACCTTCCCCGGATGCTGGGGCACCGCGGCCCGCCGCAGTCAGGTTTGGCAAGGCATTGTCGGAGCTTGCTTTTTCGCGGTCGGACGTGCCGAAGAAGCGCCTCGAGAGGCTCCGCAAGTGCCCCATCGACAAGGGCCCCTGTTTCGGGTTAGAACCCGCGCCAATTCCCTGAAAGACGCCTGCCGTCGTGGCTCCCGAACCATGGGCCGGGCTGTTGGCGCGTTTGTCACCTTGAGGATTTCCCATGTCCGGCCTGCCCCTTATCCAAGAAATCGAGCGCGAGCAGATCAGCGCCGTCATCGCCAAGCGCGGCGTGCCGGAGTTCGGACCCGGCGACACCGTCAAGGTGATGGTCAAGGTCGTCGAAGGCGGGGAGGTCGAGACCTCCAAGGACGCCAAGACGGCCGGCAGGGCCAAGGCCGCGCCGAAGGAGCAGGTGTTCCGCCTGCAGGCTTACGAGGGCGTGGTCATCGCCCGTTCCGGCTCCGGCATCAACGAGAGCTTCACCGTCCGCAAGATCTCCTACGGTGAAGGTGTGGAGCGCGTATTCCCGGTCTATTCGCCCTATATCGCCGAGATCGAGGTCGTCCGCCGCGGCAAGGTGCGCCGCGCCAAGCTCTATTACCTGCGCGGCCGTCGCGGCAAGTCGGCGCGCATCTTCGAGCGTACGGACGCGCGCGCCAAGCGTCTCAATGCGGCGTTCAAGGGCTTCAAGAAGCCGAAGGGCGAGGCCGACGATCTGACCAGGATCAAGGGCGTCAGCGCCGAGCTTGCCGCTCGCCTCAACGGCATCGGCGTGATCAAGTTCGAGCAGATCGCCAACTTCTCCGACGACGACATCGCCAATGTCGACGAGGCCTTGGCGCTGGGCGGCCGCCTCGAGAAGGACGACTGGACCGGCCAGGCGCAGAAGCTGGTCGCCGAGGCTGCCGCAGCCGAGATTCCTGCCGAGGACGAGAAGAAGGCTTGAACCGGCCGAGGGGCCAGACCCCATGGTAACGCGCGTTCAAGTGGGTCGGCGTCCATTGGGGGGCTGACGCCACAGCTGACCGTCGATTTTTCCTCCAGAGTCGCTGTGACGGCGCGCCGGGAAACCTCATGGAGAGCGCATCTTGAAATCCATCCTCATCGCCAGTGCCGCCGCCCTGCTCATCACTGCGGGCGCCGCCGCCGCGCAAACCCAGACAAAGGACAAGGCGCCGCCGAAGCCGCGCAGCGAGGCGTCCATCGAATGCTCCAAGCAGGCCGACGCCAAGGGCCTGAAGGGCAAGGAGCGCAAGAAGTTCCGCGCCAAGTGCAAGCGGGAGTACGGCAAGAAAGCGGCCTGAGGATTCCTCATCCGCCATTTCTGGGGCGGGCGTCTCGCAAGCCGGGGCGCCCGTTTCATCTTCTGTCTGGTTGCGCTCGCCGCGCATGCCGCTGTCGTCGAGCGGACAGAGCGCACCCTGTGCAGGGCGCGCTCTGTTTGAAGCGCGCGGAGTGTTGCCGCTATCGCTGCTCCGCCATCAGCGATGCGATGTTCCTGATGGCGACGCGCCGGTTGAGACGCTCGGGCGCCTGGGTGTTGACCTTCAGGAACTGCTCACCATAGCCCTGGGTGACGAGGTTCTCGGGCGGGATGCCGAACGTTTCCGACAGGATCTGCGCCACCGTCTCCGCGCGCCGGTCCGACAGGCTGAGATTGTCCTCCTCGGAGCCGACCGCGTCCGTGTGGCCTTCGATCAAGAAGACCGCCTCGGGATTTCGGCTCAACACCATCTCCATTGCCCTGGCGATGCGCTCCAGCTTGCCGTACTGGTCGGGGCTGACGTCGAAGGCGCCGAACTCGAAGTTGATGGTATCGAGATCGATCCTGCGTACGCGGTCGCGCAGCGCATAGTTCTCGCGGATTTCTTCCAGGGAGTAGGCGCGCTCCAGCGGCTCGACCGGAGGTGCGATCAGCGTCTCGTAGAGGTCGTCGTCGGACGCGTGGTCGTACTCGACGATGTAACGCTCCCGCGGGATCGTCACGCGCGGCGGCGGCAGGTTGAGCACCACGCCGAGGGCGAGTGCGCCGACGCCGATGGCGAGGCCCGTATAGAAGCGGCGATTGTCGATGATGTTGATCTCGCGCCCGTCGCGATCGTGGCGGTAGCGCCGCAGAAGACGGCCATGGCGATCGACCACCGTGATGACCCGGGTGCCGTCCGACCGCACGTAGAAGCTCTCGACGCTGCCGTCCGGACGGCGGTCCGATCTGAAGTCGCGCCCGACGCGGCGGAACCGGTCAGTGTCGTCGTGACGTATGACGACCCTGTTGTCCTGACGGATGATGAGGCGTTTGCCCGGCTCCTCGATCACCGTGCGGCGGCCGCTATCCTCCACACGCTGGCGCCGGCTTTGCTGCACCTCGTCGAGCTTGCGCACCACAGGCGGCGCGATCGGCTGCGGCGGCCGCACAACGCCCACGCTGGGCGTCGGTGGCGGCAGACCCTTGGGCGGCGGCACGACGCCTTGGGGGACCGTCGGGCCCTTCGGCGGAGGCAATGCTGACTTGCCGGCCGGCGGCGGAATGGGCTGCGGGCCCACTTGGCGCCTCGGCAGCTCTTCCTTCGTCGCGGGTCCCTTGTCAGGCACCTGCTTGAACGTCTGCGGCGGGGTGGGGCCGGGCGGCGGACCCTTCTTGGGCACCTGTTGGATAGCAGGCGCCGGCGCCTTCGCAGGGG
>WBUN01000088.1 GCA_008933705.1 Hyphomicrobiaceae bacterium
ATAAGCCTGCCCCGAAACCCAGCCCATCGCCGGCGCCCTCCGCTGTGAAAGACGACAGCACAAGAATCACTGTTCGCAGCGTTTGTGAATCCCCTACGATTCCGGTCGGACTGAAAATGCTCTAGCTACGCTTGGCTCCGCGCGAACGCGCCAATTGGCGTAAGGCATCCCAGTCCCGGCGAATGAGCGCTTCCTTCTTTGCGCGGCTCCATCCTTTGATCTGCCGCTCGAAGGCGATGGCATCCGCAATCCGCTCGAAGTGCTGTGAGAATACCAACACCACCGGCCGCCGGGATTTGGTGTAGCCGTCAAAGACTCCGAGATTGTGCTCGCTGACGCGCTTCTCGACGGAAACGGTCGAACGACCCGTGTAGTAGCTGCCATCCGCACAGCGCACGATATAGACGAATGCATTCATGCGAACCGTATACGGCAGCTATCGGCCGCCACGAAACGAGAACCAACTCCGCCCTGAGCCCGTCGAAGGGCGGCCCCAGGGCGGCCCGCGTCCAGGCCGTGGTTCGACACGCTCACCACGGCGGAGCGTTCGAGCCGGAAAGGGAACCTCACGTGACGTCATGCCCGCGCAGGCGGGCACCCAGATCACATCTCAACTCAGGTGTGTGCGCCGCTGAACTGCCGCCGCGGCTGCGGGGGTGATCTGCGGCGAGCATTGCCCGCCCGGCCCGGTGCACTGGCCCCCCGCCTTCGTGCCGGAGGCGCGTCTTCGACGCGACGCGGGGGTGACGGTGGTGGGTGGGGCGCGCGGGTTGCCGCATCTGACGTCATGCCCGCGTCGCACAGCCCACTCCGCCCTGAGCCTGTCGAAGGGCGGCCCGCGCCACGGCCGTGGTTCGACGGGCTCACCACGGAGGAGGACCGGCGCAGGGGGCTGACCCCGGATCGCGACGACAACTCACGTCATCGCCAGCGGAGACGCGCGCCGCGGCGGAGGAAACGCCGCATCCAGCGTCTTCAGATCCTCGGCATCGAGCTTGACCTCGAGCGCCTTCACGTTGGCGCGCACGTGCGCCGGATTGGTCGCCTTCGGGATCGTCACGACGCCCGGCTGGCGCAGCACCCATGCCAGCGCCACCGCGGCCGCGTCGCAGCCATGCCGGCCGGCGATCTTGCGCAGCGCCGCCTTGCGCAGCAGCGGCCCCTGCCCCAGCGGCGAATAGGCCATCACCATGATCTTCTCCTTCCGGCATCGCGCGATGAGGTCCCATTCGATGCCCCGCTCCCCCAGGTGATAGAGCACCTGGTTGGCGACGCACGCCGTCCCGTCCGGCACGCCGGCCAGCTCGTCCATGTCTGCGCCGTCGAGATTGCTCACGCCCCACTGGCGGATCTTGCCGGCCGCCTTCAGCGCCTCGAAGGCTTCCACAGTCTCACGCAGCGGCACCGAGCCGCGCCAGTGCAGCAGGTAGAGGTCGAGCCGATCGGTCTTCAGGCGCTTGAGGCTGCGCTCGCAGGCGGCTATCGCGCCCCGGCGCGAGGCGTTGTGCGGATAGACCTTGCTGACGAGATAGATGTCGTCGCGCCGCCCGGCCATCGCCTCGCCGACGATCTCCTCGGCCCCGCCCTCCCCGTACATCTCGGCCGTATCGACCAGCCGCACGCCGAGATCGAGCCCGAGCCTCAACGCCGCGAGCTCTGCCGCCCGCCCGCTGCCGCGCTCCCCCATGCGCCAGGTCCCGAGACCCAGCACCGGCACCTTCTCGCCCGTCTTGAGCGCCACCTGTCGCATCCGCCGCTCCTTTTCCTGCATTCCGCCACTCTAGCACCCGCTGTGGCGCGCTCCGCTTGAGCGTCGGCGCAAAGGCTGCCATTGATCGCACTTCCGCACCTCTCGGGAGACATCGATGGACAAGGCACTGCGCGACAAGGGACTGGCCAACCGCAAGGCCGTCCTCGGCGAGGATTACGTCAACAAGTCGATGGCCTCGGCCGACGACTTCAACGGCCCGTTCCAGGAGATCCTCAACGAGTACTGCTGGGGCATGATCTGGAGCGACGAGCGCCTGCCGCGCAAGACCCGCTCCATGCTCAACCTCGTCATGCTGGCCTGCCTCAACCGCATGCACGAATGGGAGCTGCACCTGAAGGGCGCGCTGCGCAACGGCGTGAGCAAGGATGAGATCCAGGCCATCATTCATCAGATCGCGGTCTATGCCGGCGTGCCGCTCGCGGTCGAATGCTTCCGCCTCGCCCGCAAGGTGTTCGCCGAGGTCGAGAAGGGCGCGTGACGCGCTGCACATGCGCTGCGCATGCGATGGGGTCCCGATCCCGACATGCGGCAAGCCCGTCGGCTGAGGCCCCCGCGGGCATCACGCGGCTTGGCGCTTCCGGCGATCGAGCCCGCGGGCGATGTCGATGATGAGATTGCGCAGCCAGACGGAGCCTGGATCGACGTGCGCGCGCGTCGGATGGAACATGAACTGCTCGTCGATGCCGGGATCGATCGGCGGCGGCAGGGCGAGGAGCGACAGCGGCGCGCCGAGGGCGGCGACCAGGCGGCTCGGCACGAAGGCGACGAGATCGGTGCGCGCGGCCATGCGCAGCGCCTGCAGGTAGCCCGGCACGGTGAGGGCGACGTGCCTCTCGATGCCCTGGCGGCGCAGCCAGCCGTCGATCATGTCCTCGCGCTCTCCGGGCCCCACGACGGCGATATGGCGCGCCTTGAGGAAGCCCGCCAGCCGCTTCAGGCGCCGGGCCTCGGGATGGCCGCGCCTGACCGCCAGCACGTCGCTGTCGGTGTAGAGCCGCTGCCGGTGGAAGCCGGGGAACGCATCGCCGAGGCAGGCGATGATGACGTCGATCGACTGGATGAACTCCGGCGTCATGCCGGAGGGGCCGCGCCAGGGCGTCACGGCGAGCCTGACGGCGGGCGCCCGGGCGCCGATGCGCTCGACGAGCGGCGGGACCAGCAGGTCGACCACGAGATCGGGCGCCATGAGCACGAAGCGGCGCTGGCTTGCGGCGGGATCGAAGCGCTCGGCGACGAACAGGCCGCGGACCTGGTCGAGCGCCTGCGCAAGCGGCGCGCGTAGCGCCTGGGCGCGCGGCGTCAGCTCCATGCGGGCCCCGACGCGCACCAGCAGCGGGTCGCCGATGATCTCGCGCAGGCGGCGCAGCGCGTGGCTGGTCGCCGGCTGCGACAGGCCGATGCGCAGCGCCGCCCGGCCGACGTGGGCCTCCGACACCAGGGCATCGAGGGCGACCAGCAGGTTGAGATCGAGCGTGGCCAAATTCATGGCATGAAACTACATCATATGGCCTATCGATTGGAAGAATAGCTGTCGCCGGGTGATGATCGGCCTCACAGCCGAGTGCAAATGCAGCGAGTGAGGGCATCATGGACGCGAGCCAGAACAAACAGCTCATGCAGCAGATCTTTGCCGGTCTGGCGAACGGCGACGCCAGGCCGTTCGTCGAGAGCCTGGCCGACGACTTCCGCTGGGTCATGACGGGGACGACGAAGTGGTCGAAGACCTACGCCGGCAAGGAGGCCGTCCTCGCCGGGCTGTTCGGCGCACTGCGCGCCAGCATCGACGGCAGGATCAAGACCGTCGCGCACCGTTTCATCGCCGACGGCGACCACGTCGTCGTCGAGGCGCGCGGGGACAACATGACGAAGGCCGGCAAGCCCTACTGCAACACCTATTGCATGGTGATCCGTCTGGCCGACGGCAAGCTCAAGGAGCTGACGGAGTATCTCGACACCGAGCTGGTGACGGCCGTGCTGGGTGATCCCAACGCCGGATAGCCGGCTCAGCCTCCCTGCTTGGCCCGGCGCACGCGGTCGAGCATGTCCCTGGCGAAAGCGTGCGCCTCCGTCGTGCATCGCTCGGGCGTGCCGTAGGCCTCCGAATAGGTCTTCTCGAGGCTGGGAAAGAGGGCATCGGCGAAGCGGCGGTCGCCGGTGCTCCGGGCGGCATAGCCCGCGCGCACCCTGCCGATGTAGGCATCGATCTCGGCGACCTCGTCCGGCGTCAGCGCCCCTCCGCACTGGAGGCCGATGACCTTGGCGGCAACGGCGAGGCCCGAGGGTGCGATCGGCATCGGCTCCTCGGCGATCGCCACCGGAGCGGAGCGACGCGACGGCGGGTTGACGAACCACACCATCGCGGTCGCAGTCAGCGCGGCAACGGCCAATACGCCCCAGATCCTCGGCCAAATCCTCAGCATGTCGATCTCCTGTCGCTCGGTGCCGGCGGTGCGCGCCCGGTCAGGCGGCCGCGGCAGTCCCCAAGGGCCTGCCCCCGGCGTCGACGCGCGGTCCGGCAGGCTCACCGGGCTAAGCGTCGTACGCGCTGCGGCGTTCCGCTGTTACCTGGGGAACAGCGGCGGGAGCCTGCGGGACGTTCCCCGTACGAGGTCCGATCGATCTACGGCATTGTTCGCACAAGCGAACCTCGCGGATTGCCTAATTGAACGGCAATCTGTCTAATTCTTGTTCATGAGCAAAGCGCAGATCGTGATGGAGATCGTGACGCTGCTGCAGGGCACGCCTGTCGACGAGTTCGCACGGCGCAATCTCATGACGGATGGCAGCAGGGTGGTGGTCAGGTGCGCCGAGACCGAAACCATCGCCAGCCCGGAAGGGCAGTTCTGCAAGCGCGCCATCGCCACGGCCCTGCGCCGCTACTCCTACCGCTTCACGATGGCCCAGCTCGCGGTTCTGGCCGACCTGTACGCCACCGCGCTCGAGCAGCTCGAGCCCGGGGCGGCAGCGCGCGTGCGCGAGCGCATGTGCGACGCCACCTCCGAGGAGGCGAGGGAGGATGCCAGCGCCGCCAGGACCGTGTGCGAGCGGCTGTCCTTGGATTTTTGAGAGGCCTCGGCGTCAGCGGGTCCTGCTTGGCGAAAGCGGCCGGATTGCACGCTCACCCGACAGGGGCTGACAAGCGGCTTGGCCGCCGGAGGCGGCGGGCCGGCCCCAACGAAGCGCAATCTGGAACTTGGTGCCGTACCCCGGGAGTGATAGTATTCCGTTCGCAGATTTATTGATCAATTGTTGTCATTTTGCAGGAGGTATACTCATGTACTGGAAGCTGCCTGCGGCATTTGTACTTGCTCTTGTGGTCTCAAGTCCAACCTGGAGCGCCGGTTACGGTGATCCCTGCAACAACGAGCGGGAATGCCCGATCTCTACGGGCAGGACGAAGGCCTACTGCTATCCGGGCCCGACCGGCGGCAGCTATTGCCTGCACGGTGATTTCAACTGCGCGATCCAAGGGCGGCCAGGGGTCACTTGGGGCTACACGCACGATGCCCGTGACCAAGTCTGCACCTGCGTGACGGGGCAAGGGTGGAGCTGCAAGAGAAAGTAGCCCTCAAGCATTGGCCCTAAGCGTGCGGGTGAGCCCCGGCCCTGCACCGGACCGGGGCTTCCTCGTGCAATCCTCTGCGTGCCCTGCCGGCGTCAGCGCCGGCCGGCTTCGAACTCCTTCTGCCGCCACCAGGCCGCCGTGCCGAACGGGATCGCGTTGGAATCGCGCTCGTAATAGAGCGTCGGATCGAACGTCTCCTTGCGGCTCTGGCGCTCGGCGAGGCGCGAGGTCACGTACACGTAGCATACGACGTCGCCGCGGGAATTCTTCCGGCAGTCGGCGGCGTTGGCCGGCGCGACGATGCCGCCGAGGACCACGGCGGACAGGAGGGCTGCGAGGACGATCTTCATGTTCGGCTCCGTTGCTTGCGGGGTCACATTTCACGCCGAACGTTGACACGGCCGCGCGCGGGCCGCTGTTCCGCAGGGAACAGGGGGTGGGGTGTGTTGGCGATCGCTGCTCCTGCAGACCATGCCAGCAGGTTTCCGGCGGCGTTCTTGCACTCCCCCTCATTCTGCCGTCCCGGAAGCCGCGCGCGCCCGTCCTATGCGCTCATCGCACTCCCCCTCGCTCTGCCGTCCCGGAATTTCGCGCCAGCGAAATATCCGGGATCTTGCAGCTGAAAGCACAACCGTTTCCCCGTGGTGAGCCTTTCGAACCACGCGGCCACAACGGTGCCTCGCAGCCGTCCTTCGACGAGCTCAGGACGGGGTTGTGCCGCAGCCCAAGGCCCCGGCTGCGCGCGCGAACGCGCTGCGGCCGGGGACGCAAGAGTTCGAAGCGGTCAGTTGTTCACGAGCGGCGTCTGCTTGATCGACGGGATCCCCACGTGGATGAAGGGAACCTTCTCGGCCGTGTGGCAGGCGTTGCACGTGGTCCGCATCTCGTCGAAGCGCTTCTTGAAGAGAGCAATGTCCTTCTTGCGGATCGCGTCCAGCACCTGGGGGTAGGCACCCTTGAAGAAGATCTCCTCGGCATTCGCTCGCCGCTTGGGGCGGCGCTCGAAGCCGTTCATCATGGCCCATGCCAATTTCTCGCCCGTGTAAAGCGCGTAGTCCCAATTGCCCTCTATTCCGCCGAAGTACATCTCGATGTAGCGGTAGTTGACCTCGAACATCGCCATGTCGAAGCCGCGGAGCTGGCGATCGATCGCCTCCGTCTGCTGATCGGGGGGCAGCTTCTTCAGCCATCCCCCCGCCTTCGGGGCGGCCGGGGTTTGGGCGTAGGCGCTGCCGGCGATCGCCAGGACGATGGCTGCGCCAGCGATCAAGCGTCGCCGCGGCCGCCTCTTGCCCATATCGGTCATATGCTGTCTCCTTGAGTTGCTCGCCCTTGCGGTTCCGTGCCGAGTTGGTCCCGGCCCGCGTTGAAGTCGTCCCGCCGCTTGTTCGTCGGCGCCTGCCATTGAGGCTCAGCGCAGTGATGCTGGGCGCGGGACGGCAAAGGCTAGCGGCGCTTGTTTAAGGCAGTTTTCGAGGTGCCATGCGCATCCTGGTAGTGGAAGACGAGGCGCGGTTGGCCCGACTGCTGGCCGACGCGCTGGTGAAGGCCGGCTTCGCCGCCGATACCTGCGGGCGCCTGGGCGATGCCGCCGCTCTCCTGGGGAGCGAGGCCATCGATGCGCTCGTCGCCGACCGCATTCTGCCTGACGGCGACGTGCTCCATCTCGTGTCGCGTCTGAGGGGCGAAGGTCAGGATCTGCCGATCCTGCTGCTGACCGCGCGCGACAGCGTGGAGGATCGGGTGGCGGGCCTGGAAGCGGGCGCGGACGACTATCTGGTGAAGCCGTTCGCGGTTCCGGAGCTGGTGGCGCGCGTGCGCGCACTGGTCCGGCGTCCGGGATCGGTCTTCGGCCGCGTCGACACCATCGGCAACCTTGCGTTCGACTTCGCGGCCCGCGCGGCGAGCGTGGGCAACAGGCCGCTTGCCCTGCCGCGTCACGAGCTGGCGGTCCTCGAGCAGCTTGTCCTGGCAGGCGGCCGCGTGGTCACCAAGGAGATGCTGATCGCCAAGGTCTACGGGCTCGACGAGCCGGAGTCGAACGCGATACCGGTGCACATCCATCATTTGCGTCACCGTCTCGGCGACGCCGGCTCAACGGCGCACATCCATACCTTTCGGGGACTGGGCTACATGCTCGCAGATCAAGAGAAACGGCCATGACCGCAGAACGCTCTCTGGAGGCGACGCTGCTCGTGCGGCTCGGACTTCTCCTCACCGCCGCATTCTCGGCCGTGGCCCTGTGGCTCTGGGGTCATCTCGGCCATATTGGCAGCGCGTACCCCCAGCCGATCGTTCACCAGGTGATGGCGGAGTTCTTCACCGACGTGGCCTGGACCGTGCCCATCGTGCTGCTGATCACGCTGGGTGTCGCCGCATTCACCCTGCGCCGAAGCCTCCTGCCGGTCAGAGAGATCTCGGCACGCGCCGGCAATATCAGTCCCCAGTCCCTTCATCAGCGGCTGCCCGAACAGCCGGTTCCAAAGGAGCTCGTGCCTCTGGTGCGGGCGATGAACGAGATGCTCGATCGCATCGAGGCTGGATTCGAGCTTCAGCGCCGCTTCACGGCCAACGCCGCGCACGAGCTGCGCACGCCTCTGCAGCTCCTGTCGGCAGGTCTGGACGCGCTCGGCTCAAACGAGAGCATCGATCCGTTGCGCGGGGATGTGCGGCGCATGTGCCGCCTGGTGGCGCAGCTTCTGTCCGTCGCGCGCCTCGATGCGCGCATGCATGCGCTCTCGGGGACGGCCGATCTGGGCCAGGTCGTTGCCGCCACTCTTGCGCCCCTTGCGCCGCTGGCCGTCAGGCACGGCGCCTCGCTGGCGCTGGAGCGTCCGCGGGCCCCCGTGATCGTGCGCGGCGATGCCGATCTTGTCGCCGAGCTTGCCCGCAACCTTGTAGAGAATGCGCTCGCCTCCACGCGCCCTGGAACCGAGGTCTCCGTCGTCGTGGGCGCCGGCGGCCGGCTCGATGTCGCCGATCGCGGGCCCGGCATCGCACGCGGGCATCGCGAGCATGTCTTCGAGCGCTTCTGGCGGGCGCCCGATGCACCGCCCGGGGGCAGCGGTCTCGGCCTTGCCATCGTCAAGGAGATTGCCGACGCATGCGGCGCCACGGTGACGATTACGGACGCGCCGGGCGGCGGCGCGATGCTCGCCGTGGCGTTCGAACCGTGCTTGCCCTCTGCCTTCCCGGAATTTCGCGCCAGCGAAATATCCGCGATCTTGAAGCGTGGCCGGCCGGGCGGGCCGCCAAAACCATCCGGCAAGGCCCCTGTGCGTGCTCACGCGCTCCGGCCGGGGATGCAAGAGGAGGGGTGGTGCGCGACGACGCACTCTCCTCCCCGCGGCTCGCCTCAAAGGAAATTGTAGGGATCGATATCGACCGTCAGGCGCAGATCGGAGGGCGGCTTGGGCAGGCTCGAGAGCCAGGCGCGCAGGTAGGCCTGCACGTCGAGCTCGCGCGGCGCCTTGATGAGGATGCGCCAGCGGAAGCGGCCGCGGATGACGGCGAGCGGCGCCTCGGCAGGCCCCAGGATCTCGATGCGTTCGGCCGGCGGGGCGTGGCGGGCGACGTCGCGGGCGAACAGCTCGGCCAGCTCCTTGTCGCGGGCGGAGATGACGAGCGCCGCGAGCCGGCCGAACGGCGGCAGCAAGGTGCCCTGGCGCTGGCGGATCTCGCGGGCGAGGAAGGCCTCGCGGTCGCCGGAGATGATGGCCTGCATCACCGGGTGCTCGGGCATGTAGGTCTGCACGAAGCCCTGGCCGGCGGTGAGCGCACGGCCGGCGCGGCCTGTCACCTGGTGCAGGAGCTGGAAGGTGCGCTCGGCCGCGCGCGGGTCGGCCTGACCGAGCCCCAGGTCGCCGTCGACCACGCCGACGGTGGCAAGCGCCGGGAAGTGATGGCCCTTCGCCACCATCTGCGTGCCGATGATGATGTCGGCCTTGCCGGCCTCGATCGACTTGATGATCTCGCGCATCTCGGCAAGGCCCGGCACGAGATCGGAGGAGAGCAGCGCGAGGCGGGCATCGGGGAAGCGCTCGGTCACCTCCTCGGCGATGCGCTCGATGCCGGGGCCGCAGGCGACGAGCGATTCGGGCTCGCCGCACTTGGGGCACTTCTCGGGGAGGGGTAGCGAGAAGCCGCAGTGATGGCAGTTGAGGCGCTGGCGGAAGCGGTGCTCGACCAGCCATGCGGTGCATTGCGGGCAATCGAAGCGATGGCCGCACGAGCGGCAGAGCGTGAGCGGGGCATAGCCGCGGCGGTTGAGGAAGAGCAGCGTCTGCTGCCGTTTGGCGAGCGTGTCGGTGACGGCACCGACCAGCCGGGGCGAGAGCCAGCGGCCCTTGTCGGGCGGATCGCTGCGCATGTCGATGGCCGTGATCTCGGGCAGCTCGGCCCCGGAATAGCGGCCCGGCAGCGCGACGTGGGCATAGCGGCCGGTGCGGGCGTTGACGTGGCTTTCGATGGAGGGCGTGGCCGAGGCCAGCACCACCGGAAACTTGCCGAGGTTGCCGCGCACCACGGCCATGTCGCGCGCCTGGTAGTGCACGCGATCGTCCTGCTTGAAGCCCTGGTCGTGCTCCTCGTCGACGACGATGAGGCCGAGATCGGCGTAGGGCAGGAACAGCGCCGAGCGCGCGCCGACGACGACGCGGGCTTCCCCGGTGGCGGCCGCGCGCCAGGCCCGCGCACGCTCCGCCGAGGACAGCGCCGAATGCCACTCGACGGGCGCGCAGCCGAAGCGGGCGGTGAAGCGGTCCATGAACTGGCTGGTGAGCGCGATCTCGGGCAGCATGATCAGCGCCTGGCGCCCCTTCTCCAGGGTGCGCGCGACGGACTCGAAATAGACCTCGGTCTTGCCGGACCCGGTGACGCCGTCGAGCAGGGTGACCGAGAACGTTTGCCCATCCACGGCCGCGTGCATGCGGCGCACGGCTTGCGCCTGGGCGTCGGCGAAATCGACATGGGCGTGGTCCGCGCGCGGGCGGGGGAAGCGGCGCTCGGGGATGGCGACCTCCACGAGGGAGCCGGCGGCGACGAGCCCGTCGATGACGCCGTTGGTGCAGCCGGCCTCGGCGGCCAGCGCGCTCTTGGCGCGGATCAGGCCGTCGGCGGCGATCTCGAGCGCGCGCTTGCGGGCAGGCGTGAGACGCGGCGGCTCGGCTGCCCTCTCGACCAGGCGCACGCCGAAGCGGGGCTTGACCGGCTCGAACACAGCGGATGAGCCCATCATCATGCGCACCACCATGCCGAGGGGCGAGAGCGTATAGCGGGCCACCCACTCGGCAAAGCGCAGCGAGCTCGCCGGCAGCGGCGGCACGTCGAGCGGCCCGGTGATGGTTTTCAGCTTCTTGTCGGGCACCGGCTTGCCCCCTTCGCCGACGGGGGCATCCCAGACGATGCCGATGCGGGTCTGCGGGCCGAACGGCACCAGCACGAACATGCCGGGCGTGACGGCCATGCCCGCGGGCAGCAGGTAGTCGTAGGTCTGGTCCAGCGCGACGGGCAGCAGCACCGGAACGCGCGCGTTCCGGGCCCCGGCGCTAGGCCCGTGTTCATCGAGCTGTGCGAGCAGGCTTTCCAAACGGGTGTCCCGGCACTAGAACGCGCGAATCGCAAGACGCTTGCCGTGCCTTTATAGACGAGCGTAAGGCGAACAAAGGGCGAATATCGGACTGCCCGCAGTTGGACAGCCAGCGGCGCGCCGGGCGCGACCGATTTCCCCTCCCCTTGTGGGAAAGGGGTGGGGGTTGTGAAGCGCCGGGGCAGGCCTGCCGCAGGTCCGCGCGGCGCGGCCGAAATGAGAGAGAGGCGTATGAAATTCTTCGTCGACACGGCCGATGTGGCCGAGATCAAGGAGCTGGCGGCCACGGGCCTGCTCGACGGCGTCACCACCAACCCCTCGCTGGTGGCCAAGGCCAAGCGCGACTTCAAGGAGATCATCGCCGAGATCTGCGCCCTCGTGCCGGGCCCGGTGAGTGCGGAGGTGGCGGCGCTCGACGCCGAAGGCATGGTCAGGGAAGGCCGCGCGCTCGCCAGGATCGCCAAGAACGTGACGGTGAAGGTGCCGCTCACCTGGGAAGGGCTCAAGGCCTGCCGAGTGCTCACCGGCGACGGCACCATGGTCAACGTCACGCTGTGCTTCTCGGCCAACCAGGCGCTGCTGGCGGCCAAGGCGGGAGCGACATTCGTCTCGCCCTTCATCGGCCGGCTCGACGACATCGGCCTCGACGGCATGGAGCTGATCCGGGAGATCCGCACCATCTACGACAACTATCCCGCGCTCAAGACCGAGATCCTGGCCGCGTCGATCCGCAATGTAGGTCACGTGAAACATGCGGCGCTGATCGGCGCGGACGTGGCGACCGTGCCGCCTGCGGTGCTCAAGGCCCTGGTCGCCCACCCGCTCACCGACAAGGGCATCGAGCTGTTCCTCGCCGACTGGAAGAAGACGGGGCAGAAGATCATGTGAGGCGGCACCGCCGCCCGCGCCTGGGCGTGTCAGGGGCGGCTCGTGTTGCAGGCACCGCGCAGAGGTGCAGGCCGGCGGCTGCCGGCCGCCCGCTCCGCGATCGGCGCGAGGACAGCAAGAAGCCGGGATCCGGAGCGGCTTCACCCTTACTCCGGACCCCGGCTTCGAGGGTGCTTGCGCACCATGCCGCCGGGAAGCGGCGAGCTCTTTAACCTATCGCAGGTACGGGCAGAGGCGCTTCTCGCCCGAGTAGGTCGTGTAAAGGCCCGTGCGCCACTCGAAGGAGCGGAAGTTCCGGGCGCACATCTCGCGCGGATCGCCCTCGTAGTCCGATGGATAGTAGTAGGGCCCGTCATACGAATAGTCGTCGTAGAAATAGCCCGGACGCGGACGATAGGCGTGGTCGGCAATGATCGTGCCGAGCACAACGCCGGCTCCGAGCCCGATCCAGGGTGCGGGCCCGCGCCGCCACCCGCGACGCCCGTGCACATCGGTCACCACGCCCGTGCCGGCCGTCGCGACGCCGGGCGCAAAGGCGTGTCCCGTGGGTGCCGCCTGTGCCGGCGCCAATGCAGCCGCGAGCGCGACCATGGCCATGGGAACGATCCTGGAAAAAGACATCGACTCCCTCCTCTGCCGCTGACTTCCTTCTGCACGTGGTTCACAGTTGCCGGGGTAACGATCCGGCGGCCAATGATCCGTCGCGCACGCTCAGCGTACGCTTGCGCCATGGCCAACCTGAGGCCCGAACCTTCCTGTCGCGTTGCCGGCCCGGCTGTGCGGCATTGAATACACAAGCGCCCCGTTGCCGCACCGCCCGCAGCATGGTATGCGCGGGCTACCAATGAAGGGGCGCCGGCGGTACCTATCACCGCGGGCGCGTCTTTCGTGCGGCCTCCCTGGCTGGCGCCGGCCGCGCATACTCCCAAATTTCCTTGCGGGGCGAAGGACTTCCACGTGTCCACTGACGATCCCATGATGGCGAGCATGGCAGGGCGCTACGCCGCGGCGCTGTTTGACCTCGCCAAGGATCAGCGGCAGCTCGAGCAGGTCGAGGCGGACGTCAAATCCTTCCAGAGCATGCTTGCCTCCAGCGAGGATCTGCGCCGGATGGTGCGCAGCCCGGTCATCTCGGCGGAGGCCCAGGCCAAGGCGCTGGCCGTCATCCTCGACAAGGCCGGCATCGGCGGCCTCACCGGCAACTTCCTCAAGCTGATCGCACGCAACCGGCGGCTGTTTGCGGCCGCGGACATGATGAAGAGCTTCCGCGCCCTGCTGGCGCGCGAGCGCGGCGAGGTCAGCGCCGACGTCGCCTCGGCCCATCCGCTCAGCCCCGAGCAGATGCAGCTCCTCGCCGACACCTTGAAGACCTCGATCGGCAAGAACGTGCAGATCAACACCCGTGTCGATCCCAACCTGCTGGGCGGCCTGATCGTCAAGGTGGGCAGCCGCATGATCGACAGCTCGCTCAGAACCAAGCTCAACAATCTCAAAGTCGCAATGAAAGGGATCAGTTAATGGACATCCGCGCGTCCGAGATCTCCTCGATCCTGAAGGAGCAGATCAAGAACTTCGGCAAGGAAGCCGAGGTCTCGGAGATCGGTCAGGTGCTGTCGGTCGGCGACGGCATCGCCCGCGTCTACGGCCTGGACAAGGTGCAGGCCGGCGAGATGGTGGAGTTCCCCGGCGGCATCCGGGGCATGGCGCTCAACCTCGAGGCCGATAACGTCGGCATCGTGCTGTTCGGCGATGACCGCGCCATCAAGGAAGGCGACACCGTCAAGCGCACCGGCGCCATCGTCGAGGTGCCCGTCGGCAAGGGCCTGCTCGGCCGCGTCGTCGACGCGCTCGGCAACCCGATCGACGGCAAGGGCCCGATCAAGGCCGACAAGCGCATGCGCGTCGACGTCAAGGCGCCGGGCATCCTGCCGAGGAAGTCGGTGCACGAGCCGATGGCGACCGGCCTCAAGGCCATCGATGCCCTCATCCCCATCGGCCGCGGCCAGCGCGAGCTGATCATCGGCGACCGCCAGACCGGCAAGACCGCCATCATCCTCGACACCTTCCTCAACCAGAAACCGCTCAACCAGGGTAACGACGAGAAGGCCAAGCTCTACTGCGTCTATGTCGCCATCGGCCAGAAGCGCTCGACGGTGGCGCAGTTCGTGAAGGTGCTGGAGGAGCGCGGCGCGCTGGAATACTCCGTCATCATCGCCGCCACCGCCTCCGACCCGGCGCCCATGCAGTTCCTGGCCCCCTTCGCCGGCTGCACCATGGGCGAGTATTTCCGCGACAACGGCATGCACGCCGTGATCGCCTACGACGACCTCTCCAAGCAGGCCGTGGCCTATCGCCAGATGTCGCTGCTGCTGCGCCGCCCGCCCGGACGCGAGGCCTACCCCGGCGACGTCTTCTATCTGCATTCGCGCCTGCTCGAGCGTGCTGCCAAGCTCAACGACTCGCACGGCTCGGGCTCGCTGACGGCGCTGCCCGTGATCGAGACGCAGGCCAACGACGTGTCGGCCTACATCCCGACCAATGTCATCTCCATCACCGACGGCCAGATCTTCCTCGAGACCGACCTGTTCTACCAGGGCATCCGCCCGGCCGTGAACGTCGGCATCTCGGTGTCGCGCGTGGGCTCATCGGCCCAGATCAAGGCAATGAAGCAGGTGGCCGGCAGGATCAAAGGCGAGCTGGCGCAGTATCGCGAGATGGCGGCCTTCGCCCAGTTCGGCTCCGATCTCGATGCCGTCACGCAGAAGCTGCTGGCTCGCGGCGCCCGCCTGACCGAGCTTCTCAAGCAGGCCCAGTTCTCGCCCATGAAGGTCGAGGAGCAGGTCGTCTCCATCTTCGCCGGCACGCGCGGCTATCTCGACCCGATCGCGGTCAACGCGGTCGGCAAGTTCGAGCAGGAGATGCTGCGCACCATCCGCGACCAGCACGGCGGCATCCTGGACGACATCCGCTCGGCCAGGGAGCTCAAGCCCGACACCGAGAAGAAGCTGGTGGAGGCGCTCGACAAGTTCGCCAAGGCCTTCGCGGCTTAGTTGACGGCGGGTGCCCCCTTCTCATTTCGGGGTTCCCTCCCCCCTGGCGGGGGAGGGACAGGGAAGGGGGGATCGCAGAACATCATTCTTGGTGGTTCCCCCCACCCC
>WBUN01000012.1 GCA_008933705.1 Hyphomicrobiaceae bacterium
CGGGCCAGGGCACGGACACGGTGCAGAGCAGCGTCAGCTACACGCTGGGATCCAACGTTGAGAACCTGACGCTGACCGGGTCGGGCAACATCAACGCCACCGGCAACAGTCTGGCCAACACGCTGACTGGCAACGCCGGCAGCAACGTGCTCGACGGCGGCAGCGGCAACGACCGCATGGCCGGTGGTGCGGGCAACGACACCTACGTCGTCGACTCGACCGGCGATGTGGTGACGGAAGGCTCGGGCCAGGGCACGGACACGGTGCAGAGCAGCGTCAGCTACACGCTGGGATCCAACGTTGAGAACCTGACGCTGACCGGGTCGGGCAACATCAACGCCACCGGCAACAGCCTGGCCAACACGCTGACCGGCAACGCCGGCAACAACGTGCTCAATGGTGGCTCCGGCAATGACACCCTGATCGGCGGCGGCGGTAACGACACCCTGATCGGCGGAACCGGCGACGATCTTTTCGTCTACATGAGCGGTCAAGGGTCCGACGCCATCAGCGGCGGCACCGGCAGTTGGATCGACACGATTGTCCTCGATCCGGCCGGCGGACCGCTGCAGCTCGGCACCGACTGGACGGTGAATTTGACATCCGGGCGCATCATCACCCAGACCGAGAGCCAGTTGACATTCTCCAACGACGCGGACGGAACGCTGACCTTCGCGGACGGTTCCAAGATCGATTTCGCCGACATCGAACGCGTACAGTGGTGAAGGAGTGCCGGCTGCCGCCGCGGCAACGCGCGGCGCTGTCACGGCGCCCGCCGAGCACCGACCTCGGCTCTCAGGCCTGTGCCGGCTCAGGTTCTGTCGCTGCACCTGGGGGTAATGCGCGCCCGTCGTCCCGCAGAACGATGTAGATCGCGGGAATGACCAGGACGGTGAGCAGCGTGGAGGATGCCAAACCGAACAGGAGCGAGATGGCGAGGCCCTGGAAGATCGGATCGACCAGGATCGTCGCTGCGCCGATCATCGCCGCCAGCGCCGTGAGCAGAATGGGCTTGAAGCGGACGGCGCCGGCTTCGAGGAGAACCTCGCGCAAGGATCTCTCGGGACGCCTGCCGTGCCGGATGAAGTCGACCAGCAGGATCGAATTGCGCACGATGATGCCCGCGAGCGCAATGAAGCCGATCATGGACGTCGCCGTGAACGGCGCGCCGAACAGCCAGTGGCCGAGCATGATGCCGATCAGCGTCAGGGGGATCGGCGTCAGGATGACCAGCGGCAGGCGGAAGCTTCCAAACTGCGCCACGACCAGCACGTAGATGCCGAGGATGGCCGCGGCGAACGCGGCGCCCATGTCGCGGAACGTGACGTACGTGATCTCCCACTCGCCATCCCACAGCAGCGTGGGCTTGGATTCGTCTGCCGGCTGGCCGTAAAGCTTCAGCGTGGGCTTCGGCAGGGCGCCCCAGTCGTGTGCATCGATCCGGCGCGCCACTTCGAGCATGCCGTAGATCGGCGCCTCATAGCTGCCGGCCAGCTCCGCCATCACCATGTCGGCGAAGCGGCCGTCGCGACGGAAGATGGCCGGCGAGCCCGCCTCCTTGCTGACGCGGACAACCTCGCCGAGATCGACCACGCTGCGGTTGCCCGGCAGCGTATTGGCCGGCACCGGCGTCGACGCCATGGCTTCCGACCACGAAAGCGCGTGCTTTGGCAGCCTGACGGCGATCTCGATCGGATTGCGCCCTTCGCCGCGATGCGAGTAGCCGACAGACACCCCCCCGAGCAGAGTCTGCAGGGTGTCGTAGACGTCGCGCTGCTCCACGCCGAAGAACTCGAGCCGGTCCTGGTCGATCGATACACGCAGACGCGGGCGCCGCTCGCCGATGGAGTCGTCGACGTCGACAATGAACGGCACGGAGGCAAAGATCCTCTTCACCTCGCGAGCGACGGTTCGGCGGGTTTCCGAATCGGGGCCGTAGATCTCGGCCAGAAGCGTCGCCAGCACGGGCGGGCCCGGCGGCACCTCCACAACCTTGACGCTGGCTCCCGCCGGCAGCGTCACCTGCTTCAGGCGCTGGCGCAGATCGAGCGCCACCTGGTGGCTGGCGCGGGAACGCTCGCCGCGCGGCGCGAGATTGAGCTGTAGCTCGCCCAGCTCGACGGACTCGCGCACGTAATAGTGCCGCACCAGCCCGTTGAAATTGAAGGGAGCAGGGGTTCCAGCGTACGACTGAATCGAGCGCACCTCCGGCAGCGTCCGCGCGACCTCGGCCATCGCGAACAGGCTGCGCTCGGTATCTTCCAGGCTCGAGCCCTCGGGCAGGTCGAGCACGACAGCCAGCTCCGACTTGTTGTCGAAGGGCAGCAGCTTCACCGTCACCGACTTGGTGGCAAACAGCATCAGCGCCACCAGCGTCGCCACTCCCACGCCCAGCAGAAATCTCCAGGCCGAGCGCTTGCTGTGGATGATCGGCGTGGCCAGGCGCCTGTAAAGGGCACCCAGCGTTCCCTCCCCATGATGACCATGCCCGGCGGCTCCGCCCGCCGTGCTCGGAGCCAGGCGCACCATCAGCCAGGGTGCCACGACGACAGCTACGAAGAACGAGAACAGCATGGCAGCCGACGCATTGGCCGGGATCGGTGCCATGTAAGGGCCCATGAGGCCCGATACGAACAGCATCGGGAGCAGAGCCGCCACCACCGTCAGCGTGGCAACAATCGTCGGATTGCCAACCTCGGCAACCGCCTCGATTGCCGCCTGCAGGCGCGAGCGGCCGTCCTGCATGGCCCAGTGCCGCGCGATGTTCTCGACCACGACGATGGCGTCGTCCACGAGAATACCTATCGAGAAGATGAGCGCGAACAGGCTGACGCGGTTGATGGTGTAGCCCATCAGGTTGGCGGCAAACAGCGTCAGCAGGATCGTGGTGGGGATGACGACGAGCGTGACCGCGGCTTCCCGCCAGCCGATGGCGATGGCGATCAGAACGACGATGGAGATGGTGGCGAGCCCGAGATGAAAGAGCAGCTCGTTGGCCTTCTCATTGGCGGTCTCCCCGTAGTCCCGGGTGACGGTGACGGCAACGTCCCGGGGGATCAGCCGGTCCTTGAGCGCGTCGAGCCGGTGACGCAGATCCTCGGCCACCACGACGGCGTTGGCGCCTGCCCGCTTGGCGAAGGCGATGCTGACCGCGGGCGTCCTGTGCCACGCTCCCTTGCCGTCCGTTGCGTCATTCCACACGCGGTGCTCCCGCGGACTTGGCCCGGTGACGACGGAGGCCACATCATTGATGTAGACCGGCCGGCCGTCGCGGGCGGTGATCAGAAGCAGGCCGATGTCGGGCACGCCAGACAAAGTCTGCCCGGCCGCAACGGTGCGCGTGACGCCGGCGTCACGCACCTGACCGGCAAGGAACGAGCGATTGGCGTCGCGCACCTTGGCGACGAGCTGCTGCAGCGTGATGCCGTGGAGGGCGAGCTTCTCCGGAGACGGTTCGACGCGAATCTGCTGCGGACTGCCGCCCGAGATGTATGTCAGGCCGACATTGTCCGCCTTCAGCAGCTCAGTGCGCAGCTTGTCAGCCAGCTCATACAGATCCTTGTCGTTCCAGCGGTTTGCAGCCTCCGGCTTAGGTGAAAGCGTAAGGACGACCACCGCCACGTCATTGATACCGCGCCCGACGATCAGAGGCTCGGGAATGCCGACTGGTATGCGGTCCATGTTCGCGCGAATCTTTTCGTGCACGCGCAGGATGGCGTCTTCCGCCTTGGTCCCGACCAGGAACCGCGCCGTCACCATGACGCGGTCGTCCTCGCTCTGGCTGTAGACGTGCTCGACACCGTCGATGCCCTTGACGATCGCCTCCAGAGGCTTGGTCACCAGTTCGACGCCGTCGGGCGCCTTGAGGCCATCGGTATTGACGCGGATGTCAACCATGGGGACGCTGATCTGCGGTTCCTCCTCGCGCGGAATGGCAAGGAGCGCCATCAGTCCCAGGGCGATCGCCGCCAGCAGGAACAGCGGCGTGAGCGGCGAGCGGATCGTTGCGCTCGTCAGGCGTCCTGAAAGGCCGAGGTTCACGGTCGCACCAATTGATCGCCGGCGTTGAGGCCGGAAAGGATCTCGACGCCGTCGGGCATCTCGGGACTTGGAAGATCGCGCCCCCGCTGCACGGGCACGTCGATGGCGCGGCGGTCATCCACCCGCAGCTTGACATAGTCGATTCCGAACCGGGTGGAGATGAAGCCAGCAGGCACCACGAACGCTTTGCGCTCACCGCCCGATATCCAGACGCGTATGCGCTCGCTCACGAAGTAGTCGCCGAGCCCGTCTACGACGGCGTCGGCGACGACACGGCCGTCCTCGATCTGCGGATAGACAAGCTTGACCTTGCCGAAGCGTGCGCCCGACTGGCCGATCTCTGCGCCATCGATGCGCACAGCATCTCCCGCCTTGAGAAAGCGGGCATGGCGCTCCGGCACGCGCAGGCGAAGAATGTAGTTCTTCTCGGCAACCGTTGCGATCGTCTCGCCGGAAAGCACGACGGCGCCGATCGTGAGGGGTACCTTGAGAATTCGTCCCGACGCCGGGGCGAGAACCTGGCCTTCGGCGAGTTGCTGCTCGACGACGGAACGCTCGGCGACGCGGGCGCGGAGCGCATTGTTGGCAACATCGGCGGCCGTGCGCGCTTCATCGAGCCTGACGCGCGGTATGGTGCCGCGCTCGAACAGCCCTTCAGCGCGGGCGAGATCGGTCCGCGCCTTGGCCAGCTGCGCCTCAAGCCCCGCGATCTGGGCGTCGAGCGATTTCATCTGCCGGGCGATCTTCTCGTCGCCGATAGTGGCAATCACCTGGCCCGCTTCCACCTGGTCGCCCTGCTTGACGACGAGCTGAGCCACTGTGCCGCCGGTCCTTACCCTGGCCGGCACGGAATTCGGTGCTTCTACAGTCGCGAACACGGCCTTTTCGTCGGCGATGTCCTTGAGTGCGACCGAGTGTATTTCAGCCGCCGCTGCAGGCCCCGCAAGGGCCATCAGCATTGCTGCTGCGAAAATCGGTTTGCCCATCGATGGCCCCTCGCCGTGCAGATTTCTGAGCATGTGCTCGCGAGCGCGCAACGTGCGCGACGAGCAGCATCCCCTCATTGATCCGTCTCAAGCCGCCTTGCAGGCTTCATCGCCTTTCGCGCCGGCCTCGTCCCGCAGACCTGCGCGGGTTCGCAATAAACCCGATAGAGCGTCGTGAGCAGCTCGCGCGCCTCCGTGCTCGCGATCGAATACCAGATGGTCTGGCCCTCCCGGCGGGCAGCGACGAGCCCATCCTTGCGCAAGAGCGCCAGATGCTGGGACACGCCCGAGTCGCGGATGCCGAGAAGCTCGGCGAGCTCTCCGACCGACCGGTCGCACTCGATGAGCTGGCAGACGATGAGCAGGCGATGCCGGTTGGCGAGCGCCTTGAGCAGCTCGCTCGCCCGGTCCGCCGCAGCTTCCATGACCCTGGCTCTCACTTTCATAGTTGCGTATATACGCAGATTAGAATATATGTCAAGCAACGGTTGTGCCGCTGCCGAGGGCGCGGGCCTTCATGAAGGAGAACAAGGATGAATGTCGATCGTGCCGTTCTTGCGTTTGCCGGGCTGATGATCCTCCTCAGCCTCGCGCTCGCCTGGTTCGTGAGCCCCTATTGGCTCTTCTTCACGGCATTCATCGGGCTGAACATGCTGCAGGCGGCGTTCACAGGCTTCTGTCCCGCCGCGATGATCTTCCGCAAGCTTGGCTTGCACGAGGGATGTGCGTTTGCCGACAAGGCTTGAAGCTCCTGCCCTCATGGAGGGGTGCGACATTGCGCCTGGGCTTTGATCAGGCGCAAGGCGCAGATCTCCGATGCTCCGTAGGCAGTCAAGAGATGGACTGCGAGCTACGTCGGCAATGGGGCGGAGGAGGTCATCATGTTCAAGGTTGCCGCGGTGGTTTGGCTGATGCTGGGGACGGTTCTGGCCGGCGTTGCCATGGTTGTCATCGTGAGCGTGCCGAGCCTGTACGATCAGGGCTTCAAGTATATTCCTTACCTGTGCGGCGGTGGATTTGCGGTAGCGATTCCGCTGTCGCTGTTGGTGGCTTGGCTCATGACCCGGCCTGCAGAAGTGAAGCACCTCGATTCAGTCTAGACCTGCCGTGCGCGCGGATTGATTGACGACGAGCTCGGCCCGGGATCGATCCGACGGGCTTGCCGCTGCGAGGATTGCCTCCTTGCCGCACCCATGCACATCCAGGACGACGCACATCGACCGCGTCTTGCGCACACAGCGCCCGTTGTCGGGCGCATTGACCCACTGAGCGGGTCCGGGCCGTCGCGCGACGGTGCTGATGCTGCAGTCGTTGGATGCTCGCGCACTCAAGGATATCGGCATCGACCCGAGCGAGATCCGCTCCTGCGTCTACGGTACGCCGGCGGACCGTACGCGCAAGTACCACGAGGGTTGGCAGTGACAGGCCAATCCCGGTGGCGGGATGGCGGGCGATACCCTCGGGTGCCACGCATCCCGCCCCGGTGGCGCGGCCCGCGCCGCCTGAAAAGGAATTGGTGACTTCCGCCCTGACCGCTATCCTCAGGCCCGGTGCGCCGAGGCCAAGCCATGCGTGCGGATTTGAATTGTTCTAAGCAGCTCATCATTGTGGCCGCGATCGCGTTTGCTGCATCCGGCCGCCCTGCACTGTCATTCACGCACGACGAGTTCTGCCGGGCCATGCAGGAGATCGCGCGCGTCAGAAACGCCGACGCCGGACGATGGCTCGACCGCAACACGCGCGACGACGGCGTGGAGCTTCTTTGCGAGATCCGGACGGTCAACTTCAAGAGATTTCTCACCCGGTCGAGCACGCTGCAGCCCGGTTGGGAAAGCCGCAAGCAGGAAGAGTGGAACAGGGCCCACTGCAGCAACGTGCTGTGGCGCGAGGCTATCGACAACGGCTGGAACATTACCACGACAATAACCACGGCTGCCGGCGAGCGCAGATTGATTGTCGCGCAATGCAACTGACCGCAGCGGAGCTCTACTTGCGCTCGCGATCGCGTTGCCAGTAGACCAGGAGCACGGTCACGGTCGCTGTGGCGGTCATGGTGGCCAGAATGTCCGAGCGCTTGATGAAGGCCAACCACACACTAAACCCACTTTGAAGCGACCCGCCGCGGGCGATGAGCATGCCATTGCCCACCACAACGATGAGCATCACCGCAGCCGTCAAGGCGACGGCGAGCGCGATCTGAACAATTCTCTTGAAGAGTCGCGGCACCGACACCTTCGTGCCGGCAGGCAGTGCGAGGACGGTCTTGTCAACCATGGCGCATCGCTCCAATCATTGTGCTGCTGAACGCAAACAGCGGCCTTCTCCACGCCCACAGGCTGCTCGCAGGACCAATCCGCCGCCGGGCCGTGGCGCCGCCTCGGCGTCTCCGTCAGCTACCCCGGACATAACGGCCGGACATGCGGCAGCCGCTGAGGACGAGCGTGCGGCCCGAAAGCGAGAAGTGGCAACGCTCTTCCGCCCGGACTACGGCAAGCGTCCCACTGTCCATTACGAATCGGAAGGTGCGCGTGTCGGCGCTCCAGCTGCCGCGCTCGTCTCCGATCCAGTAATCCGTGACGCCGAGCGTAAGCGTCTTTGCGCCGTGCCAAGTTCCGGCCAGCGGATGCGGCGGCTGGCCGGACGTGGCGCAACCCGTGAGCGCGACGAGAATCAGAATCGTATAGCGCATGGAGGCGTCTAGGACGCGAATGTGATGATCGCGTGGCAGACTTTCCTGGGGCGGGAGAAAAGTGCCGCGATGGATGGCGCAATGCATCATCGCCGAGCTGGGACTGAGCTGTTCGGCGAGCCCAATCGCCAGCTCACGCACGCCCGGCCGCACGCACTCAACCTCAAGGCGAAGGCGGGACCGTGCTCAATGGCGGTGGCCGACATTTACCGGATCTCGCACCAATGCTATTGCGGACGGATCGGACGCATTGCCAGGATTGCAGCAGGGGGATTGAGCATGTCATTGCTTGCATGGCTGCGACGCCTGGTCGTTTCGATGGGGATCGGCGGGACAAGCTACATCATCATGCTCGGCATCATGGTGCTTTCCATCGTCTACGACCGCGAGCTCGAGCCGATCATCACGTTCGCATTCGACACCGGCCGCGCCATCATCGCCGCCTTCGATGCGCTGGTGTCGGGAAGTCATTGGGGACAGGTGGCGGTAAATCACCTGCGCGAGCGGGTCAACATGACCCACGTGGTGCTCTCCATCCCGGCCATCATCATCGCCACCATCATCGTGGGGATCCCCTTCAACTGGGCCCTCGGCGGCACCCGCAGTGCCCTGCAGCGCATGGCCATCGCCCTCACCAGCGTGCCCGCCACCGTCGTGCTGGCCGTGGTGCTCTTCAGCTTCAACGCGCTCGCGCCCGATGCCTACGCGGTCCTGCTGCGATTTGCAGATTGGATCTGGCAGGTATCTCTGAATGCGCTCAGCGCATCGGGCGACACCATTCCCGGTGCGCGCAAGCTCACGAATGCCGCGCGGCAAGGCTTTTCCGGGCATCATTACGTAATCATGGCGCTATGCAGCATCGTCGCGTCATTCCTCGTCAATGCCCTGTTCGCGCTCGTCTTCAGGTCGAAAACCGAGCACGTTCCTTGGGCAGCCTGAAGGCGCCAAGGCTGGCGGCTCAGCGGCGGATCCAGAGGTTGCAGACCTATCGACAGCGGCGCGTGCGGCGCGCTCACCGTACGATGCGGCCGATCAGCGCTGCAGCGACACGCGCCGGCCTGATCTTCTGCACCTGCGGCTCCAGCTGGCCCGAGTAGATGTGCCGGATCAGGTCGGCGTTGAGGGATTGGCCGGGCTCGAAGCGCAGCGCGAAATCGTCATCGCCACGGCGCGCCACCTTGGCGGGCAAGGAGAGGTCGCTGAAGGCGACGACGACATCGGTGCCTATGCCGGCCGGCATCGTCCCCGCAAGGCGCGCGCCCGTCAGCGAGACATCGAGCAAGGCGTACTCGAAGACTTTGTCGCCGACCGAGATCAGGGCTACGTCGCGTGACCGCAGGCGCTCCGCCGTGCGCAGACGCGGCTGCTCGATGCACACCAGGCACGCAATCGTCAGGATGACGATGTTGTACCAGCTCCAGAACAGGCACAAGGCGCTCGAGTCGCGAAGCTTGCTGCCGTCCTCCAGGAGGAATGCCCACACGATGCCGGCGACGGTCAACAGCAGGTAGAGGAGGAAGACGTTCAGGACCGGCCATTGCACCAGCAGTTTGCTTCGGTCGCCGCCTTTGGCGGTGACGCGAAACTTGTGTCCCTTGGGCCTGACGAGACCGGTTGCGACCGCCTTGACGATCTGCGACGCCGCCAGCAACTGCGTCACGTCCGACATGATGGGCAGCACGCGGCCCTGCGCCATCCATCCCATGACCATGATCTGCGCCATGAAGTGCGGAAGATAATAGGAGAGCGTCGTCAGGACATCGGCATGCACGGCGTGCACGTCGAGCAGCCAGTAGAGGATCGGGACGATGATGCCGAGCAGACGGAACGAGTAGTTGGCCGTCCAGTAGAGAAATGTCTCGATCAGGCTGATGCGTTCGATCGGGGTCAGGCCGTTCCGCAGGCGCAGGGGCCCAAGGGGGCCGCGGCAGATCTGTACGAAGCCAAGCGCCCAGCGGCTGCGCTGGGTGATGTATTCCTTCAGCCCCTCGGGAGCGAGGCCGAGCGAGAGCCGCTCATTGAGGTAGACGGTGCGATATCCTTCTGTGCTCATCCTGAGCGTCAGCAGGTAGTCCTCCGTCACGGACCACGTCGGGAATCCGCCGATCTTCTCCAGCACAGAGAAGCGGATGACCGAGGAGGTGCCGCAGCAGAAGGCAACGCCCCACGCGTCCTTGGAGGCCATGACGACGTCGAAGAAGTAGCGCTGCTCGTCGGGCCAGACGCGAGTGGTGGAAAGATTGCTCTGCAGAGGGTCTGGATTGATGAAGTGCTGCGGTGTCTGCACGATGCCGACGTCGTCCTCATGAAAGAGCGGGAGCGTACGCTGGAGGAAGGACGTCATCGGCACGAAATCGGCGTCGAGAATGGCGATGAAATCGGGAGGATCTGGCAGGGCGGCAACGTGCTGCAGCCCGTGATTGATGTTGCCGGCCTTGGCGTGCGTGTTATCGGGTCGCGTCAGGTATTCGCAGCCGAGGCGCGTGCACAATTGCGCCAGCCAGGCGCGGCGGCCGTCGTCCAGCACCCAGACCCGCTTGTTGGCGTATTCCATTGCCAGCGCGCCGACGATTGTGCGCTCCAGGATCCGTTCTTCCTCATTGTAGGTGCAGATGAAGACGTCCACGAGCGGCGGCGGCGCGCGCGCGGCCAGCCAAGCGCGATTGCGGTCCACATCGCCCGACCGGTTCTGCAGCCGCGCCAGAAACACGAGGCTTATGGTCGATCCGATGATGGCGAGGCTCTCGACTGTGACGAAGATGAGACCGACGATCCAGTCGAGGGACAGGGCCACTGGCGGCAGCGTCGCCATCCAGCGCCACAGCATGTAGCGCCACATCAGGGCGACCATGGCCGCCACCATGGCAGCCCGCGCCCGCACGTCGTCGGCACGCAGCCACGGCAGCACCGCCAGCGAGGCTCCCAACACCAGGGCCGCAGGCGAAAGGGCTTCGAGCAGGATGTTCGCCGTCGGGCTCATTTGCCGAAGGTGACGCGGCCGGTCCGTCCGACCTTGCATTGCCCCGCTTCAGCGAGGCCGGGCAGCGCGACGGTCACGCGATAGGGCTCCTTTGCCAGGGCGCCGGGCTGGATCGCAAAATTTGCAGGCGTGGCGGCAACGCCTGTCAGGTTGACCACACGGCCCTCGTAGGTTCCGCTTTCACCGCGGAAACGGAAGCGCGCCGCCTGCCCGATGTGAAGCCGATTGTACACGGTTTCGCTGACCGCGGCCGTGACGACGACGCCGGAGCAATCGAGCAGGCGAAGGAGCTCCTGTCCGCGCACGACGGACTCGCCTGCCGCGGTCAGCACCTCCCAGATGCTTCCGCTCACCGGCGCAGTCAGGTCGGCGGCGGCGACCTCGGCATAGCGCAGGGATTCCGCTGCCAGCTCCTTGCGCAAGTTGACAACGCGTGCGTCGCGCTCGCGCAGGTCGGCCGTCAGCTCGCTGATGCGCTGGTCGATTTCATCCACCCGCTGCGAGGAGCGCGGCCGATCATTGTAGCTGTCGCCGACGAATGCTCCCCGCTTGGCAGCGTCGAGCTCAACCTGGAGAGCAGCCAGCCGATGCTGGACTGCCGCGTAGGTTTCTGCCGTAACGCGCGCGTCGCGTGCATATCTCTCGAGCGTGGCTTTCGGGATGCTCCCGGTCTGGGACATCGGTTGCACGCGCACAAGCGCCTTCTCGGCCGCGTCTCGATTCGCCTGTGCCGCTGCGACCTCGCGCGTCAACTCGGCGGCGCGCTCGCTGAGCTGGCGCACGCGCGCCTCCTGGAATGTCTGGACCTGGCTGACGAGATCCGTGCGCAGCACGTTGAGATCCCGAAGCCGGGCAACCATGCCGTCTTTCGCGCCTTCCAGACGGTCGATCTGGCGGCGCAGTTCGTCGAGCTGGCCGCGTTCGGCGCGCGGGTTCACGATGCGCAGAACAGGGGTGCCGCGCTCGACCTCGGTTCCGACCCCCAACCCGCTCGCTGTCGGCACGACCTGGCCTTCGATCGGCGCCCGAAGCGTAATGAGCCTGGCATTGACGACGGCTTCGGTGCTGGTGGTTTCAAGGAGCGAGCGCAGCGGCATCCAGCCGACGACGACGACGATCAGCGCGCCGACGATTGCTTTGAGGAGACGACGGTGCGTCTTCCATGCATCCTGGAGAGCCTGCGGCAACCAACTGGCCGGTTCAGTCGCGCCCGGCTGCCTTGCGACGTGAGCCTCGAATTCCTCTTTGAGCTGCCTGAGCCGCTCCCTGCTGTCGGCCGGCGGTCGGCTGGCGACGCTCGATCCAAGCGCCGCCGACCCGCTTTTCGGGGTGGTCACCTCGGAGGCGCGCAATCGGGACGCTCTGCTCATTGTCAACGCTCACAAAGGGCCGCGATGCGTCGCGCCAGTTCGCGCGGAGCACCGGGCTCGGTACAAGGGTCAAGAGCGTACGTGCACGTGCTTTCGGCAGCGTTAATGCGTGATGGGCGCGTGTTGCCGCATTGGGCAGCGCCTGGTCGGCAACGCTTCGTTTACCTCGGTTGACGAAGCCGCCCGGCCCAGCGGCTTGCGTGCCGCTGCGCCGGCAGCTCACGTGTCGAAGGCTGTATCGATCGGCACCCGATAGCCGTTGACCAGGCGATTGGTCTCGTTGGCCATGCCGACGACGGCCATCAGCTCGCCGAACATCGCCTCCGTCATGCCCGCCCGGCGGGCCGATGCCGTGTGGCTGGCGATGCAGTAGCCGCAGCCGTTCGTGACGCTGACGGCGACATAGATCATTTCTTTGACCAGCGGATCGAGTGCGCCGGGCGCCATTACCTCCCTGATGCTCTCCCAGGTACGCTTGAGCGTACTCGGGTCGTGGGCGAGGTACTTCCAGAAGTTGTTCACGTCGGCGACATTGCGGGTCTTCTTGATGTCGTCGAAGACCGCGCGCACTTGGGGCGACGCATCGGCATATTCGATCGGCTGCGGCTTGCTCATGACGTTTCTCCCTTTCTCGCCTTCTCGGAAACCAGGACCGTGCAAACGCGACGCGGCGCCAGCGCCCCGGCATCGCGCGATCTCGCACAATAGCCCGTGGCATTTGCGCATTTTCAACAGCATACGCGGTTCAGAACCGAACTATGTGTTGGGCGAACGCGCAAGATGGTTCTTACTGTCCTGGTGTGGTCGGTGAATCGGAGATTGCATCATGAATTCCAGCAAGATTCTCGTCGTGGCGGTGCTCTGCGCATCCGTCGCGTTCGTGGCGTGCCGCCGGGAGGTGCGTTACGAGCCCCTGAAGCTCGGCGCCGACGTTTCCGCGACGGAGCAGGCTACGCGCTAGACGGGCAAAGTTTCTCTCTCTTTCGGCAAACGCACATCAGTCGGGCCCCTCGTGGGCCCTTCTTTGTTGAGACATGCCAGTACGCAGCCGTGCCCCTGGCGCAGGTTGTCCGATGCGATTGCTTGGTGTTGCAGAGCGGTGGAACGGACGCAGCCGCATGATGCGCGCCAAGAAACAGTGCGCCAGCCGCTCGCTCCAGTTACCGCCGCGGCATCAGATGAGTGGCGCTGCCGTCAACGAACGGGCGCGAGATTTGTCGCGGAGAACCGCCGGCAATCGGCGCAACATGAGGCCCGCTCGCTTGCAGGCGCTGCATGTTGCTCTTGATCTGCGTCTCCATGCGCGAGAAGTGATCGATGCAGCGTTCGATCGACCTGATGGTTCGGTCAATCCTTTCCTCGGCCTCCTGCATCGAGGCGAGGAATTCGGGCAAGGTGACGCGATGGCTCATGCGCTGAGGATGGCCACCGCGACTGATTCGGAACAATCGCGCCGCGCCGCCTATGAACAGCTTGCCACCGATTTCCACAGGTGCCGAAGCAAGAAGCGGATCGCCGGCCTTACGGCCAGTCCGAGAAGGTGAAGCGAGTCGGTCGCATGCGCTGGGCTGCGTCGCGCTGGGCGATGTTGCGGCGGTACTTCGCCGGCGGGTCGCCGAGCCGCTTGCAGAAGAAGCGCGTGAAGTATGCGGTGTCCTTGAAGCCGAGGACGAAGGCCAGCTGCTTGATAGTGATCGAAGAACGCTCAAGCCGGCTCACGGCCTCGTACAGAATGCGCTGCTGGATGAGCACGCGCGGCGGCCTTCCGAGAGTGCGCGTGCAGATGGCATGCAGCCGATCGGGTGACACGCCCAAGGCGGTGGCATAGCGGGCCACCGGCCAATGCTCCCGGAATCGCTCTTCCACGAGCTGGCGGAAGCGCATCAACAATGCGGCTGAGCCGCCGAGACCCTCGCCCATCAATGCACTGGCGCCGACGTGGCGCCAAAGCTGGATGAGGCAGATGACAAGCGCCGACGACACCAGTGTTTGGGCGCCGGGCTTGAGGTCGTAGAGCTCGCGCGCAACGAGCCGCATGGCACTCGACAGCACGTCGGCGACATCTTTGTCGATGGCGAGCGCCAGGGGCTGCCGGGCAGCGAGCAGCCCGAGAAGCTCTCCGGCCTCGGGGATCTGCCTGAAGGTGTGCTCGACCAGCTCGGGCTTCATTGCCATCAAATGGCCGCTGGCTCCCGCGGCCATTTCCAGCCGATCGACGACGCCGGCTGGGATCCAGGCGAACGACGGTGCGAGAAGGTGCAGTGGATCATCAGCGGCTGCGAGCTTCGCCTCGCCCGAGAGGAGGAGCAATCCATGGTCGAACACACGTGAGGTGTGGGATATCAGCCGCCATTCCCGCGGCTCGAAGTGACTTGCAATGACGTCGGAGCGCAGGCTCGCGCTTATCGATTCGAGCCCCGACTTCCATGCGCGACCGGCGGCTCGCTTGAGCCCGCCTGCTCTCGAAGCCGGTTCAATTTTCTGTACCCCAGCTTCATCCAATTTATCGCCTATTTTGTCCATTTTCGGATGTAAGCCGGATGTGTTCATTTGGTCAACAGCAGGCCGCAACAGAACCAGAGCCTGTGATGTGCAACGGGAAACGATCAGCCGTCCGCAGGTGCGCTTCCTGCCCGGCTGTTAACGAGGAGGAGCATTCCCATGCAACGATCAGCTATTGCCAAGCTTGCCTTGGCCGCCCTCGGGCTATCGATCGTGGCCAGCGCGGCATCGGCTCAGGACAAGATCCGTATTGGGTACGCGATATCCAAGACCGGTCCGTTCGCCGGCGGAGCGGGGGTGACAACCCTGCCGAACTACCAGCTCTGGGTCAAAGACGTTAATGCGGCAGGCGGCATCACCGTCGCCGGCAAGAAACTCCAGGTCGAGGTCATCGAATACGACGACCGCAGCAACTCAGAGGAGGCGGTCAAGGCGATCGAGCGGCTCGCCACGCAAGACAAGGTGGACTTCATCCTCCCGCCGTGGAGCACGGGCCTCAATCTGGCCGTGGGTCCGACCTTCAACCGCCTGGGATATCCTCATCTCGCGGTGACCGCGGCCACCGACCGGGCGCCCGAAATGGCGAAGCGCTGGCCGAACAGCTTCTGGTTCCTCGGGGCATCCAAGCCCGGTGCTGATGCCCTTGCCGAAGTGCTGAGGAAGCTCAAATCCGAAGGCAAGATCGGCGACAAGGTGGCCATGGTGTCTGTCTCCGACGCGTTCGGCATTGAGCTGGCGACGGCGGCACGTGCGGCGTTCAAGGCGGCCGGCTTCAACCTCGTGCTGGACAAGAGCTATCCGATCGGCACCCAGGACATGCAACCCCTGCTTAAGGATGCCATGGCTTCCGGCGCAGACACGTTCGTCGCCTTCAGCTATCCGCCCGACACGATCGCCATCAGCGATACCGCCAAGGTGCTCGGCTACAATCCCAAGGTCTTCTACACTGCCGTCGGGACCGCGTTCCCGCTCTACAAGCAGAAGTTCGGCGCCAACGCAGAAGGTGTCCTCGGCGTGGGCGGCTGGAACGTCGACAGTCCTGCGCTGAAGGCTTACTTCAAGCGCCATGCGGAAGCGATCGGCCGCGAGCCGGATCGCTGGGCGAGCCCGGTCACCTACGTGAGCCTGCAGATGCTGCAGCAGGCCATCGAAAAGGTCGGCAAGATCGACCGTGCCGCCGTCATCAAGGAGTTGCAGACAGGCACGTTCGACACGATCATGGGCAAGATCAAGCTGGCGGACAACATCATGCCGATCGTGTGGTGGGTCGGACAGTGGCAGGACGGCGAGTTCGTAGGCATTGCCCCCACCAAGTACGAGGGCGCAAAGCCGGTGCGGTTCCCGAAACCGAACTGGAAGCAATAAGGGACTGAGGCGCGGCGGCCATGCTGCTTCTCGATATCGTGCTCTCCGGGCTCGTCCTGGGGGGCATGTATGCGCTCATCGCCATGGGGCTCACGCTTCAGTACGGTGTCGCGCGGATCATGAACCTCGCCTACGGCGAGTTTCTGGTGGCCGCCGCTTTCCTTGCCTTCTGGATGTTCACGGGGCTCGGCGTCAGCCCTCTCGTCGGGCTCGTCGTCGCCGTGCCGCTGGCGTATCTGGCGAACTGGGCCATCTACCGCGTCCTGCTCGTCCCGCTGGTCAATCGCGCCAAGACACAAGGCCAGCTTGAGGTCGACAGCATCCTGGCGACCTTCGGTCTTCTGTTCATCGTGCAAGGCGTGGCCTTGGTGCTCTTCGGGGGCCAGTACTACAGCTACGGTTATCTATCGATACCGGTTTCCATCCTGGGCACGACCGTGGCGCTCAACCGGCTTCTGGCGCTGCTGTTCGCCGCCATTATCGGCGTCGGTCTCTATCTTGCGCTGACAAGGACACGCACCGGCACCGCCATCCGCGCCGTTGCCGTCAGCGCAACGGCGGCGCGCCTCGTTGCCATCGATGTGCGCACCGCATCTGCGTTCGCCTTCGCGCTGGGAGGTGCGCTGGTTGCAGCCGGCGGTATTCTCGTCAGCATGTTTCTCACCTTCAACGCCTCCATGGGCGTGATCTTCACGATGAAGGCGCTGATCGTCGTCATCATGGGGGGTGTCGGCAACCTTCTGGGCGCGCTGGTGGCCGGATTGATCCTCGGCCTCGTCGAGACGGCGGTGGCGCGCCTCCTCGATCCGGGCCTAACGCTGGCGGCGACCTATCTTATCTTTCTCGCCGTTCTGCTGGTCCGCCCGACCGGCCTGTTCGGAGTGGCTGCGCGGTGAACATGCGGCATGCACCCTGGCTGGCGCTCGGCTTCACGCTGCTGCTGATGGTGGCGGGCCTGCCGTTGATTGCCAGCGGGTATGTGCTCGCGGTCGCCATAAGCATGCTGAGCTTCACAGCCCTGGCCGCCGCGTGGTCGCTGTTCTCGGGACCGACGCACTACATCTCGCTCGCTACGGTCGCCTTCTTCGGTATCGGCGCCTATACGGCTGCGATCGGCGGCGAGCTCATGCCTTGGCCGCTTGTGCTTGTCGTCGCCGGCTTGGTGGGCGTTGCCGTGGCACTCGTCGTCGGCCTATCCACCCTGCGGCTCAGCGGCATCTATTTCGTGATCTTCACGTTTGGGCTGACAGAGCTCGTGCGCCAGCTTGTTACCTGGTACGAGGTCAACATCAAGGGCACGGTCGGGCGCTACCTGTTTCTCGACATCCCGCAGGCGGTGATCTACTGGCAGCTTGCCGTCCTGACCGGCGCCGTGCTGCTCATCGCGTGGCTGATCAGCCGCTCCCGCCTCGGTCTTGCTGCTCGAGTCATCGGCGAGGACGAGACGGTGGCCCGTCACGCCGGCATCGACACGACGTGGGCGAAGATCACGCTGTTTGCCATCAGCGCTGCCTTCATGTCGGTCACCGGCGCCGTCATGGCCCCGCGCTGGACCTACGTCGATCCCGCCATCGCCTTCAACCCGATGATCTCCTTTCAGGTCGTCATCATGGCTCTGCTCGGTGGGACCGGCTCGCTGTGGGGGCCGGTGCTGGGCGTCGTCCCGCTGGTGCTGCTGTTCGAGTTTCTGACGGCCAACTTCCCGAACGCCTTCAACATCCTCCTCGGGGCGGTCTTCATGACGATCGTCTATTTCCTGCCGCGCGGTGTCGTGGGGCTGGTTCAGGACTGGTGGCCGCAACCCGTCAGGATGCCCGCCGTGACGGCGCCGCGAATCGTCGACGACGCCGTGCTTGCCGTGAACGGACTTGGCAAGTCATTCGGCGGCCTCGTCGCCGTGCACGACCTGTCGTTTCGTGTCGAGGCCGGACAGATCGTCGGGCTGATCGGACCCAACGGCTCGGGCAAGACGACGGTGCTCAACATGATCTCTGGTGCGCTCAAGCCCGACACGGGATCGATCCACTTGTGCGGCCGGCGCATCGACGGTCTGCTGCCGGACCGCGTCGCCACACTGGGCATTGCCCGCACATTCCAACTCGTGCGTGTTCTGGGCTCCATGACCTGCCGTCAGAACGTGGAGCCGGCCATTGCCTTCCGTGCCCGGCCATCGAGCGGCAACGCCCTCGATGAGACTGCCGACACGCTGCTCGCGCGCGTCGGACTGGCAGCGGCGAAGGTGCACATGCCGGCCTCCCAGCTCACCTATATCGACCAGAAGCGGGTGGAGCTTGCGCGCGCCCTGGCGCTGGAGCCCAAGCTTCTGCTGCTCGACGAATGGCTGGCCGGCCTCAATCCGACCGAGCTCGAGGAAGGTATCAACCTGATCGATTCGATGCGCCGGGAAGGCCTCTCCATCATCATGGTCGAGCACGTCATGGATGCCGTCCGTTCGCTGTGTGACCACTGTATCGTCATGAATGCGGGTCGGCTGATCGCCGCCGGGCAGACGACCGCCGCGCTTGCCGACCCCGAGGTGGTGCGGGCCTATCTCGGAGGTCCAGATGCTTGAGGTCTCCGGCCTCACCGTCGCTTACGGCAAGCATGTCGCGTTGGCGGATGTCGCCCTCAACGTCGCGCCGGGTGAGATCGTTGTTGTGCTCGGCGCCAATGGTGCTGGCAAGTCGAGCCTGCTCAAGGCCATTGCCGGTCTGGTGCGGCCCATGCGGGGTGCCGGCATCTCACTGGCAGGTAGCGACCTCGCCGGCATCGAGCCGCACGAGGTCGTAGAGGCCGGCGTGGCGCTCGTGCCCGAGGGACGCGGCGTCTTCCCCGAGCTCACGGTGCGGGAGAACCTCCTGCTCGGCGCCTACGCTCAACGCGCGCGTGCCGGCGAGCAGGCCGCATTGGCCGAGGTGGTCAAGCTGTTTCCGCGACTCGAGGAGCGCATGGAGCAGCATGTGCGCACCATGTCGGGCGGCGAGCAGCAGATGGTGGCGATCGGCCGCGCGCTGATGTCGGCCCCCACCATCCTCATGCTGGACGAGCCTTCGCTCGGCCTGTCGCCCAGCATGTGCAAGGAGCTGTTCCAGGCCCTCACGCGCATCCGCGACCGCGGCGTCGGCATCCTGCTCGTGGAACAGAATGCCATGCAGAGCCTGGCCATTGCGGACCGCGGCTACATCATCGAGAACGGCCGCAATGCCGGTGAAGGCTCGAGCCGCGCGCTGCGAGAGAACGAGTCGGTCCAGCGTGCCTATCTCGGCGGATCGCGCAACGCGCCGGCGGGCAGCGTCCGCCTCACCGCCCACAACGGCGGTGTGCTGGCGGTAACCCCGTTGAGACACGCCGACAAGGCTGCGGAAATCGAGGTCGCGCCTGCCATTCTCGTGCCATCCCCGCTGCCGGTCGAGCAGCCACTCCATGACACCGCGCTGCGAAAGGAGCACGCCATGAATGCCATCACACTTCTGATCGGCGGCAAGGACCGTCCTGCCAGTGGCAATGCCGCCTACCAGCGTCTCAATCCGATCTCCGGGGAAGTGGCCAGCACCGTAGCCGCAGCGACGGTCGAGGATGCCATCCGTGCCGCCGACGCGGCCGCGGTCGCGTTTCCTGCGTGGTCGGCGCTCGGCCCCACAGAGCGGCGCGCACGCCTCAACAAGGCGGCAGACGTGCTGGAAGGAAAGGCGGAGGAATTCACCAGGCTCATGATGGCCGAGATCGGCGCGACTGCCGGCTGGGCCGGCTTCAACGTGCATCTGGCCGCCGGCATGCTGCGCGAGGCGGCCTCCATGATTACGCAGATTGCGGGTGAGGTGATCCCGACGGACAAGCCGAACAACCTTGCGATGGCGTTCCGCCAGCCCGTCGGCGTGGTTCTCGGCATTGCGCCATGGAATGCGCCCGTAATTCTGGGCGTGCGCGCCGTCGCCATGCCGCTCGCCTGCGGCAACACCGTCGTGCTGAAGGCATCCGAGATCAGTCCCGGTGTGCATCGCCTGATCGGACAATGCCTGAGCGAGGCAGGTCTGGGCGATGGCGTCGTCAACGTGGTCACGAATGCGCCGGAGGATGCGCAGGCGATCGTGGAGGCGCTGATCGCCCACTCAGCCGTGCGCCGTGTCAATTTCACTGGCTCGACGCGCGTCGGCCGCATCATCGCTCAAATCGCTGCGCGGCACCTGAAACGCTCGCTCCTCGAGCTCGGCGGCAAGGCGCCGCTCGTCATCCTCGACGACGCCGATCTGGATGAAGCGGTGAAGGCTGCGGCGTTCGGCTCCTTCATGAACCAGGGCCAGATCTGCATGTCGACCGAGCGCATTGTTGTCGACGAGCAGGTGGCGGACGCCTTCGTCGAGAAGTTCGCGGCCAAGGCCAGGTCGCTTCCCTGCGGAGATCCGCGCAAAGGCAATGTCGTACTGGGCTCGCTTGTCAGCGCGCAGGCAGCCGAGCGCGTGCAGGGGCTGATTGCCGACGCCATCGCCAAGGGCGCAAAGCTTGTTTCGGGCGCGGTGACACCGGGAACCATCCTGCCGGCCGCCATCGTGGATCACGTCACCCCATCGATGCGCATCTATGGCGAGGAAAGCTTCGGACCGGTTGTCACGATCGTGCGCGTGAGCGGCGTCGAGGAGGCGGTGCGCGTTGCCAACGACACCGAATACGGGCTCGCGGCTGCCGTGTTCGGCCGCGACATCGCGCGTGCGTTGTCGGTGGCGCGGCGCATCGAGAGCGGCATCTGCCACATCAACGCGCCGACGGTGCACGATGAGCCGCAGATGCCGTTCGGCGGCATGAAAGCCTCCGGTCATGGACGGTTTGGGGGCAAGGCTGCCATCGACGAGTTCACGGAGCTGCGCTGGATCACGATCCAGACCGGCCCGAGGCCCTATCCTTTCTGATCACTGGTCAAGGCGGAACGGCCTCCTTCCTGCCCGACCCGCGTCCCTTGCGGGCCGGGCCTGGAGGCGTGCGCGCCGCACGTCGTCATAAAGTCCTGTGCTCGGCTTGCGCTTGACAGTCGGCAGCGCCCGTCCTTAGTTTCCGCCACGTACCGGTAAACGAGACATATTGTTTCAATGAGTGAAACGGCCGCTGGTAACGACAAGTCGACGGTTCTGAAGGCCCTTCGGCTTCTCGCGCACGTTGCGCGCAGCAGCGAGCCGGTCGCGCTCGCGGACCTCAGCCGCGCGCTGAGCCTTCCCAAGCCAACAAGCTTCCGCCTCGCGCGTACGCTCGAGCAGGCAGGCTTCATCCAGAAGGACCCGTTGAGCCGTCGCTATCGCATCGGCTCGGGCTTCGAGGACGTGGCGCTGAGCGCGCTCAGGCATAGCGCCGGGCAGGGTGGACGGCGTCTGCTCATGAGCGAGCTTGCGGAACGGGTGGGCGGGCGCGTCAACCTGGTCGTTCTCAAGGCGGGAAACCTGTCGTTCGTCGAGTGGGTGGAGTCGACGGCCCCGCTTCGGGTCGACATCAAGGCCGACATGCCGATGCCGGTGCATTGCAGCGCCAGCGGTAAGCTGCTGCTGGCGTTTGGCCCTGCAGAGTTGCGCGAGCGCGTGCTCAAGGCGGCTCCGTTCCAGGCCTACACGAAGGCCACTATTACAACGGCGCGCGGCCTTGCCCGCGAGTTCGAGAAGATCCGCCAGCGCGGCCATTCGGAAGACGACCAGGAGCTGATACCCGGCGTCAATTGTCTCGCCGTTCCGGTGCGCAATCGCAGCGGCCAGGTTGTTGCCGGGCTGGCCGTCATGGCCCCGGTCGCAAGCCTGCCGCTGGAGAAGCTGCGCCGCCACATTCCGGACCTGAAGGCCTGCGCCGAGAAGTTCTTCGCCGAGTTCGATGCCCCGGCAAAGCCTGCAGGCGACGTACCGTGTGCGCGCTCGCCTGCGACTAAGCACCAGCGCGTCCCTGCCACCCCGCGCGGTCTGGTCGTCTCTCAAGCTGCAAAACAAACCTCTCGATCGGCAAAGTGAACCATGGATCTCACATACAGCGACGTGCAAGCCATCCTGAAGATCATCGATGCGGCCGAGCACCTCGACGAGATCGAACTCGTGCACGGTGGCTTCCGGCTGCACGTCGTGCGCAATGGCGCCGGAGGTGCGACCCAGAGGCCTGCGCACGTCGTCGCGTCAGGTCCAGCGCCTTCAGCCGGCACTTCGGCTGCCGTCAATGCGGTGCCTGTCGTTGCACCTGAGCCAGCGCGCACATCTGAACCCGCCCTGCCTCCCGGCACGGTTGCCATCCGCGCACCGATGTTGGGCACCTTCTACCGGGCCTCTGCGCCGGGCGAGAGGCCGTTTGTCGAGGTCGGACAGCGTGTCCGTGCCGACGATACCGTCTGCCTGATCGAGGTGATGAAGCTGTTCAACTCCATCCGGGCAGGCGTCGACGGCGAGGTGGTGCAGATCCTCGCCGAAAATGGGGCCCTGGTGGAGCACAATCAGGTCCTGATCGTCATTGCGTCCAAGGCGAAGGGCTGACCGCGCATGTCCACGCCGCCCTTCAAGCGTGTGCTCGTTGCCAATCGCGGCGAGATCGCCGTGCGCATCATCCGTGCCTGCGAGAAGCTCGGGGTCGAATGCGTGGTGGCCGTGTCGGAGGCAGACCGCGGCAGCCTTGCGGCGCGCCTGGCGGCACGCGCCGTGTGCATCGGCCCGGCCCCGGCTCGCGACAGCTATCTCAGGCCCGAGGTGTTGGTCGTCGCCGCCAAGGGCACCGGTTGCGAGGCGATCCATCCGGGCTACGGCTTCCTGTCCGAGCGCGCACATTTTGCCCGGCTGTGCGCGCTGGAGGGCGTGACGTTCATCGGCCCCTCGCCGGAGGCTATCGAGGCGATGGGCGACAAGCTGGCGGCCGTGCAGATCGCACAGGAGGCGGGGGTGCCGCGCGTGCCGGGCTCGGGCCGCATCGAGAGCACTGCGGCTGCGCGCGATTTTGCACGCCGGCACGGCTTTCCGGTCATCATCAAGGCAAGTGCCGGCGGGGGCGGACGCGGCATGCGCGTTGTGCGCAGCGAGAACGATCTTCCGCGCGCGCTCGAAGCGGCTGCGGCCGAAGCGCAGGCCGCCTTTGGAGACCCGACCGTCTACGTGGAGAAGTTCATCGAGCGCGCGCGCCACATCGAGATCCAGGTTCTGGGCGACCGTCACGGCAACGTCGTTCACCTCGGCGAGCGCGATTGCTCGGCGCAGCGGCGCCACCAGAAACTGATCGAGGAAGCCCCGTCTCCTGCGCTTACCCCGGAGCTGCGCGCGGAGCTTGCGGATGCCGCGGTGCGCCTGGCGCGCCGCGTAGACTATCGCGGTGCCGGCACGGTCGAGTTCGTGTTCGATGCCGACACGCGTCGTTGGTATTTCCTGGAGATGAATACCCGCATCCAGGTGGAGCATCCGGTGACGGAAATGATTACCGGGCGCGACCTGGTGGCAGAGCAGATCCGGATCGCGGCCGGCGAGCCCATCTCCTTCAAGCAAAGCGAGGTGCGGCTGGATGGGCACGCCATCGAGTGCCGCATCAACGCCGAGGAGGCCACGCGCAACTTTGCGCCGGGTCCAGGCCGCCTGGAGTCCTGGCAAGCGCCGGAAGGCGACGGCGTACGCGTCGATACGCATTGCTTCCCAGGCTACTTCATTCCACCGTTCTATGATTCCCTTCTCGCCAAAGTGATTGCGCACGGTCGAGATCGCGGCGAGGCCGTCCGCCGCATGCAAGGGGCGCTCGATCGATTCGAGGTTGCCGGCGTGCCCACGACCATCCCTTTCCATCGCGGCGTGCTCGTGCACGCGGATTTCGCGGCGGGCAGGGTCACGACGCGCTGGGTGGAGGAGACGTTTCTCTCTGCCGCCGCGGGAGAGGCAATCACCAGCGCTGCTCCGCGCAGGCAGCGGGGCGACAATCGGCGGGCCGCATCATGATCCTGCTGCCGATACCGAGCATTGATGGGAGATGCGCTGCGCGATAGGTGCGCCGACCAAGGGAGGAAGGGGCCAAATGGCCGTGACGAGAAGTGCGGATGGCAGCCGCACGACACAGTCGGGTGGATTGTCCGGCGGATTGAACACCGTCGGGCTGAACATGGTCACGCTCGCGGCGGCCCTCGGCGTCTGGCAGGTCGGCTCCGTCCTCGTCGCGTCGCCGTTCTTTCCCGGCCCGATGAAGATTGTCGGCGCGTTCGTGGAACTCGCCACGCGCGGGGATACCTTCGGTCACTCCCTGTGGACGCATGCGTGGGCCAGCATCCAGCGCGTGCTTGTGGGATTCGGCCTCGGTGTGCTGCTGGGCGTTCCGCTCGGCCTGCTCATGGGTCTCTATCCCAGGCTCTACGCGGGCACCCGCTCGGTGTTGGAGCCGTTCCGCTTCATCCCGCCGATCGCCTGGATTCCGCTGGCCATCATCTTCTTCTCAGGCCTGACGCGCTTCGCCTTCCTGATCTTTCTCGGCGCCTTCTTCCCGGTTTTTACATCTACGCTGGTAGGCGTCGCCCGCGTCGAGCCCATCCACCGCAAGGTCGGCGTGGTGCACGGCGCCAGCAAGCTCTGGATTCTGCGCAACGTGGTGGTGCCGACCGTACTGCCCGACATCATGGCCGGCATGCGCGTGGGACTCGGTACGGCGTGGCTGACGATCGTGGCCGCCGAGCTCGCCGGCGGAATCTCGACCGGCCTCGGCCGCATGATGGTCAACTACGCGGAGCTGCTGCAGGTGCCGCAAGTCATCGTCGGCATGCTGCTGATCGGCTTCATCGGTTTCCTGATGAACGAGATCCTGCTGATCATCGAGAAGCGGCTGTTCCGTTGGCGCTGGCAAGTGAGCCTTTGAAACCATGCACGGTCACACCCAAATGACGAGCAGGGCCAAGATCGAGGTCGACACCTCGCACAGCTACGGCGACCTAGTGGTCCACGAGAGCATCAAGTTTTCCGTGGCGGCGAACGAGTTCGTCTGCATCTGCGGCCCGTCTGGATGCGGCAAGACCACGCTGCTCGACATCCTGTGCGGGATACTGAAGCCTTCGCGCGGGCACGTGCTCGTCGATGGAGCGCCGGCTGATCCCAAGACGCAGAGCATATCCTTCGTTTTCCAGGAGCCGTCCACGTTTCCCTGGCTGACGGTGCGCGAGAACATCGAGACCGGGCTGCGCATCAAGGGGGCGCGCAGGGCCGACATCGATGCCAAGGTGCGGGAGATCGTCGGTATCGTCGGCCTGACCGGCTTCGAAAGCTACTATCCGCACCAGATATCCGGCGGCATGAAGCAGCGTGTTGCGATCGCGCGTGCCTTCGCGACGGACGCTGATCTCATCCTGATGGATGAGCCATTCGTCAGCCTAGACCAGCCGACACGAGAGCGCATGCAGCGCGAGGTGCTGGACATCTGGCGGCATCGGCGCCGCACGGTGATCTTCGTGACCCACAACCTGGAGGAGGCGGTGTTCCTGGGTGACAGGATACTGATCCTCTCGGCCAAGCCGGCGCGCATCGTGGCCGAGCTGCGCGTGCCGCTCGATCACCCCCGCGATCCCCTCTCGCCTGAGTTCATGGCGCTGCGCGCGCAATGCGTGCATTGGCTGCACGCACCGGCTGCCGCAAGCGGCGCCCAGGCCCTCGACCCCATTGGATAACAACAAGCATGGACCGCCAAGAAACGCGGCATCACGAATAAGGAGGAAGGTATGCAGACCAGACGAAAAGTGATGAAGCAAATGGGAGCTGCCGCGCTGTTGCCGGCAGTTGCCTCCGCAACGCCTTTTGCAGTCGGCCCGGCAGTGGCGCAGGACCTCAAGACCGTGCGTCTCGCCGACCAGAACGGCTCGGAGGTTGACTACGCCGCCGTCTGGGTGGCGGAACTCAACGGCTATTACAAGGATGAAGGCATCAAGATCGAGCGCAAGACCTACGCCAATGGTCCATCGGCGCTGCTCGACATCAATAACCTCGATGCCGTGATGGCCGCCATCGTTCCCTTCATGCAGTACGCCGCGCGCGGCGGTGACATCAAGATCGTCATGTCGGTGACGAAGGGCAACGCCCCCATCGTCGGCAAGAAGCAGTACACGTCGGCCAAGGACCTCAACGGCAAGAAGGTGGGCACTCCGGGCATCGGCACCATCCACGATGCCGTGCTCGGCTACATACAGCAGACGCAAGGACTCAAGTTCGAGCACGTGCCGGCCAAGATCACGGACGTGGCGGTCATGATCCAGAAAGGCGAGGTCGAGGCCTTCATCGGCTGGGAGCCTGCATCTGCGGCGGCCATCGCCCAGGCTCCGGATCTGTTGCACTACATTGAGCGGCTGCCGCCGGTTCCCAACTCCGAGAGCCTGCAGCTCGCGTTTACTCCGGCGTACACCAAGGCGAATCCCGAGACGGTCACCAAGTTCGTGCGTGCCACGTTGCGAGGCATCGACTGGATCAAGGCCAACGGCAAGGAGAAGACGGCAGAGCTTGTCGCCAAGAAGATGAATGATCCGAAGTCCTATCCCGTCAATCTCAACGCGCTCGGCTCCGTCGACCTCACCCAGCCGCGCCTCGACATGCCGTCGACGCGCATCTGGCTGACGACGATCGCCAAGCAGGGGAAGATTCCCGCGGACCTCGTCAAGGATGTGGATGGCTGGGTCGGCAAGTATCTGGACTACTCCTTCCTCGACAAGGCGGAAGCTTCCTTGAAGAAGAAATAGGCACGAGAATTCCGGAGCTCGGCGACCATCCGTCGAGTTCCGGGATGTTGCCGGAGAAATCGGAGCCGACATGCGGGAAATACCGGTCGTCGATACCACGCTGCGGGATGCCCATCAGTGCCTCTGGGCCACGCGCATGACGACGGCACACATGCTGCCCGTCGCGGAACGCATGGATCGCATCGGCTTCCAGCGCATAGATCTGGCCGGCACCATCCAGTTCGACGTCTGCATTCGCTATCTCAAGGAGAACCCCTGGGAGCGCGTGCGGCTCATGCGCGAGCGCATCCAGAACACGCCGCTGAGCTCTTTCACGCGATCGAAGAATATCGTCAGCTTCGATGTGGTGCCTGACGACATCGTCGCCCTCTGGGTTGAGAGGCTGGTGGCCAACGGCTTCCGCGAGATCGGCACGTTCGACGGGCTCAACGACGTCGACAACATGATGACCACGATCGAAGTGGCGCGCGCCCTTGGCGTCAAGACCTTCGGCGCTCTCTCCTACGGCCTGTCGCCGGTCCATACCGATGAGCTCTACGTCAAGACGGCGAAGGAGCTGGTGAAGCGCGGCAAGGTGGATGCGATATGGCTCAAGGATGCCGGCGGGCTTCTCACCATCGATCGCATTCGCACGCTCGTTCCGGCCATCAAGAAGGCCATCGGCAACGTGCCGCTCGAGCTGCACAGCCATTGCATGACGGGGCTGGCACCGCTTGTCTATCTGGAAGGCATCAAGGCCGGCGCGGACCGCATTCACTCCTCCATCGCGCCGCTTGCCAACGGCAACGCGCAGCCGGCCACGCAGTCCATGGCCAAGAACCTGCGCGCGCTCGGTTTCTCGGTCAGCGTCGATGACGGCTTGCTGGACGAGGTGGGCGACCATTTCCGCCGCATCGCCGAGCTGGAGGGCAAGCCTGTCGGCGCCCCGCAGGAGTACGATGCCTTCCACTACGAGCATCAGGTGCCCGGCGGAATGATGTCGAATTTCCGCTCGCAGCTCGCGCAGGCCGGGCTTTCGCATCGTCTCCAGGAGCTGTTGGAGGAGTGCGCGCGTGTTCGCTACGAGCTCGGCTATCCGATCATGATCACGCCCTTCGCGCAGCTTGTCGGCACGCAGGCCGTGCTCAACGTTGTGCAAGGGGAGCGCTATCGCACGGTGCCCGACGAGGTCAAGAAGTATGCGCTCGGCTACTACGGCAAGCTGCTGGCGCCGGTCGACCCGGACGTGCTCGACCGCATCGTCGCCAACGGCTCGCCGCAGATTGCCCTGAAGCCCGAGCCTCTGCCCCCGGCTGCGGACAGGCTGCGCAAGCAATATCCGCACGTCGGGGACGACGAGCGAATACTGAGGTTCATGTTCGCCGGCCAGCAGGTCGACGACATGCTGGCAGCAGGCGCAATGAAGACCGACTATGCGTTTGAGAAGCCGCTCGTGCAACTGGTGCGGGAGCTGGCGGATCGGCGCTTCACGAAGGTCCACTTCTCCACATTGGCGGGAGCGTAGCCGTCCGCGGCTCCGGCAAGGGAACAGGCATCGCATGCGGCCAGTACGCCGGATGCATCGGCAGGGATGAAGCAAGAGACATCATGGATGAGAATGCTGCGCGGGAGGCGTTCGAAACCGCCCTTTGCGAATACCGGCCGGAGTTCGAGAGCTTTTTCCTGTCACGTCTGGTCGGCCTCGAGTTTACGTATATCGATGAAACCTGCCGCGTCCGTTTCCCGGTTCGGGACTTCATGTTCAATCCTCAAGGCAGCCTCCACGGCGGCGTCATCGCCTTCGTTCTCGACGCGGCCATGGGACATCTCCTCAAGCATTCGCTCGGCGTTCCCGGGGCGACACTCGAGATCAAGGTGCAATACCTGGCGCCCGTGCGCGGGCCTTATGCGCGCTGCGAAGCGCGCTTCCTGCGCAAGGGACAGAGCGTGTGCTATCTCGAAGCCCGACTGTTCGACGCCGGCAAGGTGCTCGCGGCGGCCGCAACTTCGACCTGGCGCGTGAGCAAGCCGAAGGAACAGCCCGCGAGGCGGCAACCGATATCTGTGCATTCCGAACGACAGAGAAAGTGAGTGAGAGTGATGAAGCCGACGATCCTGACCTGTGCGGTGACGGGCACCTTTCCGACCCGCGAGCACAACCCTGCGCTCCCCGTCACGCCGGAGGAGATTGCCGATTCCTGCATCGGTGCGGCAAGAGCCGGCGCCGCGGTCTGCCACATCCATGTGCGTGATCCGGCCACCGGCAAGCCGAGCATGAAGCTCGAGTACTACCGCGAGGTGGTGAAACGGCTGCGCGCCAGCGACGTCGACCTGATCATCAACCTGACGACCGGGCCCGGCGGCCGCTTCATCCCGAGCGATGACGATCCGGCGAAGGCCGCTCCCGGCACCCTTCTCACCACGCCTGAGATACGCACGGAGCACATCGTCGAGCTGAAGCCCGAGATCTGCACACTCGATCTCAATACCATGTGGTTTGGCGGCGGGGCCGTCATCAATACGCCGCGTAACCTGAAGATCATGGCTGAGCGGATGTATGCCGCCGGTGTCAAGCCCGAGATCGAGGTGTTCGATACCGGCGACCTCGTGCTGGCTCAGGACCTGGTCGCCGACGGCACGCTGAAGCTGCCGGCGCTGTTCCAGATCGTCACCGGCATCAAGTATGGCATGGCCTCCAATCCCGAGACCATGCATCTCGCCAAGTCGATGCTGCCCAAGAACTGCGAATGGGCGGCGTTCGGTGCGGGGCGATATGCATTCCCGATGCTGGCCCAGGCCTTTATCCTCGGCGGCCACTGCCGTATCGGCATGGAGGATACGGTTCACATGTCCAAGGGCGAGAGGGCGCCCAGCAACGCTGCCCTCGTGACGAAGGCCGTGCGCATCATCGAGGATCTGGGCGGCAAGCTCGCCACCGTATCGGAGGCACGCAGCATTCTGGGTCTCAAGGGGCGTAAGGCTTCCTAGCGAATTGGCCGGGACGGCACGAAGTCTCACTCCGCGGCAATCGCGTTCCCGCAAGTGTCGATCGCTGCTGTGCGTGGCACCTTGCCGTCCAGCACGTCATTGGCGAGGCCGTTTGCGTCACGATCACAACGGCCATTTGTGACAGCGCCCGCCTCCCAGCCCGTGATTGATGTGCGCGCGTCAGTACGCCCAGGCAAAGGAGGAGATAGGGGCTGCGCTTCGTGGGGTGCGGCAAGCTATCGCTGAAACATGCGTAGGCTGCCGATTTCTCACTGTATGGGAAACTTCTCTTGCCCAGTCGGTAGCGCCCACGGCCGATAGTGCAGCAGGAGCAGGACGGCAACGGCTGCCAAGAACAAATAGGACTGCAGGAAATTCACCGGAGTGGCCGCGAGGAGATTGCTCGCGGGGATGAAGGTGCTCACCAGAACATAGCTCACCCCCAGCCACGCGATCCATCTGCTGCGGAGCATGGCGCCGAGAAGCACGGCAAAGATCGGCAGCAGCACCCCGTAGTGATGCTCCCAGGCGATCGGCGAGGCCATGGTTGCGCTCAAGGCCATCGTGCAGAAATCGATGATGCGCTTGTCGTCGCCCGCCACGCTCCGGTGCAGCAACGCCGCCGCCAGTATCGCAAGCGAGCTCAACAGGGTGCCGCCGTAGACCCAGGGGGTGAAGGGCGGGAACTGACCTGCCGGAAAGTCCAGATTCCTGAAGAGCGTGGGATCGCTGAGACTCATCAGGCGATTGAGGAAGCCGTTGGCGGACTGGTTGGGATAGTAGGCTTCGCCGCGCTCCGACAGGAACGACACCACGCGGACGTAGTCGAGGTGGTTCGCAAAGCCGAAGACGGCGACCGACGCGATCAGCCCCATACCGATCGTTATTCCGCACGCCGTCATGAACCGCCATTCGCGCCGCAAGGCCGCCCAGAGAAGGAACAGGGCATAGTGCGGCTTGATCAGGCACATCAGTCCGACAAGGATGCCCCCCAATGCCTTCCGACCCGTCGCCCAGCAAAGGAGCGAGACCGCAAACAGACCGTTGATCCACACCTGGATCTGACCGAGCGTGTAGGCCTTCACCACGGGGTAGAAAGTCAAGGTCAGCCCGATGACGACTGCGACGCGAGCCGCCGCGGCCATTCGGGATTCGGGCAACGCCTGCCTCCGGCGCAGCACGATCTCGAGCAGCGCCGCTGCCGAGAGCGCCGTGGCAAGCACGAAGCCCCAGCCGATGAGATCGTTGATCGGCGGTATCTCGAAGACCTGAACTTCATTCGTGCGGATGCGCTCCGACCCGGCAATCTGCTGCATGCCGAGCAGGGCGAACAGCGCCGAGGGCGGGTACTGGAATCGGTATTGGCGGTTGAAGAATATTTCGGTGTACAGCGGCGTGGTGTGCGGCGCCTGCACATAGTCGAGACCGACCTGCATGGCGCCCCAAGAGTCGTCGGAGCCGCGTCCGCGCAGGAGTTCCCAACTGTGCTGCAGCACCGTTTCCTTGTAGCCCTCAGGCGAGATCACCCAGAGCACGCCATTCAGTGCGAATGCGTTGATCAGCAGGAACACAGCCAGGAACAGCGTCAGATGCGCTTTGGCCGTCGTATCGCTGGGTGGCTTGCGCTGCATTGAAGTGCGGGTCCCGATCCACCTTGTGGTCTCAAGTCTCCGGTCGCGCCGATCGTGCCGTATGCCATAGCCCCCGCGCCAGCGAAGCTAGCATGAGCAGCCCGCCGAAGAACCAGGCGGAGACAAGCGTTCGCGCGATCAGCTCGCCGAGCCAGTCTTGTGGCAAGGCTGGCATGATGACAGGAAGCGAAATCAAGGCCAGGCTGCTCCGCATCAACCAGCGCGTTGCCCGGTCGTCGGGCAGTGGCAGCCGCCCTCCAAGATGCAGACCCCAGGGCATCATCAGCAGCAGGTAGTAGTGCGTCCAGGAAATGGGGCTTGTGACCAGTGCAAGATTGAGAACAAGCGCATACTCGAGAACCTCGCCTGAGGTGAGCGCGTTCGGTGTGCCGCCGGGGGAACGGCCGCGCGTACAACGCCACAGCAGCCATGCCGCGCCAGTGTAAAGTACGGCGAGGAGCACAAGCCGGGCCACCTTGTGGATGTCCGGTGGCTGCAGCGGATCCCAGTCGCGCAGGCGGCTCGCACCGGTCGAGAGACGCATCAAGAAGCCGTCGACGGACTGCACGTTGAATGCGGGAATAACCCCGCCGAGGAACGGCTCGACGCTATCCTTGTACCAGGCAATGTTGCCTTGCACGCCATAGACCAGAAGCGAGAGAACGAGGGCGGCGGATATGGTCGCGATGCCGCCCGCAACGATGCGCCATCGGCGGCGCAGAATGAAATAGGCCCCAAACAGCAGCAGTGGCAGTTTCAAGACCGCGCATGCGCCCAGCACGAGCCCCGCCGCAAACTGCCGCCCGCCGCGCCACAGAAGCAACGCGACGATCAGCAGCAGCAGGATGATGTGCGTCGTGTTTCCCTCGCGCAGGCTGTTGACCAGCGGGCCGTTGATGAGAAACAGGAACAGCAAGGGCGCGCCGATGCGTGCTTGGGGCAGGCCCATTCTCGTCAGCAGTGCCCAGGCGGCGACCGTCGCGGCGGCGCCTACGCCGAGAAAAGCCCACCCGGCGCCTTCCTCCCCCAGAGGGACCAAAGGCACGAACAGCCAGGCAATGATGGGAATGTTGACGAAGCCGCCGGCCGCAGCTTCGGTGAGCGGCCAGGTGGCGCTGAGGCCCTCCTCCAAGAGGAGCTCGGCTGCCGGGTAGTAAGCCTTGTAGAAATCACTGAACAGGTCGAAAGGCTCGGATATCTGCCAGAGCAGCAGATGGATCGTGACGCCGGACAGGGTAAGCACAATCCACACCGTCGTGCGACCGTCGGCAAGCCACCGCGCCGCAGCTGAATCGCCCATCACTCGGGACCCCGGATCACACCAGCCATGCGCCCGCGAAAGCGGCAACGACACCCGCGCCGAGCGCGAGGCTGGCCGGATCTCGAATGGCGAACCGGATCGGGTCATCATCGAGCTGGTCGCGGCCGGCCAGAAGCCATATGCGCCCGAGCCACAGAAACAGGATCGCCGGTACCGGCCAAAGCAGCAGAGGACTTCTGTAGAACGTCGCGCCGAAGGCTTCGTTTATGAGGTAGAGAACCATGATCAGCACGGCCCCGGCTGCAGTCGAAAGTCCCAGGCCGAAGATCAACGGCCCGTCTTTGACGACGTAGCCGCGGCCGTCCACCTTCTCGCGGCCGAGATTGGCGTTGCGCATGATCTCCGTGAAGCGCTTTGCAAGCGACAGGGAGGTGAAGATGAACATTGAGAAGACCAGCAACCAGGATGACGTCGCGACATTGGCCAACTCGATGCCGAAGAACAGACGAAGCGTGTAGAGCATCGCCAGAATCAGCACGTCCACGACAGGCAGCCGCTTTAGCCCGACGGAATACGCAAATGTCAGCGCCGTGTAGATCAACAGCACGACTGCGGCGCGGTGGTTGACGCTGGCCACGGCAGCCAGGCTGATCAGCATGCCGAGCGGCACTACGATGGCGACCAGGCCGATGGGCAGATCGCCGCGTGCGATCGGTCGCCGCCACTTCGACCAGTGCGTGCGATCGAACCGAAGATCGAGGAGATCGTTCAGAAGATACGTGCAGGAGGCGAGCACGCCCCAGGCGACGAACCCCAGCAGGCACAAGCCCCATGCTTCCAGGTTGTCAATTGTGCCCGAAAGCAGAAGCGGAACGAAAATGAGCAGGTTCTTCGCCCACTGATGGAGCCGCAGCCCCTCTGCCAGCGCAAGCACGACACCCGTTCGCCCAGCGAAGTTCTTCTCTATGCGGTTAATGGTAGTGCCCCTCGCGCCTCGACCTGACGCAGCACGAGGCGCACGTGGCCTACGTCTGCTGCACGCATCCGCCCGCTCCATGCCCGTACCGTGCACGGCAAGGGAGCGAGGCATCCCGCCTCGGTGCAGCCGTTCGGCTGCACACCTGCGAGAAGCGGAAAATTAGACTGCAAGGCGGCAGCTCGGCAACGAACATATCTGCACGAGCTGGGTGCGGCCCGGCGAAATTCGGATGTGTGCCCCCTTGGTCACAATTGCCTTGTGAATAGGCCGTCCGGAGGGACCCTGACGTTCGCGGAAGCTCCGAAAGATGAATGGACGTTCATCGCGGGGGACGGCATCGCGACGGCGCCCCGGGTCGCCAGCGTCCACAGCGCGGCGCCGACGTACATCGCCAGTGCCGCCACCTCTCGGTGGTGCGCGAACGGATCGAGCCACCATGACGCGATGGTGAACGGCACGAGAAGGGCAACACCGACCACAAATCTGGAGAGCCACCACGTCGGTACGATCACGGCGAGCGCGAGGCCCCAGATCACATACCAGGGCCAGAGATGGCTGATGCCTGCGAACATGACGGCAGCCATGATTGCGACGGCCGACTTCTGCAGACTGGTGATCGTTGGCGACCATAAGCAGACCGCGAGATGATAGGCGGCAAGCAGCGGAAAGACGAAGGTGGCAGCGATCGTGATCGGCAAGAGCGATGCGCCGGAAAGGAACTCCAGCGCGGTGACTGCATCGCGAGGTTGCAGAAAGTGCCATGAGCTGATCACCCTCAGCCCGTCGAAGAAAGCCGGCGATCGGTAGAACACGGCGAGAATACTGAGGCCCAGCAGCGCCGGCGCGACGAGCCGCAGGAAGAACTTGCCCCACGCCGGGGGGCCACGCCGCAGCTCATGGATGGCGTCGATCAGGAACAGGGGCGCCGTCACGTACTTGCAGAGGATGGAGGCGACCAGCGCGATAGGCGCCCTCCAATCGGCGCGCTGCAGAAGCAAGAGCCACAGCAGCCCCAGCGCGACCATGCCGATGTCGTTGTGGCCCTCGGCGAGCGTTTGAGAGACGCCGGCCGGCAGCCAACCGAACAGGGTGACGGCAAGGCATCGGTCGAGTATCGGCTTCGCCGCCGTGATCTTGGCGACCACCACCAGCGAGCCGATCCAGGCGACGGCGAGAAGCGCCTTGAACAGGATGGCGGTGAGCCAGAGATTCCCGTGCGCGACCGCTGCAACCGCTGCCGAGGCGAGGCCCCAGAGCGGCCCATACGACATCACCATCGGGAAGTGGTCGAGCGGGAGACCGGCAAGCTCCGCGCCACCGAAGAGGGCGTAGTACGGGTTGACGCCCGACGCGATCATGCGGCCCCAAACCGCAGACAACCAGAAATCCTGCGTGAAGACGGGATAGGATAGTGCGCAGGCCAGAGCGAAGGCGAGCGACCATCGGAACGTCGCCTTGAAGACGCTTTTGTCGAGCGCCTGCGCCGCACGCATCAGAAGGAAGCTGACCAGCATTGCGGCTGTACTTGCAACGGCAAGCAAGGACCAGTAGGTGGCAATGACCGCCTCCACCGTGAGCTGGCGATAGGAGCCGATGACGGGAAGAGGGCCCGCCAGGGCGTCGAAGAAGCCGATCGCGCGTGGGGCTTCCTCCTGCGACCACAGGGCGGGCGTGTGCACGTAGGACAGCAGCGCCAGCAACACATAGGCCAGCAGGGCTGAAGCCCCGAGCAGGTGGATTCGGAGACGAAGCGTCGCGGCGGCCAATGGAAGCTCCCCGAAGATCGCACGCCCTTCCGGAGGGTCGCGCGATCCCTGTGAACATTCAGATCGTGCGTTGCTCAGTGGAACCTGCCTCCGATCAAGCAACTAGGCCAGCAGGCCATGCAATACGGGGGCGAGCGGCAGGTCCGGCCGCAGCATTCGATAGTGCGCCTTGGGCACGCCGAACAGCGCATAGATGGTGTTCACCACGGAGCCGACGGTCAGATAGTCCTTGATGTCGAAGGCGTCCGGGTGATCCGGCCGCGGCTTCAAGGCTGCAAAGTCGAACGGGCGCCCCATCGCCTTCTCAAGGACCGGATCGAGCGCCAGATGCGCCTTCGACACAGTCGCCCTCTCGTCGGGAAGATCGGACGCACCGATCACCATGCCGCCGCGTATGCCCTTGCCGCCGATCAGAATGGAGTTCGAGAACTGATTGTGGTTCGTGCCCGTGGCGCCAATCGGCATGTCGGGCGCCCGCAGAGTGCGGCCGAGTTCGCTCGCTATCATCACCGTGGTGACATCGAAGATGGATCGCTTGGCGTCGAAGGCCGTCTCGCGCAGTCCGTTGAGCAGATCGGTGATTCTGCCGATCGCGCTGCCGAACAGCTTCGGCTGCGCCAGCGCCTGGTCGGGCGCGTGCACGTCGAACGCCTCGGGAAGCACGTAGATCGCGGACCGCGAGATCGAGAGGCGGAAGCACTCCGCGATCAGGGCGAGGGACTGCCGCTCGGCGCTCTCCTCCCGCTTGGGCGCCGTCAGCCGGGCCAGCTTGTGGTGCACGCGAGGAGCGCCCTCAAGCCCCGCAAGCATGAGGCTTGAGCCGGCGGAGAACCGGCCAGGCTCGACGGCGTTGGCCGCGAGGCGGCTGCGCATGAAATCCACTGTGGCGTCGCCGGAGCGCGGAGCCTCGAACTGCTTCAGCCTGGCCGACAGCCCGGCTACGGAGCGCGGCTGCAGCGGCACGACGCCGGAATGGTTGTCGACGTTGATGAACAGCGGCGCGGTCGGCACGATGGCATCGAGGGATTCCGGCTTGCGGCCGGTTTCCGGCAGATTGAGATGGGGGACGAACGAATCGCCGCCGAACGGCTTGCCGGCGAAAAGGAAGTTCATGTTCTGCAGATGGCCGTCGAAGCTCGGCGCCATGTAGACACCGTTGATCACGCTGAACTGGTCACGAAAGGCGGCGAGCGGCTTGATCAGCGACGTGGCGAGCGCGGAGACTCCGTTCCTGCCGACCCAAGGGGCCGGCTCCTCGCCCAGATAGTTCTGGATGCGGCCTGCCTTTGTCATGGAAAGGGGGCGCGCATCGAACATGTAGGAAGAGTCGGCACCGCCATTGAGCACGATGAGCAGGAAGAAATGCGGGTCCGCGTCGGGCTCGGCGGCGCCGAGGAAGCTGACACGGGGCAGCAGCACCATTCCGGCGCCGAAAGCCCCGAATTTCAGAACGTCGCGTCGCGAGGGGGTCATGGCGTGCCGCCTCTCACTTGTGCAGGAGCAAGTAGGGGTTCATGGTGATGGTCAGCGTCATGGCGGCGATCGTCTCGGCTGCCGGCCGGCCGCGATAGGACGGGCCGAGGAAGAAGTCCCGCCACGCCGCATACTCCCGCTGCGGCGCATTGTGGCCCATGACGCTCCACCAGAACTCCAACAGGACGGCCTCGCTTTGCGCCTCCGGCGCCGGCCAGGCGCAGAGCTTCCTCAGGATTGCCAGAAAGCGCGGGTGGAACGCGAGCTGCGGGGTGGCGCACGAGTTGCCGACACTCTTGGCAAATCCGGACAGCGTGACGTGCCAGATCGCCATGCTGAGGGGATTGGGCAAGCCGTTCTGGAAGCTGTGCTCGGTGCCGAATGTCGTCCAGGTACCGAGGAAATCCTCCATGTCCTCGGCCGGAATGAAGCGTTCGAGATCCAAGCTCTCGCCTGGCGCGGCAATGCGCGTCGAAAGCTCCTTGGAAATGGCCGCCCACCCCTTGAACCGCGACGTCTGGGCTGATGCCGGCGCCGTGAGCAGCCAGAGCGAGTAGATGGCGGTCAGGGCGGCGACCAATGTCTTCATGGACCATCCCCCTTGGACAGGCGGCCGAGCTCCTGCTGCGCCCAGAGGTAGAGCTCCTGGCGCTCCTGGCTCGACATGATCTTGTTCTTGGGCATGCGCCTTTTCGGATTCGAGGAGGAGAGCCGATCCAGGATCCGGGTCAGCGTGTCGTGCGCCGGTAGCTGCTGCATATCATGATCGAGATGAGGGAAGGTCTGATTCCTGCCGTCCGGAGCCAGGATCCACGCACCGAGATCGAGGTTGGCGCCGCCGTCATAGACCGTACCGTGACACTGGCCGCAGTTCCTCTGGAGGATGAACGCAACCCTGCACGGCGGCCCGCGCGTGGGCTTTGCATCCGGGCCATGATCGTAGCATTGCTGCGGGTCCGGGTTGCGAGCGTGGAAGGTCTGGCTCTGCAGGATGCGCACGATGGTGCTCTTCATCGCCGCGGAGGAGCTGACCGCGGCTTCCGCCTCGAAGGCCTTGGTCAGGTAGTCCAGATATCCGCCGTCGATGGTTTGGTTCTCAGCCGTTATATACTCGAAGAGCCGTTTGACGAGGCAGCGTTTGGCCTCGGGCGCCTGGCGAATGATCTTCGACAGATCGCCCAGCGTCTCCCCATAGCTGTTCTGGCTCTCCCAGCGCGGGGAGCGAACGTAGGCTATGTTCCATTTGCGGCTCGAACTCTTGCGGGCACGCCAAGTGGCCTCGTACTTCTGCCGGCTCACGTCGGCGAGGTCGTCGAAGATGATGGTCGACGAGCGGGTATAGTCGTAGAACTGCGCCCCGTATTTCCGGAAGAAGCCGCCCATCGGATCGAGCTTGTAGTGGCAGGCAAAGCATGACGTGTCCGAGCCGTGTGCACCGCCGATATGCTCCTGCGGGTCCTCGAACCCGACAGGCGTCAGGTCATCGCAGAAGAAGCGCCTCAGGATGTAGGCGGCCCGCTTGCGGTTGAAGTTCGTCGAGGAGTTCTGCAGGGAGATGGCCTGCTCGAAACCAAATGCCAGCCATTTCTCCTTGGCGGGAAAAGCGCTCAAGTCCACCGCCTTGAAGTCGAGAACGGACTGCGGCCGGTAGACCGCGGGCTCGAACTTGAAGATCTCCGCGAAGGCCCGGCTGAACCGGCCTGATGCGCTCTGAGCGGCGGTCGTGATCCGCCTCGTATCGGCCTGGGCCCACGATCGGCCAGTGCACCCCTCCTTGGCAGCTCGCTCCAGTGCATCGAATGGCCACGATATGACCTGCCCCCTGATGAGCGCAAAAATTTCGATGTCGTTGAACGCCCGATAAACCCTGTTGGTCAGCTCCGTCCGTCGCGCCACGATATCACTCAGCTTCCTGCAGAGCTCCTGTCCGGCAGAGCGTGTTGCCGCGGAGGCAGGGCTGATGAGGTCATCGAATACCGCCTGCAGCTCGGCGACGGCCTTGCGCCGCAACTGATCGGGCGCAAGACCCGCATCCTCCGCTGCCAGCGCTTCCTCGAGAGGCTCGCTGCGCAGAGGCGCCATGAAGAATTCGCCCTCGAGATCGAACAGCTTGAAATAGTCGCCGCCCTGGAGCAGCGCCTGAGATGCAGCGACCGCGTTGGCAAAGTCGAAGGCATAGATGCTGTAGGCGCCATCGATCTTGAGCTCGTCGGCTTTGTAGCCGAGGAAGAACATGTTGAAGTCGAGGATCGCGTCGCCAAAGCGCGGGTCGCTCATGAAACGGCGCGCGATCTCTTCCTCGGACAACTGCAGCAGCGCATCGACATCGTCGTCGGGGCCGAGCCCTGCGCCCCCGCGCAGAAGGCGCGCCGTCTTCTCGATCCACCACCGTCTCTCCCAAAGGGGATCGTCGGGCAACTTGACGGACAGCAGATTCTGCTTGGCGGCCGACGGCGAGCTCTTGAACGCAGTCGCGACATTGGAGGCCAGTGCTGGAGGGCGAACCTGGCTGGCCGTCAGCGAGGCCGCCATCACCGCAAGCAAAATGGCACACGCAAGGCCAATGCGGCTTGCGAGCCCACCTGTGAGTTTCACCAACGACCTCCAGAGTCGACCGTCTTGGCTCATGCCGCCGGGCAACCTCGGCCCGGTCTCCCTCTGTCTGCCTCGGCGGCTGCGACCGGACTGTTGCCTATCGCAAGTGCGCCGGCAACCACAGAGCCGTGAACTTCCAACACCTTAGTCGTTGTCCGCAATGGCCTGCGTGCACCGGCGGGGCCGATGAGCGGCCCGCTGTGGCGCGACGGCATCGCGTCGAGGTGTCGCCAAACAGCGTCCAGCACGTGATCGCCGGCGCAAAGGCCACAACGATCGAGCCACCGCGGGCTACGTGATCAAGGGCGACCAATGAGCCAAGGTGCGTGGTCGATCCAACACGAGATAACGCTTAACCTTGGCGCCACCCGAAGGCCGCGCCATAACCCCTGCTCGCATATCATCTCCGGCAGCATCCGCAGCCATCCGGGAGCCATCGTGCGCAATCCTCTTCATCTGCTACCCGATGCCGCCACCGCGGCGATCCACGCCGGCTCAATAGGCGTTGCAGCCGGTGTTGTCGGATGTGCTGTCGCCGGCAATCTTGCCTCTGGCGCGCGGGCCGCGTTGGTCGGCTTCCTGAGCGCGGGCGCGCTCTTCGGCTACAGACTCTACAGGATCCACCATCCGCGGCGGGCATTTCTCGATGCCCCCTACCTGCGTGGCGGACCCGCAGCCGAAGCGCACGTCGAGATCAAGTCGTGAGCCCCTCCGGTGCGGTCGAGGTCGCGCACTTCGCTCAGAGCATGCCGCGAGCACGGGCGGATCGATCGACAATTTTGTCAGACGCCCCGCCGCTTTCGCTCTGCCTCGTCCCAGGCCGTCAAAGCTTGAAAATCGTAGACGAAGCCCAGCCCTTTCCGCGCATCCGATGAGACGACGGACTGGGAGGTGACGACGTCGACCAATGCCGGTGCGTTGTCCAGCGCCCTCTCGAGCGCCTGCTGCAAATCCCCCGGTCGCTCGACGCGTTCTCCGTGCGCCCCCAGCGCGCGGGCCAGCGCCGCATAGTCGGAGTGGCGCAGCGTGGTGCCGACCACGCGGCCGCCGTAGTTCATCTCCTGGTCGAGGCGCTCGATATTCCAGGCCGCGTTGTTGGATACAACAAAGACGACCTTGGCCCCGTGCCGTACGGCGGTGTCGATCTCCATGGCGTTGATGCCGAATGCGCCATCGCCGTTGACGGAAATGACTTGCCGGTCCGGCATCGCCAGAGCCGCCGCGACTGCGAAGGGAACGCCCACGCCGAGGCAGCCGAAGGCGCCAGCATCCATGTAGGTCCTGGCCTGCAGGCCGGTGCGCGCAAAGCTGAGCAGATCGCCGCCATCCGCGATGCCGATGTAGTCGGTATCTGCAACCACCGCGATGGCGTCGAAGATCGCCCGTGGATGGATCTTGCCGTCACTGCCTGTCGTCTGCCGGCCGCTCTCGGCCGCGCTTTTCGCTATCCGCTCGGAATGCCGCCCGCGCAGCTTGCCTGCCCAGGCCTTGTCGATACCGGGCTCGCGGTTGCCGGCCGCCTGCAGCATTGCCTCGAGCGCAAGGTGCGGCGAGGCCAGTAGCTCCGGTTGGCCCCTCCGGTTATCGATCAGCTCGCCGGGCACATCCGACAGGCGGATGAAGCGTGCATGAGGGAAGACGGCCGGCGATCCATAGCCGACCTGGTAGTCGAGCTTGCGGCCAACCACCAGCACCACATCGGCATCCGTCATTGCCGCGGCGCGCACGGCTGCCGCGGTCGAGGGATGATCGGCCGGCACCAGGCCGCGACTTTCCTGTGTGTCGAGATAGAGGGCACCGGTGGCGTCGAGGAAACGGAGCAGCGCAGCGCCCGCTCCTCTTGCACCCCTGCCGGTGATGACCAGCGGACGCTTCGCCGACCAGAAGACGTCGACGGCTTCGGCGACGGTTGCCGGGTCGGGGGGGATGGTGCGCTGCGGCTTGGCCTGCATCCACTCGTCCAGCACAAGCTGCGGCAAGACCGGCGTGCGCAGGACATCGGTCGGGATCTCGATGTAGACAGGTCCAGGCTCGCCCGCGTAGCCGGTCGCACAACCGACAGCCTCGTCCAGCTCGCGCACGACCTGCTCGGGCACGCGCGCCGTGCGCGCGTAGCGGGTGACCGGCCGCAGGATGTCGACGTGGGGAATGTCCTGCAGGGGGCCCATGTTGGCCTGTGGCCGCGACGTGCACCCTCCGATCAACAGCACCGGAGCGCGTGCCAGCGATGCGTTGGCCATCGCCGTGACCGTATTGGTCACACCGGGGCCCGCCGTCACCATGGCGACGCCGAATTGGCCCGTGAGCTCGGCATGGGCGTGCGCCATGTGCACGGCGGCCCCTTCATCTCTCACGTCGATGATGCGGATGCCGAGCCGGGCGACGTGATCCCAGATGGGCTGGATATGGCCGCCCTGCAGCCCGAAGATGCGGTCGATGCCGCGCGCTTTGAGGAAGCGTGCGATCCATGACGCGCAAGTGCGCTCATCGGCATTCAGATCTTGCCGCACATCGGATCCCTGGCTCATCGGTGTCCTCGCAACTCAGTTGTTCTGATTGGCTTCGGCCTGATGCTGCGCGCGCAGCACGCGGTGCAGAATCTTTCCGGTGCCGGTTCTTGGCATCTCGTCCTCGCGAATGAAGGACACCGATCTCGGCCGCTTGTGGCCTGCCATGCGGTCCTTGCACCAGTCGAGGATTTCCTCCTGCGTCGGCGTCTCGCCGTCTTTGGCAATGATCACCGCGTGCACGCGCTCGCCCCATTTTGCGTCGCTGACGCCGATGATGGCCACGTCCTGCACCTTCGGGTGGCCGCCCAGGATCGATTCGACCTCGGACGGATAGACGTTCTCGCCGCCGGAGATGATCATGTTGCTCTTGCGATCGACGAGATAGATGAAGCCGTCCTCGTCGCGTCTGGCGAGGTCGCCGACGGTGCAATAGCCGTCCCGGAACGCCTCCCTGGTCTTGTCGGGAAGCTTCCAGTAGCCGTCGAAGGTGTAGGCGTTGCAGGAGTAGAGCTCGCCAGGCTGGCCGTCCGGCACGTCATTGCCATCGGCATCGAGCAGTCGCACCGGCCGCGACCCGACACACTCGCGCCCCACCGAGCCGAGTTTGGACAGCTGCTCCTCAGGATGCAGCATCGTCACCCAGCCGGCCTCGGTCGAGCCGTAAAGCTCGAACAGGCCCGAATTCTTGAAGTAATCCATGATCGCCAGCTTGGTGTCGCGGCGGGCGGGTGCCGAGGAGATCATCAGCTTGGTGACCGCATCGACGTTGCAGCGGCCGCGCACCGCTTCGGGCAGGCCGAGCATCATGATGTAGTGCGTGGGAACGAGAGATGTGAAGGTCGCCCCGCGCTCGGCGAGCGTGCGCACCAGATGCTCCGGATCGAAGCTCTTCCTGCTGTAGACGGTGCAGGCCGCACCGCAGTAGAGGAACGCGCCGAAGAAGAACAGCGAGTTGGCGTGGCACATGGGCATGACCAGCAGCGCGCTGTCGCTGCGACCGAGGCCCATTTCCACCTCCGTCACCAGCGACAGCAAGGCGCTGCCCCGATGGCTGCGGATGGCGCCCTTGGGCTTACCGGTTGTCCCGGAGGTGTACATCAGCGTCCAGGGATCGCCGGCCTCGACATCGACCCGCGGCGGCGCATCGCTCGCGTTGGCAATGAGGTCTTCGTAGGCCCTGTATCCCGCGGGGCAACGCCCTGTGCCAAACACGATGAAGTTGCGGGCGGGAATGGGCAGGTCTGCGCGCACGGATTCGAGCGTCGCCAGCAGGTCATCCTGGACGATGAAAGCCCTGGCCTCGCAATTCTCGGCGACGTAGCGGATTTCCGGTCCGACCAGCCGGAAGTTGACAGGGACGGCGATCAGCCCTGCCATGGCGGTGGCCGCATAGATCTCCAGCCACTCCATGCAATTGTAGGCGAGGACGCAGACGCGATCGCCCTTGACGAGCCCGATGCCGCCCAAGGCGTTCGCCAGGCGGCATGCGCGTTGGTGCCAAAGGCGGAACGTCATCTCCCGTTCGAGGTCACGGGCGCCGATCTTCTCCGGGAACCGGCGCGCGCAGCCTTCGAGCGCGTCAGCGATGTTGGCAAGCTGGGTCACGTCGGACCTCCCCTGTGTTGCGCCAAGGTAGGCCGGGTGTGGGGGAGGTCAGGCACCTTGGGCATCGATTTCCTCTTTCTTCTCCGCACTCTTCTAATGACGGCGCGGCTGCCGACAAGCATGCCTCATCGCGCTCTCCCCGGCCTTGAGGACAGCTCCAGGCGAGCTTGATTTTTCCTCCGGAAGGCGATGATTTATGGGCTCCGGCCGTCGTGCTGCACTGCCGCGGACATTCGGGGAGCGGATGGTATTTGTCTTTGACGAGTATTGCCTGGACAGCGACCGGCGCGAGCTTCGGCGGGGCAGCAAGCTGATTGCGCTCGAGCCCCAGGTCTTCGATTTGCTGGTCTACCTGGTACAGAACAGAAACCGAGTGGTCAGCAAGGACGATGTGCTGGCCGCCGTCTGGGCAGGCCGGGCCGTCTCGGAGTCGACCTTGACCAGCCGGATGAACTCCGTGCGGTCGGCCATCGGCGATACGGGCGAGCAGCAGCGGCTGGTCCGCACCATTCCCCGCAAGGGCTTTCGTTTCGTGGGAGACGTGCGGGAGGAAGGCGTCGGTGCCCCGGCAGGTGCGTCGGGGCGGGTTGCGGCCAGACTGCCCGACAAGCCGTCGATCGCAGTGCTCCCGTTCACCAACATGTCAGGAGACCCCGAGCAGGAGTATTTCAGCGACGGCATCAGCGAGGAGATCATCACAGCTCTCTCACGCCTGCACTGGTTCTTCGTGATCGCCAGGAACTCCACCTTCGTCTACAAGGGCAAGGCGCACGACGTGAAGCAGGTGGGCCGCGAGCTGGGCGTGCGCTATATCCTGGAGGGGAGCGTGCGCAAGAGCGGCCGGCGCGTCCGCGTCACGAGCCAGCTCTTGGATGCGAACACTGGCAGCCACATCTGGTCGGAGCGGTATGACCGCGAATTGACCGATATCTTCGCCGTCCAGGATGAGATCACGGCCAGCGTCACCGCTGCGATCGAGCCGAAGCTCCTGGCGGCCGAGGGACTGCGGGCCGAAAGGCGATCGGCCGACGACCTCGATGCCTGGGATCTGGTCGCGCGCGCCCTCTCCTACTTCTGGAAGTTCACGGCGGCCGACAGTGCAACCGCCATTGCCATCCTGCGCCAGGCCGTCGGGCAGTATCCGAACTACGCGCCTGCACACAGCATGCTGGCTTGCGCGCTGCTTGTCTCATCGTACGTGGGCTGGACGCCGCCGGGAAGCGAGCGGGAGCTGGCCGCCACGCTCGCACATCGTGCCGTCGCGCTCGACGACGACGACCCCTGGGCGCATGTGGCTCTCGGCATTCTTGCGCTTACCGGCCGGCAGACGGACGAGGCGATCCGCTACTTCGGCGCCGCTCTCGACCTCAATCCGAACTTTGCAACCGCTGCCGGCTTCGTCGGCTTCACTCTGGCGCTCGACGGCCAGTCGGAGGACGCACTGCGCCAGTTCGAGCGCGCGATGCGGATCAGCCCGCGCGACCCGTTCAACAGTTTCTTCTTCGCGGGCATCGCCGTTGCCCACTATCTGAGCGGGCACTTCGCGGACGCCGTCAAATGGGCGCGACAGGCCGTGCAGCTGCGGCCGGGCTATCTGGGCGGACATCGCATACTGTGCGCCAGCCTCGCCAAGGCGGGGCAGATCGACGAGGCGAGAGCCGCCATGGCCACGCTGCGGCGGTTGATGCCGGACATGTCGACAGCCTCGATCAGGCAATCGGTGCCCTATACGGCGAGGACCATCGACAGATTTCTGGAGGGCTTGCGCGCGGCAGGCCTGTCGGAGTGAGTCCCGCCGGACATGTCATCCCTGCGTTTCGACGTGGCGCAGGCTGCGCCGATGCTCGGCCGGCGGGATGCCGAGATGATTTCGAAAGAACCTCGTGAAGTGGTCGTAGATGTCGATCTGACCGAGCCAGATGTGGGCGAACGTGCGCCAGTCGGCCAGAGTCTCCAGGCGCGAACTTGAGACGACGAAATCCGTCGAGCCGGCACCACCGCCGAACAGCTGCCTCACTCTACTCTTCTGTGCGTTATCCTTCAGAAGACCTGGATAATCAGGCGCTTGCGAGTTGTTGAAAACGGGGAGAAGCACCTTCGACTGCGTGCCGACGTGTGTATTGTGCTGGCCTGACAGTGAGCAATATGTGTCGCGTATGCGCGGTCGCCTGTGGCTTTTTCCGTACCGCTCTTTGTCGAGCTTCGTTCATCGATCGATTTGCTGCGATGCATGCGAGGATACTATGGCTCACGCTGCGACTTTCCTGACGGAAGTTGCCGAAATTGCTCGGCGCACTCCCACAGAAGTCGTGGAGAACCTGTGCGACGAGCTCGTCGCGCTGCGAGAGCGGGAAGGCCGGTTGTTTGTTCTCGGCGTCGGGGGAAGCGCCGGCAATTGCGGGCATGCCGTCAACGACTTCCGCAAGCTGTGCGGTATCGAGGCATACGCTCCCACCGACAATGTCTCCGAGCTGACGGCGCGCACGAACGATGAGGGCTGGCCGACGGTGTTCGCTGAGTGGCTTAAGGTCAGCCGCGCCAAAGCCAAGGACGCAATCCTCATCTTCTCCGTAGGCGGCGGCAATCTGGAACGGAACGTCAGTCCCAACCTCGTCGCCGCCATCAAGGAGGCCAAGGCGCGAGGCCTCAAGGTGTTCGGCATTGTGGGGCGCGATGGCGGCTATACCAAGCAGGCAGGCGATGTCGTGGTGGTCATTCCGACCGTGGGCGAGTCCCGCGTGACGCCGCATCAGGAGGCGTTTCAGTCGGTCGTGTGGCATTGCCTCGTCTCGCACCCCAAGCTGCAGAGGAATGCGACCAAGTGGTGACGCGCGCCGTTTTCTTGGACCGGGATGGCGTAATCAGCGCCAACGTGCAGCGCGACGGGCGACCGGTGGCGCCGACCAGCATGGCCGATTTTCGCATCCTGCCGGGTGTCGAGGAGGCAATGCGGCGTCTCAAGGAGCTCGGCTTCGTCCTGGTCGTGGTCACGAACCAGCCCGACATCAGCACCGGTCGCAACACTATGGCGACGCTCGACGTCATGCATGACGAGATGCGCCGGCGCCTGCCGCTCGACGAAATTAAGGTCTGCGTCCACGTCGACGCCGACGGCTGCCACTGCCGCAAGCCCAAGCCCGGCATGCTTCTCGATGCAGCCCGCGAGCGAGGCATCGATCTCTCACGAAGCATCATGATCGGCGACCGCTGGCGCGACATAGAGGCGGGGCAGGCGGCCGGTTGTTTGACCATAATGATCGACTGGGAAAGCAATCACGAAAAGTCGAGCACGCCGCATAAGACGGTTCGGTCGCTGCCGGAGGCAGTGGCTTACATCGTCGGGCATGAGCACAGCGAGGGAGGGGTGTCATGACCATGCCGAGCATCAGTGCGCTGAAGATCCAGATTTTCGCTGACGGGGCGGACACCAAGGCGATGCGCGAGGCCGCGGCCAATCCGCTCATCCGGGGGTTCACCACCAATCCCACGCTGATGCGGGCCGCCGGTGTCAGCGACTACAAGACCTTCGCCCACGAGGTTCTTGAGGCCATCCCGGATCGTCCGATTTCGTTCGAGGTGTTTGCCGACGACTTCCCCACCATGGAACAGCAGGCGCGCGAGATCGCATCCTGGGGCAAGAACGTCTACGTTAAGATCCCCGTCACCAACACCAAGGGCGACTTCGCCGGTCCCCTGATTGCCATCTTGTCGCGCACCGGCGTCAAGCTCAACGTCACGGCTGTCATGACGCTTGAGCAAGTCTCACGCGTTGGCGAGGCGCTGGAGGAGGCGGTGCCCGCGGTCGTGTCGGTATTTGCCGGCCGCATTGCTGACACCGGACGAGATCCCGTGCCGCACATGAAGAAGGCGCTCGAGATACTGCGCAACCGGCCTAAGGCCGAACTGCTGTGGGCGAGCCCGCGCGAGCTGCTCAACATCTTCCAGGCCGACGAGATCGGCTGTCACATAATCACCGTCACCAACGACCATCTCAAGAAACTGCCGTTGGTTGGCAAGGACCTGGACGACTATTCACGCGACACGGTGGCGATGTTCTACAAGGATGCCGTATCGGCAAAGTATGCCATTCCGCTTGTGCCTGAACGCGCCGCGTCCTAGCCGCTCTGGTCGGTGCGCGGCCGAGGGCCGTCGCGCTGGGACAGGCCCCAATCACTAACCATCCATGGCAGCATCATGTCCCCTGATTTGAGGAACGTGCTCATTACCGGCGGTGCCGGCTATGTCGGCCACGCGCTAACGCCGCGCCTGCTGTCCGAGGGCTACCACGTCACAGTCTACGACACGCTCTATTTCGGATGCCGGCTGCCGAACAGCCCTAACCTGCGCGTGATCCAGGGCGACATTCGCGACACGCCGAGGCTAGCCGAGGCCCTGCAGGGTCAGGACGTTGTGTTGCATCTCGCCTGCATCTCCAATGACGCGAGCTTCGAGCTCGACGAGAAGCTTTCCGAGACCATCAACTATGACTGTTTCGAGCCGATGGTGGTGGCGGCCAGAGAGGCCGGTGTGAAGCGCTTCGTCTACTGTTCGTCGAGCTCCGTCTACGGCGTTAGCGACTCCCCCGACGTGACCGAGGAGCACCCGTTGGTGCCCCTCACGCTCTACAACAAGTTCAAGGGCATGTGCGAGCCGCTGTTGTGGAAACACAAGTCCGGCGACTTCACCTGCGTAGTGATCCGTCCGGCCACCATCTGTGGCTACAGCCCACGCACGCGGCTCGACCTGTCGGTCAACATCCTGACCAACCATGCCGTCAAGAAGCGCGCCATCACCGTGTTCGGCGGCAACCAGATGCGCCCCAACCTGCACGTTGAGGATATGGTTGACGCATACCTTCTGATGATTGAATCGCCGCATGAGAAGGTCCATGGCGAGATCTTCAATATCGGCTTCCAGAACCACTCCATTGCCGAGATCGCGCGCATGGTGAAGCGGGTGGTGGAGGAGGAGTTCCCGGACGAGGGCGAGATCGATATCGTCACCACCCCCACCAACGACATGCGCTCGTATCACGTGAACTCGGACAAGGTGAAGCGGGTGCTCGGCTTTGAGCCCAAACGCACCATCGAGGATGCGGTGCGCGACCTGGCGCGCGCCTTCCGCAATCACCTTCTGCCGAACAGCCTCGATGACGACTGGTATTTCAACGTCAGGACCATGAAGAAAATTGGTGCCAGATGACGGGGACCGCAAAGACCACTCTGGTCACAGGGGGGGCCGGGTTTATCGGCAGTCACATGGTCGATCTCCTGATCGGCCAGGGTTACAAGGTCCGTGTGATTGACAATCTGGTGGGGGGACGCGAACGCAACATTGCCCACCACAGGAACAATTCGCACTTCTCCTTCGAGGCCGCCGACATCCGCGCCTATCAGCCCGGCCATCCAGTATTTGCGGGCGTGGATTACGTGTTCCATTTCGCGGGTATCGGCGACATCGTGCCTTCGATCGAGCGGCCCATGGAGTACATGTCGGCCAACGTGCAGGGCACGGTGCACATGCTGGAGTGCTCGCGCGCAGCCGGTGCTAAGAAGTTTGTCTACGCCGCCTCCTCCTCCTGTTACGGTCTCGCCAAGACGCCAACGCGCGAGGACCATCCGATAGCGCCCCAGTACCCCTATGCGTTGAGCAAATACCAGGGCGAGCAGGTGGCGCTGCATTGGCACCGGGTCTATCGCCTGCCCGTCAACTCGATCCGCATCTTCAATGCTTATGGCACTCGCTCGCGCACCTCGGGCGCCTATGGGGCTGTATTCGGCGTATTCCTGAAGCAGAAGCTCGCCGGCAAGCCGTTTACGGTGGTGGGCGACGGCACCCAGACGCGCGACTTCCTTTACGTGACCGACGTGGCTGAGGCCTTTCTCAAGGCAGCGACTACGGCCAAGACCGGAGAAGTCTGGAATCTCGGCGCCGGTTCCCCGCAATCCGTGAACAGGCTGGTTGAGTTGCTCGGCGGATCGGTCGTGCACATCCCGAAGCGCCCGGGTGAGCCGGACTGCACGTTTGCCGACATCACAAGAATCAAGCGGGATCTACGCTGGCAGGCGAAGGTCTCTTTTGAGGAGGGTGTCAGCCGCATTCTTTCCGAGATCGACTATTGGCGCGACGCTCCCCTGTGGGAGCCCGAGAGCATCGCCAAAGCCACCGAGGGCTGGTTTGCGGCGCTGTCCGCGTGAGGTGCGAACATGATGGACGAAGCCAGCACGAAGATCGTCAGCCACAAGATCAAGACAGCGCAGGAGGTGGCTGCCGCCGTGGGTCCCCGTCCGCGCGACAAGAAGGTGATCATGTGCCATGGCACCTTTGATATCGTGCATCCGGGTCATATCCGCCACCTGCTCTATGCCGCGAGCAAGGGCGACATACTGGTGGCAAGCCTCACCGGCGACGAGCACATCACCAAAGCCAACTTTCGCCCCTTCGTTCCCCAGGAGTTGCGCGCATTCAACCTCGCGGCGTTGGAGATGGTGAACTACGTGGTGATCGACAAGGATGCGACACCCATCAGGAACATCGGGATCATCAAGCCGGACTATTTCGCCAAGGGTTACGAGTACACCAAAGACGGCCTGCACCCGCGCACAGCAGAGGAGAAGGAGGCGGTCGAGGCCTACGGTGGCGAGTTACTGTTCACGCCCGGTGACATCGTCTACTCATCATCCGGCATCATCGAGACGGCGCCGCCCGCGATTGCCGTCGAAAAGCTGATCGCTTTGCTGGAGGCCGAAGGTTTTGATTTCGACAGCCTGCGCGGAGCGCTGGCCAAACTCGCGGGCATTCGTGTGCATGTGGTAGGCGACACCATCATCGATAGCTACACCCACACCACCCTGATCGGCGGCATGACCAAGACGCCAACCATGAGCGTCCGCTTCGAGAACCGCAAAGACTTCGTCGGCGGCGCCGGCATCGTCGCCAAGCATCTCAAGGCGGCAGGAGCGGTCGTGACCTTCTCGACGGTGCTTGGCGACGACGGACTCGCGGAGTTTGCGCTCAGGGATCTGGAAGCCGCGGGTGTGCATTGTCTGCCTGTCGTCGACCGCACCCGGCCTACGACCAACAAGAACGCCATTGTCGCGGGTGGCTACAACCTGCTCAAGGTCGACACGCTGGACAATCGCGCGATCTCCGATCGCATCGTTCGCACCCTCTCCAATCAGATCATTGACACATCTACCGATATCGTCGTGTTCAGCGACTTCCGCCACGGCATTTTCAACCGCGATACCATTCCGCACCTGACCAGGGCCCTCCCACCCAGAGTGTTCAAGGTGGCTGACAGCCAGGTCGCCAGCCGCTGGGGCAACATCCTCGAGTTCCGCGGCTTCGACCTCATTACGCCCAACGAGCGCGAGGCGCGGTTTGCACTCGGCGACCAGGATTTGGTCGTGCGCCCGCTCGGGCTCGAGCTCTATCGGCAGGCCGCCTGCAAGACGCTGATCCTCAAGCTGGGCGAGCGCGGATTGCTGACGTTCCAGTCGGTGCCGAAGAAGATCGAGGACGTGCGCGCCTTTTTTGCCCTCGACAGCTTTGCGGAGCGGATCGTCGATGCGGTCGGGTCGGGCGATGCGCTGCTTGCCTACGCGGCACTTGCCCTCTACTCGAGCGAGAAGCCGCTGATCGCCTCGGTGCTCGGCTCTCTCGCGGCCGCCGTAGAGTGCGAGCACGAGGGCAACGTGCCCGTCAGTCCGAATAACGTGATCGCTAAGCTCGAGCGTTTCGAGCGGCTCGCCAACTTCCACTAGCATCGACGACGACACCATGCGCTTCCTCATCGTCGGGTACGGCGTCCAGGGAAAGAAGCGCCTGCGCATCGCCGGCCCGGAGGGTGTGGGCGTGGTCGATCCCGTGGCGGCGGAGGCCAACTTCCGCGACATCCGCGCGGCCCCGCTCGAGAGCTACGACGGAGCTCTGGTGTGCACGCCGGACGAGCCGAAGATGGCGCTGCTGAGCTATCTGCTGAGCAACGGCAAGCATGTGCTGGTGGAGAAGCCCCTGCACGCCGAGCGCGAGGAGGACCTCGTCGGGCTCGAGCACATCGCCCGGGCGAAAGGTGCCTTCTGCTACACCGCCTACAATCACCGGTTCGAGCCGCACTACGTCCGTATGCGCGATCTTGTGCAATCGGGCGCGCTGGGGCGCATCTACCGCTGTCGCATGTTCTACGGCAACGGCACGGCCCGCCTGGTGCGCAATTCCGATTGGCGCGACCGGGGCGCCGGCGTGCTTCCCGATCTGGGCTCGCATCTCCTGGATACTGCTCGCTTCTGGTTCGGCGATATCGGCGAGGACTTCCACCTTCTCTCTGTGAGCCGGTTCGAGAACCGCGCTCCCGACAGCGTCGTGATCGGCTCCGAGACATCCAAACCCAAGCTGGAGTTCGAGATGACGCTGCTTTCGTGGCGCAATCATTTCACCTGCGACGTGCTGGCCGAGAACGGCACCGCGCATATCGAGTCGCTGTGCAAGTGGGGGCCGACAACGTTCACGCATCGCACCCGCATACTCCCGAGCGGGCGGCCGCCGGAGCAGGCGACGACCCTGGTGAGCGAGGATCCGACCTGGGAGCTGGAATATGACCGCTTCAAGCGGCTGATCGCCGACAAGGTCCCAACCGACCTCAGCAACGACCGCTGGCTGCTGCGCGTCCTCGGCCGGCTGTCGGGCGAGGCCATCAAGACGGTTGATGCCTCATGAGCAAACCCCGCGTCGGCTATGCCGGCATGACACACCTCGGCCTCTGCTCGGCCATAGCCGCGGCCAGCAAGGGCTTCGCCACGCTGGGCTTCGATGCCGACGCCGCGCTCGTGGCCCGGCTTGAGGCCGGCAAGCTGCCCGTGGTTGAGCCCGACCTCGACGACCTGCTGCGCGTCAACCGCGCGCGCATGGCTTTCAGCGCCGACCCGGCGCGGCTGCAGGATTGCGACTTGGTCTACGTGGCGCCGGACGTGCCCACCAACAACAGCGGCGACAGCGACCTGGCCGGCCTCGACCACCTGCTGGAGCTGGTCCTGGTCAATACGCGCGCCGATGCCGTTGTCGTGCTGTTGAGCCAGGTGCCACCCGGCTACACGCGCGCCCACCAGCGTGTCGGACGCCTGCTATACTATCAGGTCGAGACGCTGGTGTTCGGCTGCGCAGTGGAGCGCGCCACCAAGCCCGAGCGCCATATCATCGGTTCGCCGGAGCCTGCCCAGCCGCTGCCGACCGCACTCGACTGCTTCCTTTCGGCGTTCGGCTGCCCGATCCTGCCGATGCGCTTCGAGAGCGCCGAGCTCACCAAGATATCGATCAACTGCTGTCTTGTGGCGTCTATCACGGTCGCCAACACGCTGGCCGAACTCTGCGAACGCATCGGCGCCGACTGGGCGGAGATCGCTCCGGCTCTGCGGCTCGACCGCCGTATCGGCGCCTACTCCTATCTGGCACCCGGCCTCGGCCTCGCCGGGGGCAACCTCGAGCGCGACCTGGCGACCGTGCTGCGGATCTCGGAGGAATACGGCACGGACACCAGCTTGATTCGTGCCTTCGTCGGCAACAGCGCGCACCGCCGGAATTGGCCGCTGCGCATCCTGCATGAGCTGGTGCTGTCGCGCGAGCCGCAAGCGAGGATCGGCGTTCTCGGACTGGCCTACAAGCAGAACACCCACTCGGTGAAGAACTCTCCCTCGCTCGCCCTCATCCATTGCCTCACGCCGTGGACGCTGCAGGTGTTCGACCCTGTGGTGCCCGTTTCTGCCACGCCGCACCCGAACGCTAAGGGCGCCGCATCCGCCCTCGACGCGGCCAAAGGGGTGGACGCGCTGGCGATCATGACGCCGTGGCCCCAGTTCCGCGAATTGGCGTGCGATGATCTCGCGCGCGTCATGCGCGGTCGCCTCGTGCTCGATCCCTACCGCATGCTCGACGCCGGCAAGGCCAAAGCCGCCGGCCTCGATTACCGCACCGTCGGCGTTGCGTGAGGGGAAGAGACATGCTGGCGCTCATGCACCAGAACACCCGACCCACCAAACCCAAGCGCGCGGTCGTGGTCGGCGCTGGCGGCATGGTCGGCGGCTCCATCGTGCAGGAACTCGCAAAGAGCGGCATTCCCACGCTGGCGTTGACGCGCAAGGAAGTGGACTTGCTCGGGTCCAGTGGCAGCGATCAGCTCAAGTCCGCGCTCTCCGTCGACGATGCCATTGTGTTCGTCTCGGCCGTCGCACCCGCCAAGAATGCGGCGCAGTTGATGGCCAACCTGCGCATGGCCGAAGCGGCGCTTGCCGCATTCGCGGCTGCTTCGCCGGCACATCTGCTTTACATCAGCTCCGATGCGATCTACGCCGATGACGCAAATCCGGTCACCGAGCGATCGCCGGTGGCTCCCTCGACCACCCACGGCATGATGCACGCCGCGCGTGAGTTGATGTTCCGCAGCGAGTATCGCGGACCCTTCGCGGCGCTGCGACCGACCCTCATCTATGGTGCGCGCGATCCCCATTCGGGCTACGGGCCGAATCGGTTTCGCCGCCAGGCCGCCAAGGGCGAGCCCATCACCATCTTCGGCGAGGGCGAGGAGAAGCGTGACCACGTCGCCGTCGAGGATGTGGCCCGCCTGGCAGTGCGCATCCTGCTCCACCGCAGCACTGGCGCGCTCAATGCCGCCACCGGCGTCGCCACCTCCTTTCACGACATCGCCCATATCGTCGCGCACCAATTCGAGCCGCCGGCGCAGGTCATTTCGGTGCCGCGGCCGGGTCCGCGCCCACACCTGCTGCACCGCTTCTTCGACATCACCGAATGCTTCAGAGCGTTTCCGGATTTCCACTTCGAGCCGCTGGAGCAAGGCCTCGCCCGTGTGCACGGCGAGGTGTTCGGGTGATTGCGGCCAAGATGCGGTGGATTACCGATGTTCAGGCTGTGCTTCGCTTGCGACAGACATGAAATTGCGACTACATCAAACGCTTGAGAGGAGTGCGATGGGAGAGATCAATCTGCTCGCCAAGCTGCCCCGCGGGAGGCGCAATGTCGGCGCGCGCGCCATGGCCAAGACGGAGGAGCATATCCGCATCTCGCGCGAGTACGGGGAGCTCTATTTTGATGGGCCCCGCGAGTACGGGTACGGCGGCTACCGCTACGACGGACGCTGGGTGCCGGTGGCGCAGGACATGATCGCGCACTTCGATCTCAAGCCCGGGGACCGCATTCTCGACGTCGGCTGCGCCAAGGGCTTCCTGGTCAAGGACTTCATGAAGGCCTGCCCGGGCATCGAGGCGTTCGGCCTCGATATCTCGCGCTACGCGCTCATGAAGTGCGAGCCGGAGGTGATCGGTCGGCTGCATCTGGGCACCGCCACCGATCTGCCGTTCCGCGACGGCAGCTTCAAAGCCGCCATCTCGCTCAACACTGTGCACAACTTCAACCGGGACGGCTGCATCAAGGCCCTGAAGGAGCTCCAGCGGGTGTCGAACGGGTGCGCTTTCGTGCAGGTCGATTCCTACCGCACGCCTGAGCAGAAGGCGGTGTTTGAGGACTGGGTGCTCACGGCAAAGTTCCACGACTATCCCGATGGTTGGATCAAGCTGTTCAAGGAAGCCGGATACACGGGCGACTATTACTGGACGGTCATTGAGTGAGGGCAGCCATGAAGACGGCAATGACTCGGCGGCGCGACAACGCGTTCGACGCGGCGGCGGCGCGAGCGCGCTGCAAGAGATACCGACGGCGCATCCTCGACATGTCACAGAACGTCACGGCACTGCACATCGGGGGCGCGTTCTCCTGCACCGAGATCGTCGACTGCATCTATAACGAACTCATGCGACCAGGCGTGCGCGGCGGCAAATCGCCGGACACCTTCTTGATGTCCAAAGGTCACGGCTGCATGATCCAGTACGTGATCCTCGAGGACCTGGGCATCCTGACCAAAGCCGACCTCGATGCCTACTGCACGCCGAAGGGCCGGCTCGGCACGCATCCCGACTACGGCAATCCCGGCATCGAGGCATCCACCGGCGCCCTCGGACACGGCCTATCGATGGTGGTGGGCATGGCGCTGGCGGAGCGGGGACGGGGCACCAACGGCATCATCTACACGGTTCTGAGCGATGGCGAGGTGCAGGAAGGCTCGACTTGGGAAGCCGTCCTGATGGCGTCATCGCTGAAGCTTACCAACATCGTTGCATTCGTCGATAACAACGACCTCCAGAGCCTCGGCCGCACCTCGCAGACGCACCCTTCATTCTATCCGCTGGCGACCAAGTTCGAGGCTTTCGGCTGGGAGACGGCCGAGATCGACGGCCACGACCCCGCCGCTGCTCACGCCGCCGTCACCGGACGCAGCGGCACGAAGCCGCTGATGGTTTGCGCGAAGACCGTCAAAGGCAAGGGCGTCAGCTACATGGAGAACGTGCCCGTGTGGCACTACCGCTCTCCGAACAAGGCCGAATATGCCCAAGCGCTGCGCGAGCTGGAGGCACAATAGCCGTGAGGAACACCTTCTCCGAGGCGCTCTATGACGCCGCCACCAAGAATCCGAACATCTACATCGTCGTGTCCGACATCTCGCCGGCCGGCAGCATGGCCAAGTTCTCCAGCCAGTACCCCGACCGCTTCATCAACGTCGGCGTTGCCGAGCAGAGCATGATCGGCATCTGCGCCGGCCTTGCGCTCAAGGGCTGTCAGCCCTTCGCCTATACGATCGCCACCTTCACGCTGTACCGCCCCTTCGAGATGGTGCGCGACGACCTGTGTTACCAGAACCTGCCGGTCACGGTGGTCGGCATGGGCGCAGGCGTCATCTACTCGACGCTGGGTGGCACGCATCACACGCAGGAGGATATGGCGATTGCCGGCGCACTGCCCAACATGCAGGTCATTGCGCCATGCGATCCGCTTGAGTGCACGGACGCAACCCGCTGGTGCGCGCAGCAGAAGAACGGGCCCGTGTACCTGCGCATTGGCAAAGCCGGCGAACCCGTGCTGACCAAGGGGGCCGAGCCCTGGCAATTCGGCAAGGTGCGTTACCTGCGGCGCGGCTCCGACGTATGCATCCTCACCTACGGCGTCATTACCAAGATGGCGGTCGCCATCGCCGACCGCCTGCAGGAGCAGGGCAAGTCCGTCTCGCTGGTGTCGGTGCATACGGTCAAGCCGCTCGACCGTGCCGGTATTGTCGATGCGCTGAAGCGACACAAGCACGTGATCGTCATTGAGGAGCATGCGCCCCAGGGCGGTCTCGCGCCGCAGACAAAGCAACTCGCCTGGGACAGCAAGGCCACCTGCCGCCTCGACGCCTTCACACTGCAGGATGAGTTCATCCACAACTACGGCTCGTACGACGATCTGCTCGCCGCGCACGGACTGTCGCCGGGACGCATCCTCGACGTGGTGACCTGAAGCGGCAAATGAATGCGCATTCTCGTTACGGGCGCGTCGGGATTCTCGGGCTCCTTCGTCGCCCGGGCACTGGCGCGCAGCGGCCGCGACGTCGTTGCTCTCCATCGTAGGGAAACGCCCTTCCTGACCCGGCTGAGCGGAGAGCCGCGGGTACGCAAGCATCGCGGCGATCTTATCGACGCTGCGACCCTACCCGGGCCCTTCGACGCCGTGGTTCACGTGGCCGCCACCTCTCCAGCACCGGGCATCGATGTGGCTCAGATGGTGCGCGACAACGTCATGGGCACGCAGGCGCTGATCGAGGCCGCCGAGCGCTGGGCTGCAAAGGCCTTCATCTTCTTCTCCTCTCTGTCGCTCTATGGAGAGGTGGCGGCAGGCCTCGTCGATGAGCGCACCCCGATTGTGAACCCAGACGTCTACGGCGCCACCAAGCATCTCGGCGAGCTGCTGTTGGCGGCCCGCGCCGAGCGGTTGCTGTGCCTTGCAATTCGTCTGCCTGGCGTGCTGGGCCCCGGCGCCCATCGCAACTGGCTGTCTGGCGTGGCGGCTAGGCTGCGCACCGGGGAGACTGTACGCGCATTCCATCTCGATGCCCCTTTCAACAACGCTGCCCACATCGCTGATCTCGCCGCGCTCGTTTCACGGGTGCTTGAACGGCCGTGGACAGGGTTCGACGCCATCGTCGCCGGCGCGCGCGGCCACATCTCCGTGCGCGAGGCCATCATCCGCCTGGCGAAGGGCCTCGGCCTCGAAGCCCGCATCGAGCAGACCGCAGCCGCCAAGCCCTCCTTCACGCTCTCTTCCGAGCGTGCGATCAGCCGCTGGGGCTATGATCCCATGGAGATAGGCGCCATGATCGATCGCTACGCCGAGGACGTACGCGCTGGCTGAGGATCGGGGCCGGCGAAGGTGCGTCTGGCCGCTGGCTCAGCGCCACTTCGGCCCCGGAACCGGATGCTCGTAGCTGCCCTCTTGGACCAGTCTGGCCATGGCGATGGCCTGCTCGATGCAGTCGTCGATGTCAATGGCATAGCGATAGCTGCCATGGCGGCCGAGCGCGAACACGCCCTTTGGCATCAGCTCGTGATAGCGCGCCGCCTGCGCCAGTGCCGACTTCATCGGCAGGGGATAGTACTTGCCGTTCATCGACGGGATCTCCATGCCGATGAGCGTCGTGTGCGATTTGTGATGCGTGAAGCGCTTGAACTCGGTCAGACGCGTGAATTTCTCATCGTTGGCGTAGTACAGGAAGTAGACGTGTTCCGGGAACGCGAACTCCATAGGCAGCACGATCTTGTGGAAGTCGCGACCGATGTAAGGCAGCGCGCCATAGCAGTTCTCGAACATCTGGTCGGGTGAGATGCTGCTGACGATCAGGTCGAACTTCTGCTTCTCACCCTTGATCGTCACCGTGCGGTTGGGAATGTCGTAGCACTCGATCTTGGTGCCGAGCAGGATGCGCGCACCCTTGGTCGCTACATCGAAATACTGGTTATAGCCGTCAGGTGCGATCGGGTAGGCCGAGAGGGCCGTGTCCCAGGCCGCGCGCGGCCCCTCCTTGAGGGCGACACCCTTGGGGGACCAGTTGAACGTGTCGATCTTGTTGTTGTCGTCGATCAGCCACATCTTCTTGCTGTATTTATCGATGTACTTCTCATAGAGCGTGCGACCGACCGAGCTGACCCAATAGTCCTCGAAGGTCTTTGCCTCCACGGCGCCCTTGAGCTGCTTGAGCTCAGCGTTGACCTTGTCCTTGTCGGGCATGCGCGCGATGTCGTCGCGGTGGATAGGGAAGTTGTAGAACTGATTGTCCTGCTCCACGTAGGTCAGGAACTCGTGGTCGAGGCACCGGCGCAGCGGGCAATACTTGTCGAGGTAGTCGTAGACCTCGCGGTTCTGAGTGAGGAAATGGCGTGGGCCGAACGTGTAGGGGTGTCCCCCGTGCCAGACGGTGCGCACTCCAGCGCCGAGGAATGGCGCCGCTTCCACCAGCGTTACGTCCCAGCTCCCCATCAGTAGCAGTTGATGCACCGACGCGCAGCCAGCGAAGCCACCGCCGATTACGAGCGCTTTATTCATCTAGCCCTCGCCCTTGGTCTTGCGTGGTTGTCGAGTTGGCTGGTGCCACCGCACGCCGACCGAGAACTCCCAATCCAGGATTGGTGACATACGCCCGATCGTAAACAACATTGGCATGCAGCGGGGCCCTCGATGGCCGGTACCGGCTCAATTCTTCAGCATAAGCATCAAGCCATTGCAGAGCGGCAAGGCGAGCTTCACGTAGTTGTTGCGTCGGGCCGCGAGCTCCATGAAGCGCTTGCAGCCTTCGCCCTTTTCGGTTGTGGTCTTGGCGTTGAGTACGTCGCCGTGGAAGAAGACGTCATCGACCAAGATCAGGCCGCCCGAGCGCACTCGCGGCTCCAGAGTCTCGAAATAGTGAGCGTAGCGCTCCTTGTTGCCGTCGATGAAGGCGAGGTCGAAGAGTTCGCTCTTCGGGATCTTGTCCAGCGCTTCGAAGGCATCGCCCTCCACGACCGTGATGCGGTCGGCCAGACCGTTGGCCGCGAAATTGCGCCGGCAGATGTCGGCGAAATGATCGAACTTCTCGATCGTCGTCAGCTTGCCGCCAGCGGGCATGGCCCGCGCCATCGTCATGGCAGAGAGGCCGATGAAGGCGCCGATCTCGATGATGCGCATGGGCTGCAGCACGCGGACGATAAGGTCCAGGAGGCGCAGCTGCACCGGGTTCGAGGCCATCTCCTCGATGGTGACCTTATCCGAGAGGGCGAGCTTGAAGCTCTCCTGTGGCAGCTGCAGTCCGCTCGTATGCACGATCAGGTCATAGAGGGCGTGGTGATAGTCACCGCCCCCGAAATAGATGTTGTTGAGCCGTTGGTCAGGAAGAAGCTTGTCCCAAAGCTTGAGATCTGCCGCCATGATCGCGCAATCCCCACCTTGCGTTGACATCCGGGATACGCTGGGGCGCTGGGAGCCGCACCACGAGATACCAATTTGCATCTGCCCCCCGGAGCCAATCTCGCAAGCGGCTCCAACGTCCACGCGGCTTCTTACAGCGCTTTGCGCCCAGAAAGAAGCGAACAAAGCGGAAGTCAACAGCGGAAGTAGTCGCCGCGCTACCTCGCGACGCCTGCCCGCTGGTCACGCAGACAACGCTCGTTCCGTATCCTCCAGGAACTCCTGAGCTGTCGGAAAGCGCCGCCGCGGTGGACGTTCGAAGTAGACGCTGCCGACCACGGCCTCTGCCGCGGCGAAGTGCAGCCCACTGCTCGGCTTCTGGTAGTAGCGCACGAACAGCGGATGTCCGGAGCGCACGAAGAGCGCATTCGTCACGTCGAACTGCACGGAGTTGAGCGTGCCTGCGCTCAGCGCGGCTTGCTCGAGCGGGTTCTTCATCGGCTTGTTCTGCTGCACGAAGAACAGCGGCGCAAAGCCTTTCGTATGCATCTTGTCCAGCAGCTGCTCGTCAGTGCCTTGCGCCGGGAAGCCGGTGCACTGAACCACCAATGCCCCTGCGGGCGAGAGCACACGCTGCAGCAAAGTCAGATAGTCGTCGAGCGCGGTCGGATTGAACTCGAGCAGGTTGGCATTGGAGGTGACGAGATCGAAGCAGCGGTCTTGCGATATGAGCTCCCCGATCCGCCACCAGGGATAGTGATAGCTGCATGGAGAAACGCCTTTCAGGCGCACCTTGCTCGAAAATTCTGTCACCGGCCCTTCTTGCGAGAATACGTCGATTCCGGGCGCGTTCTCGTGCGGCAGGGCACGCTCGTCGCAGCGGTGCCCGAAGCAGTACATATTGACCAGGTTTTGCAGGATGTAGAAGCTTTCGCAGGCCTCGATCTGGCTGTAGTTCTCCAGCGTGCGATGGTGCTTGAGGAAAAACGATAGATAGCCGCAACCTGGGCCGATCTCGAGAACCGATTTGAAGGTCTCGTTGACGCCGCGGAGCTTCTTATACAGCGCGAGCGCGGACAGCAGCGTCGAGATCGGCAGCACAGGCTCGCGGTGCGGCAGGAAGGTCATCTGGAACAGCACTGCGTCGCGGCAGGCCGCGAGCGTCATGTCGTATTCCGCGTCGGACAGTCCGCCGAGCTCGCTTACGTACTTGGCAAACCGCTTCTCCTGCATCGTGTCGACGATCTGCCCGAGTTCGCGGACGCTGCTGATCCGCACCGGGAAGCCCGCCCGCTCGAAGTGGTCGAGATTGTGGGTCTGCGCTATGCGCCAGTGCGGGATCATAGACCTCGCCAACAGCTCGTTGGCTCGGTAGGTCTGTGGATCAAGCATGGGCTTGGCCTCACCAGTGGGAGCGTGCGGTAGATTCCTCGGAGCGAATGTACACGGCCCCTCATCGCCGAGCGAGCGCGGTCAACCCATCGGTTCACAGAGATCGGTTCACAGAGCGAATAGTGTGTCATCGCACTCACCACGGCAGGGTGCTTTGCAGGACGTTCGATAGAGTGGTGCCGACTCGGGCCCCGTGTCTGTGCACGGACGCCAAGCTCGCTTGCTCGACGCAGGGTGTTCGGCTAGACGAGTTCGACACACAGAAAGCCTCCGATAGCTCCTGTGTCGACATGGTTCGGTAGGATGTCGAGCGTGTCGGAGGGAGCGGAACGTCGGCGACTAGACGCACTCTGGGGAAGCTCAGGTGAGAATTCGATTGGTCACCGTGGTCTGGGGCCAAGAGTACATTGATACGTTCATTCGCACAGGACTCCGCAGTCTGCTGGGCGAAGGCAACATTCCGGACCTCGCGTCCGCTCACGAGGTCGTCTATACGATCTATACGACGCATCGGGATGCGGAGACCCTCAAGCAAGCTCCTGCATTCGCCCGCCTTCGCGAGAGTGCCGACATTTGCCTCTCGCTGTTCGATCCCGGCGAGATCGACACGACGAACTATGGCGAGCATGGCACCTTCTGGTGGCGCGGAATGGACCTTGCGCGCCGCAACGGCGAGGTGCTCTTCTTCATCATTCCCGACCTGCTGTATGCGAGCGGAACGCTCGTGCGTTGGGCGCAGCGGTTTGTCGAGGGCAAGCGGGCGATCTTCACTATTGGTCCGCAAGTGGTGCTCGAAACCGTCGTGCCCGAGCTGGAGAAGCGGTTCCCTGGGGACGAGAGGCCCTATGATCTCGACCGCGATCAGCTGCTCGATCTGTTGTGTCGCCATCTGCATCCGTTGCATGCCGCCATGCGCCACGATGAGCGCCGGCGCCCGTCCCATCCGGAGTATGATGTGCGTCTCGTGCCCAGGCGCGGCATGGTCATTCGCGAGATCGTCTCACACCCATTTTGTGTGCAGCCGAGCTTCTATTCTGCGCTGAAGCACTACGGCCCCGAGGACCACCTCGACACTCTTATGTTCGAGCCGTGCTCGACGGTCAGCGTCGAGCCGATCCTGAAGCGCGTGCATGGCTACTATCGTCCATGGCCTCTCGACGAGATCCGCTTGTCGAACCTGGCGGGATGGTGGGACTGCTTCACGACGGCTGCCTGCGAGCGCGAGAGCCGCTATCCTTTCGAACTTGCCCGTCAGGAGGACGAGGAATGGCGGGCAGCTCGGGCGCGCGCGGTCGCCGCTGGCGGCTTCTATCGTTCTCAGGTCGTAGCGGCGGGCAAGCTCTATAGGCTCTTCATCGCGCTCAGGACCCACGGATGCTTCCGCGCTGCCAATATCCTGGCCGCGGCAGTCTACGCCGGACGGTTGCGTCGCCGCATCGGCGTGCGCCGCCGTGCCATAATTCTAGCGCCGACGGATGAAGCGCTTTCCGGGCCCGACGGCGGCAAGGTCCGAGCCCTGCTGCAGCCCGGTCGCGAACGAGAGTTCCTCGACCTCATTAGCGACCATATCCTCTTGGGTAAGGACGAGATTGGCTGTTCGCGCAGGCTGAAACGCCTGATCGGACAGTCGCCCGCAAGGCCGGCGGACGAGGAGGAGCTGGTCACGGCGCGCGGTTTGCCGGCTGGTCCGTTGCTCGACTTCGCGCAAAGCGCAGGCGAGCCGATAGGCGTCGGACCGTTCACGATCTATCCCGTTGACAAGGTCGTCTGGAGGGAGGCGGCAGAAGCGCGTGCTGCTGCCAAACGAAGCAGGGCGGCGACCTCGTCGCAAAGACCATCCGAGATGCCGATGAGCACTTCGCCGCCTGATCCGCGGACCGTGGGCGGCACGTTTGTCGTGACCCGCTGGGCGCGCAAGTCGATCTTTCACCGCATGCTCTTCTACGCCCTGCACATTCCGTTCGTTGAGCCGTTCATAGCTCTGCTGTTTCCGTTCTATTTCAAGGTGCCGATCAAGAACCGCTTGCGGCCCTACCGCATCGTTCATCGAGCACGGAACGCCGTTCGCCTTCTGAACGGGCGGCCAAGCACCTTTGGCTTGGCCGCTTGCGTGAGGAGTTCCGTCGTGGGCGGCCCAGCTCGCTCGGCCCTTCATAGCCTAAGGAGCGCAAGACGTCTTGCGCAACCTCATGTCGCCTTGGCCCAGCGCGTGGTTAGGCTGATCCAGCGCGACGGCCTCCGTCTGGCCTTGCGCAAGATCAGGACGCGGACGATAGGGTCATCGTCCCTCAGGGACGCGGTCACTTGGCTCACCGTCAGCCCAGCGGAGCATGAGAAGCTCAGGCAAATTCGCAAATACCGCGCCTTGAAGGCCGTCGAAGCGGTTCTTGCCGATTGCGAGACAAGGATGGGCTCGCGGCCCTTCCGTTCGGTACCCCTCGTCTACCTGCGCCAGTTGCTGGCGCAGCACAAGATTGATGGCACGCACGGTTCGAAGGCCGTGCGTGCCTTGCTCGTGAAGCTCGTGGAGCAGCACCCTAACTGGGCCGAGCCGTGGTTGGAACTCGGTTTCATGTACGAGGATGAAGGGGCCGACGCTGAGGCGCTCCGCTGTTTCGAGCACGCCATGCGCGGCAAGAGAGCCGCCGATCTCGCGCCGTCCGACCCGCATCCCGGGGTTGTTGCCGCCGCCAATCGTGGGCGGCTGCTGATGGCGATGGGTCGGCAGGACGAGGCTCTCGCCGCGTTCGCTCACGCCATCGGTCAGGACCCCGGCCAGAAGGTGGCGGCCGCGCAGTATGCCTGCCTGCTGCGGCAGAAGGGAAACATCGACAACGCGCTCGTCTACTACGGCGAGGGCATGCACCACCAGGAGTGCCGTTGGTGCCTGCCTCCGGCGCCGCGCGACGCCGGCGACATGGACTTCCAATACCTTGCGGGTGAGGCCCCGGCAGAACTACCAGAACGCTCGGCGTCGGTACCGGCCTTTGCGCATGCGCAACTGACTGCGGAGCGATCCTAGCCGTGACGAGCGAGCCTCAATCCTCGGGTCCGGCCATGCCAAACGGCATCCACATCTGCATCTTCGTCTATGGTGCGACCTACACGAGCCTCCTCGCGGAGATTCTGCTCGCCAACCTGGCTGCCATGGTGCTCGAGATTCCCGAAGACTTGCGGCGACTGAGCCGCGTGCGGATCGTCACGACGGGGAAGGATATTCCTCTGATCGAGGCCTCGCCTGCCCTGCCGGTTCTGCGCCAGCGCATATGCGTCGAGATACTCAATGCCGCTCGCCTCGGCGGCTACGAGCAACACGGCAACTACGGCCCCATGGTCGAAAGCCAGCGCATCTTTGTGGTCGATGCTGCGCGGGAGAACGCTGCCCTCTTCTTCGTTGGCCCCGATCAGGTCTACAGCCGCGGCTCGTTCGCTCTATTCGTGGACCTCCTGCGCCGGGGCTACCGCGTGGTCATCGGGCCCGGCCCGCGTGCCAAACGCGAGGCCGCACGTGCCGAGCTGCGAGAACTGATCGCGGCGTCTCCGGATGGCAGCTTCGCGCCCGACAGCGACTGGCTGATCGATCTCTTCTTCAGGCACTGGCATCCAATCAACGATCAATTCCTTATCGAGTATGAGGAGAGCATCTGGTGGAAGGCCTACGTCTGCAACAGACCACATCCGGATGAGCTTCTGTTCCGCTTCTTCCAGGGCCCGACCTTTGTTGCCTGGCCTCGCCACCGCCAGGATGACTTCGACGGTTTCATCGACCAAAAACTCCCCGAACTCAGCTGCAACAGCTGGCGGGAGATATACGTCGTCGACGATGCCCGCGATTGTCTCGCTCTCGACCTGACGCGGGATGATTTTGTCGACGTGCTGGCGCTGGCGGACTTCCCGCGTGTCTATCTGCTGCAAAACCTCTTCAATGCTCACGCCATCAAAGACCTCAAGCTGATCTACGGCCTGCGCACTTGCCGACTGCACCGCGGCGACCGCGACTTGAGCGAGATGCAGCGCAAGTTCGACCGCGTCATTGACCCGCTGATCCTGCTTGCCTTGGCAGAGCGCAAGATCCGGCATCGATTCGGTGCATGGGCCGCTCTGATATTTCGCAACTTCTGCGTCCTCAACACGCACACACTCGGGTTCATCCTGGGGCCGTTCTCGGCGCGGCTTGCACGCAAGTGGAAGGATGTGGACCCGCTCGCTCCAGTTGCTCCGATAGCCGCAACCGGCCCCGCTCAGCCTGAATAGCGAGGACGCCAGCGGCCTGTCGCCTTCCGCTGTCAGCCGTGCCGAAGCTTGAGTACCAGTATGGTGCCAGCGAGCACGAGCGTCACACCGTTGGCCACGGCGAGCGGGAGGTCGCTGCGGATGAGAGCGTAAATCAGCCAAAGCACGATGCCGGTCACCATCACCGTGAACATGCCGAGCGAGAGATCGCCGGTGGACTGCGTGCGCCATGTCTTGATGACCTGCGGCACGAATGCCAGCGTCGTGCAACATGCCGCAACCAGCCCCAGCAGCATGACCGCCACGCCGTCCGACTGCATATGCACCCCTCCTTTTCGCTTGCTCCTGCGTCCGGCCGAACAATCGTACCGCTCAGCGCAGCCGCTTCGCGTTGATGTGAAGCCACAGCGCGAAGCCGTCGTAGGGCGTCATTGGCTCGCTGGCAGTGAGGATCGCCTCGGGCCCGAACAGGCGCATCGCGGCTCCTTCATCGAGGTGGAGCTTTGCGTGCACGGCCGGATCGATCGCAACTTCGTAGAAGTAGCGGCGGATCGGCGCCAGGCCGGCGAACGTCAGATCGAACTCCATGGCGGTAAAGTAGCGCACGCGGGACGGGTCTGGCGCGAGCCCAAGCTCCTCGCCGAGCTCGCGCACAAGCGTCTGCTCGGGGCTTTCGCCGGGGTCGCTGGCTCCCCCGAAGCAACCCCAGTGTCCTGGGAAGAAGATGCCGTGCTTGTCGTCGCGTAGTTGCAGCAGATACTCGCCGTCGACGATGATGATCGCGGCGCTGCCGGTGCCAGGATGGAGGGGCGTTTCGCGATCGAGGCGCGGATCGCTGCTGCGCGCTGGCGATCCGGAAGCTCCGCCGGGCGAGCGCTCGGTCATGCCGGTGCCGCTGCCCCGTCGATTGACGCGCCGACACCGCCCCCGCCACGAATCAGCACCTCGTAGCGCTCGAGAATGTCCTGGACCTCGCCGATCGCGAGCATGCGCCCGCCCTGCATCAGCGCAGCCTTGTTGCACATCTTCTCCACCAGGGCGTTGGAGTGGCTGGCGAAGACGACAATACGGCTGCGACCGATGAAATCCTCCATGCGCTTGGCCGCGCGATCTGCAAATCGCGCATCTCCGGCACCGACACCTTCATCGAGCAGGAGGATGCCTGGATCCATTGCCGTGGCAAAGGCGAACCCGAGCCGCATGGTCATTCCCGTCGAATAGGTCCGCACGGGCAGACCCATGTATTCGCCGAGTTCGCTGAACTCTTCTATGTCAGGCATGATCTGCTCGATCTTCTCCCGCGACAGCCCGAACAGCATGCCGGCTGTGCGGATGTTCTCATACGCGGTGTCCTCCGGATCGATGCCAGGCAAGACATCGAACAGGGGCGTGATGGTGCCACCCACGAGAATGCGTCCCTCCACCGGCTGGTACACGCCGGCGATGGTCCTCAGCAGCGTGGATTTTCCGGCGCCGTTGTGGCCAACGAGAGCCAGCCGGTCGCCCTCGTTCAGCGTGAAGGAGATGTTCCTTAGTGCTTTGACCGTAACGCGATCCTTCTCGCGCTGTACGAAGGCGCCGGTCGCGCGTTCAAACAGCACGCGGCGCAGACTGCGCTGACTCCCGTAGATCGGGAAGTCGACGCAAACGTTGTCCAGGATGAGAGATGTCATCGATGTCTCTCACAGCCAGTAGGGAATGCGCTTGCGGAACTTGGCGAACAACGCATAGGTCAAGGCCCAGCCCAAAATCGTGATCACAGTCACTGCGATACAAGAATTGATGGGCGGGAGCTTGCCGCCGAGCAGCGGGTCGCGCACGATCGTCAGCAGATGGTAGAGCGGGTTGAGCCCGACGAAGAAGATGCGACGCAGCCCCTCCAAGCCTTCCGGCGGCCAGAACAGCGGCGTGACGAACATCGACACCTGCACGATGCTCATGACCAGCTGCTGCAGATCGCGAAAACGCAGCGAGACCATGCCCAACAGCAACGACAGCCACGCGCAGTTGACGGCCAGCACGATCAGGCCCGGTACTGCCAGCAGGTTGGCGAAGCCCAGCTTCTCGGGCGAGAAGATAAGAAAGATGAGGAGATAGACGAGAAGATTGTGGGCGAAGACGATGAAGTTCCTCCACACCAGCGAGTAGACCAGTATGGAGTACTCGAAGTTCATTTGCCGGATTAGGCCGGTGCCGGCAACGAACACGTTCACCGACTCGATCAGCGTGTTTTGCAGAGTCACCCACACGATCATCCCGGCGACCAGGAACGGCAGATACTCCGCCGTCTGTTTGCTGAGCAGACCCGAGCCGACACTGCCGATGACGATGACGAAAATCATCAGGCTCACGCACGTCCAAAACGGACCCATGATGGTGCGTCGGTAGCGCCGCTTGATCTCGAGCCAACCGAGACGCCCCCAAAGATCGTATTTGCGCAGGCCTCCGATCAGGTCCTCCCGAGCCCCCATCGTGTTGGGTCGGGCTTCGTCGTGGTGAGTCCTTGCCGAGGGTGCAGGATTTGCTTCTTGCTGCATGTCGCCGTGATCCCCTGGACCGGCCGTAGCGCTGACGTGTCTCAAGTGGACGAAGCAGGGCTCATCCCGCAGAGGGCCGATTGGGAAGAGAGAGCTTTTTCCATCAATGCAAAGGCGTCCAGTAGCGCCGGCAGATCGTCGCGCTTCCAGACGATCCGTTGATAGGGCTTGGCAAATTCCAGATCGACGCCGAGCCGATGCCCGTTCGAGATCAAGGACGCTTCGGTGTTGATGGCGGCCGTGCCGACGGTCATGAACAATACGTAGCGGGCCTTCTCATTGTACCAACACAGCTCCATGGGCCCGTGCATGAGCGCCATGTTGAGCCACGCCGCCTCGTACAGCGCCATGCGGATTTCCAGGCTCCAACTCGCCGCATGGCATACGACGTGCTGACCGAAATCGGCCGGCGGCTCGCGCATCGACGTTTCGGTATCGTGCACGAAGATCGGGACGAAGACGGCGGGATCGAGGCTGTTCGCGAAGGCGATCCAATCTGCGTTGCGGCTGTTGCGCTCCGGGGAATAGCCGTAGTTGCGAAGGGTGATGACGACAGCCTTGCGGCCCTTCGCCTCGCGCGCCAAGAAGTCCGCAACGAACCGCTTGCCCGCATCGGTTGCGCGCAGCATGGGCCAGATCGAGAGGCCGGCGCGAGCGTGTTCGAAGATATCCTTCTTCGCGGGCTGCCGGGGCAAATAGACGCGATAGTCGCTCGGATGGATCCTATTCCTGTCAGCCGCGATGATCGCCTCGGCCTGCTCGCGGGAGCCACACACTGCGTAGCTCTTCACGCTCGGCAGGAAAGCAAGCATAGGGATGAGAATGTTGCGCAGCCTTGCCAAGCGCGTGGGGACGTCGATGGCCGCCTCGTAGTCGGGCAGCTCCTTGCGGACTCCGGCCTTTGGCCCCAGCACGAAGATGACGTTGATCTCCCTGAGCTTGCGCAGCCGACGCTCCATTTCTGCCGCTGCAAGATAGCTGGCGAAGTCGAACGTCACCGGAGAGGCAGCCAGGTCGTAGAAGAATTGGAGTGCGTCGTCCGACCACGCTTCGTTGTCTGCCTTTGCGGCGCCGAAGCGGTCCCGGATGCTGATGATCGCGCTTCTCACGTATCGCGTAATCGGGAGCCGCGGATTGGCCAATTCGTTGACCGGCGCGGTAACGAGATAATTGAGCCCTTGGCTGCGCAATCCGTAGCTGATCTTGTGAAGGAGCGCGGACATTCCGATCGACCTTTGCCGTCAGACCAAGCCGGCACGCGTTGCACAGCAATCCAAAATACGGCGAAGGACTTCGACGACCCAAGCCCACGTACGCGATTGCCTGGGGAAAAATCGGCTCTCTCTGGCGCCCGTCCGCGACCACCGCTACGTTTGCTGTAAATCTGTCTCTCGATGTCGCGGCCAAGACTTGCCGAACGCGAATGAGACCAAAGATTCTGCACATTGTTCCGAGCCTAGGGCAGGGCGGCGCAGAGCGAATGCTCGCCAACTTGCTGAGCAGTCAGCGTCTCAGCGTCGATCACCACATCCTATCCCTGCTCGTCGACGAGCCGTTCTTCCGGTTCGAGGCCCCAGTCGAAACACTTGGATTAACGAGAGAATCTTCCTCCACCCAAGCGCTGGGCAAGCTGCATCAGCTACGCCGTCACGTCAATAGGATCGCGCCGGATCTTGTGCATGGTTGGCTCTACCATGGCAATGCGTTTTCGGTCGGCGCGGCCGGGCTGGGCATTCCGATTCTGTGGTCGATCCACAACACGACGCTCTCGGCCACCAATTCCAAGCGCTCGACCCGACTGTTAGATCGCGTGTGTGCTGCTCTTTCCTGGCACGTCCCGAGGCGCATTCTCTACTGCTCCGAGACCGCACGGCTCGTGCACGAACGCAATGGGTACGCGCCGAGCCGCGGCGTCGTTGTCTACAATGGTGTTGATTTGTCCGCCTTCCGGTTCGATGCGCTGCGACGCTCCAAGCTTCGGGCGGCACTCGGGCTCACCGAGGATGAGTTCGCGGTCGCGGCCATCGGCCGCTTCGATCAGCAGAAGAACCATGGCCTCATCGCCAAGGCATTCGCCACCGTTGCCAGGGGTGCGGACGCCAGGTTGCTCCTGGCCGGGGCAGGATGCTCCGAAAGCAACACGGAGCTCTTGGTGATGCTCGAAGCTGTCGGCATCAGGGGCCGCAGCATCCTGCTTGGCCCCCGGCACGATATGGACGCCCTGCTCTCTGCCTGCGATGTCGTTGTCATCGGTTCGTCGTACGGCGAAGCGCTTCCCATGATTGCGATAGAGGCAGCGGCAGCAGGGCTGCCGATGGTCGCAACGGACGTCGGCGATGTCGCCCGTTTTGCAGAGCAGCCCGACGACGTGGTGCCGCGTGGCGACGCGGATGCAATGTCCAAGGCTCTCCTCCGCGTGCAGGCAGGCCGCACTCGGAGAACGCGGCGGGAAGGCCTTGAGGAGGCAAGAGCAAAGATGCTTGAGCCCTACTCGCTGGAGCACATGTCGCGCGCCTACCTCGATCTCTACCGCGGGCTGATCGGGCGCGGTCGCGTCCGTTAGCCTGCAGCCGGTGCTCTGTAGGATAGCGCAATCGTAACACTGCATAATCACCCCACCAATCTTGACACCGCATAATCGCCCAGCCTAACGGTCGCATGGTTTGGCGTCAGAGCTGCAGATGCTCGTTCGGCTTGCGGGAGACGATGTCGGCGCCCCGTGGAGCGAAGGGGAGTTAGCTGAGTTTCTTGCATAGACAATAACCGCCGATCAGGCGGTAGCGGCCACTTCCAGGCAAACCATCTTATGGATGCGCGCGCACTTCACATGTCGCCCGGAGACGGGTCTCGGGCCTGCGCATCGAGTGCCTTGTTCCGGCAGCAGCATAGAAAGTTGCGAGTGGCGCTTGTCTGCCTGGTGTGGGGTGAGGAGTTTGCAGACTTTTTCACCCGATACTGCATTCGCTCCCTTCTGGAGCCGCACAACATTCCGCTTGTCTCGCGCGAGCAAGACGTGACGCTCCTGCTTTACACGGATCGCGCTACCCAGGATTTCTTGGGTCGCTGTGACAGCTTCAATGCGCTGTCCAGGTTTGCCAAGGTCGAGTTGCGCCCGCTCGAGCAGCTCCCCGCGACGGCGCGCACCAATCATTGGATCCCTTGGCAACATGCCGTCGCAGGACGTAACCGCGACTTCGATCTGTTCCTCGTCATCATCCCCGACTGCGTCTACGCGGCCGGATGCCTCGGCACCATCATCGATGCGCTCAAGGAGCATGACACGGTCTACTACAGGCTCCCTCAGGTCTGCAGGGAGACTGTGGCGGTCGATCTCGACGGGCTGCGCAGGGTCGACGATCACGAGTACATCAGCTTCACCTCGCTCCAGGCAGTCGAGCTGTTCATCAGGCATGTCAATCCGAAGCACGCTGCTGCTGCCTGCTCTGGCACGTTCTTCATCAATCATCCCGAGTACGCGATCCAGCTCTCGCCAAAGAGCATGGTCGTCTCCGAGACAGCGTCACATCCTCTCGCTGCCAGATCGAGCACGCGCGGCGTCTCCTATACCTTCGACGCTCTCTCGCCGGGAGCCAAGACCTGCTATCTCGAGATCCTGGGCGTAAGCGCAGAACCGACATTGAAGTTCGTGGAGCAATACTATCGTTGGCCGAAGCTGCATCGGGATCACTCCCGGCTGATGAACCTCGGCAGCTGGGCATCGAATTTCCGCGATGCGAGCAACGCCGCCTACTGCAGGAGTGCAACCCATATCGCGCTCGATCACGGTCGCGTGGTGGAGCAGCACCGGGGACAGGTGAAGCGGGCAAAGACGAAGTTCATCAACGCGACGCTCGACTATCTGGCCGTTGCAACGCGCATATATGAGCGTGCAAGCCAATTTCCCGAGGCTACCGCGGCAGAGTATATCGCGCTCGTCATGGCCGCTCCTGGGTTCCATCGCTACCTGCGCCGGCTCCAATGCGGCTTCACTGTTGTGCTGCCGAAGACGGAAAGCAGGTTCGAGGAGGTGGTGGAAAAAATCGAGAGCCATCCGGCCGCGAAGGAGGTCCTTCGACGATTCCTTTTCCTTCATGTTGTTGCTCATCGGCTGCCGATAGTGCCTGGTCACGCAATCTTTCTCACCTATTCCGATGCTGCCGACCATTTTCCACAAGCATTCGTCGTTGATCCGCACACCATCGCGCCCGGTGCCGGCTTGTGGGGAAAGGCACTCGCGCCGCTTCAATGGGTGTGTGAGAACGCCTCCTGCATCGAGGCAGACATCGACTACAGCCATCTCACCTGGTCGATGCTCGATACCGTGAACGGCACATCGGATCGCGTGCTGGACCATCCGAAGTCGAGCGGCACCGCTTCCACTCCCGGCAACGTCGCCAACTTCAGCTTTGTGGGGGCCCGTGAATCGGCAACCAAGCTGGCGCTTGGGCGCAATTTCCATCGCAAGGCGCTAGGTTGGCAATGGCCCAGCCTGGAGGACGCCGTTCGCAGCAGGAGCCCGATCTTGCACCTCGCCGAACGCAAGGCGCCACGGCTCTACGCAATCGCCCGCGAGGTCTATCGTGCTCTGCGGCGACGCAGTCCGGCTGAGCCCCCGCGTTCTGCCTCGCTCCAACCCCCGCCCACCGAAAACGCACGCGACAGCTACGACGCGATCTGCAAGCTCAACATCATCGATAATGTTGCAAGGATCACGCTGGCATTCTACGAGCGCCTGGGATTGGATCCCGAGCAGTCGCCTGTGTACAGGTGCCTCGCAACTATCCGCTCGAAACTGGCGGAGGAGGTTGAGGCGTCTGGTGCCATCTCCACCGAGTCCTCGCTCGAGCGCTTCGAGCTCGCATGGCGCGCATACGAGACAGGCCGGACCCATGAGGCCCTCCAGCTGTTTCGGGGGGTCATTGCGGATGAACAGCTGGCTAAGGCACGCGCCGCCGATCCCAGGGCGCGGGAGGCGTTTGTTCGAGCGGCAGAGATTTTGGCGCGCCATGCGGAGCTTCGAGGAGATACCGGTGCAGCGGCCCAGCTCTACCGCCGCATCCTCAAGCTCGACGGCAACGGCATCATCGCTCGCCGTCTGCTTCTCATGCCGTGGCAAGACGCGCGGAAGCTTGGCGCCAACGGCATCATCGCTCGCCGCCTGCTTCTCATGCTGTGGCGAGACGCGCGCATTCAAGAGGCTGCGGCACTGGCTCCTCGCGTCGTGGAGAGCGACCGCAATCTTGCGCAGCATTTGCGGGGAGGTGGCGCGGTCGAGGATCTGACACGCCGGCTTAGACGCGAAGCCCGGCGACAACCCATGACAGCAAGAGGCCAGAATGCTTGAGATTTCGGACTACAGGCTCGGTGAGCAGCTCGGACGGTCGACGATCTCCAACTGGCGTATCGCGGAGACGCATCTGGTCGACCACTTCATCCGCGTCGGTTTTCCGGTGCGCATCGAGTCGCGGCATGAGGTCGGCCAGCTCCTCGACACGATGCAGGAGAAGAGATTCGAGCGGTTCATGACGGAACTCGGGGGTCTCACCACCGCCGAGGCGGACAGCCTCACGGATGCATTGGTCAGCTCTGTGAAATTCCAGATGGCGCATTTGCCCAGGCGCAATCCGTGCGTGCCGTTCTCGACCATGATCTCGTCGCTGACCCTCTACAAGAAGATCGTCGGCTTCAAGCCCGACGTGCAGTCGGTTCTGGAGGTTGGCCCAGGCTGCGGCTACCTCTCCTTCTTCCTGGCCGATCACAGAACGCTCACGGACTACAGCCAGGTCGAAGCGTGCGAGAGCTTTTACCTCCTGCAGAGCATGGTCAATTCCTACCTGTTCAGGCACGAGTTCCGCGATCTTGCCGTCACCGCACCTGCCGATCGCACCCTGCACATCCATCGCGATCTCGAACAGCCGGTCGTCCTGGCGGATGAGCAAATTCCGGTCTACCGGTGCTTCCACTATCCCTGGTGGACGCTCGGCAAGCTGCACGAGGCCATCGGCAGGTACGACGTCGTGACCTCGAATGCCAACCTCAACGAGTTCACGCGGAACGCGCTCTACGAGTACCTGACCATCTTCTCGCGGGTGATGAAGAACGATGGCATCTTCCTGATCCAATGCACCGGCTTTCCCGCACATGGCTCAACCGAGGACTTGATGGAGGTGCTGCACAAGTTCGGCTTCGCGTCACTCTTTTGCGGGATGGCCGACGAGAACGTGCGCTCCAACATGCTCGTCTCGGGCAGATACCGCAGCCTCGGATTTCACAAGAAGAGGTTTGCCCTCAACAACCTGGTCCTGGTCAAGAAGGGGCATCCCTACTACGAGGCGAACATCGGATTGAAGAACTATGCGCACGGCCACGCGTCGGAATTTCCGCGGCTGAGCCACATCTTCGAAGGCGGCATCGAAGAGTCCCGCGCAAGGGGCTCGCGACGTGCCTACTCGATCGATGAAACGCTTAAGTCCGTCAAGCAGAAGCTGCTGCAAGAATCCGGCAATACGGACGGCGGATGGCTGTCTCGTGCCGCCGGATAGCGGCAAGGTGCTCGTTGCGTGGTGATGCCGTGGAGCACCGCGCTTCGCATGGACACTGACCTTGGGAAGCAGGGGGGCACGTGAACACAACAGCGTCAAGAGTTGCTTCCGGGTCGTTGAAGCTGGTGTCGGGCGCACTCCGGCGTTGTCGGACCTCACTCGCGGAGGTTCGGCAGCAAAGCCGAGCAATCGCCGACCGGTGGCAGGTTCGCGGCCTCGATGGAGGAAAATCGAATCCGGGACCGGATGTCGCGCCCGGGAACGATCTCACCAACTTCCAGGAGACGGCGCTCCGACTGTCGCCCCTGCGCCAGCGCATCTACGCCGATTTCAGCGACGTTGAACGATCAATCTATCTCGCATCGCGGCCGAATCTCTGCGGCAGCCCCGAGGCGATCGTGACACTCGTTCGGGCGGTCGATCACGTGATCGATCGCGGCATTCCCGGCGCGCTGGTCGAATGCGGTGTGTACATGGGGGGCAATATCGAAGTGATGATCCGTGCGCTGCAGCGCCATGGCGTCAGCGACCGGGATATCTATCTCTACGACACCTTCGCCGGTATGCCGAAGCCGAGCGACATAGATGATGGTGAACTCGGTGGTGTAGCCATATGGGAGGCCCATCGCACCGAAGCGGATGGCGACAAAGGCTCGGGCTGGATGAAGGCAGGGGTCGAGCTTGTTCGGCAACGAATTGATCCGCTCGGATACCCCGACAAGCATTTGCGCTTCGTCAAAGGAATGGTTGAGGACACCATTCCCACCGTTGCACCCGACAGGATCGCAATCCTCCGGCTCGATACGGATTTCTATTCATCGACCAAGCATGAGCTGCAGCACCTTTACCCGCGCTTGTCGCCCGGTGGCATTCTCATCATCGACGACTATGGCGCCTTCCCTGGTGCACGTATGGCCACCGATGAGTATGCCGCCGAGCATCGGCTTAACTGGTTCCTGCACCGCGTTGATGCTCATGTCCGGCTGGTGGTCAAGCCTTACTGATATCGACCGCAATAATTGCAGCCTTCAGGTCCAGCAGGCTGTCGACATCGAGGCGCGTGTGCCGGCACGGCATCGGCTGTGTGGGATCCGCTGTCGTTGACCGCGAAACTACGATCTGGAAGACTGCTCCCGGTTGTGCCAAATCGCTTGGCTGAGCCGGGATGTCTCTCGGGAGGCTTGACAAAGTCATTGGGAATGGTGGCGCGCCGGACAGGATGAAACTGCGAACACTTATGTCATTGCAGTCGCGGTGTGAATTGTTGGCCGCCCGGCAGCTTCAGTGCGCCATCGCGCGCGCTGGCATCGCGATTGTCGTCGCCTTGGATTGTTTGGCGCCAACCGAATCGCTGGCGCCGGCCGAGCGACCGTTACACGAATGTGCCGAGACCCGCGGCTTCCGGCCAGGCGGGGCTCGGTCGCGCGGCCAGCTTGCCGCGCGATAGGGCGCGACCCCGGCCATCTTCGGCCGGGGGCGGCCCCAATCTCGCGAACTTATCCCGGCGAATGTCCGTTCGATGAGGTATTCCCGAAGTGTTATACTCAACCGGAGCCTTTCAGGGTGTGACCCAGAAACGACCTACTGCAGTCGTCCGGCCAAGGCGAAATCCTCGCCCTTGGATCCAAAGCGGGCCGACTGGCTGCCTTCGGTTGCGCCGCGCACGGCGATGGCTGCACGTCCGATGCCGTTCAGCTTGGCGGCAATCCTTGGCACCTGGTCCTGCACGTGGGCGACCAGCTCGGATAGCTCGATGGTGCCGTTGCCGTTGCGGTCGCCGTTCTTGAGCGCATTGCGCATCGAGCAGCGCCCAGGTGAAGACGCCGTGGCCCTCAACTCGCAGGTGTCGAGCAAGATCACGGCCTTCCTGGCCTTGATGCGGTTAGCGAGCCAGTCCTGCAGCATAGCTTGGTCGATGGCGCGCTTGGCGAGGGCCTCAGGGGCGGGGCCGCCGTCGTAGTCCTGCGGAATGAGGTAGAAGCGGCCGGCTTCCGACTTGCCGTGGGCGGCGGCGAACAGGACGAAGGTGATGATTACTGGCAACGTGGGCCGAGTGGGAATGTTGACCCGAAACCGTCCTCACTTGACGAGCCTGATCCAACGAGCATCGAAATTGTGTGCCAATAGACGCGAACGATAAGGAGACTGCATTGACGGTAGCGAAGCGATCTCCTACGCTTGCCCTGTAGATGGGGATGGAGTTCCCCGAAACCGCCCGCAAGGGCTGATGACTCCTACCGCGAGACGCGCGGTGGGAATCCGTGTCCGGAGCCGCCGCAGGGCGGCATTTTTGTTGCCCGCTCTCGCGCAACGCGGCGTGGAGGTAGGACCTCCGACGGGAGTGCGCGATGGATAATGTCTGGCTCGCTTCGGCGCTATGGATCGGTCTGGCCCTGTTGGCGTCGATCATCTCGATCCGCATCGCCATGTCAGTGGCGCTCGTCGAGATCATGGTCGGCGCCGTGGCGGGCAACATCATTGGCCTCGAGCTTACCCAATGGGTGAATTTCCTCGCAGGCTTCGGCGCTATCATGCTGACGTTCCTGGCGGGCACTGAGATCGACATTGCGGTCGTCAGGAAGCACGTCGCGGCGAGCGTTGGCATCGGGGTCCTGAGCTTTCTCGCCCCCTATCTCGGCGTTCTCGTCTACGCTCACTATGCCATCGGCTGGTCGTGGCCTGAGGCTCAGATTGCCGGCATCTCGATGTCGACCACCTCGGTCGCCGTCGTCTACGCTGTCATGGTCGAGACGGGGCTCAACAAGACCGAGCTCGGCAAGATCATCCTCGCCGCCTGCTTCATCACCGACCTCGGCACTGTGCTGGCGCTAGGGATCGTGTTCGCCCACTTCGATCTGTGGCTCGCCCTATTCGGCGCAGTGACCGCCGTCGCCTTATGGTTGCTTCCGCGTTTTGCGCCATGGTTCTTCACCAAGGTCGGGCACCGCGTCCACGAGCCCGAGACCAAGTTCATTTCGCTCGTGCTGCTTTCGCTCGGCGGCCTCGCCACTGTTGCCGGCAGCGAGGCCGTGTTGCCGGCCTACCTCGTTGGCATGGCCTTGGCCCCGGCATTCCTGAGCGAGCCAGAGCTTCCGCATCGCGTGCGCATCATCGCCTTCACGATGCTCACCCCCTTTTATTTCCTCAAAGCCGGTTCGCTCGTCGATTTCGGCGCCGTCGCCGCCTCGGCGGGGCTCATTCTCGTGTTCCTGCTCTTGAAGATGGCGACCAAGTTCGCAGGCATCCTCCCCCTCACGCGCGTGCTGAGCTTCGAGGCGAGGGAGGGAATGTACACGACGCTCTTGATGTCGACTGGCCTGACCTTCGGCTCTATATCGGCGCTGTTTGGCCTGACCAACCACATCATCGATCAACGGCAGTATACGATCCTCGTCACAGCGGTGATTGCGAGCGCGGTCGTGCCGACGCTGATCGCACAGCGCTGGTTCATGCCACGCGCGGTGACCGTCGAGGAGCACAGGGACGCGGACGCGGAGAAGAGCCATGTTTAGAAGGATCCTGATTGCTAACGATGGATCGGAAGGGGCTCAAAGGGCCTTGTCGGCTGCCATTCGCATCGCCAAGCGCTTCGAGGCGGAGCTGCACATGATCTCGGTCGAGGAGCTGCCACGCTTCCCTGCCTCGATCGACGAGGTAGTGGAGGAGAAGACGGCGGAGAACCACATCTTCGGGCCGGTCATCGCGCGCGCCAGCGCGCAGGCCCAGGCCGAGGGGCTCAAGCTTGTTACACATGTCGTCCCCGGCCACGCCGTGCCGACGATATCCGACTTCGTGGCAGGCGAGCGCATAGACTTGCTGGTGGTCGGGTTCATGGGCCATTCGGCGCTCTACAACCGGCTGATTGGCTCGACCACCGACCGGCTGGTCGAGCATGCCCCCTGCGCCGTGCTGGTCATCAAGTAGAGAACGGCGTGCGTCGATTGTCTTGAAATGAGGAACGGCAAAGGCGAATCGTGACAGCTGCCCGCGTCTGCAAGCGCGAGGCACATGTGCTCGCAACGATCATGGCGTCGCCATCCATGAAGAGTTTCCTGTCATGCCCGGCCACCTGCAGCTGATCACGCGCCGCTATGGAGTGACGTAGTCATGCAAGTACCGCGCGATGCAGTCCTGTTGCGAATCTTCTTTGGTGAGGACGAAAAGGCGGGACATCTTCCGCTCTACGAGGCCATTGTCCTCAAGGCACGCGAGATGCACGTGGCCGGAGCTACCGTCCTGCGCGGGCCCATGGGGTTCGGACGCTCGAGCCGCATCCACACCACGAAGATTTTGCGCCTATCGGAGGATCTCCCCATGATCGTCGAGATTGTTGACGCCGAGGACAAGATTAGCGCCTTCCTCGAAATCCTCGACGGCATGATGGCGAGCGGCCTTGTCACGCTGGAGAAGGTGAAAGTGCTGCAGTACGGAGGTGGCAAGCCAAGGGAGTAGCGGACCCCCACGCGTGGGGAACTGCAAGCCCTTGGCTGACCTGTGCCGCGTTGAAGGGCGCCTCGGTGGACTCCGACAGAACCTGGGGGTCATTCAGACCAACGACTGAACGGTGTTGATCTTCCGGGCCTGACCCGATACTCTCGGACCCGCTTATCCGAAAGCCGACATCTTAGGGTCCGCTTTGAGCGCGGGCCGATGCGCTCTTGACAGCGAGAGCCGCTCGCAGAACGTGCGAGGGGGCCGGCCTTGCGATCCGCCAGCCGGCCTATCTTCTTGGAAGGATTGCGCACATCATTGGGTCGGGCCTTCGATCGGCTTGCCGCGATATGGAAAGTTTTTGTAGTCCGTGTCCACGCGCCGATGCGGCTTGGTCATCGTCTTCTCGGGGTCAATCCAATCTGCCCACTTGAAATTCGGGATGATCTTCGCCTGATAGCTTTCCTCGAGCGGGTGTTCGAGCACGTCGTTGACGTGCTGCCATTGCTGGAAGCGCATCAGATCAACTTGATAGGGCGTGGCATTTCCTTGCATCTTGACTGCCAGCTTCAACTTCATGACCTCGTCCATCGAAACCTTCGGCTTCCAGGTGATCGATTCCGGAAGCACGACGGGCTCGCCAGGTATGTTGTTGATCCCCTTCTTCCAGGTGGCTAGGACCGCGACACCGGTGTCTTCGCGGTACAGCAGAATCGAGTGGCCGTAGTCCTTGCTCTTGAAGAAGCCAAGGTTGCCATACTGCACACGGGCTCCGGTCAGAAACGCAACAGCATCCGACCAGCAGGGCGACGGACCGGAGATTCCCCACAACACGCTGCGGTCGATGACGCCGTCGGGGAACAGGATGCCGAACGCAATCTTGGCGTTGTTGGCTGCGTGGATGGTGCCCTCGCAGTCATGCCCATGAAACTTGATCATCTCCTTGAGCGTGACCCCGTAGGTGTAATCGTAGTAGCGACCCTCGGTGCCTTTCGTCGCAAGAATTTCGAAAACGGGCGCATAGGGTTTGTTGGCCATTGGTGCGTACCAACTGGGGCTCCGATCGACCGGATCAACCCCCGTCTCGATGAATATGTTCTTGCCTTGTACGAACGTCGGCTCACCGGCAAAGGCGGGAACGGTGATGAAAGCGGCGGCAGCCAGAACAAGGCGGCTGAGTATGCTCATGATGTCCTCCGGCCAGCGATTTCAGCGTCTAAAGTAGGCAACCTGTCCTGCAGGCTGTGGAAAGGAAACAGGCAAAAGGAGTGCTGCCATTGACCTCCATCAAACCACTGAAGGAAAGGCTAACGTGGACTGATCGCAATGAAGGGCAGCGGAGTACTTTGCGCCCCATATAAGAAGGAGTTCGGGAGTGCCGACCATTGCGCAGTTCGCTCTCGATCTAGTGTACGGCGCAGCCATCGGCGCTGCACTTGGGCTCACGGGCACGGGCGGATCGATTCTGGCCGTTCCCACGCTTGTCTATCTCGTTGGACAGGACGTACACACGGCGATCGGAACGTCACTCGCCGTCGTCGGTGGTATCGCCGCTGAGGGTGCCGTCGAGCAGCGACACAGCGTCCAATGGAAGGCCGGCCTGTTGCTGGGCGCCTGCGGGATTCTGGGGAGCATCCCGGGCTCGCTCCTCTCTCCCTACGTTTCAGGCTCGATTCTTCTCCTACTGTTCTCCGCGTTGACCCTGGCGGCGTCGGTCAGCATGCTGCTGTCCCAGAGAGGCAATAGCGCATCGAATAAGCCGGCGCCGCCGTGGATGGCATTTCCCACGGGCGCCGCCATCGGTTTCTTGACAGGTTTCCTCGGTGTTGGCGTCGGGTTCCTGATCGTGCCGACGATGGTATTCGCCTTCGCCTGCACCATGCAGGCAGCGATCGCGACTTCACTGCTTGTCATCGCCCTGAACTCATCGGTGGGACTGGTGACCCGGTTCGCAGCGGCGTCCATCGATTGGGGTGTCGTTGCCGCCTTCCTTGCCGGCGGAGTGGCCGGGAACGTCGCGGCAGGCGCGCTGGTCCCGCGGCTGGACCAGCAGCGCCTCAAGCGCATCTTCGCGGTCTTCATTCTCCTGGTCGGTGTCTTTACGGCTCTCAGTGCGACCGGCGTGATCCCTATCCGCTTCAAGTAAGACGCTAGCGGCTCTTCGGTGCCTCGCCATCACCTTTGGGCGCCTGTTCGGCGGCGCGCTGTCCGGCGAACAGACCCGACAACAGGCCGATCATTCCCATACCGTGCGCCGGCATCGCAGGCCCTGCAGGTCCTGGCACGGCCGGTCCTCGCAGCATTCTGGTCAACGCGGCAACGAGCATGACGGCCACGATCGCCAGCATCGGCCAGGGGACGCGTCCCAGCAGCCAAGTCCACGGCGATGGCGCCGTCACGTCGATCACCACCCGCTGCTTGCGCAGCTCCGGGATTAGATTTGGATCACCAAAATCGGGGACGCGACTGCGGAACACGTCTCCTTGGACCGCGCCGCTCGATGTCGTCTCTCCTACCGGCTGTTTGAAGCGTCCACGAATGTCGGTTCCCTGGAATGTGACGCTTGCGACATTTCCGGCAGCGAGTTGATCGAGAAAGACCCCGTAAGGCGTCGCCGGTGTCCGGCCGTCCATTTCAACAGCAGCGAATATCAGCAACAACAGCACGGCTATGCCGACGAACCAAGTGGGTGGCCGCTTCCACCACGGCCGATCGCAGTGTCCAATGGCGTGAGTCATATCGCTCTCCATCCGGTTCGTATGCGCATTCACTGCACCTTGAAGGACCTGGTTATCGGCAGCTTGAGCTGATCGAGGATCAGCGCGAAGGCAGCCGCGCCGACAAGCACTCCGGCCAAGAACTGCCACGGTAGCGGCGCCATCAAAGTGCCCGACAGGGCCAGCGCCGAGACAAGGACAATGTCCGCCAAGGACGAGACCAGGACCCACGTGCCGGGTTTGGAGCTCCACAGACGGCCGCGTTCGCGCAACACGTACAAGACCGCCTGATTTCCGAATACGAGGGTGATGAAGGCGAGCGTCTGGAGCGCGCCAGCAGCCAGTCCGAGCTGGAACTTGCCCACAGCCAGCACCGACACCGAGAATGTGAGCTTGCATACGCCAAGCGCGATTGCGGCCGCGGTAATGTTGGGCATGCGCCATACGCTTGGGCGAGGCGCAAAGCTGGCGCGGTCGGTGGTCAGCGACATGGCCAAGAAGTCGTTGGTCATGAACAGCAGCACCATCAGCGCCGGCGTGAGCACGGCGTGGCCGGTCAGGCCGAGCCCGATGGCCAGAAAAAGAACAATCTCGAACTTCTTGACCAGCATGTTGAAGGTGTAGGTCAGCAGGCGCTGGAACGCGATCCGTCCCTCACGCACGGCGAACACGACACCCGCGAGCCCAGGCTCGGTCATGACCATGCCGGCTGCGGCCTTTGCCACATCGGTTGCCGAAGACACGGCAATGCCGATTTGCGCCTGCCGCAGCGCCGGGGCGTCATTCGTGCCGTCGCCACACATCCCAACCACGTGGCCATTGCCCTGCAGGGCCTTCACCAGACGGAATTTCTCCTCCGGCACGACGCGCGCGAACACACCGAACTCATCTGTGCTTGCTGCCTCGGACAAGCGCTCGGGTGGGCAAACAGCGCCGGCGATGCCCACCTTGCCGGCGATCGCCGCCGCCGTCACCGCGGAATCCCCCGTCACCATGACCGTGCGCACATTCATGTCGCGAAGAGACGCAATCAGGCCCGCCGAATCCTCCCGCGGTGGGTCGCTAAGGGCGATGAGCCCAACCAGGTGCAACGCCTGCGGCGGGCCCGCGGCAACCGCAATGATCCGGTGGCCCTGTGCGGCGAGCTCGTCGACCCGGTGGCGCGCATCCGCCGGCGCCCGCACCAACTTCGCGATCACTTCGAATGCGCCCTTGATGACACGAATCTCGCGCCCCTCGCGATCGGTGGCCAAGGCCTCCGCCGTCTTGGCCGCTGGGTCGAAAGGGACGAAGCGGATGAGCCGCTCAGATGCAGCGCGACCGGCTGTCGCGGCTGCCGCTCGAATCGCTGCGTCGATTGGATCCTGGTCGGCCTCGGAACTGGCCAATACCGCAAGCGCCAACGCCCGCTCTCGGTCAAAGCCTGGCATGGCCACAACGTCGATGACCTCGAGCGCATTGCGCGTCAGGGTTCCCGTCTTGTCGGCGCACAGCACGTCCATGGCGGCAGCCTCGTGCGCCGCCGAGAGACGGGTGAGCAACACGCCGCGCCGAGCAAGGATCTGTGCTGCCAACGCGGCCGAGAGTGTGAAGGTGGCCGGCAGGGCCACGGGAATGGTCGCGAGCAGCGCGGTGAGGGCGAGCCGAACCAGGTCGGGAGAGGGCAGGGCAACCAGGTAGGCGTAGGCGACGATCAGGACGGCGATGGTGCCATTGACGAGCGCGAGGTTCCGCGTCACGGCAAAGATCGCTGCCTGCTCGGTGCTGCCCGCGCGCGCAATCCGCACCAGCTCTGCCGTCCGCCCGAAATAGGTCTTCGATCCCGTTGCCGTCACTTCGGCCACGGCCTGCCCGCGGCGCACCAAGGAGCCCGCGTACACCTGGCCGCCGGGATTCACATCAACGGGGACCGACTCGCCGGTCAGCATGGACTGATCGACCATCACCGCGCCTGACGTGATGGTCGCATCAGCTGGGACCAGCGCTCCGAGCGGCAACCTGATGGCGTCGCCCGGGACGACCTCGGCAGCCGGCAACCGCACCCATTCTCCATCGCGACGGACGAGGGCCGTCGGTGCCAACCTCTGCTTGAGCGCCGCGAGCGCTACACTTGCGCGGCCTTCCTGCACAAATCCCAGGGTGGCATTGAACAGGAGCAGCCCGCCGATCACAGCCGCCTCGACGTACTCGCCGAGGCCCAACTGGAGCAGTATCGCAGCCTCCAGCATCCATGGAATAGGGCCCCAGAACTTGCCAAGAAACACCCGCGCCCGCGACGGAGCCTCTTCGCTCACCGTGTTCGGGCCAAACTCGGCAAGCCGCCGGCGCGCCTCCACAGCCGTTAAACCCGCTAAGACCGCGGATGCGGCAGCAGAAGGTTCTGGGATGTCCACTACGGCTAGGTTCGCCACCGATTAACCTGCAGCGTCTTCAATCTGTTCATTCATCTCTGCAAGACGCCGGCATGATGCACGTACAGGCACTTCAGGGATTGATGCGCATCAAAGCGATGCGCGGCGGGTTGCGAAATTGTCCCAGTGCGTCAAATCGGAGGAACTCGCGTTCCCAAGGCAAATCATTGCGGCGTCTCTATCGTGCGTGTTTGGAAGGACGCGAAATTGTGCGGTCTACCTTTCGAGGCATCTTCTTGCTCCTACCCACTTTGGTTGCTGGCCTCACCCCAGGCCTGGCACAGGAGATCCAAGGGAAACTTGATGCGCTGTCGCCCGCGGTGAGCACCAGTCTGCTCAAGGCGCCAATCGCCAAGATCAAACCCAAGGTCTTCACGGAGCACGGGCGCCAACGGGTGGACAACTACGACTGGCTGCGCGAGCGCGATAGTCCAGAAGTCCTCGCCTATCTCGAGGGCGAGAATGCTTATGCCGATGCACGCCTCGCGGTGATCAAGCCTCTCATCGAGGAGATCCGCGCGGAGCTGACGCCGCGCGCCAAAGCGACGGACTTCAATCCGCCGTTCTTCGACAACGGCTACTATTACCAGCGCCGCTTTGTCCAAGGCTCAGAGTATCAGGTGATCGTTCGGCACAAGGGTACGCTGGCATCGCCAGCCGAGGTGCTTCTGGATGTCCCTGCGCTCGCGGCGAAGCATGCACAATTCCATCTCGGCAAATGGGCCGTGAGCCCGAACAATGCCTACGTCGGCTATGCCGTCGATTTCACCGGCGACCAGTCGCATCGCATCTTCGTCAGAAGCATCGCAACGGGCCGGACAGTCGATGACGGCATCAAGGACGTCGACGCGGACTTCGTCTTTGCCGCAGACGCCAAAACGCTCTTCTACACCGTCTCAAACCAAATCTGGCGCCACACCATCGGCAGGAAGCCGACAACCGACGTCTTGGTCTACGAAGAGCACGACGACACGTTTGAGATCACATTGAGCCAAACGAAATCGCGCAAGTTCATCCTGCTCACCATCAAAAGCGAGCAGACGACGGAAGTGCGCTACCTGGCCGCCGACAGGCCTTTGGACAAGTTCAAGGTGTTGGAACCGCGACGTCCAGGCGTGCGCTACAGCGTCGACCACCTGGGCGACAGGTTCTTCATTCACACCAATCTTCGCGCCCCGGACTTCCGCATCGTCACCGCTTCCCAGGCCGCGCCGAAAGCAGCCAACTGGAGAGAGCTGGTCCCCGAGAGGCGTGGCCGCTTGCTTGCCAATTTCGAGGTCTTCGACAAATACGTCGTTATCGACGAGGAGCACGACGCCATCAAATCGATGCGCGCCTTCCGTTTGGCCGACATGAGTGAAATCCCGGTTCCTCGCTCGGCCGAGCTCGGTGTCACCGCCGTAGGCGGGTTGGCCGGGGTGGTCAATCGCAATCCTTCGTCGACGGTGCTGCGTTATCGCACGGTCGGTCCGATTGAGCCCGAGACGATCTATGATTTCGACATGGAAAGTGGTGCGCTCACGACGCTCAAGCAGGATCCGGCGACCCAATGGTTCAAGCAGGACCTCTACGACGTCGAGCGCATCACCGCCAGCGCGCCGGACGGCGAACAGATTCCGGTCACGGTCGTTTACCGCAAAGACCGCCGCAGGCCGGCGGGCAGCCCCATTCTCATAGAGGGCTATGGCGCCTACTGCATCAGCCAACTGCCGATATTCCCTGCAGCATGGCTGAGCCTGATCGATCGCGGCTTCGTCTACGCCATCGCCCACGTCCGCGGCGGCTGCGAAATGGGTCAGCGCTGGTATGACCAGGGCCGTATGTTCAACAAGCGCAACACCTTCACGGACTTCATCGCTGCGACCGAGGCTCTGATCTCGCAGGGCTATGCCGACGCCAGGAACGTATTCGCTTACGGTGCCAGCGCCGGTGGCCTACTGATGGGAACAATCGCCAATCTCAGGCCCGATCTTTACGCCGGCATCATCGCCGACGTCCCGTTCGTCGACGTCGTCACGACGATGTCCGATCCCACCATCCCGTTGACGACGTTGGAGTACGAGGAGTGGGGCAACCCCGCGATCAAGGAGCAATACGAGTACATGCTCTCCTATTCTCCTTACGACAACGTGGCGGCGCAGGCCTATCCAGGGATGTTCGTGACGACCGGCCTCAATGACAGCCAGGTCCTCTATGCCGAGCCGGCAAAATGGGTTGCGCGCCTTCGCGCCACCAAGACCGATGGCAACGACCTGCTCCTGAAGACCAACATGAGTGCCGGCCATTCAGGGCCGTCGGGCCGGCTTGGATCGGTCGAGGCGTCCGCGCGGGCAATGGCCTGGATGATCTCTCGCGTTCGCTAGTGCAATGCGCCCCCGGCCCACGGTCACGTCACCTCGCGCTGGAGCATGTGCGTGCAGCACCAAGTGCAAGAATCGGGACAACCGGCCATTGCAGCAAAGGCGACAGACCTGTACCCAGCGGAGGCACCCTCGGCATCAGTTCCGAATACGTCCAGGTATGACGTACCTCTACGTGCATCCACTCGCTGTAAATCGTATAGGCAAGGCCGAAGACCACGGCTGCGGCAGCGACGCGCAGGAAGGCCGCATTCGGCCACCTGCTGTCACCGAAGATCGCCAATGCTGCCATCAATGCAGCTGCGGCAATGAACATGTCGCCGACGGGTCCATGCATCAGTGCGAGGAGGAGGTGGTCGCGCGTGCCGTCGCGCCAGATCGTGTAGAGCGGAAACTGGGCAATCTCCCACACCAGGTTCCCCACGGCGATTGCGGTAAGATAGGCGCGCGCTGCCCGTAACCAATTGACCTCATCTCTAGCGCTGGGCGCGCCATGTCCTCTGGCTGTCATCATTGCTACCGCCGTTAACACCCTGGGTGTTTGACCGCGCTGGTGACCCGTACGAGACTTCGCCGCATCAACCTCGTAGGCTGCCCGATGCGAATCTCTGTGCCATCGAACTGGACGCGCTGGGCCGGCTTGACACTCCTTATCGCCTCGCTTTCCGCTTCGGTCTGGTTCGGACTGCGAACCTATCGCTCCTACCTCCTGCTGCGCTCCGCCTATGAGGTCGGCATGCCTGAGAGCGGCAGCGTCCGTGGCTGGATGACGTTGCGCTACGTCGCCGCCACCTATCACGTCGCCGAGGACCTGTTGGCCGCACGGCTTGGATTGTCGCCGGACACGCCGCCGGATGCGACCCTCAAGTCCTTGGCCGAGCGGGAGGGCCTCTCGCCGTTCCACTATGTCCAACGCGTCCAGCAGATCATTGCCGATGCCGCCTCAGCGACACCTGCCGAAGGCGAACGCGGTTCGGCGGGCTGGCTGGAGTGGCTCGAGGACCAGTTCCTCTCGGCATTGCTCGTCTACGGGTATCCAACACTCGCGCTGATCCTCTTCTTCGGCGCGATCGGCCTTCCACTACCGACCGGGTTGTCGGCCACCGTAGCCGGCTCGCTGTCGGCGCTCGGACGGATGGATTGGCTGATCGCAGGCATTGTCGCAATAGCTGCTTCGATCCTCGGCGACATCGTCGCCTATGGTATAGGGCGCACCGCCAGCGGACCCTTTCTCCATCGATGGGGCCGCTTGATCGGCTACTTGCCCAAACGCCAAGCCCGCGCTGAGGCGCTCTTCGACCGATGGGGCGGCGTCGCGGTTCTCATCACCCGCACGCTCATTTCGCACTTGAGCTCGATCGTCAGCCTCCTGGCGGGGCTGCACCGCTACGGAGTGAACGCCTTCCTGGGGTTTGACCTTGTGGGCCGCGTCCTGTGGACGCTTGCCTACATGGGATTGGGCTATGTCCTCGGCGGCAGCATCGAAGCCGCCACCGAGTTCTTGAAGAATCTGACCGGACTCCTGTTGTCGTCGTCGGTGTTAGCCGTTTCAGCGCTTATTGTATTGGAGCGCCACAGAAGTTCGGCAAGGGACCGTATCCTCTAGGCGGGCCCTTTGGCCGAAACAGCGTTGTGCGCGAGCCACATTTCCAACACTCATTTTTCCGTTTGGAGATTGCCTTTGATGTGCGTCAAGGTCACGTTGACGGTCAGCCTGCCCCATACGCCCTGATTGTTGAGCGTTGGGGAACCTTCATGCGCGCGCTATCATGGTCGATGCTAGCGTCTATCCTCGCGTTCGCTTTGGTGGGGTGCGCAAGTATTGGCCCAGTCACGATTCCGCGTGATCGCGTCGACTATTCCGGTGCCATGGCTGAGTCCTGGAAGGAGCAAACGCTCCTCAACATCGTCAAATTGCGTTACTTGGACACGCCGATGTACGTCGATGTGTCCTCCGTCGTGGCCTCGCACGAATTGCTCACCGAGGTCGATACCACCGTCAGGATCGTTCCGACCCCGGTCTCGTCAGCGCAAAGTTACGGCAACCTGGAGGCTCGCGGTCGCTATACCGATCGGCCAACCATTTCGTACGTCCCACTGGCCGGTGAGCGCTTCATCAACGGCCTTTTGCGACCGCTGCCGCCACAGACCCTGTTCGCTCTGATGGAGGCGGGCCATCCCGCCGATTTCGTGCTGCAGATGGCGGCACGGGCCATCAACGACATCTCCAATGTCTCCAGGTCCGTTCCGCGCGCGCAGGCTGGCAGCCCGGAGTTCGCCGAGGTCGTTGCTGCATTGCGCCGCATTCAGCGTGCTGGAGCCATCAGCTTGCGCACCGAGATACGCGGCAAACGCCAAGTCGCCTTTGTTTCCATTCGCAGCCTTGCCGGCGGAGCGGCCGAAGCCGATGTCCGCTATGTCAAGCAGCTCCTCCGGCTCAATCCGCCGAAGCAGGAGTACCTATTGGTGTCTGGATCCTATCGTCGCAATGCTAACGAGCTCGCCCTTCTGACGCGCTCCATTCAGGAAATCATGGTGGAGCTCGCTGTGGGAGTCGACGTGCCAAGCCAAGACTTGCTCGATGGCCGCGCCACGCGCATTCCGCAGCCCGCTCCCGGTGACGTCCATCGTGTGCCGCCGCTTCGGATTCGCTCTGGCGCCGAGCGCCCATCAGATGCATTTGCGGCCGTGCGCTACGGCAACTCTTGGTTCTGGGTCGACGATCGTGATCTCAATTCCAAGCGGGTGTTCATGTTCCTGCGAATGTTTTCCTCGCTTGCCGAGACGGGTGTCGTGCCGCAGGCAGCCATTGTCACGATACCCGCACGGTAGCCAGTCGCCCGACCCTGCACTCATGCTCCAGCGCCTACAGTGGCATTCGGCGTGTAGAACATGTGCGCCATAATCACCGTTAATGCGTAGTAGCACCAATGCGTCAGATAGGAGTAGGCGAGGCCGTCTCGCACCCGAAGAATGAGATACGGGAATACCAGCCCGAACGCGGCTCCCAAGGTCATAAGCCTCACGACGTAGACCGCCGGCACTGTGTCGAGAACCACCAGAACATGCGCTCCTCCGAATAGAGTCGCGCTCGCAAGAGATATCGTCCATAGCCGCCACTGCCGGTCGGACAAGGCAATCACCATGGCCGTGATAAGAAGTTGCTGAAACAAGATCTCGATCGACTTTGGAAAGAAGTACCACGGCGTTGCGAACACCACCTCAGGGGGACGCCAAGGCTCGGCCCAGTTGATCGGTGGCAGGAGCGGGAGCGCATAGCCGGGAAACAAAAGCAAGACGGCAAAGGCAAGCGACACGAGGACGTAGGTGCTAAGCCGGTTCTCGTAGCTCGTCCACCAGGTTCGATACACGCGCCAAAACGCGACCAAAGCAATTGCAGCCCAAAGGCCATAATAGATCGCAATCGCCACCGGGCTGGCATTGTAGCTCGCCTTGATGCCAAGCATAGGCAGCAACAGGTAGTATCCCGCGTCCGAAACAACCCATACGCTCGCAAGGAAGCCAAGGATCCATGCGAGCTGAGCACGCTGCCGATGCACGTCGGCGAGAGAGCGAGAGCCGCGCGACGCATCGTTCTGCGCGGAATGAGCGGTGTTCATCCACTGAGGCTCCGCTTTTTGGATCACGCTCCTTCAATACACCGATAGCCTTCGAAGGCCGCTTGAGCCACATCAATGTCAAGCCCCGCGCGGGGCGGTCGACGTCCCGAGCCGCTGGTCCGGCACCCTGGTCACCGACCTCAGCCGCCGCACCTGACATACTTTGTCACAAATTGCCGCCGCGCCGAAAAACTTCCCAGACACCTCCGGCCTAGGTTTTTTCTTGGGCTCCACGCCGCCGGGGTTGACCTGGCGCAAGGCGGCCTCGCCTTCTTGCCAGCCAAGCTGGACGCCCCTAATCGAGAAAGGAGTTCGTGCACGACAAAGCGCACTACGTAGACGGCGCTTATCGCAACCGCCGTGATCAGTGGGCGCCTCCATCACGACGAACGCGAGGCCGCCCCTTGAACTCCGGGTCTATCGCTGCCCAGGCAATCGGGTCAATGACGGGGCGAATTGCCGTGCGCATCCGTCTACGGCAGTAACCCGGCAGAGTTGATGCTCGTTAACCTCGCCTCGACCCGCGCTGTTATGCTGGGCCGGCGACAGGAGGTGGTAGAGGAGCACGCTCGACGATGAGGCTTCACCTCGTGACCGACGCCTGGCGCCCGCAGGTCAACGGCGTTGTTACAGCCCTGGCGCACGTCAAGCAGCACATGGAGCACGAGGGCTGGGAGGTCGTCGTCGTACATCCCGGACTGTTTCGCTCCGCGCCTGTGCCCTGGTACCCAGAGATCCGTCTTGCCCTGTGGCCATGGCCCGGTCTGCGGCGCATGCTCTTGTGGGATGCTCCAAAATACATACACATTGCGACCGAAGGTCCCCTTGGCTGGGGCGCCCGTGCGCTCTGCCGCCAATATGGCTGGCGCTTCACCAGCTCCTACCACACGCACTTCCACCTCTACGCCCACGTCCGCGCGCGCCCGCTGCTGCGGCCTGTGCGAACGCTGCTGCGCGCCTTCCATGGCGCGGCTACATGCACGATGGTGGCTACGCCGAGCCTCCAGCGCCAGCTGGAGGCCGGCGGTTACAGCAACGTGGCGCTCTGGCCGCTCGGTGTCGACCCCAGTCTCTTCGTCCGCAGGCCAGCCTCGCACATCCCGCAACTGCGCAAGCCTGTGTTCGCCTTCTTCGGCAGACTGGCACCCGAGAAGAGCCCGGACGTATTCCTCAAGCTGGACCTACCCGGTACCAAGCTCGTGATCGGCGACGGGCCGGAGCGCGCGCGGCTCCAATCGCGCTTCGGGAGCCAGGCCCTCTTCGTTGGTTACCACCACGGCCAGGACCTAGTTGATTGGCTGTCCATATGTGACGTGATGGTCTTCCCGTCACGCACCGACACGTTCGGGCTCGTCATATTGGAGGCGCTCGCCTGCGGCATCCCGGTGGCTGCCCACGACGTGATGGGGCCGCGCGACATTATCGACAGCGGCGTCGACGGCGTGCTGGGTGAAGATCTGCGACAGGCCGCACTGGCGTGTCTTTCGCTTGATCGCAACAAGTGCCGCGGGAAGGCGCTGCGCTTTTCCTGGCGGGCGTCGACCGCCGCCTTCAGGAGGAACCTGGTCGGGGCCCGGACCGTGCCAGAGCCAGCATACGATAGTTCTGCCGTATGACTTCAAGCGGAGACAGCACCCTGACCACATCGAGCACGGTCGCCCAGTCGGCGAGCATCCCTCTCAAATGGCCGACCTTCGCCGACTTGCGCGTGTTGATCACGTTGTCGAATGGGACGACCGCGATGCTGAGCTGCTCTTCAATAATACGCGCATTGATGTAGGCCTCAATGCCAAAGCCCGGCAGCACGTCGATTTCGGGGAGGCATGCGGCCACGATCCGCTTGGGCAGGACCCGTTCGCCTGAGACGAAATCGAGCCCCAGCCAGCGGTAGATCGCTAGGCTGTTCTTGCGCACGGAAATCGACATCCCGTAGCCTCGCGACAACACCGGCTCTGCCAGTGCGGTGACGTTCGCAGCCGTCAGGTTCTGAAGGTCGGCATCGAGATGCATAATGTAGTCGTGGCGCGCGGCTCTCACGCCCGCCGCGAACGCTCGGCTCTTACCGCACCGCTGCGTAAGCGAAATGAGCTGCACGGACGGAAACGACCGAACGATGTCAGCCGTCCCATCGGTCGAGCCGTCATCGACGACAATCACCTCGGCCAACAGCGGATGCGCAGACGCGACGACAAGCACGTCGCCGATGCGCGGCGCTTCGTTGTGCGCACAAATGATGCTCGTCAGCCCGGCGCGCATCTGAGAAGCAATGAGCTTCATGCGGTCGTGTCCTGGACAGTCCACCATGCTCGCTCCCTTGCGCACATGGCCTTGCATGGGTTCTTGATCCATCACAAGGGCAAGCCCTAGTGACCCTCCGTCAGCCGCATAGCCTGACATACTTTGTCACAAATCTGCGCCGCGCTGAAAAACTTCGGAGACATCTACCCGCCAGCCTTGGTTCTGTAGGTAGGTTTCGCCGTCGGCGGTCAGCGACATTGATCTGGCGCAATGCCGATTTGGGCTGGCCTTCGCCAGCCTGCGAGGCGTCTCCAACCAAGAAGGGAGTTTGCGTATGACAAGACACTTCAAGCACGCGGCACTGTTGGCCGCTCTGTTGACCCTTCCTGTCAGCATCGCCTTCGCTCAAGGTGGGCCGCCTTGGGGCTGGGGTTGGCGGCAAGCTCCTCCCTATGGCTATTTCTCCGGCAGTCAGGTCGAGCGCTCCAAGGTCGACGCGGCGGTCAAGCAGACCCTCGACAAGGCGACCAAGGGCCAAACCTGGACCAATCCCGGGGGCGTCAAGCTGACCCCCATCCTGGTCGACAAAGAGATCGTCGGCCAACTTTGGGAGGATGCCGACCCGAAGGCACTCACGGTCGGGAGCTACTGGTCAGGGCCCTGGGGCGTCAATGTCGAGCTCGTCAAGGGCGGCAAGGTCGTCGGCATGGTCTGGGTCAAGGTGTCGTAGACTTGACGTTCCGCGAGTATTCCGGCGGGCGAGTCATCACCCGCCGGGCGGGATCTAATACAAGATCAAACTCATCGTCGACTGGATGTGCAAGCGCTCGGCCTTCAGTGCGACAAGGGGCGGTGATGACAGAAAAGCTCAAACGTGTGGCGCTCCTCGCCACGTTGCTGGCCGGGACGGCCAGTCCCGCGCTCACGCAAGCCGGCCCTCAGTGGGGCTGGCGACATGCTCCCCACGGCTACGGCTACTTTTCCGGCGTCGAAGTCGATCGAGGCAAGGTCGACGCGGCCGTGAAGCAAGCGCTGAGCAAAGCCATCAAGGGCAAGACCTGGTCCACGCCGGCCGGCGTCAAGCATACGCCGATCCTGGTCGACAACCAGATCATCGGCCAGCTATGGGAGGATGCCGATCTGACGACGCTCATAATCGGCGCGTTCTGGGCCGGGCCTTGGGGCGTAAACGTTGAGCTCGTCAAGGACGGCAAGGTCGTCGGCATGGTCTGGGTCAAAGCGCGCCCGGCCGGCTGAACGCGCTGCTGGCACCAAGAAGAGGTTCCCATGCGCAGCGTGTTGGCCGCAGTGCTCGTTATGATCTGCACGCCGAGCTACGGCCTTGCCTGGGGCGAATTGGGACACAGGACTGTCGCCGAAATTGCGGCGTCTTTTCTCACTGAACGGGCCGTTGCCGAAGTCAAGGACCTTCTGGGCGGAGACCTGCACGCAATGACCGAAGTCTCTGTTTGGGCGGACGCCATCAGAGCCGAGGAGAGACCGGAAACCTACTATTGGCACGTCGTTGAAATTCCCTCCGATGGCGTCCGTTACGACCGCGCGCGCGACTGCAAGAATGGCGATTGCATCGTGGAAAAGATCGCGGAAATCGCCCAGGTGCTTGGCGACCATTCGGTCGCCAGGCCGCAACGAACTGAGGCCCTGCAATTCCTGATCCATCTTGTGGGCGACCTCCATATGCCTCTGCACGCGTTTGCGCCGCTCAATCACCCGGCAGGCGCGTGGGTGAGGATCGGCGACACAACCGACAAGCTGCACTATTGGTGGGATGACGAATTCGTCGACGCGCTCGGGTTCGATTCCCTTGAGCTAGGAAAGCAGTTGGCGGCCGACACGACCGTGGCTGAGCACAGAGAATGGGCAAAGGGAACATCGGAGGATTGGGCAAACGAATCCTTCCAGATCACCCACGTTTTCGTCACCAAGCACGGCCTGCTTGACGTCAACTGGGGAGATTTTTCAGAGGATAGGCCGCTCACGCTTCCGACCTCGGTCATCGAGGAGGTGAAACCAATCGTCGTTCAACGACTCAAGATGGCCGGAGTGCGGCTTGCGTGGCTGCTCAACGAGGCCTTCAAGTGAATGCGTGAGCCAGTCAAGAAGCATCGCTTGCTGCGATTGCTGGCCGTCGTGTTTGCCGTCTGCTGGACTGCCGGCGCAACTGCGGGGGGCATCGAGACCGTCGACGTCGTTGTGGTGATCTACGCCGAGAACCGCAGCTTCGACAACCTCTACGGTCTGTTTCCTGGCGCCAACGGCCTGCGCAGCCTGAAGGCGGCCGACTACATGCAGAGGGATCGCGACGGCTCGCTGCTCAAGGAGCTGCCGCCGATGTGGGGAGGGCTGACGGCCAGGGGCGTCTTGCCGGCCGTCACCCAGGCGGACACCGCGCACCTGCCCAACAAGCCCTTCGCCATCGACGATCCCAAAGGCTTCAATCTGCCGGCGAGCGTCGTCACGAATGATCCGCGCCACCGCTTCTACCAAAACCAGATGCAGATCAACCGCGGCAGGAACGACCGCTTCGTTGCTTACTCGGATGCCGGCGCTCTGGTAATGGGTCACTATGACGGCTCGAGATTGCCGCTGTGGACTATCGCCAGGCGATACACCCTGGCTGACAATTTCTTTATGGCGGCCTTCGGCGGCTCATTCTTGAACCACTTCTGGCTCGTCTGCGCCTGCACGCCCTACTATCCCAACGCCGATCGGAGCCCGGCCAAGGACAGGATCAGCGCCGTTGAAGCCGACGGCGTGACCCTCAAGATCGCCCCCCACTCGCCGAGATCGGCACTCGAGGGCCCGCCCATATTCGTCAAGGACGGCTCACTCACCCCAGATTTCTATGCCGTCAACACCATGCAGCCACCGTTTCAGCCGAGCGGCAATGGGCCGGCCGTAAACGGCGATCCCCTCTGCGCGGATCCGGACGTGGCCACGACGTTACCAGCGCAGACGCAATCGACGATCGGCGATCTCCTGAGCGCCAAGGGCATCAGCTGGGCCTGGTACAGCGGCGCGTGGCAGGCCGCACTCGATGGTGTTGAAGTAACGCCTGCGCCTCATTTCCAATATCACCACCAGCCGTTCAACTATTTCGCCACGATGGCTCCCGGTACCGCCGCGCGGGCCAGGCACCTGCGAGACGCCGGACTCGATGGTCGCGAGTTCATCAAAGCTATCGATGGCGGAACGCTACCCCAGGTCACGTTCTACAAGCCGCAGGGCAGCTTGAACAAGCATGCGGGCTACGCCGACATGCTGACGGGTGATCGGCATATCGCCGATGTCATCGCGCATCTGGAGAGAAGCCCGCAGTGGTCGCGGATGCTCGTGATCATCACCTATGACGAGAACGGCGGCTTCTGGGACCATGTCGCGCCGCCCAAGGGCGATCGCTGGGGGCCTGGAACACGTGTTCCGGCGATCATCGTCTCGCCGTTTGCGAGAAGGGGGTTCGTCGACCACACCCTCTATGACACGACGTCGATCCTGCGCTTCATCACCAGACGTTTCGCGCTGCCGATGTTGCCTGGCCTACAGACGCGCGATGCAGCGATGATTGTCAATGGTGACATACCTCTCGGTGATCTAACCAACGCGCTCGACCTGCAGCAATGACGTGGCGCGGCACCCGCCACACCGTCACCCTGCCAGGCCTAGTGGGCGAATTCACCCTTTGCCATCATCAGATGATGGACCTGATGGTGCGCCCCTTGCACCATGATGCCCATGAATCCAAGCGCCTTGATCCTGACGACCTGGCGTGGATCGCCCGAGGTCACCACAAGCTTCACTCCGTTCGCCAGGTCCTCGGTCCTTGCGCTCCATCCAAGCGCCGCAAGCTCATGGGCGTGCGCAGGGATCATGCGCTTGACGGCAGCGACCGTGCGGCCCT
>WBUN01000089.1 GCA_008933705.1 Hyphomicrobiaceae bacterium
GCCGTGCCGCAGGCGCCCCGCAATGCTCTCCAGTCGGCGTCCGACATCGCAGGCGTCGCAGGATACGAGGGCTGGGCCCGCACCATGGCGATGCGCTCGGCCGTCAGCGGATGCGTGCGGATCAGCTCGAAGTCGCCGAAGCGCTTGTTCTTGTCGGCCTCTGCCGGCGGCTTGCCCTCGATGCGCTCGAAGAAGTCGCCGAAGCCCTTGGCGGAGATCCCGGCGGCCTTGAGGATGCGCAGCGCGTGCAGGTCGGCTTCGCGTTCGGCGATGCGCGTATAGCGCAGCTGCGTCAGGATCACGCCGATATTGCTGATCGTGCCGGACGAGCCGGCGAAGATGAGCTGCGCGCCGGCGGCAAGGCCGAGACCACGCACGAGGCCGGCTTCCGGATGCAGCTCCAGCGCATGGCCGAGCTCGTGGGCGAGCACGCCGGCCACTTCGTCGGCCGAGCCCGCCTTCTGCACGAGGCCGCGCGTCAGGATGAGTTGTCCGCCCGGCGCCGCGAACGCGTTCACGAGACCCCAGTCGAGCAGCACGACGCGGACGGGCATCGGCCTGCTGGTGGCGGCCGCGGTCAGCCGCTGTGTGAGGCGCTGCAGCGCCGCCCGGCTGTCGGCCGTCTCGCACACCTTGCGGTTGCTGGCCACCGAGGTCACGACGCTGCGGCCGAGGGCCTCGCGCGTGTTCTGAGGTATGAGGTGGGCCACCGCCTTTGCCGGATCGAAGCCGAGCAGCCACATGCTGCCCGCGATGCATGCAGCCAGCGCCACCGCGGCAAGGCCGGGCCTCAGCGCATAGAGGCGCTGGCGCGCGGTAGAGAGTGCCGGTGCGCGCTCCAGCAGCAGGCGGGCGAACTGCGGATCGGGAATGAACAGCGTCTCCCCGCCCGCGGGCTTCAGGCTGAGGAGGACGTCGGGCGCATCGCGTCGCAGCGGCACGGCGTTGTGCAGCTCCGCGTACGGCCAGATGCGGGCGGTGCGGTCGTTTTCGAGCTTGATCTCGACGCCCGTCGACACGAGGCGTACATCCGCGCTCGTGCTCTTGGCGACGCGCCCGTCGCTGAGCAGGCCCAGGAACTTCCTGGGCTCAGAAGGCATCGACATTGAAGGCCTCCGCTAGCCCCTCGCCTCTGCTCAGCAGCGCGTCGGGGTTCTGGCCGACCCGCTCGAAGGGCACAGGCCCCTCGATCGACAGCCGGTCGATGATGTAGCGCATGCTGCGCGCCTCCGCGATGGGGGACAGGAATCCGAGCGACAGCATGGTGATGAGATAGTTGGTGGCGGTGAGCCACACGAGGCTGCCGGCGCCTGCGTCGAGCTTGAAGCCGGCGCCCTGGAACGTCGTCTGCTCGGCGAAGTAGTTGAGCACGCGCGCGCTGTACCAGGCGCGGATGATGGCGAAGAGCAGAAAGGCGACGAACAGGATCGCGAGTATAGGGGCAACCTTGCCGGGGCTCATGCTTGGCCGCGCAAACGTGCGCCCGTCGGGTGCGATCTGCAGGAAGATGGCGCCGGAGGCGGCGATGATGAGCGCGATGCCGCCGACCCATACCAGCCAGAACCGCTTGTAAAGCGGTCCCGCATTGCCGGTGAACGCGAAGGCTTTGTCGCCGAAGCGCGTATCGTTGAACAGCAGCCTCTGCAGGTGCACCGCCCGCCAGGGCAGGATCCACCCGAGCGTGAACGGCACCAGCACCGTCGTCCACAGATAGGCCCAGGCGAAGGTCGACGAGGCGCCCGAGAGGCCGCCGCGGATGCCGCGCCAGCGCGTGCGCGAGAGGCGATAGCGCCGCGCCCGATGGATGCCGAACCCCGACAGCAGGAACACCAGCAGCCAGAAGGCGAGGTTATAGAGGCCCTGTACGGCATTGTTGGGCCCGAGCAGGAGCGGCGCGAGGAAGCTCATGAGGCCGAGCGGCAGCAGGATGACGCCGAACACCACCAGGAAGCCGCGGAACAGCTCGCCTCCCGTGCCCCGGTATTCGAGCGGCTCGCCATCGACCCGGATCGCCGACCAGATGCGCTGGCGCACCTCGGTCTTGCCCCAGAAATGATAGACGCCGAGGGTCAAGATGCGCAGGACCCCGTTCAACAGGCTGAGGCCCAGGAGCCCGCCCGGCGGGGGCACCCAGGTGATGCGGGGGTCTCCCGCGGACGGCGTCACGGCGGTGGACTGAGAGGCAGGCTGGGCAACCGTCATGCAAAGCTCCGCGCGGGAATGGCAGGGCGCGACAAATTAGCATGGCGGTCAGCATGCCTGGCGATGCTGCCGGAAAAATGGAAGCGCCCCGGGAAGTCGTCGACGGGGCAGCATGGCTGGGGATCGTCTGCAAAAGGTTGATGAAAATTCCCTCGGGTTTATGAGTTGTTTGCCAAGTGTTGCCCGGCGGCAACGAAATGCCACCGTTGGGCCACAAACCGGGCAGACAGTGCAGTTGGATCGCAGTCAGCGGGATTGGCGTGCGCGGCTTATCCGGCACGGAATTCCACACGAGGTTCGGCTTGTTGCCTGGAAGGCTTGGCGGCGCGACTTTTGCGCCTGCCGTTGGCCGTCGGCGCGTCGGGTTCGAAGCGGTCGCGGCGGGGTTACAAGTGTGAGGAGCTTGCGAGAGAGTATGGACGCGAAGACGTTCGACAAGTCGAAACTTCCCAGCCGCCACGTCACCGAAGGCCCTTCGCGCGCGCCGCACCGGTCGTACTACTACGCCATGGGGCTGACGGACGAGCAGATCCATCGTCCGTTCGTCGGCGTCGTCTCCTGCTGGAACGAGGCCGCGCCCTGCAACATCGCGCTGATGCGACAGGCGCAGTCCGCCAAGGCCGGCGTGCACGAGGCCGGCGGCACGCCGCGCGAGTTCTGCACCATCACCGTCACCGACGGCATCGCCATGGGACACCAGGGCATGAAGTCGTCGCTGGTCTCGCGCGAGGTGATCGCCGATTCGATCGAGCTCACCATGCGCGGGCACTGCTACGACGCGCTCGTCGGCATCGCCGGCTGCGACAAGTCGCTGCCCGGGACGATGATGGCCATGCTGCGTCTCAACGTGCCGTCGGTCTTCATGTACGGCGGCTCGATCCTGCCCGGCAAGTTCAAGGGCAAGGACGTTACCGTCGTCGATGTGTTCGAGGCGGTCGGCCAGCATTCCGCCGGCAACATGTCGGATACGGATCTGCACGCGCTCGAGTGCGTGGCCTGCCCAGGCGCGGGTGCCTGCGGCGGGCAGTTCACCGCCAACACCATGGCGACGGTCTCGGAGGCCATCGGCTTGGCGCTGCCGTTCTCGGCCGGCGCGCCTGCCCCCTACGAGAGTCGTGACGAATACGCCACGGCCAGCGGCATGGCCGTGATGCGGCTGTTGGCCGACGGCATCCGTCCGCGCGACATCTGCACACGCAAGGCTTTCGAGAACGCGGCCACCATCGTCGCCGCCACCGGCGGGTCGACCAACGCGGGCCTGCACCTGCCGGCCATGGCGCACGAATGCGGCATCGAGTTCGACCTCATGGAGGTTGCCGCCATCTTCAAGCGCACGCCCTACATCGCCGACCTGAAGCCTGGCGGCAAGTATGTGGCCAAGGACGTCTACGACGTCGGCGGCATTCCGCAGATCATGCGCGCGCTGCTCGACGGCGGCTATCTGCACGAGGATTGCCTGACGGTCACCGGCAAGACCCTGAAGCAGAATCTCGAAAATGTGAAGTTCAATGAAAATCAAAAGGTTGTCTACCCGGTTTCCAGTCCCATATCACCAACAGGTGGGGTTGTGGGGCTGCAGGGCTCACTGGCGCCGGACGGCGCCATCGTGAAAGTCGCGGGCATGACCAAGCTCCAGTTCCGCGGGCCGGCGCGCGTGTTCGATTGCGAGGAAGACTGCTTCGCCGCGGTCGAAAACCGGCAATACCGGGAAGGCGACATTCTCATCATCCGCTACGAGGGCCCCAAGGGCGGCCCCGGCATGCGCGAGATGCTGTCGACGACGGCTGCGCTTTACGGGCAAGGCGCCGGGGAGAAGGTGGCGCTCATCACCGACGGGCGCTTCTCGGGCGGAACGCGCGGCTTCTGCATCGGCCACGTCGGCCCGGAGGCGGCGGTCGGCGGACCGATCGCGCTCGTGCAGAACGGCGACATGATTTCCATCGATGCCGAGGAGGGCCGGCTCGAACTGGAAGTGAGTGAGGCTGAGCTGACCAGGCGGCGCAAGGCGTGGAAGGCTCCGGCCAATCCGTATCAGAGCGGCGTGCTGAGGAAATATGCGGATCAGGTGGGGCCGGCTCGCAAGGGCGCGGTCACACATGCAGGCGGGAGAGCTGAAGTTGTTTGCTATGCGGACATTTAGCGCGGCATTCGCTGCGCTGGCGATGGCCGCCGTGACGACGGCGGCGATGGCGGGGCAGGGCGTGAAGTATGCCTCGCCGCAGGCGGCGTTCGAGCAGGGCATCGGCGCCTACAAGGCGGGGTACTATGAGATCGCAATCCCCGCGCTCGAGGAGGCCGCCGCGAAGGGCCCCGAGTCGAGCAGGTTCTTCGCCGAGTTCTACTTGGCGCGCATCTATTCCGACAACACCGGCGCGCGCACCGATCATGCCAAGGCCTACATGCTGTTCCAGAAGCTGGCCGACGAGAACGCTGATGCCGATCCCGACGACGGGCAGCGCGCACCGTTCGTTGCCAAGGCGCTGACGGCGCTTGCCGGCTATCTGCGCAGCGGCGTTGCCGAGATCGGCGTGCGGCGCGATCCCGACCGTGCGGTCGACTATCTGCATCACGCCGCCACCTTCTTCGGCGACAAGGATGCGCAGTTCGAGCTTGCCAAGTTCTATCTGGGCGAGGGCAGCTCCGGTCCCGACGATATCAAGCGCGGCATGCATTACCTCTCGGTTCTGACCGAGGAGGGACATCCGGGCGCGCAGGCGTTCCTTGCCGACCTGCTTTGGCGCGGCCGCTTCGTCAAGAAGGACGAGCGCCGGGCGCTCGCTCTGATCACCGTTGCCGTCTCCAATGCGCCGGCGCACGAGCGCATCTGGATCGAGGACATGTATCAGAACATCTTCTGCGGCTCCTCGCAGGGCACGCGCAAGCAGGCCGACGGCATCGTTGCCGTGTGGCGGAAGATCTTCCCGCGGCCGGCCGCGCCGCAGGAGCGCATGGGGCTCGGCGGCCACGAGCTGCAGCCGCAGCGTGCATGCGGCGATGGCGAGCTGGTGGACATCCAGCGCGTCCAGGCGGTTGCAGGCAGCAGGCCGGCGCCGGCCGCTCCGCCCGCGGCTCTTCCCGCCGCTTCTCCACCGCGACCCGAGGTCATGCAAGGCAATGCGGCTGGCTTCGGCTTGCGCGATGCGGGTGCCACGAAGTAGCGAGTACGCAAGAGCTGCAACCGGTTTTCGGTCGCAACTCGCGACCCATACGGCGACCCCTCAGCCCTTGAAGCCGTCAGAGATGTAGCGTTGAGGTCGGCAAGCCGGCCGGCAAGGCCCCGGCGCTCTCCGCGCCGACGCGCTTCAGCGGCGGATGCAAGTGGTGGGGCTGGTGCGCGCGGCCACAACGATCGCAAGAGCGACCTTGCGCTCCCTCTCCCCCTGCCTTCCCGGAAGCCGCGCTTTGCGCGGCTGTCTGGGGTCTTGAAGCGTGGATACGCGTTGGACCGCTCGCTACTCGCTCAGTTCAACCCACACCGGCACGTGATCTGAGGGCTTCTCCCACGCGCGCGTGTGCTTGTCGATGCCGGCCGACTGCAGCCGGTCCGCCGCCTGCGGCGACAGCAGGACGTGGTCGATGCGGATGCCATGATCCTTTTGCCAGGCGCCGGCCTGGTAATCCCAGAACGTGTAGATGCCGGGGCCCGGGTGGCAGGCCCTGACCGCATCGGTCAATCCGAGATTGACGAGCGCGCGGAAGGCCCCGCGCGTCTCGGGCTGGAACAGCGCATCCTCGCGCCAGGCGGCCGGGTTCTTCGCATCGGCCGGCTCGGGGATGACGTTGTAGTCGCCGAGCAGCACCAGCGGCTCCTCGAATTCCAGCAGCCCGCGCACGTGCGTCTCCAGCCGCTTCATCCAGGCGAGCTTGTAGGCGAACTTGTCGGTGCCGATCGGATTGCCGTTCGGCAGATAGAGATTGCCGACGCGCACCACGCCGTCCTTGCGCGGCACGAGCACCTCGATATAGCGGGCGTGTGCGTCGCCGTCGTCGCCGGGGAGGCCCTTGACGGCCACCTCGTCGATTGGCCGCTTCGACAGGACGGCAACGCCGTTGAAGCCCTTCTGGCCGTGCACGGCCACGTTGTAGCCGAGCTCCTCGAATGGGCCGGCCGGAAACGCCTCGGTGGTCGACTTGATCTCCTGGAAGCAGGCAACGTCCGGGCTCGCCTCTTGCAGCCAGGTGAGTGCGCTGTCGATGCGCGCCTTGACGCCGTTGATGTTCCAGGTGGCGATCTTCATGGCCGCCTTTGTGGTCCGGCCGCTGCCGCTGTGCAAGCGCCAATCGCCTCGCAGGCTTTTTGCCTCGAGGGTTTGCGGGCAGGTGAGGGAGCGAGGCACAGGGGCCGCCCGGATCGTTGGTATGAGAAACGCGGCCCGCGGGCCTCGCCGTCGCGCCGGAAGCTGCTTGACCGATCCGATCACCGAGCCCCAGGCCCCACGGACCATACCGTGCGGCCCTTGCGCGACCCCCGGCCCGTACCTGACGAGATGCCTCTCGAGAAAGCACCCCTCGTGAGCCGAGGTGCGTGCATCATCGCACGCCGCGGACTGGCGGGGATAAGGACTGCAGGGTGACCGCACCCCGCTTCTTGCCATCCCGACCGCAGCGCGTGAGCGCGGAGAGCCGGGACTCGGGGCTGAAGGCACACCCGCTTCTCCGCCGTGGTGAGCTCGTCGAACCACGCGGCCGCCGGGCGGGGGGCCGCCCTTCGACAAGCTCAGGACGGAGCGGGGTGTGCGATGCGGGCATGACGTCACGTGAGGGGCCCCTTCCGGTTGGAACGCTCCTCCGTGGTGAGCCCGTCGAACCACGGCCGGCGTGGCCGCCCTTCGACAGGCTCAGGGCGGAGCGGGGTGTGCGACGCGGGCATGACGTCAGTGTTGGATGATCGGCTTGGATTTCACTGCGATGGTGAGGCGCTCGCGCGCATCCCTCTCCACAAACGTCACCCCCGCATCGCGTCGAAGACGCGCCTCCGGCACGATGGCGGGGGCCCAGGTCACCGGGCCGCACGGGCCACGTTCCCCGCAGATCACCCCCGCGGCCGCGCGCGCCACTCCAACGGCGCGCGCACCTCTGCTGATCTGTGATCTGGCTTCCCGCCTTCGCGGGAATGACGTCACGTTAGGTTCCCTTTCCGGCTCGAACACTTCTCCGTGGTGAGCCCGTCGAACCACGGCCGGCGTGGCCGCCCTTCGACAAGCTCAGGACGGAGCGGGGTGTGCGATGCGGGAATGACGTCCGTGTCTGACGATCGGTTCGGAAATCACTTCGGTTGCGAGGCACTCGCGAGCCCCACTCACCACCGTCACCCCCGCGATGGCGGGGGCCCAGGTCACCGGGCCGCACGGGTCATGCTCACCGCAGAGCACGCCCGCGGCCGCGCGCGCCACTCCAACGGCGCGCGCACCTCTGCTGATCTGTGATCTGGGTTCCCGCCTCCGCGGGAATGACGTCACGTGAGGTTCCCCTTCCGGCTGGAACGCTCCTCCGTGGTGAGCCCGTCGAACCACGGCCGGCGCGGCCGCCCTTCGACAAGCTCAGGGCGGAGCGGGGTGTGCGATGCGGGCATGACGTCCGTGTCTGACGATCGGTTCGGAAATCACTTCGGTTGCGAGGCACTCGCGAGCCCCACTCACCACCGTCACCCCCGCGTCGCGTCGAAGACGCGCCTCCGGCACGAAGGCGGGGGCCCAGGTCACCCGACCGCGCGGGCTATGCGCGCCGCAGATCGCCCCCGCAGCCGCGCGCGATATTTCAGCGGCGCGCGCACCTGCGTTGAGACGTGATCTGGGTTCCCGCCTCCGCGGGAATGACGTCAGTGTTAGGTTCCCTTTCCGGCTCGAACACTTCTCCGTGGTGAGCCTGTCGAACCACGGCCGGCGCGGCCGCCCTTCGACGAGCTCAGGACGGCGCCTTGGGGTCAGCCCCCGAGTGGACGCCGACCACGTGGAAAGCGCCGTCCATGCGACCTGGCCCCCGTTGGCCCGTCGAACCACGCGCAATCTCGGGGCCGGACCCGCCCGAATGCCCTCTCCATGCAGAGCGACCGTCGTGCCGGGTCTGACCCCACTGCTCCGCCCTCAATCGCAGTTGCCGGGCCCCGCCCGATAGCTGCGGTGCACCTGCTCGACGATGCGATCGTAGGTGGCCCGCTGGGCTTCCGGGTAGAGCAGCGCCCAGCTCGTGATGCTGCGCCCGCCGCAGGTGAACGTGACGCGCTGATAGAACGATGTGCCGTTGCGCGTGCCGGACAGCACGAACCAGTCCTTGCGCATGGGGGCATAGTCGATCTTGGCCCCGGCATAGCTCTCGCGCAGCAGGAAGCTGCGGTATTCGCCAAGCGTCTTGCTGTCGGAATTGGGAAGCGTGCCGACCAGCAGGCGCGCCTTGTCGTCGTTTGACACGAACATGCGGGCATCCTCGGTGGCGGCCGTCAGGGCCACGAACTGCGCCGCGGGGTAGCTGACGGTGAAGCCGTGGCGCTCGTTGCGGTAGGTGGCGAGCCCGGCGCGATCCTGCGCCACGCTCTCGGCGGGGGACAGGCCCGTCGCTCCCGCAACAAGGGCCGCGATCAGCAACGGCTTGGCAGGTGTGTGCGTCATGGTAGGGGTCTCCCTGGCAATGATTGGGATGCAGGTCTCTGCCTGCGCATCTACGAAGCAGGGCTTCTGCAGGATGATGGCGCACGAACACGAAAGCGCGAGCAGGACCGCTCGCGCTCCGAAAGGGGAGCCGATCACGCGTTCTTGATGCGCCCGGCGCCGGCGCGCGCCATCCGTTCGCTCAGCCGGCACGTATGTCGCTCGATCCGCGCAAAGCGCTCCGCAGCCCCTGGAGGAAGTAGAGCAGCATTCACCTTCAGCCGCACCGCTGCTCTCGGGGCGCGGCGCCATTCATCTGAAGCGATCTGCTCTGGAGGAATGCCGACATGATGAAGCCTGCAAGGACGCTCCTCGGCCTGGCGCTTCTCTTCGCGATCGCCGGCGGGCTGTTCGCGCTGCCCGGCCTGCGCGCCGCGCTGGCGCTTCCATCGCTGCCGAGCCTCTACAGCAGCATTGTCGCCGACGGCGGCAGCACGCTGGTGCAGGGCGTGCCGTACGGGCCCCTCGGTCGCAACCTGCTTGACGTATACCGGCCCGCTTCAGGCGATCGTTCCGGGCCGATCGTGCTCTTCCTCTACGGCGGCGGCTGGCGCAGCGGCGAGCGGTCCACCTACGGCTTCGTCGGCGCGGCGCTGGCCGCGCGCGGCATCACGACGGTCATTCCCGACTACCGGCTCTTTCCCGAGGTCAGGTTTCCCTCCTTTGTCGAGGACGCCGCGCGCGCCTACGCGTGGGTCGATGCCACCCTGGCTTCGGCGCCGGGCGGACGCCGGCCGATCGTCGTCATCGGCCATTCCGCGGGCGCGCACATCGCAGCACTGCTCGCCTTGGATACTCGCTATCTCGGTGCTGCGGGACCGGACCTGGCGCGACCTGCCGGCTTCGTCGGCCTGGCGGGGCCTTATGCGTTCGATGCCACCACCTATCCTTCGACCGCCGAGATCTTCACGCCTGCCGTCGGATCGCAGGATGCGCGCCCGCTCAGCTTCGTCAGCGAGCGCGCGCCGCCGGCGTTGCTGCTGCACGGAACGAAGGACGAGACGGTGGGGCTGTGGAATACGCGAGCCCTGGCGGAGGCCTTGCAGGCGCGCGGCAGAGACGCTCGCAAGATCGAGCTGGAGGGCATCGGTCACGCCGGCCTGGTGCTGGCGATATCGCGGCCGCTGCGGTGGCGCGCCCCCGTTCTGCGCGAGATCGTGGCCTTCGTGACCGCGGTCGCCGCCAAGTGAAGCGGCGCGGGCCAGAGCTCGCAGGCTGCGCATTCCACCTGATGCGCTGGGTTGCGACCTTGTCGGTGGACGGCCGGCATGCGCCCGCGTCAGGCGCAACTCAGATCGAGAAGCTGGTCCCGCAGCCGCAGGAAGCGGTGGCGTTGGGGTTCTTGACCTTGAAGGCGGAGCCGATCAGGTCGTCGACGAAATCGATCTCGGCGCCAGCCAGATAATCGAGCGAGACCGGGTCGATCAGCACCCGCGCGCCCTGGCGTTCGATCACGAAATCCTCAGGCTCGCGCCTGCCGACCAGGTCGAACTTGTACTGGAAGCCGGAGCAGCCGCCGCCCTCCACACTGACGCGCAGCATGGTGTTCTCGGCCTCCTGCGCCACGATCTCGGAGATGCGGCGGGCGGCGCGCTCGGTCACGGTGACGGCGGGCTGGCTCATGGGGGCCTATCGCGGTTGTGCCCGGGCGGCGAAGGTCTGGAGCAGGATCGCTTCGGATTGGACCGCTCGCCTCGCTCGAGACGTCCAGGCCGAAGCATGAATCCTGCTCTGTTCCTTGCCTGTAGAGCCAGATTCACGTTCCCTGATCGAAGCCAAGCGCTTCGATCAGAAACGATCTTGCTCTAGGATCGGCCGAGCGATTCTCTCTCAAAGATAGGGTCGCAGACCCCCTTGTCAAACCCTTGGGGTGCACGAAGCGTGGCAGGCGGATCGGCAAGCACGCGCAGGAGCAGGCAGAATGTCGTGCCGGCGGGCCCTCCGCCGCGGGCGCTGGCGGCCTATGCGACCCGGGCCGGGGAGAGTGCCGGCCGCGTTCATGCCGAGCCTGCCTGCCCGATGCGCACGGCCTTCCAGCGCGACCGGGACCGCATCGTCCACGCCACCGCCTTCCGCCGTCTCACCTACAAGACGCAGGTATTCGTCTTCCACGAGGGCGATCACTTCCGCACGCGCCTCACCCACAGCCTGGAGGTGGCTCAGATCGCCCGCGCCATCGCCCGCCAGCTTTGGCTGGACGAGGATCTGGCCGAGGCGCTGGCGCTCGCCCATGATCTCGGCCACCCCCCGTTCGGCCACGCCGGCGAGCGGGCCCTCGCCGCCGCCATGGCGCCCCACGGCGGCTTCGACCACAACGCGCAGAGCTTCAAGGTCGTCACCAGGCTCGAGCGCAAGTACGCGAGCTTCGACGGCCTCAACCTGACGTTCGAGACGCTGGAGGGGCTTGCCAAGCACAACGGACCGCTCACCTCGAACGACGACGCGCATCGCATCCTGCGTGCCGCCATCGCCGAAGCCGGCCTGACGTCGGCCCTGCATCTATCCCTGTACGCGCCCGCCGAGGCGCAGGCGGCCGCCATCGCCGACGACATCGCCTACAACAGCCACGATCTCGACGACGGCCTGCGCGCGGGGCTTGTGCAGCTCGACGAGCTGCGCGAGGTACCGTTTGCCGGGCGCTTCGTGGCCGAGGCGCCGCGCTCGGGCACCGATACCAGCCGCGTCATCTACGAGGTCAACCGGCGCATGATCACCGTCATGATCGACGAGGCGGTCAGGGAATCCCGCCTGCGCCTGTCCGCCCTCGACGATGCGAGCCTCCACGGTGTGCGCCATGCGGGCCGCCCGGTGATCGCGCTGCCGCTCGAGCTGAGCGCCGAGATCGAAGGCCTCAAGGGCTATCTCTTCGCCCACGTTTATCGCCATCCGCGCGTGATGCGCATCATGCAGGACGCCGAGGGCGTGGTCGGCGACCTGTTCGCCCGCTACATGCGCGAGCCGGCCGAGATGCCGGGCATCTGGCGGGCGGCCGGCGAGCGCGACGAGGAGGCGGTACGCGCCGCCGTCGTCGCCGATTTCGTGGCCGGCATGACCGACCGGTATGCGCTGAAGGAGCATCGGCGCTTGTTTGACGCTACCCCGGAATTGCGTTAGCCCCGGCGGGCATCCAACAGTCCTCAAGGTTCGGAACTGCCTCATGAACGTTTATGCGCTCGTGCATAGCCGCATCATTGCCGCGCTTCAGGCGCTGCAGAGCGAGGGCGCGCTGCCTGCCGGCCTCGACCTCGCCGGCATCGAGGTGTCGCCTCCGCGCGAGGCCGCGCACGGCGATCTCGCCTGCAACGCCGCGCTCGTTCTGGCCAAGGCCGCCAGGATGAAACCGCGCGACATTGCCGACCGGCTGGCGCAGAAGCTCACCGCCGACCCTGAGATCGAGACGATCGAGGTCGCGGGCCCCGGCTTCCTCAACATGCGCCTGGTGCCGCGTTTCTGGCATGGCGTCGTCACCGCCATCCTGCGCGAGGGGCCGGCCTACGGCCGCATCGATCTCGGCCACGGCGAGCGGGCCGACGTCGAGTACGTCTCGGCCAATCCGACCGGGCCGATGCACGTCGGGCACTGCCGCGGGGCCGTGTTCGGCGACGCGCTCGCCAATCTGCTGGCCTTCGCGGGCTACGGCGTGACGCGCGAGTACTACATCAACGACGCGGGCGCCCAGGTCGATGTGCTGGCCCGCTCCGCCTTCCTGCGCTACCGCGAGGCGCTGGGCGAGGACATCGGCGAGATTCCGGCCGGGCTCTATCCCGGCGACTATCTGAAGCCGGTCGGCGAAGCCCTTGCCGCCGAGCACGGCGACGCGCTCATCGACATGCCCGAGGAGCGCTGGCTGCCGCTCGTGCGCGAGGCTGCCATCGCAGCGATGATGGCGATGATCAAGGAGGACCTCGCGGCTCTCAACATCCGTCACGACGTCTTCTTCTCCGAGCGCTCGCTCACGGCCGGCAAGGACCAGGTGGAGGCCGCCATCGAGTCGCTGCGTGCCAGGGGCCTCGTCTACGAGGGCCGCCTGCCGCGTCCCAAGGGGCACGACGACGGCGACTGGGAGGACCGCGAGCAGCTTCTGTTCAAGTCGACCGCGTTCGGCGACGACGTTGACCGCGCGCTGCGCAAGTCGGACGGCGGCTACACCTACTTCGCATCCGACATGGCCTACCACTACAACAAGCTGGGCCGCGGCTTCCGCCACCTGATCAACGTGTTCGGCGCCGATCACGTCGGCTACATCGCGCGCATGAAGGCCGCCGTGGCGGCGCTGTCGGACGGCAAGGCTGATCTCGACATCAAGGTTTGCCAGCTGGTGAAGCTGTTCCGCGCCGGCGAGCCGGTGAAGATGTCGAAGCGCTCCGGCACGTTCGTCACCCTGCGCGACGTGGTCGACGAGGTCGGGTCCGATCCCGTTCGCTTCATGATGCTCTACCGCAAGAACGATGCGCCGCTGGATTTCGATCTCGCCAAGGTGGTGGAGCAGTCCAAGGACAATCCCGTCTTCTACGTGCAGTATGCGCACGCCCGCGCCAGCTCGGTGTTCCGCAACGTCAAAGAGACGTTCCCTGAATTCACGCCGGAATCGTCCGTTGTCGTTAACGCCGATCTTTCGCTTCTCAAGGACGTCGGCGAGCTCGACCTGATCCGCAAGCTGGCCGCGTTTCCCACCCTCCTGGAAGGCGCCGTCCGTGCGCACGAGCCACACCGCCTGGCGTTCTATCTCTATGATTTGGCTTCAGCTTTTCACGCCCAATGGACGAGGGGCAATGAATTGCCACATTTGCGCTTTATCCAGGCAACAGATGGGACCCTAACCGCCGCACGCCTTGCGCTCATCCGGGCCAATCAACAGGTTTTGGCCACCGGATTGACGCTTCTTGGCGTACATGCCCCGGAAGAGATGCGATAGAATCGATTCGCAGGGGCTGACGGGCAACGAGTAGAGGAAAATCGGGGCATGTCTCGGAACGGTCCGATGGGGCAGCCAGGCGCGCGAGCGCCGCTGCGTCGCAATCCGGCAGAGCACGATCCCTACGCGGTGCCGCCCACGGGCCAGCCCGCCGCCCACTGGCCGCACCAGCCCCAGGGCTATCCCGAGCACGTCCAGCAACCGCCTCACGCGCCGCAGCAGCACGCTCCGGCCTATCATTTTCCGCAGGCGCCCGAACCCGATCCCCACTTTGGCTACGCGCCTCAGCAGCAGGCGAGCGGAGGGCTGCCCTTCGATCGTTATCCAGCCCCGCCGCCTGCCCAGGCTCCGGGTCACGCTCCGCCCTACGCGCCGCAGCAGGCGCCCGTGCAGCAGCAGTGGAACAACCAGCTCGACGCCCGCGGCTATGATCTCGGCAGCTACATGCCGAGCGGAGCGCAGGGCTACGCGCAGCCCGAGCCCGCCCACTTCCAGCAGCCGCACGACTCCCAGTATGCGCCCCAGCAGCATGGCTACGGCGAGAGCGACGCCGAGTACGACGAGGGCCTCGACGAGCTGGACGACGAGCCGCGCCGCGGCCGCCGCGGACTGATGATTGCGGCGGCTCTGGTCGGGGCGATCGCCCTCGGCGGCGGCCTTGCCTATACCTACAAGATCTTCTTTGCCTCCGGCTCGAGCCGTGCGCCGATCGTCAAGGCCATCGACTTCCCGAACAAGGTGAAGCCGGTCGCACCTGGCGGCAAGGAGTTCGCGCACACCGACAAGAAGCTGCTCGAGCGGCTGGGCGACGACGCAGCCCAGCCCAAGGCGGCGACCAGCGCCACCGACACCGCCGATACGAATGAGGAAGTCGGCGCACCGCGCCGCGTACGGGTCATTCCGATCACGCCCAACAACCA
>WBUN01000090.1 GCA_008933705.1 Hyphomicrobiaceae bacterium
GAATCCATCCGGCCAGCGCCAGCTCGCGAGCGCCTCGCGGCACCTCTCCTCGCTGCCGTAGAGGACCGCGAAACGGGCCTCAGAGAGACCCTTCTGAAATTGGATGCGATTGCGTGCCATAGCCATCCCCCTGAATGCGCACGCAAATCGTCTGACTCGTTGGGCAGGATGATGGCTTAGCGTGGTGCGTAATCAGGAAGGAGTTTGACCTCGCCAATCGCATAGCGGTCTTGGCACAGGCTGAAGGATGGTGCGCCGACTATGTTCGCGCCACCTACCGGCGCTGGTTCGTCGAGGGTAAGGAAGCAGGCGTCGAGCCCACCCTCACGGAGAGTCTGGTCGACATCGGCCAGGACCCGTCGCGCGTGATTCCGTTGGCCCGTTCCGATGCAGTTGGGCACGCTTACTCAGCCGCGACGGAAGAGGTGCGGCGCCTGCAAGTCTTTGGGGCTCCAGCGTTTGTGACGCGCGGCGAGGTCTTCTGGGGCGATGACAGGCTCGACGATGCCATCACGTGGCGTGCTCGCGGCACGCCGGCGACTGCCGCTCGGACGTGAACGTCGACGCTGAAAGCTAGTCGGGCTGGAGTTCATCGCGACGTCGTGCCACACTCTTGCACCGCGAGTTCACAGGCCCCGGCCCAAACAAGGAGGTCCGTCATGGCAGCATCCGACTGGCGTCTCGAAGGCGAGTGGATCAAGAGCTGCAATTGCGCGTTCGGATGCCCTTGCGATTTCAATGCCCCTCCGACCAACGGCCGCTGCCAGGGCCTGGTCGGCATGCGCATCACGAAGGGCCATTTCGAAAGGACCTCGCTCGATGGACTGATGTTCGCGGCGACCGTCGATTTCCCCGGGGCTCTGCACCTCGGCAACGGCGCGATGCAGCCGATCGTCGACGAGCGGGCAACACCGGAGCAGCGGGACGCGCTGTTCAAGATCATGTCCGGCAAGTACTCCGCGGAAGGTACGCTGTTCCACATCTTCAGCCTGATCACGACCACCATCCACGATCCCGTGTTTGTGCCGTTCGAGTTCACTTTCGACAAGGACGGCCGGATGGCGAAGCTGATCGCGCGCGGCGTGCTCGAGACGGAGGTAGAGCCGATCAAGAACCCGGTGACTGGAACTGCGCATCGCATCCAGGTCGTCATGCCCGACGGATTCGAGCATCGCCAGGCCGAGGTCGCATCCGCCAACATCCACTCGACCGGCGCGATCAGGTTCGACACCAAGGGTACGCACAGCTCGTTGGCGACGGTCGTGCAGACCCCGGCTGGCGTGGCGGCCTGAAGCCGTCGGCCATCGGCTGACTGCCATCGGGAGCGACAACGCACCACGGGCCGCTCGTGGAGAAGCGCGCACATATCGAGAGCCTTCTCGGCCGCGATCGCTGGATCATCGCTGCATGCCTCACAGGCGTGGCGCTTCTCGCCTGGGCTTACATCCTGGCAGGCGCCGGCATGGACATGAGCATGCCGGGCATGGTCATGGCGCCGATGACCTGGTCTCCGGCGGTGGCCTTGCTGATGTTCATCATGTGGTGGGTCATGATGATCGCCATGATGGTGCCGAGCGCTGCTCCGACCATCTTGCTCTTCGCCAAGATCCGAGCCAGCAAAGCCGCCACCGACCAGGCATCGATAGGCGCGGCGACTTTTCTTGCCGGCTATCTTGTCATCTGGGGCGCGTTCAGTGCGCTCGCTACCGGCTTGCAGTGGGGACTCGAACGCATCGAGCTGATGGCCATGGGCATGCGCCTCTCCAGCCCCTTGCTCGCGGGCACAATCCTGCTGACAGCCGGCCTCTACCAGTTCACGCCGATCAAGGCCGCATGCTTGAAGCATTGCCAAAGCCCTGTCTTATTTCTGAGTACGCACTGGAGACGGGGGGCCGCAGGGGCATTTCTGATGGGTACCCGACACGGCATCTATTGCCTCGGCTGCTGCTGGGTCCTGATGGCCCTCCTGTTCGTCGGCGGCATCATGAACTTGTTGTGGGTGGCCGGCCTTGCCGCCTATGTCGCGCTCGAAAAGCTCACAAGTGGGACGATCTGGCTCGCTCGCGCTATCGGCGCCGCGCTTTGCGGCGCTGGCGTCGTCGCGCTCAGTGGTGCGATAAGGTAGTCCAACAGGATCAGCCAGAATCGCGGTGTGCCATTGGATGCATCGCGATCCCGGGTGGTCCGCGACAGCTTCAGCGGATCGGTCCGCCGACTGAGGTTGGGATCGGCTGAGGCGAGACAGTGCAGGCCTATGCGCGGGTTGGGACAGGTTCGGGACCGCAAGTCACGGACAAGCGCGAAGCGAGGCGGCCCCGCTCTGGATTCGGCACCCCCGACCCGCCGATGAGTTTGCGCGCCCAACCTCGCCCATAAGGACATCGTTCGGCATTTCGGGAGGGCAAACTGTCTCCTCGCGCCAGCTCGCCCGGCGCTGGTCGTGCCCCCTCCGACAAATTTGCTTTTCCCCGTCCAGCTCCAGGGCTGCCGATGTGCCGTGCCATGACCACCACACGTCCCTAACGCAGCGGGTCCACCACCGTTTCCACGTTCGAGAAGCCCGCCCGCCCGGCGTTTTCTTTGGCGAGCGCCAGCATCACCGGCGACAGGTCGGTTGCAAGCACATGGCCATCAGGCCCAACCCGCTGGGCGATGTCGAGCGTCTGGTCGCCTGATCCGGCGGCGGCATCGAGCACGCGCGCGCCATGGGCGATCCCGGCCATTTCGAGCATGGCCCTGGTCGGCTCCTCCAGCCAGGCCCGGATCACAGGTGAGCTGTCATTCCACCCTTTCGCACAGGCATCCCACTGGGTGCGCGAGGCAAGCTTGACGCGATCGGCGTCGAGTCCGGGAGCGTTCGTCATGGGCGCCTGCCTTTCAGGCTGCCTGGGCCCGGCCCGAGAACCGTGACGAGCAGCATGGCGCCCATCAGCCCCAGATTCTTCGTGAAGTGGATCGCCTGCTGGCCGGCATCCGCGCCGTCGATCGCCCGCCAGGGGGCATGGAAGACGTAGGTGGCAGGGAGCAGAAACAGGATCAGCAGCAGCGCGCCGAGGCGCGCTCTATATCCGAGGATCAGCATCAGGCTCCCCGCAAGCAGCATCGCGTTGGCGATCACGAGAGCGGCCGCCGGAAGTGGCACACCAGCCTGCGTCATGGCAGCGACGGTTGCGCCGAAGTTGGGAACGAGATTGACGAGAGGACTGATGAGGAAAATGGTCGCCAGCAGCAGCCGTCCCAGGATTGCGGTTGGCGCTTCCCATCTACCAGGCATTGTGATCTCCTACGGCTCGTAGTGCCGCGCGCAAACCGATCTAATGCTGGCGCCGAGCGCCGCAAGAGCAGCAAGTCTGCCAGCAGGGGCCGCAATACTGGATAGCCTTGCCATGTTCGACTGGAATGACTGAAGCACCTGCTTGCGGTCGCATGGCACGGCAGCACGATTGCCGCCGCGAAGGCACTTGGCCTCAGCCAATCCACCGTCCATCGCCGGCTCAGCGAATTGGAGCAGCGGCTCGGGCGCCAGCTCGCGACGCGCTCGCCCACGGGCTATCGTCTCACCGATTTCGGCCAGGAGCTGTCGGCGTACGCCGAGCGGGTGGAAGCCACGGTCAGAGACATCGAGCAGCACGTCACCGACCAGGCGCGGGATCGCGCGGGCATCATTCGGCTCACCTGCCCCGAGCCGATCGTCTACCGCCTCACGCCATTGATCGATCGGTTTCACGGCCAGCATCCCGAGTGGCGGGTCGAGTTCGTGACGAGCGATCGCTATCTGAACCTGCTGGAGGGTGACGCGGACATCGCGTTTCGGTCGGGGGACACCGACGACGACCTGGTGGGCCGCAAGATCGCCGATTCCGTGTGGGCCGTTTATGCGAGCCGCACCTACATCGAGCGTCGCGGCAAGCCCGATCGTGTCGAGGATCTCAAGTACCATCTGCTCGTGAGCTTCGATGAAACGCTGAGCAACCACCGCATCGTCTAATGGCTCGATAGCGCCGTTCCCGGCGCCAAAATTGTGGCACGGAACAACAGCGTGCTCGGTCTCGTCTATGCCTTGAAATCCGGCATTGGTCTCGGGGCCCTGCCGACCGCCATAGCCGATGATCAGCAGGATCTGGTGCGCGTTCTTGGACCAATCCCGGAGCTTGCGAGAAGCTGGCGCGTGCTCACGACGGCCGACCTGCGCAACACCCCCCGCATTAGCGCCTTCTTCGACTTCGTCGCCGCCGAAAGGGACGCTCTGAGGACCATCCTGACGGGCTAGCCGGCGCAAGCTCGACCTGCCGATCCAAGTCATTCGACGACGAGTTCGGCCAATGCACGGATTCCTCGCAGCGGTCTAAGTGGTCCACGCCTACAAGGCTTCGCAGACCGGCGTCCTGCAGTCGATCGCGCTGCTGTCGGCGCGCCGCAGCAGGGACGTCGCCTTCCCTGCGAGGCGCTTCTCACGTCTACTTCATTCGAAAATGATGCCGTATGCTGAGTGCAGCCAGGAATATTAGGGCCGTGCCAAGCAGGGAAAGGGGATATTCTGTAGACGGCGTGCCCCCGGCCGTTGCCCGCTGTCTGTGCGGCGCTTTGCCAGGCAGGCCATTGCGCTCCCCTATCGCCGGGTCACAGAGGAGACGACGTAGAGGCGGGCAAAGCCCTCATCCCTCGCGAGCTGCAGTTCCGGGAATGCTGCCGAGTCGATGCCTTTTCCGACGTCGGCGTTGAGCAGCAGCACGTATTGGTAACGCGCACGCCAGTTCACGAAATGCGCCGGGGTCCTGCTGGTTTCCAGCAATGCCTCCCAGGGCAACAGCCCGTCCTCCGGGAACGAGATCTCGTTCCATGGCGGCAGGACGCGAAGCGGTTGCTTGCCTGCGGCCCAGAACAGGTTGGGCACGAATGCCTTTTGCCACATGATGGCGAGAACCGGCAGGCTCCAGTGCGTCGGGTGGCCGTTGTGGAAGTAGCGGCCAATAGGGAAGTTGCTGCCGTCGACGCCGGAAGGGACATTGTCGAGCGGCAGGATTGCAGCCCCGGCCGGCACCGTCGCGACGGCCCTGTGAAGGGCGAGGATGTCGGATTGGCGCTCGTGCCAGACGTAGCCGATCCAGCCGGTGCGCACCATCACAACGCCAGCGAGGGTGGCGGCGATCAGCGTTCTTCCGGTGGCCGACACCGCAAGGCCGGGGCGGGTGCCGGCAAGGAGAGCCAGCACGGCCATGATGGGAAAGCGATTGTCGATCCACCACGTGCCTGCAACCGCCGTCGGCGCCGCCAACGAGAGCACCAGGAGCCCGCCAGCCGAGAGGAGGAGGCCCGCATGCACCTTCAGGCACTGCGTGCAGAACGCCCAGACCAGCGGTGCAAGGATGACGGCCGCCAGCACCAAGTCGACCTTCAGCGCATAGGTCGCAATGGGCGACAGCAGCACGTACATCTTGCCCAACGCGGAAAAATCCCATAGCAGCGCATTGCCCGCCTCATCGACATGCGCGCCCGGAAGATGAGGTGCCATCACGACGAGAAGGAGCATCGGAGCCGACGCCATCACCGCCGCCAGGAGGGCATTGCCGATCCGCGTGCCGAGGCGCCGCCAGCCCGGCAGATCGCGCCCAAAGGCGATGCCGGTGACCAGCGCACAATAGAAGGCGAGCGCAAAGACGTGCACGAGCAGCAGCACCGTGGCGATGACGAACCTTGCGCCAGCGCGGAGTTGCGGCGCAGAGGCGGCCAGGCGCGGCTCCAGGGTTGCGCCCAGAAGCGCCGACCCCAAGCCGATATGGAAATTGAGGAAGCCGCCGATGAGCGTCGCGCTCCACGCGAAGTAGACGAAGCCGATCTGCCACCAGTGGGCGCCACCGAAGACTGCCCGGTTCAAAGCCGCGGCCCCCAGAGGCGGCAGCACGAGTGCGAGAACGATGAAGCCCGAGCCCAGCGGAACAGCGGGAACTACGCGCCCCAGCAGGGCGCCGAGATAGTCGATGCCGACATTGGTGTGGGCACTGCCCCACGACACGGCATACATCTGCGAGAGCGGCGCATGGCTCGCGCCACCGGTGATCAGCCACAGCCGCACGAGATGGTTCGGATAGTCGAGCAGCGGCGGAACGCTGGCGAGCAGAGGCGGCAGCGCCAGCGCCGCGAGACAGCCGGCCATCAGCCACGCAATCCAGCGCCCGCCGATGTCGGCCGATCGAGTTGCAGCAGGGCTGGGGACGATGACCTCGCGTTGCTGCGACGTCTGCGCCGGATGCTGCATGGTCTTCCCTCCCCCCGGCAGCCAGAGCGATCAGCGAAACACCAGCCGGCTGGCCAGCGTGTAGGCAAAGACAAACGTGGCGGCGGTGGAGATGAGCTTGGCGGCAAGGCTCGGCATGAGCGGCAGGGCAAGGCTCAGGATCAAGGACGAGACTGCAAGGCAGGCCAGAGTCACGAGAGCAAAGACGAAGAGCTGCCCGACAGCGGTGCGGCGAGTATGCCTGTTGCGAAAAGTCAGGAGCCTGTTGAGTACAAAGCTGTTCGCCGCACCAAGCGAGAAGCTGACCGCGTTGGCCGGCAACGGCGGTACCTGCACCAATTCGGTCAGGAGCCAGAACAGGCCGATATCGACAAGGGTGTTGGAGGCGCCGACGAGTGCGAACAGGGCGGGCGAGGCCACTCGGCCCATTAGTGCTGCCAATGCGCCTTGAGACGCCGCCAGACTACGCACGCAATTGCTCGTGCGCATGAGAGCTGCCATTGCGAACCGTATCCTGGTCGCGTCCCTTCTCCCGCTTCGCCTTCGGTGCAAGCTCGGACAGCATCGCCTGCTGCAGGCGGCGCGGCATGCGCCAGAAGTCCGACGGCACGCGGTGGCTCCGGCCCTCCACGGAAAGCGAATCGATCAGAAATAGCGGTCGGCCCTTCGCCTCCTGCACGAGCCGTCCCAGATATTCCCCCATAATGCCAAGCACCAGAAGCTGCACGCCGGAGAACAGCGCGATGGCCGTCATGATGCTCGTCCAGCCAGTCACCACTTCCCCGCTGAGCCAGCGCCAGAGGCTGTAGACCAGCAGCAGCATCGCCAAGCCCGCGATCATCAGGCCCAGCCACACGGCGAAGCGCAACGGCGCGATCGAGAAGCTCGTCACGGCATCGGTGCCGAACCGCAGCATCTTTCCCAGGGAATACTTGGTGCGGCCGGCGTGCCGGGGATCGCGCGCGTAGTCTATCGGCACCTGATGGCCGCCGATCCAGCTCACCATGCCTCGAAGGAAGCGCTCGCGCTCGGGCATGGCCAGCAGCGCCTCCACCACGCGCCGGCGCATGAGGCGGAAGTCGCCCGTATCCTCGGGGATGGGCACGTTGGCGATGCGGGAGAGCAGGCGATAGAAGGCGGCAGCAGACGCCTTCTTGAACCAGGTTTCGCCGTCGCGCAGGGTTCGCCGGCCGTACACGACGTCGGCGCCGCGATCCATCTTCTCCATCATGCTGGCGAGCAGCTCGGGCGGATCCTGCAAGTCCGCATCGATGAGCATGACCCGCTCTCCCTGCGCCGTGAACAGTCCGGCCGTCGCGGCAAGCTGGTGACCGTGGTTGCGCATCAAGTGCACGCCGACGACGCGACTGTCTGCCTGCGACAGGGATTGTATGACTTGCCACGTGTCATCGTGCGAGCCGTCGTCGACGAGGACTATCTCGTAGTCGTCGCCGGCAACCTCTTCACAGGCCGCGCTCGCGCGGCGATGGAATTCCTGCAGGCAGTCCTGCTCGTTGAAGCAGGGCGCGACGAGCGAAAGCGCAGGAAATCCAGCTTCGGCCGCCACATCCCGACCTCAATGCCAATTGTGACTGCCGCATGACTAGCACCGCTTCACGACAGTTGCGTGTCAGTGCGCGCGTGATCGACGAATGGTGTCGATGGCATCATCGTCTGGGCTCGGACTGGACTGCAACTTTCAACAGCTCAACGCGGGCCGGCGTGCACCGCGCGGCCGGCGGATGCTACCATGGTGCCGCAGCGAATCGACACCGGCGACATCGGGAGCCTAGACATGGCCAGCGCGCATTCCCTCGCGAAGCTGATCAAATTCATCCGGCGAACGGAGTGGGAGCCTGCGTTCGCTGACGTGCTTGAGCAGCACTTGGGACGCGCATGCGGCGTCCACCGCATCGAGCCGGAGCAGATCTTCGACATTCTGGGCGAGGTTCCCGCGACGACGCTGCACGGCTGCGCGCTTGAGGATTTCATGTCGCGCGAGTACGAGGGCGGCCGCAATGTGATCGACGAGTACCTCAGGCGTCGCGGCTACGCTGAGAGCGGCGGCGCCCGCCGGTACATGCAGGCGCTCAGAGGCTCTGTGATGAGCCTCTACGAGGTCAGCCACGTTGTGCCCGGGCAGTCTTTCCTCGCCCGCGACATCATCCAGGATCTCGAGCCAGTGAAGGTGCTGGAGGTCAGAGGCACGCAAACGCTGAAGCAGTGGGACCGTATCGGCGCGCGGCTGATACGAGAGCACTCGGAGTGGCGCATGGGCGGCGGCGTCCTGTTGTTCGAGCGACGGGTATCGGACTTCCTCACGGAGACGCTGAGGAGTATCGACGGCAGACTGCCCGACGACCTGCGGAAAATGGCCATCGAGAAGCTCGGCCGCGAAGCTGCGGCCACCATCGACAAGGACCTCGCCGAAGCACAGCCGCTCGCCATGATGGCTCCGACGTTCAGCGGCATCTGGCTCGCCGATGCGCTGGAGCGTGCCCTCAACCCGCAGATGCCCGAGCTGGTCAACAGGGATGGTCACCCGATCGTCATGTGCACATCCAAGTTCCCGTTGCTGGAGAAGACCAGCCCTTCGACGTGCCGCAAGGCGCTGGCCAACGTGCCGGATCTAGTCGAGGCGGGCGCCAAGCTCTTCAACTGGATCGGTGCCGCGGGCAATCCAGCGTCGCCGCCCACTCCGTCGGCGGATAGACATTCGATCGCCTTGATGACGACAAACAGCTCGGGCGATACGATCCTCGGCACCGTCGAGATCAAGAAGAACGCTGTGGAGCTCGCGACGAACTCGCGCGAGCGCGCGGCCAAGGGGGAGAGGATGATCGCCGATGCGCTCGCGGGGCTGTCGGGCGCCCCCTCGCGCGAAGAGCAGACCGCGGGGGATCTGGTGGCGGCGCGCGGCAAGGGTCACAAGCGCAAGCACCCGGCAGAAGTTCCCCCCGAGGTCGCGCGCCCCATCATCCACGCCCATCTCGACCGGCACTACCGCGAGACGCTGGATCGACCGGTGCCCGCGCTCGGCAACGTCTCCCCGCGCGAGGCGGCGCGATGCGACGCCGGCCGGGCAAGGGTGGTCGACTGGCTCAAGGACATGGAAAACCACGCCGCCAGGGCTGGCGAGGGCATCGATCCGATGGCGAGTTATGACTTCGGCTGGATCTGGCATGAGCTTGGTGTCGCTGGGTTTAGAACATAGCCGCAATTCACGGTTGCATCACAAGCTCACGCCCATGTGGTCCGGCTCAAAGCTCCGTGGACAAGGTGGCCGCCGAGGTTGGCGTCCAGGCGCAAAAAACGCGATCAGGTGGAGCGTGCATCGTCCAGGTGAGGCGAAACCCTGTGCGCGAAGTGGTGTCGGCGGTCATTCGCGATTGACCTCCAATTTCTTCTTGAGACGTCGAGCGCCTCAATCCCGGTTCGGTGCCCCGAGGGGGAACAGCGGACGGTATGGCCGCGCCTCCTCCACCGCCCGGGCGAAGGACGGGCGGGCAAGCAACCGCGCGCGGTAGGCGCGCAGCACGGGATAGGCCTCCGGGATCTGGTGCACCCAGTCCGCGTAGAACAGGAATGGTGCGGCCGCGCAGTCGGCCATGGTGAAGTCCGCGCCCGCGGCCCAGGTCCTGCCCGCGAGTCTTCCTTCGAGCCAGGCGTAGGCGCGCTCCAGCCTTTCCCCGGCGATGAGCAGTCCCTCCTCGCTCTTCACCGGGACCCGCTTCAGCGCACTGTCGACCGCAATCTGCATCGCGTCCATCACGTGCAGATCGAAAAAGCGATCGAGAAAGCGCACGTCGAGCGCGGCCATCGGGTCGGCGGGCAGCAGGCGCGCCGGCCCGGGATGCTCTAGCTGCAGGTACTCGATGATGATGCTACTCTCTGCGACATCGCGCTCCCCGTCCAGCAAGAGGGGGAACTTGGCGATCGGCCAGCGCCGCAGCCACTCGTCCGTGTGCTGTGGCGTATCCGGCCCGATGCAGCGGAACTCGAAGGGCGTGCCGTTCTCGTACAGCGCGACGAGCACCTTTTGCGTGTACGAGGAGAAGGGATGACCGTAAAGCGCGAGCGACATCGTGGAATCGTCCTAGTTCACACCAATTGCATCTTGCAAGTAGAGGGACGATACTGTAACCACTTGCGCAATGCAAGTGCTCGCCGCGAAAGTACGACCGTGCCGCAGACAGGCCGATCCGGTTGCCCAATCAACCTGACGCTCGAACAGCTCGGCGACCGCTGGAGCCTGATCGTCATTCGCGACATCATGTTCGGGAACAGGCGCAGCTATGGCGAGCTGCTAGCGCAGAGCGAGGAAGGCATTGCCTCGAACATCCTCGCCGATCGGCTGAAGCGCCTGACTGCGTGCGGCCTGCTGACCCGACGGCCCGATCCTGAACACCGGCAGAAAAGGATCTACAGCCTGACGGAAGCCGCCATCCAGCTCGTGCCTCTGCTCGCGCACATGGCCGCCTGGGGTCGCCGGCATGCGCGGCCGAGCAAGGAGTTGTCGGTGCGCGCGGAGCTGCTGGAAAAGGGCGGCCCAGCACTATGGAACGCGTTCATGGATGAGCTGCGCCACCTCCACCTGGGCGCGCCGCGTCCGGCGCGCTCGGTGTTCGGCGAGCTACAGGCCGCCTACGAAAAGGCGCTCGCGCGCCGCGCCCGCTAGGGAACGTCGAAGAGCTGTGCTTGCGATGGGCCGGCTGGACAGCGGGCCCGCTGATTTCCGCATAGGGCGAGAAGGCGACATTGCAAAGTCATCTGCGCAATTTCGCGGAAATCGCGGAAAGGGGAGCCCCCACTCTCTCCATTCCTATATGTGGCGCGCAACGGGCCGTCACGAAGCGGCCGAGATCATGTCGGTGCGCGTGTTCGCGATCTGCTGCGGTTGGGAGGACACCATCGATCACGATCAGCTGCGTGGCGATCCGGCCCTCAAGATGGCGGTCGGCCGCTGCCCGGAGACGGGCGCGGACCTTGCCTCGCAGTCGACCATCCGCCGCTTCGAGAACGCGGCGACGAGGCGGGAGGCAGCGAGGCTCGGCGGCGGCACGTCGAGGCATTTGGTGCGGCGCGCGTAATCAGGATCGCCTTGCGGAATTCCATGCGCCGCGGGTTATGGGCTCGGCTCCGCGGTCGCGCATGCGCGGCTGGCGGACGGCGACCGGGCCGATGTCGGTACCCGCTCTCGATCGCCAGAGAGGATTTCAAATGCCGTATCATGGGGTTGACAACTAATACGCTCGTACGTATTGTGCTTTCATGAGCAAGCAATCGCATCGTGACCACATCGTCGCTGCCGGCCTCAGGGTCATGTTCCGGTCCGGCTACAACGGCTCCAGCGTGCGCGACATCGTTGCCGAGGCCGGGGTGCCGCAAGGCTCCTTCACCAATCATTTCCGGTCCAAGGAAGGCTTTGCCGAGACTGTCCTCAACCACTATTTCGCCTATGTGCAGGGCCTCGTGCGCGGGGCACTGGAAGACGAGACGCTGACGCCGCGCACGCGGCTGCGGCGCTACCTCGACATCATCACCACCAACCTCGAGGCGGACCACTGGACCAGAGGCTGCCTGATCGGGGATCTGAGCCTGGAGGCTTCCGGCCAGAGCGAGCCGCTGCGTGCGCGGCTCGCCGCGATCTACGAGGAATGGCGGGCGCCGTTCGCCGCCTGCATCGCCGAGGCCCAGGCGGCTGGCGAGATTGCGGCCACTTTTGATCCGACTGATCTTGCCGAGTTCCTGCTTGCCTCATGGCAAGGCGCCATCCTGCGCATGAAGGTGGAGCGCGGGCCGGCGCCGCTCGAGCGGTTCAAGACCATCGCATTCGCCACTGTCTTCAAGGAGGCACCATGACCGCAACCCGCGCAGCAGCCAACGGCATGTCGGAGATCCCTGTGCTCGGCTCAACCATGGCCTATCGTGAGACGAACGCCGCGCGCGACCCGGTCGCCGTGTTCCTGCACGGCAACCCGACCTCCTCCTTCATCTGGCGCAATATCCTTCCCCATGTGGCGCCGGTCGCGCGCTGCATCGCCCCGGACCTGATCGGGTTCGGCCGGTCGGGCAAGCCGCCGATCGCCTATCGCTTTGCCGACCACGTGTGCCATCTCGATGCGTTTCTCGATGGTCTCGGCATCCGCAGCGCCTACGTCGTGGCGCAAGATTGGGGTACGGCACTCGCCTTCGAGCTTGCCGCGCGGCGTCCGGCCTTCGTGAAGGGCCTTGCCTTCATGGAGTTCATCCGGCCGATGCCGACGTGGGACGACTTCCATCAGACGCCGGCGGCGCGTGCCACGTTCCGCCAGCTCCGGACGCCTGGAGTCGGTGAGGAGATGGTGCTCGAGGCCAACGCCTTTGTCGAGCGCGTGCTGCCCGGCTCGGTCGTGCGCAAGCTCGCCGATGCCGAGACGGCCGCATATCGCGAACCATTCCTGACGCCGGACAGCCGCAGGCCGGTGCTTGCCCTGCCGAGGGAGTTGCCGATCGCGGGCGAGCCCGCCGACGTGTACGCTACGCTCGAAGCCGCGCACGCGGCGCTGCGACAAGCGGACTTTCCCAAGCTGCTGTTCGTCGGCAATCCCGGAGCTCTGGTGTCGCCGGACTTCGGCCAGCGGTTTGCCGCGTCGCTCAAGCATTGCCACGTCGTGCAGCTGGGATCGGGCCTGCACTACCTGCAGGAGGATCATCCTGACGCCATCGGCCATGCTGTTGCCGGCTGGATCGCCGGCATCGAGGCAGCGACCGCGCGCGCCGGCCTGACCCGCGCGGCATGATCCGCCCGAGCATCGTGTGAACGGAGATCCCCCATGTCCCATGTATCGATTATCTACTGCCGCCCTTGCGGGTATGAAAAGCGCGCGAGGGAGGCTGCGGCGGCGTTACAAGCCCGGTGCAAGCTCGATGTCGAGCTGGTGCCCGGCACCGGCGGCGTTTTCGAGGTCAAGGTCGGCGACAAGACCGTCGCCAAGCGCGCGAAGGGGCATTTCCCGAGCAGCGAGGAGATCGTTGCGGCGGTGGCTGCCGTCGTGCAGCGTGGTGCGGCGAAATAGCGAAATGCCGCATCGCGCGTTGTGATGAGGGGCGGGGGTGCTGCATGTCGATCCAATGGACCGAGAGTATCGAGGATCTGGACTGGGGGGAGCTGGCAGCGCTCTACCGGGCCGCCCCGCTCGGAGACAAGAAGCCCGATGATCTGAAGCTCGTCTTCGCCAACAGCATGTTTCTCTGCTTCGCTTTCGAACACCGCAAACTGGTAGCGGCGGGGCGGGTTATCGCGGACGGGCGTGACTGCGCCTATCTCTGCGATATTGCCGTGCTGCCGAGCCATCAGGGTCGCGGCCTTGGGAAAAGCGTCGTGTCGCGGCTCCTCGATCGGTCCAAGAGGCACAGGAAGATCATTCTGTACGCGGTACCCGGTAGGGAAGGCCTCTATCGGAAGCTCGGATTCCGGCGCATGCGTACGGCGATGGCGATTTTCGAGGACCAGGATGACGCCTATGCACGAGGCTATTTGTGCGAGACATGAGGTCCTGCTACGTGGCACTGGGGCCATGAGCAGAACACGAAGACCATCAAATGCTCTCACTGGGCGCGGAGTCAGTGGATTCGTCACACGGAGTGTGTATCGCTCATGACCGCACGAGAGGAGCTGCTCGCCCATCTCTGGAAGGAAGTCATCAACATCACCCTGCGCGACGCGTCGCTGGACAACATCATCGCGCACTGCAGGCGCAATCCAACCGGTCCCTTCGGCGACACGGGTCCGGCCATCGAACGTATATTGGCGGCGGGCGCGTCCCGACGCGACCTGTGCCTTGTTATGCGCAGCGCTGCCTATGAGGCAGCTTTTGGAACGCTCTACTCCCTGAGCGAGCCAGGCTCAGATCCAGACGACGACGTAAGCACCCTCCATGAGGAGCTACTCATGGCGGAACCGAGCGGAACCGAAGGGCGGCCGGGCTCTGCCGACGCTGTCGGGTAGGTAGTCTAGCCGCCCCAACAACGGCGACGACCGCAGCTCATCCGGAAGCTGCGGGGTGCATGGCTCCGCCGGTCGGGTTGGGCGCGCTAGAGCAGATTCAGCTTGACCGTACATAGCCTGAATGGCGGAGGTAGTTTGCGCATTCACCGGGCTCAAACGTGCTCGTGAGCTGGCCGATGGCGGTCCACAGGGCCTCGACGGAGCGAGCG
>WBUN01000091.1 GCA_008933705.1 Hyphomicrobiaceae bacterium
GCGTCGTGCTTCCCCCCCTCCCTGTCCCTCCCCCACGAGGGGGGAGGGGACGCCTTGAGCGGCCGATCCGCAAACTCCGCAATGGCGATGCCGTCGGCCAGCTCCAGCGCCGTCTCGAAGCTGTCGGCGAGGCGCGTGGCGATGTCCTTCCTTACGACGATGCGGTCCACCACCACGTCGATGTCGTGCTTGAACTTCTTGTCGAGCTTGGGCGCGTCGGCGATCTCGTAGAAGGCACCGTTGATCTTGACGCGCTGGAACCCCTTCTTCTGCAGCTCGGCCAGCTCCTTGCGATACTCGCCCTTGCGCCCGCGCACGATGGGGGCGAGCAGGTAGAGCCGCGTGCCCTCGGGCAGCGCCAACACGCGATCGACCATCTGCGTGACGGTCTGGCTCTCGATCGGCAGCCCCGTTGCCGGCGAGTACGGCACACCCACGCGCGCGAACAGGAGGCGCAGGTAGTCGTAGATCTCGGTGACCGTGCCGACGGTGGAGCGCGGGTTCTTCGAGGTGGTCTTCTGCTCGATGGAGATGGCCGGCGACAGCCCGTCGATGTGGTCGACGTCGGGCTTCTGCATCATTTCCAGGAACTGGCGCGCATAGGCCGACAGGCTCTCCACGTAGCGCCGCTGCCCTTCGGCGTAGATGGTGTCGAAGGCGAGCGACGACTTGCCCGAGCCCGACAGCCCCGTGAACACGATGAGCGCATCGCGCGGGATCTCGAGATCGATGTTCTTGAGGTTGTGCTCGCGCGCCCCGCGGACGTGAATGGTCTTGGCGGCCGGGGCGGGCGGCATGGACTTGGAGGCCTTGCTCATGAGGTCAACGGTCTAGCGGAAAGGCCCCCGGGCGGCAATGTGCCGCCCGCCCTGCTGCACAGCCCGCAAAGCCGCCTGTTCCTGCGGCGCTTTGCCGGGCCTCTCCGGCACGCCCGCAAGCAAATCCTCATGGCGGCAGCAGATGTTACCGGCGAGGCGCTTGACACGGACATCGGCAGGGCCAAGATAACAAGCGACGACCGTCGCTGCCGGTGTCGAGGCAGTCGTCCGCGGGCGACATGCGCCTCCCGTCAGCACCTGCGTGGTTGTGAGGATGGCCGTTGCCCGGATCAACAGCTCAAGGAGGGAGGATGACGCCACCTGGTAGTCCATTCGGCCCTCGCCATGGCGCGAGGGCACGGCGTGCCGGCCGCGCTCGAGCCAGCTGATCAGCGACCGATCACGCCGAACGTAACCCACAATCTGATATCGAGAGCGAGGCATGCCCTCGCAAATCAGTCCGGCACATGATGCTGGACACGAGTCGGAAGTGACGAACGGCCCCGCTCGCACATGGTGCAGCGGGGCTTTCGATTGAGGATTATCGTCAGCCGAAACCCGCGGCTTGCTCGCTTGCGGCCGTGCGGCTCGGAAGTGTGCGCACCTTGCGCGCGAACGCACCTCTGGCGGGCAGAGCTGCGGCCCTGCCCGCCAAATTGCGGGGCGCGGCGGTGCGCTCAGCCGTCAACCGCCGTGACGCGCCATGTCGCGGTCCGTGCGGCCCCAGTCCTGCCAGAGCTCGAGCACGGCCAGGAGCGTCACGATCGCGCCGAGCGCCATATGCACCACGGCCAGACTGCCGCCGTAGGCGAAGCTGATCGGAGACGTGAACAGCCAAAGCCCACAAGCGAACAGCGCGATCTCCTCCAGCCGGTGGAGACGCACCAATTCGAGCGCACCGAGCGCCATGATGATGACGCCGATAACGACAGCATTCATCGTGGTCGTCGTGCTGCCGGTCTGGCCTGTAAGCCACGGGCTGAGCACGGTCACGGCGCCGATGCAGATGCCGGCCCAGTCCTCCCAGGTTCGATGGGCTTCCATCGTAGTTTCGTCGGCCATGGGTAAGCTCCTCTCACTGGTACACCACGGCATACGCGTGCGATCGGGATGCTCACCCGCGCGACCGCGCGGCGTGAGGCCGGCCGATCGCAAAGGGCGTATGTCTTCAATTTGAGTTGGGAATGGAACCGCGTTTGCACAAGAAGAACAAACGCAAACAAGTGGTTAACCTGACCTGCCCGGCGCCCCCGTGGAGCTGCGCCAGGCCGGATCCCAGCCAGGGAGGCACCCGGCCGATGTGCCTCCCTCACCCCAGCCGACTTTGGCGACGCGGCACGGCCGGCATTGTCGGGTGCCGGGCCGCGGCCAGCTGCCGCTTACCTGTTGTTGGTCGTCGCCACGTACTCGTCGTCCTCCTGCGCGCGCCGCTCGAAGGAGAGAAAATCATAGTAGCCGCAGCGCCCGCCCGGAAAGCTGCGGCACACCGAGGGGCGCGCCTCGTAGACGGTGCAGCGGCGTTTGTCGGTATCGAAGAAGCGGCAGATGCGCCCGAACAGGTGGTCGGCCTTGCGCCGCATCGAGTACTTGCGGCCCCAGCGCTCGACCGTGAACTTCTGCTTCGCCTCCTCGAAGCTCAGACCGAAGTGCTTGGCGAGGCGCTCGACATCGCGCTTATCCAGCGCGATGAGCGGATAAGAGCAGCAGTAACCGGGACACTTCTTGCAATTGTACATCGAGGCAGGCGTACACCGAGGCGGGCTGTCCGAGCGGCCACCCGTTAGCACGGATTCGTCGCCCATGCAGCGCGGGGCGCGCACCGTATCACGCGTCCACCGAAGCAGGGAACCAGTGCTGCATGCCGCGGTCGCGATAGGCGACAAGGTTGGCGTGGCGCTCCGCGGCTGCGCGCAGCAGCGAGTCGAAACGCGGACACAGCAGACCGGCGACGCAGGCAAAGATGGTGGCGTCAGCCCCGCACGGCGCACTACCCATCAGGTAGGGCTTATCGCCAAGCTGAGCGGCGATGGCATCGATGCCGCGCGCGGCGAGCTTGGCGATCTCCTCACGCGAATGCCGGCCGATGCCCTGCCCATGCAGGTCGCGACGCACGCCGCGCCGGACCATGGCGATGACGAGGGGGCGGAGCGGCGCCGGCGCGATGGCGAAGAACTGGCGCGGGCCGCGATCGAAATTGGCGTCATTCATCCAGCGGTCGTGCACGAGCGCCCAATAGAGGTGATCCTCGCACATCTTCTCGAAGGCCCAGGCGATGCCGCGCTCGGCCGGCGCCAACCCCTTGTCGAAGTCGACGCCGTGGCGCTCCTCCAGATGCATGCGCACGAAGCTCGAGTCGGCAACGATCGTGCCCTCGTCGTCGATGTAGGGAAGCTTGCCCTTGGGCGCCTTGCGGAATCCGCGCGTATCGTTGCGAAAGGGCAGGCCCGACATCTGGAGAAGCACCCAGGCCTTGGTGACGAAAGGGCTCGGATCCGGCAGCCCGAACGCGGGACCAAACGTGAAGAGCGTGATCATTTCAGCAGTGCCTCCCATCAGGTGTCGGCGAAAATTCTCTGCGTCTGCGGATGGTTACGCGAAAAGGTTGCATGTCAATTGCGACCTCGATTAAGTGCTCGTGCGCGTGCCAGGCACGCACGTTGACCTCATGGGGGGATCCGATGATGAAGAAGGGATTGTTGATCGCGTTCGCGGCGGTGTCGGCAATGGCGTTCGCAGCCACGGCCGAGGCCAAGACAGTCAAGGTGAAGGGCAAGGTGGTCTGGGGTCCGCTCCCGTTCTGCTTGTCCGTGGGCGGATACGACATATCCTCCGCGAGCCCGTCGCCTGCACCCGGCAGCTGCGTGAAGGTGAGCGGCACAGTGGCGAAGGACCAGATCAGCCTGTGCATGGTCGGTACCGTTCTGACCGGCGTCAAGGTGGCTCCCGCCAAGGGCTGCAAGTAGCGCACACGGGTCGGCACGGGGACCTTGCGCCCGTGCCCCACGACGACACCGCGAGCGGCAACGGCAGAGGCCGCTCGCGCCCTGCATCCGCACAACATGCTCAGCGATCGGCCGAGCGCAGCAAGCCTGCAGCGTCGCCGCGCGCAGCGCGCCGCCGGCTATCGTACTTGACGAGCACGCTGCGCGCCTTGGCGGCGACGGCGTCGGCCATGGCCGCCTGTCCCTCGGCCGTTGGGTGGAACGCACCCGAATAGATGCTCGCTAGCAGAAGCTGCACCCACGACAAGCCCTGCGCCTTCAGCACGTTCTGCAGCAGCGACTGGGAGACGTGGAAGTTGCCCGTCATGAAGGCGTCGTTAGGTGTACGGAACCACCGCTGACGCTGGGCGTAGGCACGCCAATCGGCCGGATTGTACGGCTCCCACTGGCCATTGATCCTGCGCGGCAGCCGCATCTCGTCGGCCATGCTCCACGGCGCGTCGCTGAAGCTTGCGCAGATGCCTCGCCCCTGGAACGCCGTGCGGTAGCTGTCCACGAACGACCATTGGTGCTGGCGCGCACTCTCCAGCATGATGGCGTTGAGGCGATCGGCTGCCGCAGCCCCCTCGCGCGCCTTGGCCTCGCTCAGCGCGAAGTCCGGCAGCACGTTCATGCCGTCGCGGCCGTCGGGGCACACCGACCGTCCGTCCTCCTGCAGCGCCATCGGCGGATAGCCCGTGAGCACGATGCGGTCAGACTCCGACCACGGCACGTGCAGGATGTTGTGCAGCGCGCGGTTGACCGACTTCAGGCGATCATCGAGCACATCGAGCAGGCCGCGCGCCTCGGCCAGTCCGTGCACATGCCCGAACCAGCCGCCGAGGCTGCGCAGGGTGGACGTGTCCGCCAGCACGGCATTGGCCACCAGACGGGCAAAGCCGATGTCGTTGCCGCCGATGGAAAGGAGGATGAGGTCGATCTTGCGCGCCCTCTCGGCATCGCACTTCTTGAGCACGAGCCCACCCTTCAGCTCGGGCACCTTCTCGTTCATATGGTAGGCCTCGGGCAGGTCGTAGTCCGGGGCAGGCCTGCTTCCGCACTGGGCCTCGGCAATGGCCGAGAACTGGGACAGCACCGGCGGGTTGGGCACCCACTCGTGGCCCTTGTAGCGCAGGAAGAGGCCGAACACTGTCTCCGCACCCGAGCAGGCGACACCGACGTAGGTCACCGCGCGATGCGGGTCCTCGATGGCGAGCTGCAGCGCCGCCCGTAGCTGGTGCGAGTAGAGCGAGCGGTGGCAGGCCTGATCCTGCCAGCGGGCGTTCTCCTCGATGAACGGCTTGTCGCCGATGTCACGCCAATCGCCGATGCGCGCCGGATAGCCGATGAGCTTGGCGTCGTAGTCGGCGGCGCGATCCGGAGAGAAGCGCACCGGCACATCGGGATTGCCCTCGCCGGAGGCGAAGCTGTCGCCCATGCCGACGATGAAGAGATCGACCACGCGCGCCGCCACCTCCGCGACCTGCCGGCCGCCGATCTCGACCGAGATCCAGGCGCCGCCCGGATAGGGAATCTCGAGCTGCACGGGCGTGTCGCAGGGCAGCGTCACCGCCTTGCCGCGCGGGCCGCGGCTCTGCGGCGAGGTCAGCCAGGTGCAGTCGACCGTTTGCGCATCGTCGAGCCCCTGCATGCGGGCGAGAATGGTGTGGCTCTTGGGATTGAGGTAGTCGCCCTTCTCGCGGCAGGCATAGCGGTTCTTGACCGGGTCCCAGCAGGTCTTGGCGAACATGGTCGCGCTCCACCCGTCCGGGTGCCGCTCCGACAACAGGCGCTCGGCAGCCAGCACGGGGCTCCTGCGCTCGGCCTCCGAAAGGCTCGCCCAGGTCGCGCGATGCACCTCCGTGTCCGCCGGATCGAGGAAGAAGCGGAAGGGGTTCTCGACCTGCCAAACGATGCGCGGCTCGGCCATGGCCGCCGCGCCCGATAGCGACAGGAGAGCGACCGCCGCGCACAGGCGCCGCACGCCGCTGATCCAACCGAGGCCAGTCCCCCGAACTTCCCGCACACCAAGCTCCTCACAGGCGGCCGAGCCAATGCGCCGCCGCAATCCTCCATATGCGCGTCAATGGCGCAAGCTCGGCGCCTTCGCGCAAGGGATCGCGGCCCGGCCGCTCCAGTGCCCGCAGATAAGGCTCGACCAAGGCCAAAGGAAGGAAAGCAACCCGGCCCGATCGCGGCAATTTCATCACATGTTGCCTGCAGGTAACGATATGCCGGCGGGCGCGGGCGCGCAGGTCGGCGAGAAGCGCGATGGCCCTCTCCTCCCCGGCGCCGTAAAGCAGGGTGCCTGCAGCAGCGCTTGCGTCCAGATGTGCGTGCGGCAGCGGCAGCCGCCCCCGCGAGAGCGCGTGGGGCAGCGCAAGCAGAAGGCGTGCGATACCGTAGGCTTGGCCGCAGGCCGCGCACGCCGCATCGAGCCCGGCGCCCGGCGGGGCGCGCACGACATGCGCGGCGAGCGCGAACATGGCCCCCTCGGTCGCAGCCAAATAGGCGCTGAGCGCGGCGTCGTCGGCAAAGGGGTCGGGGCGCAGATCGGCAGCCCGCCCCTCGACGAGGCCGAGCAGCAGCGTCTGCGGCAAGGCGTGCCTCTGCGTCGCCGCGCGGACAGCGTCGGCCACGGGATGGCCGGTACGGGGAGCGGCCGGCTCGAGGGCATCGCGCCACCACTGCAGGCGAATCTCGCCCATTATCGGCTCGCGCGTCACCATGTGGGCGACATGCGCCAGCTCGGCTGAGAAGGCGGCAAGCGCCATCAGTGCATCGCGTGCGCCGGCTGGTGCCAGCAAGGCGGCGAGGTAGCGGTCCGGCTCGCCGGTGCGTGCGGACGCCGCAATGGCCTCGGCATCGGACCCGGGCGCCGCGGCCACGTCAGTACAGATGCGCCGCCGCCACCATGGTCAGGGTGACGGGCACCGCCAGGATGAGATTGAGACGGGCTAAGAATGCGACGCGCGCGCGCGCGCGCGCCTTGGCGTCGGCGTCTCCGGCGCGCAGGCCGAGCACCACTTGCGTGCAGGGCCAGATATACATGTGCACGAACATCAACATGACGAGCGCACCGAGCACGCCGAGCCACAGCAGCACGGCGCGGGACGGCGGCACGTAGACGCCCGACCCGTAGACCAGCGTGGGCAGCAGGTAGCCCGTCATCACGAGCAGAACTGCGCCGCTCAGCACCGTCACCGTCGAGGCGTGGCGGAACCACCAGGCAACCTGTGGGATCACCCACTTGGCGAGACAGGCGCGGCCCTGCTCGTCGGCGCCCTGCAGCGCGACGAGCTGCACGAAGTTGATGAACACGATGAAGCCGACCCAGACGATCGCGCCGGCCACATGCAGCAAGCGGATGAGAAACGACAGCAGGCCGAGGCCGTCCACGCCGACGGAAATGATCCACACCAGCATGATGACGGCTGCGATGACGAGCCCGGCCACCAGGCCGCCCCCGGGACTTGCGGTGATGCGCTGCACGTCGGTCTCCTGAGCCCTCAATCCACGGCGAGCAGGGCTGCCCCCACCGGCCGCCCCTCCGCGAGCAAGACGTTATATGTGCGACAAGCCGCGCCGGTGTCCATGGTCTCGAGGCCGACCGCGGCCTCCTGAAAGGCCCTTCGCACATCGGCGCCTGCCAGCTCGTGGCGCCGCCCCGTGCCGAGAATGACGAGATCGAGCGCCGCCTTCTCGGCGAAGACGGCGGAGAAACTATCAACACCTATTTCGGCGAAGGCGGCCGGCCCCCAGGCATAGATGCCGCTCGGCAGGCACAGGATCGAGCCGCGATGGCTCATGGCGGCGAAGCGGAACCCGCCGTTGCCGTAGGCATCTATCGGCGCCCGGCCCGGATACCGCGCCGAGGAGACGCTCATTTGTAGGCCACGTTCTCGCGCTTGGTCTTGGCCGCGGCACCGCCGCCTGCACCCGGTCGCTTCGATACGCCCTCGCTCCACTCGCGCTTGACGCCGAGATAGCCGAGCAGCGGGGCTGCGATGAAGATCGACGAATAGGTGCCGACGAGCACGCCCAGCAGCATGGCGAGGTTGAAGTTGCGGATCACCTCGCCGCCGAAGATGTACAGTGCGAGCAGCACGACGATGGCCGTGCAGCCCGTCAGGATCGTGCGCGACAGCGTCTCGTTGATCGACAGGTTCAGCAGCTCGTTGAGCTCCATGCGCTTGAACTTGCGCAGGTTCTCGCGGATGCGGTCGGACACCACGACGGTGTCATTCACCGAGTAGCCGAGAATGGTGAGCAGCGCGGCGACGATGGAGAGATCGAACTCGAACTGGAAGAGCGAGAATACGCCGGCCACCACCAGAACGTCGTGGGTGAGTGCGACGATGGCGCCAAGCGCGAACTGCCACTCGAACCTGAACCACACGTAGGCCACGATGGCCAGCAGGCCCGCCGCAACGGAGATGAAGCCCGTCATCCTGAGCTCGCTCGATACCGCAGGGCCCACCACCTCGACGCGCCGCTGCACGTAAGCCGAGCCCAGAGCATCGACCATCTTCTTGAGGGCTGCCTGCTGGGCGGCCTCTCCTCCCGGCTGCTGCTCTATGCGGATCAAGACGTCTGTCGGCGCACCGAAGCTTTGGATTTGCACCGCACCGAGGCCGAGCTTGCCGAGCTTGTCGCGCAAGGTTGCAATGTCGGCAGGACCGGAAGCCGATTGCACCTCCAGCATGGAGCCGCCCTTGAAGTCGACGCCGTAGTTGAAACCGCGCGCTGCAATCAGCACCAGAGAGAGGGCCATGGCCACGATCGACAGCGACAGCGCCAGCCCCTTGTAGCGCATGAACGGCAGGCGCAGATCATGCGGGAAGAAATCGAAGCCCTTGAAGTCAGGGATTAATCGCATGGGCCGTGCCTTGTCCTAGACCGGGACTTCGAGCGTGCGCTGTACAGACTTTCTGGAGCGCAGCCAGTAGAAGATCAGCAGACGCACGACCGTCACCGACGCGAAAATGGACGTGCAAATGCCGATGGTGAGCGTGACGGCGAAGCCGCGGATGGGCCCCGAGCCCAGCCAGAACATGACGACGGCGCAGGCAAGCGTGGTGAGCTGGGAGTCCGCGATGGTGATGAAGGCGCGCGAAAAGCCGGCGTCGATGGCCGAGATGGGCGTCTTGCCGACGCGCAGCTCCTCGCGGATGCGCTCGTAAATGAGCACGTTGGCATCGACCGCCATGGCGATGCCGAGCACGAGCCCGGCGATGCCGGGCAGCGTCAGCGCGGAGCCCATCACCGTCATGAAGGCGACGGTGAGCAGGCCGTGCACGATCAGGCCGACGACGGCGAAGATGCCGAAGGTGCCGTAGGCCAGGACGGTGAGAACGATGGTGGCGATGCCGCCGATGATACCGGCGACCTTGCCGGCCTCGATCGAATCCTGGCCGAGGCTCGGGCCGACGGTGCGCTCCTCGACGATGGTGAGCTTGGCCGGCAGGGCACCCGATCTGAGCTGGATGGCGAGCTGGTTGGCGCTCTCCACCGTGAAGTTGCCGCTGATCTGGCCCGAGCCGCCGAGGATCGGCTCGCGGATCACCGGCGCGGAGATGACCTGGTCGTCGAGCACGATGGCGAAGGGACGGCCGACGTTGTCCTTGGTGAAGTTGCCGAATTTGCGCGCGCCGGCGTTGTTGAAGCGGAACGAGATGACGGGCTCGTTGGTGCGGTTGTCGAACTCGGGCTGGGCGTTGACGAGCTCGTCGCCGCGCACGACCGGCGTCTCGCGCAGGAGCTGCGGCCCGTCCTCCCGGTCGGTGGCTGGATAGATCCTGAAGCCGGGCGGCACGCGCGTCTGGCGCGCATCCTCCGCCGACATCTGCGGGTGCACCTCATGGAAGGTGAGGCGGGCGGTCTTGCCGATCAGCTCCTTGAGCTGGGCGGTGTCCTGCAGGCCGGGCACCTGCACCAGGATGCGGTCGCGCCCCTGGCGCACGATATTGGGCTCGGTCGTGCCCATGGCGTCGACGCGGCGGCGCACCGTCTCGATGGCGGCGCCGATGGCGTTGCCGATGCGCTGCTGCAGACCGGCTTCGGTCGGCGTGATGGTGATCACCCCGCCGTCGCCCTTCTTGATCTCGACGTCCATGCCGGTCGTGCCGAGCAGGGCGCTGCCCATGGGCTGGGCCAGGCCGCGCAGCTCCTTCATGGCCGCGTCGGCGTCCTCGGGCTTGGCCAGACGAATCTGCACGATGTTGTTGGTGATACCCAACCCGGTGAAGGCGATCTTGGCCTCGCGCAGGCGCTTCCTCGCGTCGTCGCGCAGGGTGTCGAGCCAATCCTTGCGCACCTCGGCCGTCTCCATCGACAGCAGCAGGTGCGCGCCTCCCCTCAGGTCCAATCCGAGATTGAGCTGCGCTCTCGGCGTCCACGCAGGCCAACTGCGCACCGTCTCCTTGGCGAAGAAGTTCGGCGCGACGAGCAGCGCGCCGATGAGGCACGTGAGAATGATGGCAACCTGCTTCCAGGTGGAGAAGTGCAGCATGAGGGTATTGCGCCTCGCTTCGCTATGCGCTCAGGGCAGGCTCGGGACCACGCGCAAGGTCACGCGCTTTCCTTGACCGGCTCGCCCTTCGCGCGCACCTCCGAAACGGTGCCCTTGATCACGCGCACGCGCGTGTTGTCCGCGATCTCGACCTCGATCTCGTTGTCGTCGCGCACCTTCGTGACCTTGCCGATGATACCGCCGGAGGTGACGACGGTATCGCCCCGCCGGATGTTGGCGACCATCTCCTTGTGCGCCTTGACGCGCTGCTGCTGCGGGCGCAGCAGCAGAAGGTAGAAGATCACGAACATCAGCAGGATGGGCACGAGCTGAACGAGGAAATCGCCGCCCCCGCTGGTGCCCTGGGCATAGGCTGGAGAGATGAACATTGGTCGCTTCCTCGAGACGGATGGTGGGCGCGAGCGGCCGGGCGCCCCGCGGGCTCCGCTCAATGTGATTTTGAGCCGCGAATATAGTGTCGCGGCCCCTATTTGCAACCACTTCCAGCCCCTTATCGGTGACGCGGACGCCGCACTCGTCTATAGAACGCCGGCCTGTGCATCCGTTTACGCCCGCCGAAAGGTGTTGCCCCGACAATGAGCGACGAGAAAGCCATCCTGGACCGCCTGGACCGCCTCGCTGCCGCGCTGGACCGGCTGGCCCCGCCAGCCGCCGCAAGGCCCGATTTCGCTGCTGCCGAAGCCTTCGTCTGGCAGACCACGCCCGAGGCGTTCCTGCCGGTGACGCACGTGAACCGCCAGCCGCTCAGCCTGCTGAAGGGCATAGACCGCGCCGCCGAGCAGCTGCTCGACAATACCCGCCGCTTCGCCCGCGGGCTGCCCGCCAACAATGCCCTGCTGTGGGGCGCGCGCGGCATGGGCAAATCGTCGCTCGTCAAGGCCGCGCAGGCCGAAGTCCGCGCAGAGCTCGGCCTCGGCGCCAAGGGCAGGCCCGATCTGAAGCTGGTCGAGATCCACCGCGAGGATATCGCCGCCCTGCCGGCGTGCCTCGCGCACCTGCGCGCGTCCCACAACCGCTTCATCGTCTTTTGCGACGACCTCTCCTTCGATCGGGACGACACGTCCTACAAGTCGCTGAAGGCCGTGCTGGAAGGCGGCATCGAAGGCCGGCCCGAGAACGTTGTTTTTTATGCCACCTCGAACCGCCGCCATCTCATGCCGCGCGACATGATGGAGAACGAGCGCTCCACCGCCATCAATCCGTCGGAGGCTGTGGAGGAGAAGGTGTCGCTTTCGGACCGCTTCGGCCTCTGGCTCGGCTTCCACAACGCCACGCAGGATGAATTCCTCGCCATGGTGAGAAGCTACGCCCACCATCACAAGCTCAAGATCAAGGACGATGCGCTCGTCCGCGAGGCGCTGGAGTGGTCGATGACGCGCGGCGGGCGCTCGGGCCGCGTCGCCTGGCAGTTCATCCAGGATCTGGCCGGCCGGCTCGCGCAGAAGCTGCAAACCTGAACGAGCCTGCAGCGAACCGGCTTCAGGCTGTCAAGATTTGCCACTAGATTTCCGCCAACGGCGTAAAGTCCATGAGGTGTGTCATGCGACGCTCCGTGGCGCTCGTCTTCGGCCTGACCTTGGCGTGTGGCTCCGCGCTGGCGGCAAGCGAGCAGGATCGCCGCGACTGCGCGGGCAGCCAGAACCTGGATGACCGCTTCGCAGCCTGCACGCGCGTGATCGAGGACCAGGCCACGCCCCCACCCGTACGCGCCATCGCCTACCGCAACCGCGGCAATGCCTATGCCAGCAAGGCGCTCTACGACCTCGCCATCCTGGATTTCGACGAGGCGCTGAAGATTGCGCCGCAGGATCTCCCCGCGCGCTTCAGCCGCGGCCGGGCGCTCAACCTGCGCGGACAATACGACCGCGCCATCGTCGATCTCACGGAGCTGCTGCGCCTCAATCCGCAAGGCGAGCGGGGCTACAACGAGCGTGGCCTCGCCTACCTGCGCAAGGGCGATCTCGACCAGGCGCTGGCTGATTTCGACAGCGCCCTGAAGATCAATCCGCACCTGCCTTACGCAAGAAACAACCGCGCCCTGATCCTGGCCCGACAGGGCAAGCTCGACCTGGCGGTCGCCGAATACAACGAGGCGCTGCGGCTCGACCCCGACTATCTCATGGCCTATTCGAACCGCGGACGCGCCTACGAGGAAATGGGCCAGTTCGAGCAGGCGCTGGCCGACTACAAGACCGCTGCCGACAAGCAAGCACGCCCGAAGAACGACGACGACCAGCGCGCGAAGGCCGCCGCCAAGCAGCGGCAGGCGCGGCTTGCCGCCCTGATCGCAGAGGGCAAGGCCACCCCCAAAGCGGTAGCGAGCGCCGAGCGCCGCGTCGCTCTTGTCATCGGCAACAGCGCGTATCAGCACGTGCCGACGCTGCGCAATCCGGCCAATGACGCCAAGTCGGTCGCGGCAGCCCTGCGCAGCCTGGGCTTCATTGAGGTGCGCGAGCTTTACGACGCCAGCCTTTCCGATCTCGGCAGGACGCTCAAGGATTTCGGCGACCTTGCCGCCGGAGCGGATTGGGCGATCATCTACTACGCCGGCCACGGCATCGAGATGAGCGGCACCAACTACCTGATCCCGACCGACGCCAAGCTCGAGCAACAGACCCATGTCGAGGACGAGGCGCTGCCGCTGTCGCGCCTGCTGAGCAAGGTGACGCCGGCCAGCAAGATGCAGCTCGTGATCCTCGACGCCTGCCGCAACAATCCCTTCATCGCCAAGATGCGCATGACCGGGCGCGCGGTACGTTCGCTCAAGCAGGGCCTGGCCTCGATCGAGCCCGAGAGCGGCGTGCTCGTAGCCTACGCGGCGCGCGACGGCACCACCGCGCTCGACGGCGACAGCGCGCACAGCCCATACGCGGAGGCGCTGGTGCGCCGCATGCTCGAGCCGGGGCTGGAGATCGGCCTGCTGTTCCGCAAGGTGCGCGACGATGTCTACGCCAAGACGGCGCGGCAGCAGGAGCCGTACACCTACGGCTCCCTGCCGGCGCAGCCGTTCTACTTCAGGCGGTGACGGGCATACTTGGGGTCAAACCCGATACGACAGTCGGGCTGCTTGGATAGGGCATTCGGGCGGTCAGACCCCGGACTTGGTGGATGGGGCCAGACCCGATCGATCTCGCCATCTTTGCAGATCGACCATCGTGTCGGGTCTGACCCCGTCGGGCCCCACCGTCAATTCCGCTCCAGGTACGGCAGGGGATCGACCGGCTTGGCGCCCTGGCGCAGCTCGAAATGCACCTGGGGCTGATCGACGGTGCCGGTCTTGCCGGCGCGCGCGATCACCTGGCCGCGCCGCACCACGTCATCGCGCTTCACCAGAAGCTGCTCACTGTGCGCGTAGGCGCTGACCCAGCCGTTGTCGTGGCGGATCAGGATGAGATTGCCGTAGCCCTTGAGCTCGTTGCCGGCGTACGCGACGCGGCCGCTCTCGGCGGCGTGGATCTCGGTGCCCTGAGGTACGGCGAGATTTATGCCGTCGTTGTGCGTGCCGTCGGGGCGCTTGCCGAAGCCGGCGATGACGCGGCCCGTGACCGGCCAGCGGAATCGTGCCGATCCGGCTGCGGCGGCATCGGTGACGGTGTCGCCGCGCGAAGCAAGCCGCGTCGGCTCGACGGGCCGCGCCGCCTCGGGGGCGGGCTCGGTTGCGGAACTCGCCGGGCCATTGAGAACGCGCGGCTGACTGGCCGTTGCGGGCCCCTGCTGGACCACGCGCGGCGGCGTTGCCGGCGGCGCGGTGCTGGCAGGCGGCGTTGCAGGCTCGGCGGTCGACTCGCCCGCACCCGGCACCTGCAGCACCGTGCCGACCCGCACCTTGGTCGGATCACTGATGCCGTTCACGCGCTGCAGCTCGTTGAGCGTCACCTTGTGGCGGCGCGCGATGGCGTAGAGCGAGTCGCCAGTCTTCATGGTGTAGCGGCCATCCCATCCGGC
>WBUN01000092.1 GCA_008933705.1 Hyphomicrobiaceae bacterium
CCGCACCGACGACCCCGTGCGCATGTATCTGCGCGACATGGGCTCGGTCGAGCTGCTCTCGCGCGAGGGCGAGATCGCGATTGCCAAGCGCATCGAGGCCGGCCGCGAGGCCATGATCGCCGGCCTGTGCGAAAGCCCGCTCACGTTCCAGGCCATCATCATCTGGCGTGACGAGCTGATGAACGCCAAGATCCTGCTGCGCGACATCATCGACCTGGAAGCGACCTACGAGGGCCCCGAGGCCAAGGCCGCGCCGCCGCCGATGGCGGTGCCGAGCGAAGCCGCTGCCCCCTCCGCTCCGCCGATGGGCGACGGCCTCAACGACGAGGGAGAGCCGCGCCCCGACGGCGAAGGCGACGACGAGGACGACTACGAGAACGCGCTGTCGCTGGCGGCCATGGAGGCCGAGCTCAAGCCCAAGGTGCTCGAGACCTTCGACAACATCGCCAACACCTACAAGAAGCTCAGGAAGCAGCAGGACAAGAAGCTCGAGATGCAGGTGGCGAGCGAGCAGTTCAACCGCTCGCAGCAGAAGGCCTACGACAAGCTGCGCGAGGAGATCATCAAGGATGTCAAGAGCCTCTCGCTCAACAACAACCGCATCGAGAGCCTGGTCGAGCAGCTCTACTCCATCAACAAGCGCCTGATGGTGCTGGAAGGCCGCCTGATGCGGCTGGCCGACAGCTACGGCGTGCCGCGCCAGCATTTCATCGACGAGTACTTCGGCAACGAGCTGGACCAGACCTGGCTCGACCGCATGAGCGAGGGCGGCAAGAAGTGGAGCCAGTTCATCAGGCATGAGCGGCCGCAGGTGGAGCAGATCCGCAGCGACATCCACAGCCTCGCCTCCGAGACGGGGCTGGAGATCACCGAGTTCCGCCGCATCGTCAAGGCCGTGCAAAAGGGCGAGCGCGAGGCCCGCCAGGCCAAGAAGGAGATGGTGGAGGCCAACCTGCGCCTCGTCATCTCGATCGCCAAGAAGTACACCAACCGCGGCCTGCAATTCCTCGACCTCATCCAGGAAGGCAACATCGGCCTCATGAAGGCGGTCGACAAGTTCGAGTACCGCCGCGGCTACAAGTTCTCCACCTACGCCACCTGGTGGATCCGGCAGGCCATCACGCGGAGCATCGCCGATCAAGCGCGTACTATTCGAATTCCTGTGCACATGATCGAGACCATCAACAAGATCGTGCGCACATCGCGCCAGATGCTGCACGAGATCGGCCGCGAGCCGACGCCGGAGGAGCTCTCCGAAAAGCTCGCCATGCCTCTGGAGAAGGTGCGCAAGGTCCTGAAGATCGCCAAGGAGCCGATCTCGCTGGAGACGCCCATCGGTGACGAGGAGGACAGCCACCTCGGCGACTTCATCGAGGATCGCAACGCCGTGCTGCCGATCGATGCGGCGATCCAGTCCAACCTGCGCGAGACGACGACGCGGGTGCTGGCGAGCCTCACCCCGCGCGAGGAGCGCGTCTTGAGGATGCGCTTCGGCATCGGCATGAACACGGACCATACGCTCGAGGAGGTCGGCCAGCAGTTCTCGGTGACGAGGGAGCGCATCCGCCAGATCGAAGCCAAGGCGCTCCGCAAGTTGAAGCATCCGAGCCGGTCGAGGAAGCTCAGGAGCTTTTTGGACAACTGAAGCAGAAATCAACGGGATAGAGATGAAGCGCGAATTCACCGTGATCGTGGAGCGCGACGAGGACGGCTTCTACGTCGCGTCGGTCCCTGCCCTGGCAGGCTGTCACACGCAGGCGCGGTCGCTGGATGATCTCATGCAGCGCATTCAGGAGGCCATCGCCGTCTGCCTCGAGGATTCGGATGGCGCTGCGTTGCCCACCCTTGAGTTCGTCGGAGTTCAGCGCGTTACGGTTGCGGCATGAGCCGGCTGCCGCGGCTGACCGGCGGCGAAATTGTTGCCGCGCTTGGAAAGGCAGGCTTCGTCGTCCTCCGGATCAAAGGCAGCCATCATCGCTTGCGTCACCCTGACGGCCGCGTCACCACGGTCCCAGTGCATGGGTCCGAGATCATCGGCCCGGGCCTCCTCTCCCGGATTCTGCGCGACTGCGAGCTGTCCCGGGAGGATTTTGAGGCGTTGCTATAGGCCTCCGCGACCGGCCCGGCGCACCCGATACGCCGGTGGGCGTCAGGGCCTTGCTGTCGATCTCCTCGCTCAGGACGTTTTTGCCCAGCGTCTGACACGGCTTCACCAGGCGCAGCACCTCCTCGTTGGAGGCGCCGCGCTTCTGCGCCGCCTCGATCGTCTTGGTGATGTTGGCGCACTGCTCGGCCACCTGCACCTGGGGGTCTGCGCGTAGGAACCTGCCGGGCGATCATCTGCTGCGAGCCTTCCCGGTCCACGGACGCAGCAAATTCGTGCTATGATTTTTGAATGAACGACCACCTTCGCCCCGCCTCCCTTCTGAGCACCACGCAGGCCGCTGACGGCCTGCCGCGGCGGCGCTGGAGCGTGGCAGAAATGAGGGCCATGGCCGAGGCAGGCATCATCGACCACAGCGAGCGCTTCGAGCTGATCGGCGGGGAGGCCGTGCCGATAAACCCCAAGGGCATCCAGCACGAGCGCATCAAGGCGGCATTGCTGCGTTTCTGGATCAAGGCCGCGCCGGATGGGATAGGCATCATCCCCGAGACGACCTTCACGCTCTCCGACGACACGTTTCTTGAGCCGGATGTCACGGTGTTTGCAATGCCGCCGGGCTTGTCGGCACTGAACGGCAGCACAGCACTGCTGTGCGTAGAGGTCTCCGATTTGACGCTCGCTTACGATCGTGGACGCAAGGCCGCCATCTATGCCTCTTTCGGCGTGCGGGACTATTGGTCGATCGATGCCGCCACGCTGGACACGCGCGTCCATCGTCAGCCGGGCCCGGCCGGCTATGCCGTGGTGGAGGACAAAGGCAGCGGCGAGCAGCTCGTGCCGCTTCTGGTGCCGGGGCTGGCGGTCATGCTCGGCAAACTCGTTCTGCCGTGAGACCCACCAGCCTCTACGTCGATGCCGATGCCTGCCCTGTGAAGGAGGAGGCTCTGCGCGTGGCCGAGCGGCATGGGCTTCCCATTCATTTCGTCGCGAACGCCTACATGCGCCTGCCCGAAGGGCCGCTGGTCCGCCGCGTGGTCGTCTCCGACGGGCCGGATGCCGCCGACGACTGGATCGCCGAGCGCGCAACCAAGGGCGATATCGTCGTCACGGCCGACATTCCCCTCGCCTCCCGCTGCCTCAAGGCCGGCGCGCGCGTCGTCGGCCCGACCGGCAAGCCCTTTACCGACGCCGGCATCGGCATGGCGCTCGCCATGCGCGATCTTTCACGGCACCTGCGCGAGACCGGTGAAAGCAAGGGATACAACGCCAGCTTCACCCGGCAGGACCGCTCGCGCTTCCTGCAGGCGCTGGAGGAGGCGGTGCAGGCGATCCGCCGCGACCGCTAGGCGCGCCGCCTCGCGCTAATCCTGCCGCCGGCCGATGCCCATGATGGCGGTGCCCATCATGACGCTCGCGAAGGTGACGATGAAGCCGCCGAGCAGCAGCGCGATGGCTGCGATCGGCGAGCCATCCTGCATGATGAGGCTGCGCAGGCCGTGCGCGTCGGTTGCCAGCAGGACGCCCACCAGCAACACGGCCAACGCCACGCCGCCCGCCAAGTTGACCGCGAGCAGACGGAACATGGGATGTGACAGAATGCGCATCATCAGACCGCCTCGAAGCGCCTTTCGCAAGATGCCGTACGGCCTTGCGATTCTACCCCAAGCGTCCACTCCCCACGTCACTATAGCGTGGCTGCCGCGCCGAGGCACCCTGCAGGCAGTCGCACCGGGCGCGGTCGCTAAAGCCTGGATGCGGCCTTACTTTTACGTTAACTGGAGGAGCGACATGCAAGGGAGGAGCCAACGATGTCGGTAGACGGAACCTGGAATCTCGTGATGCAGACGCCGCTCGGCGAACGCAAGTCCACGCTAATGCTCAAGAGCGCGGGTGGCGCGGTGACGGGCACGCTGGCGGCGGAGGGCAACTCCACCGAGATCAAGGACGGCAAGACCAGCGGCAATTCGGTGAGCTGGAAGGCGTCCATCAAGAACCCCATGCCGCTGACGCTCGAGTTCACGGGCACGGTGGATGGCGGCAAGATCTCGGGCAACGTCAGCGCCGGCGCGATCGGGAGCTGGCCGTTCTCCGGCAGCAAGGCCTAGGGAAAGAGCAGGCGTCCCCGCTGCAGTTCGCTGTCGGCGTCGGGAGCGGACTTGCCCGGCGGTGGTGAGCTGCGGGGCCAGGCCCTCGTTGCCGGGCGCTGCGCAAGGCGACGCTCACGTGGGGATCTGACCTCCCCGGCACCGCTGCGGCGGCGGCCCGCAAAGCGCATTGCGCCGCCGTTACAGGCAGCGCCTTTCGCGCTGGCACCGAATTTGCTTAATTTCCACGGGGCTGAGCGGCGCCCGGTGCGCCGAGCACCGGTGGTGTCGCATGCAGATCCGCGCCGGTTACAAGATCGCCTATGAGTGTCCGCGCCCGACGCCGATGCTGCTCGTGCTGAGCCTGCATCCATCACGCACGGCCGACCTCGTCACGCCACACGAGATCGTGTTCGACCCGCCGGTGGAGGCCAGAGACTATCGCGACAACTTCGGCAACACCTGCACGCGCGTCCTTGCGCCGGCCGGCCGGCTGACCATCTCGGCCGATTTCGTCGTCAACGATCCGGGCACCCCCGACATCGTCGAGCCCGATGCCGAGCAGCTCCCTGTCGAGGCGCTGCCCGACGACGTCATGGTCTATCTGCTCGGCAGCCGCTATTGCGACACCGACAGGCTCTCCAATACCGCGTGGTCGCTGTTCGGCAACGCGCCGACCGGCTGGGGCCGCGTGCAGGCAATCTGCGACTACGTCAACCAGCACCTGGCGTTCGGCTATCACCACGCCTCCGCCACGCGCACGGCGCTCGACGGCTTCCACGAGCGGCGCGGGGTGTGCCGGGACTTCGCCCATCTCGCCATCACCTTGTGCCGGTGCATGAACATCCCCGCACGCTATTGCACCGGCTATCTCGGCGACATCGGCATCCCGCCGGTGCCTGAGCCGATGGACTTCAGTGCGTGGTTCGAAGCCTATCTCGGCGGGCGCTGGTTCACGTTCGACGCCCGCCACAACACCCCGCGCATCGGCCGCATCCTCATGGGTCGCGGTCGCGATGCCGCCGACGTCGCGCTCTCCACCATCTTCGGTCCGGCGACGCTGGCGGAGTTCGCTGTGGTGACGGACGAGGTGATTGGCTGAAGACCGACCCGCCGGGCGCTGCAGGTTTCCGGCTTGGACAATTGCCCGCCTGCAAGGCAAGCTGTGCAGATTGGGCCGGCATGCCGGCCGACGTCATGCCCAGAACCGGATGCCGAAGCGCACCACGCCCGAGGACGCGGCCACCGCATCGCAATGGCGCCACGACGAGAGTTCGCCACGCTACCCAGGCTGGCGGGTCGTGTTCGCCTGCTTCGTCATGGCGATCGTGTGCTGGGGCTTCGGGTTCTACGGCCATGCCTTCTATCTGGCGGAGCTGCAGCGCGCGCATCACTGGCCCGCCGCGCTCATCGCAAGCGCCAGCACGCTCTACTACTTCGTCAGCGCCCTGCTGGTGGCGTTCGTCAACGATGCGATCCGGCGCCTGGGCGTCCGCACGTGCGTACTCGCGGGCGCCACCTCTTTCGCCGCGACCGTCGCGCTGCTGCCCTTCATTGCCGAGCCCTGGCACCTCTACGCCGTCTATCTTCTCATGACCGTCGGCTGGGCGATGATGAGCGTAGGCGCCATCACCAACATCCTGGGTCTCTGGTTCGATCGCAGGCGCGGGCTCGCCATCAGCCTTGCCCTCAATGGCGCAAGCTTCAGCGGCGTCATCGTGGTGCCGGCCATGGTCCTCCTCGCCGGCGCCGTCGGTTTCAAGGCGGCCATGCTGTCCGCGGCCGCCTTGATCCTCCTGGTCCTTGTGCCGCTGGCATTTCTCGCTATCGGCGCCGGACATCCTCCGGCGCCTGCAGGCGGCCATACACCGTCAGCCGTCGAAGCGGCCGACGCGCAGTGGACCCGAAGCGCTGCCCTGAAGAGCCTCGCCTTCTGGAGCGTCTCTGCCCCGTTTTCGCTGGGTCTGCTCTCGCAGGCCGCCTTTCTCGTACACCTGATCGCGTTCCTTGAGCCCATGATCGGGCGCAATCCGGCCGGCGTCGCGGTGGCCGTCACCACCAGCATGGCCATCGTCGGTCGGCTGTCGCTCGGCACCGTCGCCCATCTCCTGGACCAGAGGCTCGTCAGCGCGCTGTCATTGACGAGCCAGGCTGCCGCGCTGGCCTTCATGACGCAGACGACGACCCCTGCCGCTCTGATGGCGGCCTGCGCCGTCTACGGCTTCTCAGTCGGCAACCTCATCACGCTGCCGGCCCTCATCATGCAGCGCGAGTTTCCCGCCGCATCGTTCGGCATGCTGATCGGCCTGTCCACCGCGATCAGCCAGTTCACCTATGCCTTCGGGCCCGGCATGCTCGGATTCGTGCGCGATGTGACCGGCGGGTACGCGGCTGCCCTCCTCGTGTGCATCGCGCTCAACCTCGTGGCCGCGGCCATCGTGCTGCTGCGACCGAAGATCCGCACGTGAATCATGCAAGCAAACCTGGTCGTGCAGCGTGATGGACGCCCGGGCCTTTCTCGATCGGCAGGCCGGCCTCGATCCAGTCTTGCTTGCCCTCGGCATAGACGCGCACCGACGTATAGCCCATGGCGCGCAGCGTCTCGGCGGCGATGTGCGAATTCTGGCACGTCTTGGAGGCGCAATAGGCGACGATTGCGGCACCTTTGTCGGGGAGTAGGCGGAGAGCCAGCCGGCGGACCTGATCGTGCGGCAGATGCAGCGCACCGGGCAGATGGCCATCGAGGAAATACTTCTCCGGCAGGGCTTCGATAAGTACCGGCGCGGGCTTCAGGATGGCAATCTCGGCCTGGAGCTGTTCGCGGCTGATCGTGCGGGTCATGAGCTTGTCTCCTTGTGACGATATGTGGCAAATATTGCAATTGCGATGATTGCAATCGTAATTATATTGCTAGCGTGATGCGCATGGGCAGATCGAATCACGATTGTGCGAGCATCGGACGGAGAGACGCGCGATGGGTAAGGCTGAAGCCTCGGCATGGCCGGCGTTTCTGACCGCGCATACGCTGGTCGTGGAGGCCATCGAGGCGCGGCTCGCCGAGGCCGGATTGCCGGAGCTCGCCTGGTACGACGTGCTGTGGGCGCTGGAGCGCGCACCGTCGGGGCGCCTGCGGATGCACGAGCTCGCCGCCGCCACGGTGATATCGCGCAGCAACATGACCCGGCTGATCGACAGGCTGGAGGCGGCGGGCCTGGTGACGCGCGTGCGCGAGTGCGACGACCGACGCGGCGCCTATGCGGCACTGACGCCGGCCGGGCGCGTCATGCGGCGGAAGATGTGGCAGGTGTACGGCCGCGCGATCGAGGAGATGTTCGACCGGCACCTCACCCGCGAGGAGAGCACTGCCATGCGCGCAATGCTGCTACGCATCGTCGATGGGGCACGCGCATCCAATTGAGCGGCCGCGCGGCCACAACGGCGTCCTGCCAGCGATGGCTGGCACCACCCGGTGTCGCGCAGGCTTGACCTGCGCGCGTGGACCGCAGATTGTCGCGGCCCCATGCCTACTTCTTCAGCGATCAATGCCCGCCTCACAGGCGAACCGGAGTCGAGAGAGGCTTGGCTGCGCCTCGTCGCCGCCGTGCTGATCGGCACGATCGGCAGCGTCGGCATGTGGTCGATCGTCGTCGCCCTCCCTGTCATCCAGGCGGACTTCGGCATCGCGCGCGCAGAGGCGTCCCTGCCCTACACGATGGCGATGGTGGGGTTCGCCGTCGGCGGCGTCGCCATGGGGCGGCTCGCCGATCGGACGGGCATCGTCATACCCGTGCTGATCGGTGCCGCGGTGCTTTTCCTCGGCTACCTCGCTTCGGCCTTCGCCGCCAACGCCCGGCAGTTCGCCCTCGTCCATCTCCTGATCGGCATCGGCAGCTCGACGGCATTCGCACCGCTGGTTGCCGACATCTCGCACTGGTTCACGCGCCGGCGCGGCATTGCCGTCGCCATCTGCGCCTCTGGCAACTACCTGGGCGGCGCCGTCTGGCCGCCGATCGTGCACGCGCTGATGGCGGCCGGCGGATGGCGGCAAGCCCAGATCGTCATCGGCATGGCCTGCCTAGGCGCCATGGCGCCGCTGGCGTTGGCGCTGCGACGTCAGGTGGTGGCGGAGGAGCCGGCGATGGCGGAGGCCGCGGCTTCCAATGCCCGCGCGGCCGTCGGCCTGTCGCCCGTAGCGCTGCAGGTTCTGCTGTGCGTCGCCGGCTTGTCCTGCTGCGTTGCCATGTCGATGCCGCAGGTGCACATCGTCGCCTACTGCGGCGACCTTGGCTACGGCGTGGCGCGCGGGGCGGAGATGCTTTCGCTGATGCTGGGCCTCGGCATCGTCAGCCGCATCGCATCCGGCTTCATCGCCGACCGCATCGGCGGCCTGGCAACGCTGCTGCTCGGCTCCATGCTGCAGGGCGTGGCGCTCTTCCTCTATCTGCTCTTCGACGGGCTGACCTCGCTCTACGTCATCTCGGCGCTGTTCGGGTTGTTCCAGGGCGGCATCGTGCCGATGTATGCCATCATCACGCGCGAGTTCTTCCCGCCGCAGGAATCGGGCGCGCGCGTCGGCCTCGTCATCATGGCGACCATCGTCGGCATGGCGCTGGGCGGCTGGATGTCGGGCGTCATCTTCGATGTCACAGGCTCGTACTGGGCTGCGTTCGCCAACGGCCTGCTTTGGAACCTTCTCAACGTATCCGTTGCCGTCTTCCTGCTGCTGCGGCGCAGGCAGGGGTTCGCACCAACCCGGCCGCTCTCGCCACCACAGGCCGAGCGCGCCTGACACCGGCCCGAGATCTGTTGCGCGCCGGCACAACATTCTATGCTGGGCCAGCGCTGCACGTGTGATTTCGAGATCGACATGAGCTCCTCGCGCCGTCCCCGCATCTATCTGGCCGGCCCCGAGGTGTTCTTGCCGGAGGCCCGCGCCGTCGCGGCCGAGAAGCGGCGTCTGGCGGCGGGGGCCGGCTGCGAAGGCATCTTTCCGCTGGATGGCGCACTCGACCTGACGGGGCTCGGCAAAGTCGAGCAGGCCCGGCGGATCGCCACCGCCAACGAAGCGCTGATGCGCTCCTGCGATGGCCTGATCGCAAATCTCACGCCGTTCCGGGGCGTGTCGATGGATGCAGGAACGGCGTTCGAGGTCGGCTTCATGCGCGCGCTCGGGCGGCCGGCGGCGGGCTACACGAACGTCGCGCGCGACTATTTTGCCCGCGCGCAGGCCTTCAGGAAGGCCGGCGGCATCGCGTACGATGCAGACCGGCCGGACGTGGAGATCGAGAATTTCGGCCTTGCGGAGAACCTGATGATTGAAATCGCCATCCGGCAGTCGGGCGGGGTGGTCGTCCGCACCCCGGTTCCCGCAGGCAGCGAGATGACCGACCTTGAGGGCTTCCGGCACTGTGTCGGGCAGCTCGCAGCCGTTCTGCTGCCCCGGTAGCGATTGGGCACGCCGCCCAACCTGCGGGAAACCTTCGCGCACAGGCGGGCTGGACGAAGGCCTTGCCAATTGCCACCCTGCCGCTCCGCATCGAGGATCCGTGCCATGACCAGCCGCCGTCTCCGCCGTCTTGCCGCCGCCGTGGGCGTGTCATGCTCCGCATACCTGCTCCCGGCTGGAGTTGCAGAAGCACAGCGCACCGGCACGGCGCCCTGTCGTCAGGGCGCGCTGGCGCTGATCGCCATGCTGGACGGCGGCGAGCAGACCACGCCCGACTATCGCAAGCTCGCCAAATCCGTGGTGGAAACCTGCGGGCCTCCTGCCGCCCGCAAGGCCGACGCCCAGGGTCCGACCCAGATCGATCAGGCCGTGTGCAGGAAACTGGCGCTCGCCATGCTGGATGCCATCGAGGAAAACAAGATCGCCAAGAAGGCCTTCGTCGACGCCCGCGACGGCTTTGCCCGCTCCTGCGTTCCACGCTGACCGCTCTCTTGCCTCGGCTGCCACCCTCGCGGCATGCTCCCGCGCCGGGGGCCCATCGGGGGGGTGGCATGGTGAGCAAGTATTTCCGCTATGAAGCAAGACACCAGCCGCTGGCCACGCGGGGCCATTACCTCACGCGCCTTGCCCTGAGCTTCGCCGCCGCCGCGCTCATCGTGTTCGGCTCCCTGTTCGCGGGCATGCTGGGCTACGCGCACTTCGAGGGCATGAGCTGGCTCGACGCATTCCTCAACGCGGCGATGATTCTCTCCGGCATGGGACCCGCCGAGCTGCTGAAGACCGACGGCGGCAAGCTCTTTGCCGGGATCTACGCCATGTATTCGGGACTGATCGTCGTGCTGACGAGCGGCATCATGCTGGCACCCATCGCCCATCGCATCCTGCATCACTTCCACATCGAGGACGACAAACGAAAGCGTTGAGAGCGCGCCCGGGCGACCCGCCTGCCGCCCTACGAACGCCCCGAATCGGGCTAGGCTGACCGTCTTCCAGCAGATGGAGGCGCACGATGGCCAAGAACAAGATCCCCGGTGACCACCAGCGCAAGGGCGCGGTGAAGAGCCGTTCGCAGATCAAGAACCCGATCACCGGCACCTGGACGAAGCGCGACGACAGGTCCGGAAAGTTCATGGACGTGAAAGCCGACCCGAAGCCCTTCAAAGGCGTGCGCAGGGAGAAGAAGAAGTAGGCCGTTTCGCGTCGGCCGAGGGTGGGCAGATGCCAGCTCACCCCAGGCAGCCAGCGGCATCATTGATAGTTGCAGCCGCCGACCGGGGATGCATGGATGCCGGGCGAGGTTCTTGCCCGCACAAGGCTTCTGTTCCAAGGAGCATCCATGCCTGCCGCCGACACCATCGCTCTCGTCAATCGCTACTACGACGCCTTCAATCGCGGCGACATCGAGGGCATGCTGGCCTGCGTCTCCGACGACGTCATCCATGACGTCAACCAGGGCGGGCGCCGCAAGGGCAGGCAGGCCTTCCACGAGTTCTGCCGGCACATGCAGCGCTGCTACAAGGAGCAGCTCGACAGCATCACCGTCATGGCGACGGCCGACGGGGTGCGAGCGGCCGCCGAGTTCAACGTGCGGGGAACATACCTGGCGACGGAGGAGGGCCTGCCGCCTGCCCACGGCCAGACGTATGGTCTGCCGGCCGGCACCTTCTTCGAGGTCCGCAACGGCCGCATCAGCCGGGTGACCACTTACTACAACCTGACCGACTGGCTGCTTCAGGTTGCCGATGGCGGCGCCCAATGAGCATTCGCGTTGCGCCGCTCACGGGGTGAGCCCGCGCGGCTCCACGTGCCCATTCGGCCGAGCGCATCGCCTTGGTCCACTCACGCTCCCAACCTTTGCGCCAGCTCGGCGAGCCAGCGGCGCACCTGCGCCGGATTCTCGAACTGCGCCCTCTCCTTCGCGAAGTGCTCGCCGGCGACGCGAAGCGCCACGCCGTCCAGGCGCACGGCCGCATCGAAGGCCGTCTCGTCGGAGATGTCGTCGCCGATCATGATCGGCCGGCGCGATCTGAAGGCGGCGAGTGCGGCGATCGACTGCAGAGCCGCCCCTTTTGAGATGTCCTTCGGCACCACCTCCAGCACCTTGCGGCCGTGGCACAGGATCAGGTGATCCGCCGTGCTTTCGAGAAGGCGCTGTAAAGCCTGCTCGAGCGCCGGGCCTGCGGCCGGAGCGGCCGCGCGATAGTGCACCGCCATCGATGACCTCTTCGGCTCCAGGAGCACACCGGGCCAGTCGCGACAGAGGTCGGTGACGGCAGCCATCAGCGACACCGGCAGCGGCTCTGCGCAGCTCGCAATATCGCCGCCCGCCGTCGCGCGCAGCTCGGCGCCATGCACACCGGCAGCGATCGGCTTCAGCGGCGCAAGCAGGCGGTCAGCCTCCGCAATGCGGCGACCCGTGACGACGGCAACGGCGCCATCGAGCTCCCGCGTCAGCAGGCTCAAGCTCTCCACAAGTCCTGAAGCCACCTGCACGCCATCGGGGGTAGGGGCGATGTCGATCACCGTGCCGTCGAGATCGAGAAAGAGTGCCCATTCACTCGGGCGTTCAAGGTGCATGCAAGAACCTCGTCTGCCATGGGGCTTCGATCGCCAGCCGATGGCTCCTCCTGCTGCCTGGAGGGGTGCACGGGACAGGCCGGACCAGGGTTCGGGCCCAGCGCTCCCGCCCAAGAGTCGCGAGCGCATGCTCCCCTGTCAACACGCAGGGACGCCGCAGCGCTGGAGGGTACGCCGCAGCGGGATTAGGCTGCGCAGCCTGACAAGGCTGACAGGAGGAAGCGTCGGTGGAACGACCTTGGATGATCTACGGCGCCAACGGCTATACGGGGGAATTGATCGCCCGGGAGGCGGCGCGGCGCGGACTGAAACCCGTGCTGGCGGGCCGAACGCGCGAGAAGATCGAGCCGCTGGCCCATGAGCTCGGTCTTCAGGCACGCATCTTCGACCTGCGCGATAGGGCAGCGACGGCGGCTGCATTGCAGGGCATGAGCTTGGTGCTGCATTGCGCCGGCCCCTTCTCGGCAACCGCTGCGCCCATGATCGCGGCGTGCCTGGCGGTGCACGCGCACTACCTCGACATCACCGGCGAGGTCGGCGTGTTCGAGCATGCGCAATCCCAGAATGCGGCGGCGCGGGCGGCCGGGATCGTCGTGTGCCCGGGCGTCGGCTTCGATGTCATTCCGACCGATTGCGTGGCAGCCGCCCTGAAGGCTGCGCTGCCGGACGCAACCCACCTGGCTCTCGGCTTCGACTCGCGCTCGGGCTTCTCGCCGGGCACCGCCAAGACGTCGGTGGAGGGCCTCGCCCAGGGTGGCAAGATCCGCAAGGATGGAAGAATCATCGCCGTGCCCCTCGCCTACAAGACGCGCCGCATCGATTTCGGCGATGGCGACAAGCTGGCCATGACCATCCCCTGGGGCGATGTCGCGACCGCCTACTACACGACGGGAATCCCCAACATCGAAGTCTACATCCCAGGCTCGCCGGCGATGGTGGCGCGCGTGCGCCGCGCCAACCATTTCCGTTGGCTGCTCGCATGCGCGCCGGTGCAGAGCTTCCTGAAGAAGCGCATCGAGAAGTCGGTGCGCGGCCCGAGCGCAGAGAGGCGCGATGCGCTGCCGACGTATGTCTGGGGCGAGGCCCGCAATGCGAAGGGCGAGACCAGGACGGCGCGCATCAAGACCGCCAACGGCTACAGCCTGACGGTGACGGGCGCGCTGGCCGTCGTCGAGCACCTGATGCGGAACCCAGCAGAGGGCGGCGCCTATACGCCGTCCAGGCTCGTCGGCCCCGATCTCGTGACGCGGCTGCCCGGATCGGGGCCGCTCCAGGTCATATAGTCGCATGCGGGGATGTACGCCGTTCACTGACAGACGGAGCCGCGGCGCTCCCCCGCGCACCCCGCGCCTCTTCACGCGTTCATAACTACGAATCCAGATTGCCGCACGCTCCCATCCCCCCGCGAGGGGGCATTAACCATTATGGCGCAGCATCGGCTCAATCGAGGCCGCTACAGCTCGTTCCGCTTCCATGAGCGCTGTCATTCCGTTCCACGCCGGAGGTGCCGCCCTCGCCGCCAAGGCGCAGGGCGACAACCGCGTTGCGCCCAGGCGCCGGATGCTGAAGGCCGGCATCATCGCCTACAACGGGCGCTATGCCACGTTGCCGTGCATGGTGCGCGACATGTCGGCGACCGGTGCTCGCCTGCGCCTCAGCGGATCGGTTGGCGCGCCCGACACTTTTGAGCTCATCATCGAGCTGGATGGGCTCGAGGCGAACTGCGAGGTCGTCTGGCGCAGGGACCAGGACGTCGGCGTGCGATTCGTGTCCGCGCCGCGCCGCGTCGCGCCGAAGCGCACCCAGGTGATCAATGCGCTCACGCCCGCACAGGCGCCCTCTCTCCGGCGCAAACCCATCACCTAGAGCATTTTCAGTCCGACCGGAATCGTAGGGGATTCACAAACGCTGCGAACAGTGATTCTTGTGCTGTCGTCTTTCACAGCGGAGGGCGCCGGCGATGGGCTGGGTTTCGGGGCAGGCTTATTC
>WBUN01000093.1 GCA_008933705.1 Hyphomicrobiaceae bacterium
GAGTCGCCCCACAAGGGGGAGGGGAACCGCGCGCGGCAAGTGGCAACCGCCACCCCGTCACGCAGCTCGAGTACGCCCGCGCCGGCATCATCACCAAGGAGATGATCTACGTCGCCCATCGCGAGAACCTGGGCCGGAAGGCCGCGCTCGCGCAGGCCAAGGCCAGGATCACCGACGGCGAAAGCTTCGGCGCGTCGATCCCCGAGCACATCACGCCGGAGTTCGTGCGCGAGGAGATCGCGCGCGGGCGCGCCATCATCCCGGCCAACATCAACCACCCCGAACTCGAGCCGATCATCATCGGTCGCAACTTCCTGGTGAAGATCAACGCCAACATCGGCAACTCGGCCGTCACCTCCTCGGTGGAGGAGGAGGTGGAGAAGATGGTGTGGGCGATCCGCTGGGGCGCGGATACCGTCATGGACCTCTCCACGGGGCGCAACATCCACAACACGCGCGAGTGGATCTTGAGGAACTCGCCCGTGCCCATCGGCACCGTGCCGATCTACCAGGCGCTGGAGAAGTGCGACGGCGATCCCGTCAAGCTCACCTGGGAGATCTATCGCGACACGCTGATCGAGCAGTGCGAGCAGGGCGTCGACTATTTCACCATCCACGCCGGCGTGCGCCTGCCCTACGTGCCGCTCACCGCCAACCGCGTGACCGGCATCGTCTCGCGCGGCGGCTCGATCATGGCCAAGTGGTGCCTCGCCCATCACAAGGAGAGCTTCCTCTACGAGCGCTTCGAGGACATCTGCGACATCATGCGGGCCTATGACGTCTCCTTCTCGCTGGGCGACGGCCTGCGCCCCGGCTCCATCGCCGATGCCAACGACCGCGCACAGTTCGCCGAGCTCGAGACCCTGGGCGAGCTCACCAAGATTGCCTGGGCTAAGGGCTGCCAGGTCATGATCGAGGGCCCCGGCCACGTGCCGATGCACAAGATCAAGATCAACATGGACAAGCAGCTGCAGACATGCGGCGAGGCGCCGTTCTATACGCTGGGCCCCCTCACCACCGACATCGCACCGGGCTACGACCACATCACCTCTGCCATCGGCGCCGCCATGATCGGCTGGTTCGGCACCGCCATGCTCTGCTACGTGACGCCGAAAGAGCACCTGGGCCTGCCCAACCGCGACGACGTGAAGGCGGGCGTCATCACCTACCGCCTCGCCGCGCACGCGGCCGACCTCGCCAAGGGCCATCCGGCGGCACAACTGCGCGACGACGCGCTCAGCCGGGCCCGCTTCGAGTTCCGCTGGGAGGACCAGTTCAACCTCTCCCTCGACCCCGACACGGCGCGCTCCATGCACGACGAGACGCTGCCGAAGGAGGCGCACAAGGTCGCCCACTTCTGCTCCATGTGCGGGCCGAAGTTCTGCTCCATGAAGATCACGCAGGACGTGCGCGACTACGCCGCCAAGCAGAACGAGGCGCTCGTCGAGCTGGCCGAGGAGACGACGCAGATCGACCCCGAGGCCGGGATGGCCGAGATGAGCGCCAAGTTCCGCGAGATGGGCGCAGAGGTCTACGTGGAGGCAAAGAAGGTGAAGAAGAGCAACAAGGCGTTGAGGTAGGGGGCGACGCGCTCGCTGCCTGTCATCCCGGCGCTTCGCTCCGGCCGGGGTGACAACGCACACGCGGCTTGTCGACAATGTTACTTGCGCATCGGGTGATGCCGCGCGACTAAAGGTGTGCGGGCGGAGCGCACCATGCCACCAACACCACGACTTTCCGATACCTGGGCAGCGGGCGACCGGTACGAGCCGTATGTCGGGCGCTGGAGCCGGCTGGTCGCGCGCGAGTTCCTCGCCTGGCTTGCCATTCCCGCCGGCAAGCGCTGGCTCGATGTGGGCTGCGGCACAGGGGCGCTGAGCCAGACCATCCTCGATGGTGGGCAGCCGGCCGAAGTCGTGGGCGTGGACCTTTCCGAGGGCTTCCTCGGCTTCGCGCGCATGCGTGCGCCGCAGGCCCAGTTCCGCGCCGGCGACGCACAGGCCCTGCCGTTCGAGGACAACCGCTTCGACGCGGCCGTCTCGGGCCTGGTGATCAACTTCGTGCCCGATCCCTCCAAGGCGGCGGCGGAAATGTGCCGCGTCGTCGGCATGGGCGGCACGGCGGCGGCCTACGTGTGGGACTACGCCGGCGATATGCAGCTCATGCGCCATTTCTGGGACGCGGCCGTCGCGCTGGATCCTGCCGCCCGCGCGCTTGACGAAGGCCCGCGGTTCCCGCTGTGCCATCCTGATGCGCTGCTCGCCTTGTGGAGCAGCGCAGGTCTGGAGCAACCCAGGGTGCGCGCGATCGACGTGCCGACCGTGTTCAAGGACTTCGACGACTACTGGTCACCCTTCCTCGGCGGGCAAGGGCCGGCGCCGACCTACTGCATGTCGCTCACCGAAGACCGGCGCGAGCAACTGCGGCGGCGGCTCATGGACGCTCTGCCCATCGAGGCCGACGGCCGCATCGCGTTGCGCGCACGGGCGTTCGCGGTGTGCGGCCGCAAGCAAGGGTGACCTGATCGAACCATGAGACCGACAAGGTCTGCCTTTGAGCCGCTCTTCAACGATCGAGCTTCAATCGACGATCACGTGCCCCGCGTGTGGCCATCGCGCCAAAGAGACGATGCCGACCGACGCGTGCCAATACCTGTACACCTGCCAACGCTGCGGCCTGCAGATGAAGCCGAAGAAAGGCGATTGCTGCGTCTTCTGCTCCTACGGCGATGTGCCCTGCCCGCCGATCCAGGAGGAGCGTGCGGCATGCTGTGGCGGCGCAGATTGCGATTCGCGCCCGAGGTCCTGACGACGGCGGCATCAACCACGCCGGCGCCCCGCGAACAGGCCGCCCGCCTGGATCAGCAGCGTGGCACACAGGATCAGCCCCGCGCCGATCCAGCCGATGCCGGGCAGGCGCTCGCCGAGCAGCAGGTAGGCGGCCAGCGCCGCGAAGACGGTCTCCATGCTGACGATGACGGCGGCTTCCGACGGTGGCGTATGCTGCAGGGCGACGGTCAGCAGCGTGAAGGTGAGCGCGCTCGACAGCAGGCCGACGTAGGCAATGTCGGGGGCGGCCTTCGTAAGGCCCGCCAGGCTGAAGGTCTCGAGCAGCATCGTGCCGGTCGTGGCCAGCGCCGCGACCACGGCGAACTGCAGCGCGGTGAAGGCGATCGGCCTGCCAAAGCGCGCCGCCTGCCCGGTGATGACCACGTGCGCCGCCCAGAACAGCGCCGAGATCGCCACCAGCATGTCGCCCTCGGAGAACGATCCGAGCGTGCCGCCGCCCAGCAGCCAGGTGCCGACGGCGGAAAACCCCGCCGCCGGCCACACAAGCCGGCTCGGCATCCTCCCGCTCCATCCCCAGGCGATGAAGGGCGTGATCACCACGTAGAGCGCCGTGAGGAATCCGGTGTTCGTCACGGTGGCGGTGACGAGTCCGGCCTGCTGCAGCCAGGCGGCGATGAAGAAGGCCAGGCCGCCCCAGCCCGCAGCACGTGCAAGACCCTTCTGTGCCGCCGTATCGGCCACGTGCCGTTCGCGCAAGGCGAGCGGCGCCAGGGCCAGCGCAGCGACCGTGCCGCGCGCGGCGATGAACAGCAGCGGGCCGATGTGACCCATCGCCGATTTCTGAAACACGAACGCCAATCCCCACACGGCAGCGGCGAGAAGCAGGGCAAGGTCGGCGTGCAGGCGGGACATGCGCGGCCATTCCGGTCGGGAGTTGACAGAGCGTGCGGCAAGGATGCCGGCGCGGAGCCGGACGCAACACGCTGCGCCGCTGCCCGCAATTTCAGCATCTGCAGAATGATCACGAAATTTTGGGCGCGCAAAGGGGCAAATTTTTCTCGGCTCTCTTGCGCTGATCCAGGTTCTGCGCGGTTCGCAGCGGTTCGGCAGGGCTGGCATGCCACTTGCGACCTGTGCGCGCGGCGGGCGCACTGAGAGACCCGCAAACAAGGATGATCGCATGAGCATGAATCGTCGCAAGTTCATCAAATGCGGGGCGCTTGCCGGCGCCGCCGCGAGCGCGGCCGTGGCTGCGCCCCACGTCGCGACCGCGCAGGCCAAGACCTTCAACTGGAAGATGACCAACGCCTACGGTCCCGGCCAGCACTTCGCCGCCGGCGAGCTGATCCCGGCGCTCGAGCACGGCGTGATCGACGCTGCCGAGTTCGTCGAGCCCTACCAGGATCGCTCCCCGCCCTCGAGGGGGAGGAGGAGATCGCCCCTGCGCAGCGTCGCCCCAGTCGAGGTGCCGACGCTTGCCATCTACAAGGGCGTGGTGCCCTTCATCCTGCTGCAGCTCATCACGCTCGTCGTCGTCTACATGAACCCCGGCATCGCCACCTGGCTGCCGCGCGCCATCGGCTGGTAGCTGGTAGATGGGGGGTCAGACCCTCAAAGAGGGCCGCGCGTCGGACAAAAGGCTTGCCGCAGGGTCTGCCCCCGCAGCCGCATCTTCGGATGCGCGTGTCGCGGCAACGAGGCCCGTGAAGCCCGCGAGCGCGCCGGGCACCAGTTCCGCCGCCAGCAGCCTGCCCGGATCGACCGGACCCGGCAGTGTGATCTGGCCGGCCGGAATGCGGCGGAACCCCAGCCTCGCGTAGTAGGGCTCATCGCCCACCAGCACGACGATGGCCACCCCGGCGCTGCGGGCCGCCTCGAGGGCTTCGCGCACAATGCCTCTGCCGTGGCCCTGGTTGGCGAAGTCCGGCGCCACCGCCAGCGGTCCGAGCAGCAAGGCGCCGCCTCTGCGGCCAATGCTGATCGGCGTCAGCCGAACGGCCGCGATGATGCGCCCGCCGATCACGCACACGCGGCAGAACGGCGAGAACGCGGGCGTGCCCTCGCGCACGCGGTAGGCCGTGCGCGCGAAGCGTCCGGGTCCGAAGGCGCGCGCATGCAGCGCCGAGATCTCCGCGCCGTCCTCGGCCCGTGCCGGCCGTACGATGATCGCCTGGGACTTGTCGCTGCTCACCAGATGTCGCTCCTGGGGTTCTGGCCCAAAATCTCCTCGATGCGCCGGCGTGTGCCGTCGCTGGCATCCTCCGGGATGGCGCCCGCGGCAAAGAACCGCTGCTCCAGTATCTCCCGATTGGGCGGCGGCACGTGCTTCTGCTGCCAGGCGCGTACCACGAACAAGGCAATGTGGTCTCCGGGGAAGCTGCCGAAGTTGGCGTAAAGGCCGAAAAGCTCAGGCGGGGCCGTAAGGATTATGCCGGTCTCCTCATGCAGTTCGCGCTCCAGCGCCAGGCCCACGGTTTCGCTCTTCTCCACGCCGCCGCCCGGGAAATGCCAGCCGGACCGATAGCCGTGGCGCACCAGCAGCACGCGCCGGCTGTCATCCAGCACGGCCGCCTGCGCGCCCATGGTCAGCCCGCGCGTGAGCCGCCAGTAGCGCTGCAGCAGCTTGATCAGGAGGGGGTTGGCTACCATATCGTGGTTGGTCGATGTGCGCAGGCCGATAAGGGGCCCTCCCGTCTTTCGTCCCGTTTCCGCGATTTGGCAAGCGCCTGCGAAGCCGCTACTCCTGCCCGGTCTGCCATTGCACGACACCTCATCGATGACGACACCGATCACCGTTGCCCATCTCACCGACGTGCATCTGGGGCCCATCGCCGGGTTCGGCCCGCGCTATTGGAATCTCAAGCGGCTGGCCGGCTACATCAACTGGCGCCGCCACCGCCGCGGCGCCTACCAGAAGTCCGTCCTCGATCGCATCGTGGCCGACATGCAGGCACAGGCACCGGCGCATGTCGTGGTCACCGGCGATCTTGCCAACATCGGTCTGCCGCAGGAGCACATCAACGCGCTGGGCTGGCTGCGGAGCATCGGCGATCCGGACAATGTCACCGTCGTACCCGGCAACCACGACATCTATTCGCGTGTCGGTGCCGATCCCGGCACGCACCGGTGGGCGCAGTACATGTCCTCCTGCGCGGAGGGCGCGGCCTACTGCGGCGGCGGCGCTGACTTCCCGTTCGTGCGCTTGCAGGGTCGCGTCGCGCTGATCGGCGTCAATTCCGCCGTGCCGACGCCACCGCTGATTGCTTGGGGCAGGGTCGGCCGCGATCAGCTTTCCCGGCTTGCCGGCATCCTCGACCGGCTCGGCAGCGAGGGCATCTTCCGCTTCGTGCTGATCCATCATCCGCCGCTGCCGGGCCAGGCCGACACCGCGCGGGGTTTGCGCGACGCGCGCGCTCTGGAGGCGGTGCTGGCCCGTCACGGCGCCGAGCTCGTCAGCCACGGTCACAATCACGAGGATACGCTCGTGTGGTGCCGCACGGCCGGAGCATCGGTGCCGGTGGTCGGCGCGGCGTCCGGCTCCCTCGGCCGCCACTACAAGAGCGAGCCGCTCGCCCGCTACAATCTGTATCGCATCGACGGACCGCCCTGGCGCATCGAGCTTGTCGGCCGCGGCTTGGCCGAGCCCGGGGGACCCGTCGTCGAATTGGAGCGCCGCATTCTCGCCGAGGCATGAGCGGCGCTCATGCATGGCTTGAGAATTACTCACGGCCCGAGCTGCATCGCCCTCTTGGGAATTCCATGCCGATGCATGTACCATTTGCGCCGTCAGCGAAAGGATTCTCTTCGATGCAGAAAGTTGCGCCGCCCGCACCCGCCGCCTATCGGCCGCTGTGGATCATCATTCTGTCGGCGGGCCTGATTGTCGGCATCGCCATGGGGTTGCGCCAGGTCGCCGGGCTCTACCTGCCGCCGATGACCAGGGAGCTCGGCATCGGCCGCGAGCCTTTCTCCAATGCCATGGCCATCGCCAACCTGATGTGGGGCGCTGGCGCGGTGTTTGCCGGCATGATCGCCGACCGCTACGGCGCCGGTAGAGTCGTGGTCACGGGCGCTCTGGCGACCATGATCGGCACCTACCTAATGTACGCCGCGCAGTCGGGCTTCGATCTGCTCGTCAGCGGTGTCTTTCTCGGCATCGGCGTGAGCGGAACGGGCATCACCTCGCTCGTCGGTGCCGTCGGTCGCGCGTCGCCGCCCGAGCAGCGCACGGCGGCGATCGCCGCGCTCGGCATGGCGGGCGGCATCGGCGGCTTTGTCGCCTTTCCCTACACGCATGTGCTTATGGACCTGCTCGGTTGGAAGGCGAGCCTGCTGGTGCTGGTCGCCACCTGCGCGGTGATGCTGCCGCTCGCCTTGCCCTTGAGCGGCAAGCCGCAGGCCGAGGCCGGAGTGGTCAAGGCGCAGTCGCTCGGCGAGGCCTTCAGGGAGGCATTCACGCATCCCAGCTATCTCCTCCTCGTCACCGGCTTCTTCGTGTGCGGGTTCCACGTCGCCTTCTATTCCGTGCACTTGCCGGCGTTCGTTGCCGACAAGGGTCTCGACAACAGCGTCGCCGTGATCGCGCTGACGATGGTCGGCCTGGCCAATCTGGCCGGCACGTATATCGCCGGCCAGTCGGCGCGGTTCGTCGAGAAGCGCAAGGGCCTGAGCTTCATCTACTTCGGCCGCTGCTTCGTGTTCCTGGGCCTGCTGTTCCTGCCCATCACGCCGGCCACCGTGATCCTGCTCAGCACGCTCTTGGGCTTCCTGTGGCTGTCGACCGTGCCGTTAACCTCGAGCCTGGTGGCCACCTTCTTCGGCACCACCTGGATGTCGATGCTGTTCGGCGTCGTGTTCCTGTCGCATCAGGTCGGCTCATTTGTCGGACTGCGCCTGGCGGGCTATCTTTACGACATGACGAAGTCGTACGATGCGATGTGGTGGATATCGATCGCACTTGGCCTGTTCGCGGCCCTTGTGCACTCGCCCATCAGGGAGCGTCCGGTGGCGAGGCTGGAGCCAAAGCCGGCGTAGGACAGATGAAGACGTACACCGAGGTGCACTACGAGGCCGAGGCCGAGCGCGGCCTGTTGCCCAAGGGCGTGCGGCGCACGCTGTACACGATCGCCGGCCTCATCCTCATCGGCGCGCTGTACCTCATTGCCGTGCGGGGCCAGGCGCTCCTGCTCGACCTCTCGGCCTTCTCGCAGCGTATCTTCTGTCTCTAGGTTAGGCTGCGAGGGCTCGCGAGGAGGAGGGCTTCACTATTCCGTCTCTAAAGCGGCAGCACGGATGATGGCCATGATGGGCTTCTTGCAGAGAGGCGCGAGCGTGGCTTTCCTGCTCGCCATCGCCGCGACGGCGGCGTCGGCGCAGGAGATGCGCACCTACGCCAAGAAGGCGGCGTTCGAGGACGTCAAGTTCGACCTCACCAACGCCATCGTCGCAGGCGGCTTCACCATCGACTACAACGGCCAGATCGGGCGCATGCTGGAGCGCACCGGCGCCGACGTCGGCTCCACCAAGCCGATCTACAGGCATGCCGAGTTCTTCACGTTCTGCTCGGCCAGGCTGTCGCGCCAGATGATGGAGGCCGATGCCGCCAACATCGGCTTCTGCCCCTATGTGATCTTCATCTACGAGACCGCCGACAAGCCCGGGGAGACGGTCGTCGGCTACCGCCGTCCCACGCCCTCCGGCAACGAGGCCTCGCGCAAGGCGCTGGCCGCGATCGATCTCCTGCTGGACGGCCTGGTCAAGGAAGCCGTGAAATAGTCAGCCTTCGGCATGGGCGTGGCCTTTCGGCCAGCATGCAAGCCCGAACGGCGTTTCCTGCGCGCACGGCGTTGACAAGCGGGCGCCGCCTTTGCTTCCTTGGGGTCTCGTGACGGTTCTCGGCTCGGCCAGCGTAGGTCGGGCGAGTGAAAAGGGAACGCGGTGAGGGGCATCTCCTCAAAGCCGCGGCTGCCCCCGCAACTGTGAGCGGCGAGCGTCGCCCCCGAAGCCACTGCTGGGCAACCAGCGGGAAGGCGGAGGCGAAGCGCCAGAGCCGTGAGCCAGGAGACCTGCCGACACGTGTCGCCCATCAACCGCGCGGGGCGTGCGGCTGAGCGGACAACCGTAGTGGCGACGGCTCGTGTTCGAGTGAGGAGTCGCGCAGGTCATGTCCGCAGCGGGGAGTCTCAGGTCGGCATCGGTTTGATCGAGCGGCGGCGCGCCCTTGGCGCACGCTGAGCGTTTGCACATCGGTGCTCCAGCTTGCTTTCCGTGTGGTCGGTCTTCGTGAGGCCTCGCTCCAGGAACCCTTGGAGAGGCGTCATGCGTTTGTTGTCATCGAGAGGCGTAGTCTTAGTGGCGTTCGGCTTGGGCGGTGCCGGCGGCTGGCCGGCGCCGGCCAGCGCCCAGCAGGCCATCGAGCTGCCACCCGTCACCGTGCAAAGTGCCACCATCGAGGCCCGTCCCATCCGGCAGAGATCCGAGGCCGAGGCGCCGGCCTCCGCGGCGGATCAGGCCCAACCCTCAGACACGGTTGACGGCATCCCGATCGAGCGCGTCGGCGCCGCCGTCTCGGTCGTCACCAGCGAGCAGCTCGAGCGCCAGCAGATCCGCAATGCGGCCGATGCCTTGCGCAGCCTCCCCGGCGTGTCCGTCAGCCAGCAGGGCACGCCCGGCAATCTCACCGTCGTGCGCATCCGCGGCGCGGAGAGCCGTCACACGCTGGTTGTGATCGACGGCGTCGAGGTCAACTCCGGCACCGACGGCTTTTTCGACTTCTCCAATCTCGGCGCCGACGACATCGAGCGCATCGAGGTGCTGCGCGGGCCGCAGAGCGGACTCTACGGCAACTCGGCAATCGGCGGCGTCATCAGCATCACCACCAAGTCCGGGCGCGGGCCCCTCACCTTGAGGCTGCAGACGGAAGCTGGCACTCAGCGCACCGCCAACGCGACGGCGCAGCTCTCGGGCGGCAACGACAAGGCCTGGGGCTCGGTCATGGTGCGCGGCTTCAACACCGAGGGCTTCAACATTTCGACTGCGGGCGACGAGAAGGACGGCACGCGCATCCGCAGCTTTGCGGCGCGCGGGGGCCTTGCGCTGTCCGACAGCTTCAAGATCGAAGGAACGCTGCGCGAGCAGCAGACGCGCGCCGACTACGACCAGGGCTTCGCCCAGCTCTACAAGGGCTTCTTTGCTCCCGCGGACGCCGCCTTCATCAGCGACGCGCGCCTGCGCGTCGGCAGCCTGCAAGCCACCCTCGACACCTTCGACAGGAAATGGACGCACGTCGCCTTCGTGCAGGGGGCCGAGACCGTGCGCGACGACTTCGCCCCGACCTTCTCGGAGACCATCAGCACCAACACCAAATACGGCTACAAGTCGACCGTGTTGCTGGAAACGTCGCCCGGCTCGCCCATCCGCCACTTCGTCACCGGCCTGATCGAGCGGCGCACGGAGACGTTCGAGCAGCCCAAGTTCTCGGCCAATCAGTATTCGCGCGACCGCGACAGCGTGGCCGCCGAGGTGCGCGGCGAATACTTCAAGTCGCTGTTCCTCAACGGCACGATGCGCCACGACCAGAACACGCTGTTCGACGACTTCACCACCTGGCACGTGGACGGGTCCTATATCGTGCCGGGCGGCCTGTTCCGCCTGCACGCCAGCGCCGGCAACGGCGTCAAGTATCCGAGCTTCGGCGACCTCTACGGCTTCTTCACCGGGTTCGCTCCCAATCCGAACCTGAGGCCCGAGGAATCCGTCGGCTACGACCTCGGCGTGGAGACCAAGCTGCTGGCCGGGCGCGCGCTGGTCGACGTGACCTACTTCCACGCCGACCTTACCAACGAGATCAGCCTCGCGTGCCCGCCGCCGACCTTCATCTGCTCGCCCTTCAACCGGTCGGGTCCCAGCAGACGCAGCGGCATCGAGCTCGCCGGGCGCTATCTCCTCACGCCGCAGGTCACGCTCGGAGGCTCCTACACCTTCCTCGACGCCAAGCAGGACGACGGCACCGAGGAGGTGCGCAGGCCGCGGCATGCCGGACGGATGGATGTCAACTACGCCTTCCAGGAGGGACGCGGCAACTTCAACGTCGCGGCCATCTATAACGGCAACATGAAAGACCTTGTCACCGATGCAGCCTTCGTCGATCAGCTCACGACGCTCGACAGCTACTGGCTGCTGCGGGTGGCCGCCTCCTACAGGCTGCAGCCCGGCGTAGAGGTGTTCGGGCGCGTTGAAAACCTGCTCGACCGGCACTACCAGGAGGTGTTCGGCTATAATGCGACCCCCGGAATCGGCGCATTCGCCGGGGTGAAGCTGACCTTCGGCGGTCCGGAGGGTCTCGGCAGCACGTGGAAGCAATAGCGAAGGCGAACGCATGAGACGGCGGTCATTTGCCAGCATCGGGCTGATGGCCGCCGTGCTCGTCGCGGCGCTGCCCGCCATCGCCGGCGATACACCCGCCCGGCCGCAGCGCATCGTCTCGCTCGATTTGTGCACCGATCAGCTCCTGGTCGAGCTGGTGCCGCGTACGCGCATCGCCGCCGTGACGCACCTGGCCGCCGATGCCACGGTTTCGGCCATTCCCGACAAGGCCCTCGGCATCACCGTCACGCACGGTGCCGCCGAGGATGTCCTGCGCTTCGATCCCGATCTCGTGCTGGCGGGTCCCTTCGGCGTGCCGGCGACCGTGGATCTGCTGCGCCGGCTCGGCAAGCGCGTGGTCGTGGTGCCGCAGCCGCAGGATCTTGAAGGGGTGCGCTCGGTGGTGCAGGTGGTTGCGTCTGCTGTCGGAGCCGAGGCCGAGGGTGCCGCGATGATCGCCGATTTCGACCACAGGCTCGCGCGCCTCGCGGCCATGCGGCAGCAGCAGGCGCTGAAGCCAGGGGCCATCGTGTATCAGGTCGGCGGCGTCGTTGCCGGCCCGGGCAGCCTCGCCGATGCCGCCATCGCTGCCGCGGGCTTCCGCAACCTGGCGCGGGAGTACTACACGACGCGGGGCGGTCAGGTACCGCTGGAAATGCTGCTTGCGCATCCGCCGGATCTGCTGGTGCTGTCGAGCGCACCCGACGAGTACCGCACCGCGCTGGCCGACAACCTGCGCCATCCCGCCGTCGCGCTCGTCCGCCGCCGGCGGGCGTCCGTCGAGCTGCCCTGGCGGCTGTGGCTGTGCGGCACGCCTCACATCATGGAGGCGGTCGAGCAGCTTGCGGCGGCGCGCGTCCGCATCCAGGCGCGTTCGCCATGACGGCGGCCGCCGCACGCCGGGATATCGCGCCGGCCGGCCTGCTTGTCGCGCTCGGCGCTGCGGCGTGCGCGGCTTTCCTGCTGTCGCTCGCCGTCGGGCCGTCGGGCTTCGGCTTTCATGTCGCCGGCGATGCCGGCGCCCTGATCCTTCGCGAGATCCGCCTGCCGCGTGCCATTCTCGGTGCCCTGGTCGGGGGTGCGCTCGGGCTGTCCGGCGCGGCACTGCAGGGCTATCTGCGCAACCCCCTGGCGGAGCCCAGCATCGTCGGCGTGTCGGGCGGCTCTGCGCTGGGCGCGGTGCTGGCCATCCATCTGGGGCTCTCTGGCGTCTTCGCCTTCGCGCTGCCGGCCGGAGGGTTGGCCGGCGCTGCCGTCGCCATGCTGCTGGTGATGGCGCTGGCCGGATCGCACGGCGGTCCCGTCACGCTGATCCTCGCCGGCCTCGCCGTCTCGAGCTTCGCCACCGCCTTGATCTCGCTCGCCCTGAACCTGTCGCAGAATCCCTTCGCCACCGTGGAGATGGTGTTCTGGTTGATGGGCTCGCTGGCCGACCGCAGCCTGACCCAGGTCTGGCTCGCCGCTCCACTGATGGTCGCTGGCATGGCGCTGCTGCTCCTGGTCGGACGAGCGCTCGATGCCCTTACCCTCGGCGAGGATGCCGCGCGCAGCCTCGGCCTCGACCTGAAGCGGACGCGGCTCACAGTGGTGGCCGGCACCGCCTTGAGCGTCGGCGCCGCCACGGCGGTGACCGGCATCATCGGCTTCGTCGGCCTCATCGTGCCGCATGCCCTGCGCCCTCTGGTCGGCCACCGCCCGGGCCTGCTGTTGCCGGCCAGCCTGCTCGGCGGCGCCACCATGCTGCTGGTGGCCGACGTTGCCCTGCGTGTGGTCCAGCCGTGGGTTGATCTGCGCATCGGCGTGCTCACCGCGCTGCTCGGTGCCCCGTTCTTCGTCTGGCTGGTGCTCAAGACGCGGGCGGAGCTGGCGCCATGAGGATCGCAGCTCGGGGGCTGTGCGCCAGCCTGAAGGCGCGCGAGGTGCTCTCAGACGTCGACGTCGGCGCCGAGGCGGGCGAGATCACCGCGATCATCGGACCCAACGGTGCCGGCAAGACGACGCTGCTCAAGGTTCTCGCAGGTCTGATTGCGCCGCATGCCGGAACGGCTTCGCTCGCCGGCCGTCCGATGGCGGAGTGGCGGCCCCAGGCCCTTGCCCGCGCACTCGCGTATCTGCCGCAGGAGCGCACCGTGCACTGGGCGCTCACGGCCCGCGCCGTGGTGGCGCTCGGCCGGCTGCCGCACCAGCCGATGGGTGCCGGGGAGAGCGCCGCCGACATGCGCGCCATCGATGCCGCGCTCGCGGCCATGGATGTAGCCCACCTGGCGGCTCGCCCTGTACTCGACATGTCGGGCGGCGAGCGCGCGCGTGTGCTGGTGGCGCGGGCACTGGCACAGGAGCCCCGGGCCCTGCTTGCGGACGAGCCGGCCGCCGGGCTCGATCCGGCGCACCAGCTGGCCTTGTTCCGCCATTTCACGGTGCTGGCGGCGGAAGGCCGCACCGTCATGGTCGCATTGCATGATCTGTCTCTCGCCGCGCGCTTCTGTCACAGGATTGTGCTCATGCACGCAGGCCGTGCGGTAGCGGCAGGGACGCCCGCAGATGTGCTGACGGTTGAGCATCTTGCCCGCGTTTACGGCATCAAAGCGCACTATGCGGTGCTTGACGGCGTCCCTGTCGTCGTGCCTCTCGACCTGTTGCCCGGCGTGCTGCCATGATGCGGCCGTGATGCTCGCAATGGTGCGCGCATCGGGAGCCTGCAGCGGCGGCACGGCTCCGGACGTGGCGGCAGGGGGGCAGTCGTTCCTTGAGTTTTTTCCGGCGGCATCAACGCATCAATCTCGCGCTCGAGGGTGGCGGTGCGCACGGCGCCTTCACCTGGGGCGTGCTCGACCGTCTGCTCGAGGACGAGACGCTCGATATCGGCTGGATCAGCGGCACCAGCGCCGGCGCCGTCAACGCGGTGGCGCTGGCGGCGGGCCTTGCC
>WBUN01000013.1 GCA_008933705.1 Hyphomicrobiaceae bacterium
GTGCAGCAGAAGCGATCCAATCGGGTGCGGCTTCATCGTCGGACGTCGAAAGATGCGGCTCCAGCGCCATGAAGGCTGCAGCGAGCGCAAGTTGAACGCCGACGTGGACGAACAGCGCCTGGGCCCACCCCCCCGCGGTATCGCCCGCAGCCTGGCCCAGCATCGCCGCGCCCCACAAGAACGCTCCCGCCACCACCGAGGCGGCGAGCCACAGCCAGCGCCGCAGGCGGGCAAGCGCATAGCCCGCGGCGGCCACAGCGATCAGGTAGACGACCAGCGGCCACGGATTGGGCGACTGCGAGGAGACCAGCAGCGGAACGACGAAGGAGCCGGCAAGGCCGAGCCCTGCGAGGGCCGGTCCGTGCAAGGCGGCGGCAAGCATGGTGGCAACGCCGATGATGCCGAGGAGAACGAAGGCGCCGGCCGGACCGATGAAGCCATAGAGTGCATGTGCGGCATAGACCGTTGCGAAGGCCGTGACGGTGCCGGCCGCCGTCAGGATGCTCGGCACGTGTGCCGTGGGGATAGCCTCGACCGGCAGCTTGCGCTCCGTGCGGCGGAACCACTCGCCGGCAGCAACAAGGATCAGGGCGAAAAGGCCGCCAAGCACCACGCGGACGCCGGGGCCGAACACACCCTGCTCGATCGAGTAGCGCACCAGCAGCAAACCGCCGAGCGCTAGCGCCAGGCCGCCCACCCATACTGCCCAGCGCGTGCCGAGACGCTCCTCGAGGGAGGCGCTGATCGGCGCCGGCGGCGTTGTCGCGGGCTCGGCTGCCGGTGTTGGCTCCTCCGCAGGCGACAGCGTGTCCTGCACGGGCGCCACAGGCGGCGCAGGCGAAGCCTCCATGGGAGCTTCGCGCGCTGCGTCAGGCACGTCAGGCGCGGTTTGCGCCTGCCCCTGAGCCCGCAGCCGCGCCACCTCGTCGGCCAGCAACTGGACCTTGGCGGCATAGCCTTCAAGCTTCTGCTCAAGTGCCGCCAGACCCTTGCGTGCGTTGAGCGCCAGGAAAAGGCCTATGGCGCCAATCAGGATGGCGAGAACGTCCATGCCGATCATCCCTTCACGCGCAGCAAACATGCTGCGGCTGCCCCGTCGAAAGATGCCAGAGGCAAATCACTCGGAAGTAAATTTGAGCCTTTTTGGTTAGGCTTGCCGGCCAAACCCAAGTAATATTGCCTACATTCTTGCGAGAAATCCTGGATCAGCAGGAGGATTGCGGTGGCTTTCGAGCATGTGCAAGCCGAGATCGGACTGCTCCTTACGCGGATGCAGAACGAGCCGGAGGACCGGCATGAGCTCTATTTGCAGATCATGGCCAAGCTCAACGAGCTGAAGGCGTTCGGCATGCCGCTGCCTGAGGACCTGGTGCAGATGCAGAAGCAGCTGGAGGAGGAATTCTCCGCCGACCAGCGCGAAGCGTCAGCCGGGCCCGACCAAAAATGAGGCGGGCCCTCATCGGGCCCGCAAAATCACCGCTGATCACGAACCGAGTTCCTCAAGCCGCGTGCACGATCGGCTCGTCCTGGCGGGCAAGCGCAGCGGCCTGCCTGCAGAGATCGGTGACGCGCCGCTCTGCGGTCTTGAGGTCGGGCGCCGCTCCACCTGAGGTGTAAGGGTCCGTATAGCAGCGCCACTGATACCCCGCCGCCCCTGCGGTCTTGACCACCGATCCGACCGACAGATAGGGCTCTGCATCAAAATAGAAGTTCACGACACCAGTATGGGGACAACGTTTCCTGGACAGCATCTTGGCCTCTCTCGCAGTACAGGTCCGACCCTCCCCCCTCTTGCTGGGCACTCTAGACCGAAAGTATGACGAGTGCACGACCAAAGCCGGTCATTGTTGACATAATTCGATGCTGCAGCGCGGCCTAACTCACTGTTCAGACCAAGAAATTATGCTGCGCCGCAGAAGGGGCGCACACGCCGCAACCGCGCGCGATCCGAACTGGCACAGGGCGACACCGCCCGGTTACTTTTCGAGGTGTCGAAGGCGCTCGCGCGCCTTGTCGTGCGCCCACTTGCCGTCGGCATTCTTCTGCGGCACCGCGAGCGCGCCTCGATAGCTCTCGCGGGCGCGCTCATTATCGCCTCTGCGCTCGTAGGCCAATCCGCGGCCCGTGTAGGCGGCGGTATAGTTCGGGTCGATGCGAATGGCCTCACTGTAGTCGTCGATGGCGCGATCGAGCTGATTCTTCATGTACCAGGCGTTGCCGCGGTTGCCGTAGGCGATCGGGAAGCGCGAATCCAATGAAATGGCCGTGGTCAGATCGGAGATGGCCTGATCGTACTGGTCTTGCGTGTACCAGGCCTGGCCACGGTTGGTGTAGGCGTGCACGAGATCGACCTTGGTGGACCGGGACGATGCGATCACGCGATCACAAGCCGCGATGGCGGCGCTGATGTTGGAATGGTCGCGGCACCTGTCGTTGTCGTCGGCAGCCGCCCCGACCGGCATCAGGCATGCAGACAGCAGCCACAGGAAAAGGCGAATTTTCGGGCGCATTGAACTCCCCCCACACAGGAAAGCTGCATTGCAGGGGGCCGCACCATCGATCGCTCCACGGATACCCCCTGCCAGGATCAAAGCACAAAGATGCCTCAGTGGGCAGCCCTTGCGGGTAGGTGTCGGGTGTACCACCTTCCAGGCGCTCGTTCCGCCTGGCGCGGCGAGCGAGGCGGATTCTACAAGGAGCCCAATGTGAAAAAGCTCGCGTACGTCGTGCCCGTTGCGGCACTGCTCTCGGTAACCCCCGCGCTGGCCGCCGACCCACCACCGCCCGATCCCGATCTCGCCCAGTTCAGGGCCGCGTATACGTCTGGCGAAGGACTGGCCTACGTCGTCATCAAGGACGAGAAGGGCGAGCGCGTATACCGATACGGCGAAGCTTCGCGGGTGACCGCCAGGAAGGACACGCGCGGCTATATGCTCTTCACATGCACGTCGCCGCACGTGTTCGTGCCTCAGAACCCGCAGGACAAGGCAGCGCTCCTGAAAGCCAAGGTCGTCAAATCCGGCGAGCCGGGCTTTGCCGAGCTTGATGCCAAGTATCTGGCAAACTGCAAGAATCCTCTGGTGAAGTCGGCACTGCCGAAGAAGAAGTAGCCCCTCTTCCAGCTTCGTGAAGGCAAGCGCCGGCGCCCCCCGCGGCGCCGGTGTTGGTACGCTTCAGGCCGCCTCCAGAGCGGGCGGCAGCGCGCCGAGATCCGGATGGCGCAGCAGCTTCGGCCGCTCCGCCTTGATGCTCAGGCGGAAGCGCTCCCACAGCCCGCGCGGCAACTCGCCTTCGTAGCTCAGCACGTAGGTGGCAGGGCTGCCGAATACCCGGCAAGGCGCCGGCCGGCACCCCTCCTCAGCGGCGTGGGTGTGGAAGCGCTGGCAGTAGGGGCACACCACCACCCAGACGCGGCCCAGCCCGAGCCCGGTGATCCTGCCCACGTTGGGCAGCGACCAGGCGGGCAGCGCCGATGCATCCGAAGAGGAGGCATCGTCCTCTCGCCCGCGCCTCGGCTGCAGTCGCACGACGCGCTCGGCCCGATAGTCGCGCCACATGTCGAAGGCACGGCCATCGAGGGTCAGCGCTACCCAGAACCAGGCCACGCCCACCCTCTGAAATGCGCGCCGCATGCCGTCGGGAAAGGTCCCATCACGCGACGCCTCGAACGCTATGTTACAGAAACCCCAGGCAATTCTTGAAAGCATGGTTGTAGACCCCCTGGTTTCTGCCCCCCAAGGTGCCCGGGCGGGAGCATCGGCTTCGACAGGTAAACAAAAGGTTAATGAAGGACCCAGATTGGTTGCAGCCGCCTCCGTCCAGGCAGGCGCCTTGCCCACGCAACCGCCGGACGATCGTCAGACGATCTCGTTTCTCAGCGCCGCCTCGCCGCGCCACAAGCGCTCGAGGTTCTCGAGCAGGATATCGATGACGCCATCCTCGTAGCGCTGCGTCTCGCCGGCGACGTGTGGGGTGAGCAGCACGTTCGGCATCGCCCAAAGCGGCGAGGAGGCCGGCAGCGGCTCCTCGCGCGTCACATCGAGGCCAGCCGCAGCGATGCGCCTGGCGCTGAGTGCGCCGATGAGCGCATCCTCGTCGACAACCTTGCCGCGCGCAACATTGATGAGATGCGCTGATGGCTTCATCGCCGCCAGCGCCGCGGCATCGATCAGGTTCTCGGTCGCCGGCGTCAACGGGCAGGTGAGCGCGACCACATCCGCCGATCCCAGCAGCTCATGCAGGCGCTCATGACCGTGTACCGCGTCGACATCAGCCGGCACCGCGCTTGCTTCGCGCTTGGTGGCGACCACGCGCATGTCGAAGGCCTTTGCCAGATGCGCAAGCCTTAACCCGATGCGCCCCAAGCCGACGATCAGCAGCGTCTTGCCGCCGAGCTGGTCCTCGCGCGCTGCGATATCGGAGATCATGCCGCGCCAATGCCTGGCCGCCTGGTTGTCGCGGCCGGTGTGGAGATGACGGCGCAAAGCCAGGATCATGGCCATGGCGTGCTCGGCGACCGCCTGCGCGTTCACGCCCGCGGCGCTTGCCAGGCGGATGCCGCGCGTCCGCAGCAGATCCTTGCCGTAATGATCGACGCCGGCGCTGATCGACTGGATGAACCTCAGCTTGACCGCCGCGTCGGCCAGCTCGTTGCGCCACATCATCGACACCACGAGCACATCGGCGCGCGGCAGCTCGGCCGCAAGCTCCTTCGCCGTGCGCACCTGCACGTGCTGGATGCCCGTCGCGCGCGCCGCGAAGCGCTCGGCCATCTGGTAGGCGCCATGCGCGAAGCAGATGTTGAGGCGTTCCTTGGGGGGAAGCATGGTGCGGGAAATCAGAAGGCGCGGAGCGGGAAGTAGCGCAGCAGCAGCTCCTCCATGCGGCCGCTCTCGCGCAGGCGGCGCAAGGCCGTGTTGATCAGGGTCCTGAGCTGCCCATCCTCCCGGTTGACCGCGATGCCGACGCCGTCGCCGAAATACTTGGGTTCGGCAAACGGCCCGCCCTTGAACTCGCAGCACGCCTTCGACGCCGTGCCGTTCAGCCAGAACACGAGGCTGAGCCCATCGTCGAACAGCAGCTCGGCCGCTCCGGTGATGAGTGCGTCGCGCGCCAGCTCGGGCGTTTCGAACGCGCGGATCGAGCTGTCGCGGAAGAAGGTGCGCAGATAGGCCTCGTGCGCCGTCCCCTTCGTCACCGCAATCTTCTTTCCTTCCAGACCCTCCGGCGTGATCTCGAGGCGCCCGGCGTTGCGCTTGCCGGCAAAGCGCGCCGGCGTGTGATAGTAGCGATCGGTGAAGTCGACAGCCCTGAGCGCGCTGCCGCTCACGGCATGGGATGCGATGACGGCGTCGGCCTCGCCGCGGCGCAGCGCGGGCAGCAGCTCCGCCCACGGACGCACCTGGATATCGCACGCGGCGGCAAGCTCGAGGCATACAGCGCGAGCGACATCGACGTTGAAGCCGGTGAGGACATTGTCCTCATCGAAGTAGTTGAAGGGCGGAAAATCGCTGTCGGTCAGGAAGCGGATCGCCACGCGCCGCGGCAGGCCCTGATCCTTGGAATCGAGAGCCTGCTCCGGGCTCGGCCCAGGTGCCGGAGCCCGCTGCGCGCCAGCCGGCAGGTGCATCGCAGTCCATCCCAGGAGACCCACAAAAAGTAAGACGGCGCGACCACTTCTTGTCCGTATCATGCTTATTTGTATCCGGCCTTTTCGCGTGTGGGCGCCGATATGGCCATGCACCCGGACGCCAGAAGCGGCCCCGTCGGCCACCGCGCGAGCTCCGATCCGATTCCCGCGGGCATATTAGCCCGGATGCGGGGCGTCGGACAGCGGGTGCGCGCGCAGCACACCCTGCCTGCAGACGCGCACGAATATGCATTTCTTGTCGGTAGGCTCATCGACCGCGGCACGCTCCAGCGCGCCGAAGCCGAGGCATCCCAGGCGGGCGTCCCGACCCATGCCGTCCTGCTGGCCGCTGGCTGGGTGAGCCCCTTCGACTACACCTCGGCGCTTGCGCAGCACCTGGGCGTCGCTGCGGCGTTCTGGGCGATAGAGATCGACGCATCTGAGGCCGAGGAAGCCGAGCTCCAGAGCGGGCACGGCTTGCAGGCGCAGGTCGCCGGCCGTCATTGCCGCGTGCTGCCGGCGACGGACGCCGCGCCCGATGCCCTTCGCCGCCAGATCGCCGCGTTGCGAAATGAAGGGACGACCGTGGTGCTCGCGCCGCGGTTCTGCATCGATGCGGCACGGGAGGTCCACTTGCGCGACCGCCGCATTGACCGCGCCATTCGCGGCCTCCTGCGCGAACGCACGGCAAGCTCGGCCGGCGCACCGGTATGGACGTGGCAGCTCGTTGCCGGGGTCGCCATTGTAGGCTTGACCATCGGCGGATTTGCTGTGGTGCCGCAGGCGACCTTTGCCGCCATGACGGGCGTGATCGCACTGCCCTTTCTGTGTGTCACGCTGCTGCGCCTGGTGGCGCTGCGCGAGGTGCTGAGCGGTGCTCACCGGCGCACGAGGGAGAATAGTCCGGAAGCGCCCCGCCTGCCCGACGACCAGCTGCCCGTCTACTCGGTGCTGGTGCCGCTGCTCCGCGAGGGCAACGTGCTGCCGGGCCTCGTGCAATCGTTGCGCACGCTCGACTACCCGCAGGCGAAGCTCGAGGTCTTCCTGGTGCTGGAGGCGGCCGACACCGAGACCCAGGCAGCGGTGCTGGCGCTCGAGCTGCCCGGCAACTTCCGCGCGCTCGTGGTGCCCGACCAGGCGCCGCGCACCAAGCCGAAAGCCCTGAACTACGCCCTGCAGTTCGCGCGCGGCGACTACGTGGTGGTCTATGATGCCGAGGACCGGCCGCAGCCCGACCAGCTTCGCCGTGCGCTCGAGGTTTTTCGCCGCGCTCCTGCGGACCTCACCTGCGTGCAGGCTCAACTCAACATCTACAATCCGCGCCAGAGCTGGCTCGCGCGCCAGTTCACGATAGAGTACTCGGCACTCTTCGACGCCATACTTCCCGCGCTGGAGCGCCTGCGCCTGCCGGTTCCGCTCGGCGGCACCTCGAACCACTTTCCGCGGATCACGCTGGCGACCCTTGGCGCATGGGATCCGTTCAACGTGACGGAGGATGCCGACCTCGGCATCCGCCTGGCGCGGCAAGGATACCGCACGGCCGTGCTCTCCTCGACGACGTGGGAGGAGGCACCGGTCGCGTTCGGTACCTGGCTGCGGCAGCGCACGCGATGGCTCAAGGGCTGGATGCAGACCTACCTCGTGCACACGCGTCATATCTGGCGACTCAATGCCGAGCTTGGCTTGCCGGCCGCCATCGGCTTTCACGCATTGATGGGCGGCCTCATCCTCTCCGCGCTGGTCCACCCGTGGTTCTATGTCCTGCTTGCCTATCATGCGCTCACCGGCACCCTGTTTGCGCCGGCCGAGACCGCCGTCGGCACCGCGTTCTGGGCGATCGCCGGCGTGAACCTCGGCATCGGCTACGTCGTCTCGATTGCCGTGGGCATGCTCAGCGTATGGCGCCGCGGGCGCCCGGGTCTTGCCATGTTCGCACTCCTGCTGCCGGTCTACTGGATGCTCATTTCGCTGGCGGCCTACCGCGCCACCTACCAGTTCGTGCGGGCGCCCTACCTGTGGGAGAAGACCGACCACGGCATGGGGCGGCGCTGAGCGGCACATGCCCCTACGACGCCGCTACCCGCGCACCGCGTCCCTTGCTAACGTCGCCCGGATTTTCGCCGGAGGATGTTTACTGTGAACCATCTCAAGACCTTGGTCAGAACCATTCCGGATTACCCCAAGAAGGGCATCATGTTCCGGGACGTCACGACGCTGCTCGGCAACGCGCAAGGCTTCAAGGCCGCCATCGAGCAGATGGCGGCGCCCTTCACCCGCGCCAACGTGGATGCCGTCGCCGGCATCGAGGCGCGCGGCTTCATCCTCGGCGGCGCCATTGCCGACCGGCTCGGCTGCGGCTTCGTCCCCCTGCGCAAGAAGGGAAAGCTGCCCTGGAAGACGATCGGCCAGGAGTACACGCTGGAGTACGGCGTCGACATCATCGAGATGCACGAGGACGCCATCCGCAGGGACGAGCGCATTCTGATCGTCGATGACCTGATCGCCACGGGCGGCACGGCCGAAGCCGCCGTCAAGCTGGTCCAGCGCTCCGGCGGCGAGATCGTCGGGGCGACGTTCGCCATCGACTTGCCGGACCTCGGCGGCGCCCGCAGGCTGGCCGCGCACGGCATCAAATGCCACGCGCTGATGACCTTCGAGGGACATTAGGCACGGCATGCCCCTCTCTCTCGATCAGCACAGGGAGATGAGCCGTCGCATCGCGGCGTGGCGGGTCGACCCGGCCCGGCCCGTCGCCTGCCCGCTGTGCGGGACGGAAGGCCTCAAGATCATCGATCGTTCGGCGCGGCCCTACGCCGAATGGTACGCCTTGAGCTGCAGCGCCTGCGGACTTGACGAGACGCTGCACATCCCGCTCGGGCAGCCGATGTAAAGCTCAGACTGGGCCTCTTCAGGGCTTCGTCACCGCACAAGGCCTGCGCCGAAGGCGGCAATGGCGTCGGCTGCAGCGGCCAGATTGCCTTTGCGCGTGAAACCCGATGCGCCGCGCGGACCGAGATCGTGATCGCCGTCGTGCGCCCAATGCAACCCGATCGCCGGCGACAGCGACAGCGCCTCCACCTCGCCGCGTCGGCCGAACGGATCGCGCTCGCCCTGCACGATCAGCGCCGGGCACACGAGCTCCACGAGGTGCTGCGTCCTCAGCTGCTCGGGTTTCTTGGGCGGATGGAACGGATAGCCGAGGCACACCAAGCCCGAGATGCGGCCCTGCGCGTGCAGCTCATCGGCGACCATGCTGGCCACGCGCCCACCCATCGACTTGCCGCCGATGATGAGCGGCGGCCCCGGCGGCACCGCTGCGACGGCGGCGCGGTATTCGTCCATCAGGCGCTCGGCCTTCGGCGGTGGCTTGCGCCGCCCGCCGGTGCGGCGCGCGGCCATGTAGGCAAACTCGAAGCGCAGGACGCCCACACCCCGCTCGGCCAACAGGGTCGCCAGCGTATTCAGGAAGGGGCTGTCCATGGCCGCCCCGGCGCCGTGGGCACAAAGCAGGCGCACCGTGGCATCGGCCGGTCCGGATCGCAGGAATTCAGTCATTTCGAGCCCTTTCGGCGCCTGCACCGGGAACGAATCGCCCGCCCATCGCGGACTGAGCCGCGCGTACATCTGTCAAGGAATTTTCCAAAGAGAAAATTCGGGAAGCCTCCTTTTTGCCGTGGCTGTGCCCTTGAAGCGACAAGTTGCGACTGTTTATTAGCACCGTGGCCGGAACGCAAAGAGAACATCGGCTGCAAGGGGGAGTGCGTCAGTGCAAGTGGAAGCTGCAACGAACAGCCGAGTTGTCACGCCAAGGGCGGTGTTGTTCTCGAGTCGCCGCCGCCGGGATCGATGCACCGCCCAGAGTGGCACGATCCCGCCCCCAAGCCCGGTCCTGCGTTCCTCTGCCGAAGGCGTTGCGTGCGTATCGGCGTTGTCTTGCGTCAGTGCCAAGTTGCGTTACGTCGGTTCCCAGTTGCGTAGCGTCAATGCGCGTTCTGTTGCGTTTGCGTTTCGTTGTTTGCCCACGTTCGCGTTGCGTGAGTACCCCAAAGTTACGCTTACCCCCGCGTTTGCATCATTGAAGCGAGCCGCCTCTGCACGAAAGCGTACGCGTATTGCGGAGCGGCTTGCCAAAGTGGCGGGTCAACCTAGGCAGCAGGTTATGACCAACGTCGAGTCGAGAGAGAGTTCGTGGCGTGCGTTGAGTGACGTCGTGGGCAGCGTGGTGAGGTCGCTCGGCCCCCGGGCCGAGACCGCCGCCGAAAGCCCGCGCCGGCAGGCACAACCTACAAAGCACTAAAGGGTACGAGTTCGGGCGAGCCCGCGCATTTGCGCTCGCCCCATGAGTTTGGCAGGCGTGTCTAGCGTACGACAAGCATGTCACAGGAGGTTTCACGTGACACGGTTTTGCGTCGTGAAGCCATCTCGCTGGATGCGCCTGCCACCTGTGCTTCGCGTGCCGTGAAAGCAAGAAACAGCGGTATCCGCACCAAGACAGATGGCGAGGCGATGACCATGTTCCCCCGATACATCAATTCCGTGCAGTGGCAGCAGTCGATGGGCTATGCGCGCCAGGCGTGCGCCCGCATCTTCCGTGACGGCGGCAGCCCGGTCGACGCGCTGGCCGCCTTCGGCCTGAAGGCCGACGAAGCAGCGATCGATTGGAGCATCGCCGTCGACCGCATCGCGCACATGCTGTGCACCCCGCAGCACAGCAAGGCCGCGGCCTGATCGCTGCAGCCTTCCCCTCATCAGTAAGCCGAAACGACTTGGCCTCCGGCGACGAACCGGAGGCCCTTTTTTGTTGCAAGATCAGAGGTGCCTTTACGGCTCCAGCTCGGTATCCCAGTAGAGATAGTCGAGCCAGCTCTGATGCAGGTAGTTCGGCGGGAACAGCCGCCCGTTGCGGTGCAGCTCGAACACCGTTGGCCGATACGGCTCCTGCATGGGCCGCATGCCGGCCTGCTCCGCCAGGAATCCGCCTTTGCTCAGATTACACGGAGCGCACGCCGTGACGACGTTGTCCCACCGCGTCTGGCCGCCGCGCGAGCGCGGGATCAGATGGTCGAAGGTCAGATCGTCCTTGGAGCCGCAGTACTGGCAGCTGAAGCGGTCGCGCAGGAACACGTTGAACCGCGTGAAGGCCGGATAAAGCGCCGGCTTCACGTAGGTCTTGAGCGAGACGACGCTCGGCAGCCGCATCTCGAAGGTCGGGCTGCGCACGAAACGATCGTACTCGGAAACGATGTTGACGCGATCGAGAAACACCGCCTTCACCGATTCCTGCCAGCTCCAGAGCGACAACGGGTAGTAGCTCAAGGGCCGAAAATCGGCGTTCAGAACGAGCGCCGGAAAGCGCTCAGGCGTGGCGGCGTAGGCGTTCACGGGTCCACTGTCCGTTCATGTCCAGTCCAGCGAATCAGGGTCCGGCTCTTCCAAGCGGCGACATACTAGCCCCACGTATCAGCGTTGTGAAGCCGAGCCCAAGCCGCGGGGGAATAAGCGAAAATTGTGGCCGCTCAAGCACGCTGGCGGCCGCGCAGGGCGCCGGCGATGAAGTGAGCGCCCATGCGCTGGCCGGCATCGTCGATGCCGTGGCCGAGGCGCTCTCGGATGTGCCACTCGACCAGCAGGCCCGCATGCGCGAGCTGCTCGCGGGCAATGTGGAGGATGTCAGCCGGGATGAGATCGTCCACCTCGCCATGGATCAGCATGATCGGCGGGCGCGCGCTTGTTCCACCGAGATGCTCGGGCCCGGCCAGCAATCCCGAGTAGCCGACGATCGCCGCCGGGGCAGCCGCGCGCCGCAAGCCGACGTGCAAAGCCATCATCGTGCCTTGGCTGAAGCCGACAAGGGCGAGCCGCTCGGGCGGCAGACGATAGCGGACGAGCTCGCCATCCAGGAAGCGGTCCAGCGCGGGCTGCGCCGCCTGCACCCCGCGCCAGTATTCGGTCGGATCGCGCAATGTCAGCGGGAACCACTGCAGTGCGCCGAACCCGCCGGGGATCATCTCCGGCGCGTTCGGTGCCACGAATGCCACATCCTGCAGCAGCGGCTGCCAGCCGTGCGCCAGCGCGATCAGGTCGTCCCCGTTGGCGCCGTAGCCGTGCAGAAGCACGACCAGCGCGCTCGCTGCCCTGCCGCGCGGTTCGATCCGCGGTCCGTCGAGCCGACCGGCCATGCCAACCCTCAACCCTGAAGCGAGAGCATGTGCCCGACCTTTGGGTGCACCTGCCCGGCCAGCGTCTCGCGATAGACGCGCTCCACCGCTGCACGGCCCTTGCCGTGCACATTGGCGAACCCCCACACGGGAATGTTGCCGAGATCCCCGGGTGCGGGGAAGAAGCGCCAGCACGCCAGCCGGTCCCCCGTCAAAGCGTAAGGGATGTTGTTGGCGGTGAAGGCGAATTTGTCGATCTCGAGCAGGACCTGCCCGGCCTGCGGCTCGGGCACGTCGGCGACACGGAACGTGCACTGCTCGAGATCGCCGTGCTGAACGAGAAAGTCGATGCACTGCGGCACGGCATTCCTCTCCTTCCTCATGCTGCTCATACCGGAACCGCCGTCCGCTTCGCCTTCACGGCTGCGTAATAGGCCCACAGCAGTCTCGCGGCCACGCCGCGCCAGGGCCGCCAGCGCTCGGCGATCTCCAGCAGCTCCACCTTGTCGGGCCGCTCCGCGAGCTCCAGCGCCTGCTGCGCCGCGATCTGCAGCGCCAGGTCGCCCGGGGCCCAGGCATCGGCCCGCCCCAGACAGAACATGAGATATATGTCAGCCGTCCAAGGCCCGATCCCCGAAACCGCCGTGAGCGCCGTGTGCACCTCCTCGTCGGTTGCGCGCTCGAGCCTCGCGAGGTCGAGCCCGTCCCGCGCGGCGGAGGCGATCGCCTTGAGGGTACGGATCTTCGGCCGCGACAATCCAGCGGCTGCAAGCCGCTTGTCCTTCAGCGCCAGCAGCGCCTTGGGCTCGAACGGCTGCACGGCGTCGAGCGTGCGCGTCCATATCGCCGCGGCGCTCGCCACCGAGAGCTGCTGGCCGACGATGATGCGGGCGAGGCCCTGGAAGCCGGCCGGCTGGCGGCGCAGCGGGGGGGTGCCCGCCGTGTCGTGGACGTGGCGCATGGTGGCGCACTTGCGCCGCAGCGCCCTGACGCCATCGCGGATATCGGTTTCCGTCTCGATGATCCGTGCCGTCACAGATGTTCGCGATCTTGTGTTCGCCAATGCTACTCTCCGCCCATCCAGCCCCATGCGGCATCCGTTAGGATCACATCACAATGCCGATATCGCGGGATTCCATCATGGCGCCGGTCCTGTTGCGCGTGTTGCCGCTCGTCTCTCTCTGCAGCCTAGCCGCGCTCGGCGCCGCGGCACAAGGCAGCGCCGAGATCGCCACCTATCGCAACCAGCTCTACGGCTTCACGCTGAGCTATCCGACGGCCTTCTTCACACCGCAGGAGCCGCTGACGGAGGAGGGGCGCGTGTGGGTGTCGCCCGACGGCAACGCCAGGCTCCTCGCAGGCGGCTTGCCCAATGCCGACGGCCTCGGTCTGCGCGAATACCGCGATCTCGTCATGCGCGAAAGCTATCCCGGCGCCAGCGTCGACTACGCGCCGGTGCGCGACACCTGGTTCGTGCTGTCGGGCACGCGCGACGGCATGATCTTCTACGAGCGCGTCACCTTCACCTGCGGCGGGCGCCTCATCAACAGCTGGGCCCTGCTCTACCCCGAGGCCGAGCGGCGCGTGTACGACCGCATCGTCGAAGCAGTGTCGCGCAGCTACCGTCCCGGCGGCGCCAAGTGCGAGTAGAGCCGGCGCGCCGGCTCCGTGCCGGCGTGCGCTGTCACGACTCCGGTCGCAGGGGTGAAGACACTGAGCGCTATACTCCCAGCTTTGGGATCTGACCTTCCGCGACCGAATGACGAAACCTGCCGTCTTCCGATTTGCGCCGAGCCCCAACGGGGAGCTGCATCTGGGCCACGCGCTGTCCGCGCTGATCGGCTATGAGCGCGCGCACCGGGCGGGAGGACGTTTCCTGCTGCGCATCGAGGACATCGACGTCAGCCGTTCGCGCCCGCAGTTCGTCGCCGGCATCTTCGAGGACCTGCGCTGGCTCGGCCTCACCTGGGAGGAGCCGGTGCTGTTCCAGTCGCAGCGCCTGCCGGCCTACAGCGCCGCAGCCGGTCGGCTCGCGGCCATGGGCCTGCTCTATCCCTGCTTTGCCACGCGGGCGGAGATCGAGGCGGCCGCAGCGGGCGGCCCGCTCGATCCCGACGGCGCACCACTCTACCCCGGTCTCTACAGGCACCGGTCCGGCGCCGACATCGCGCGCCTGAAGGCGTCGGGCGCGCCCTTCGCCCAGCGCATCGATATGCGCGCTTGCGTAGCCGCTGCACGCGCGAAGTTGGCTGGTGCGCCGTTCGTGTTCACCGAGCTGGCCGAGGACGACACGCCGCAGATCATCCATGTGCAGCCCGAGCAATGGGGTGATGCGGTGATCATCCGCAAGGACGTGCCGGCGAGCTATCATCTTGCCGTCGTCGTCGACGACGCCTGGCAGGGCGTAACTCACGTCACGCGCGGACGCGATCTGTTCGCCGCCACCCACATTCATCGCCTGCTGCAGGTCCTGCTCGACCTGCCCGAGCCTCTCTATCACCACCACCGGCTGATCACCGACGAAAGCGGTCGCAAGCTTGCCAAGAGCGCTCGCGACACCAGCCTGAGGTCGCTGCGCGAGCAGGGCGTCACGCCAGCCGACATCCGCCGCCTGGTCGGTCTTGCCTGAGCCGGCGCGACGCCCAATTTCCAACACTCGGCCGGAGCATATTGCTTGCAGCCGGCAGCTCCGTGCCGGAGCGCGGGAAGGCTCGTTGAAATGCGTCGCGCGACGATCCGGCTGCTCTGTCTGATGCTGGCTCTGGCGACCGCCTCGGCGGTTGCGGCGGCATCCGCCGAGCGGCGCGACCGCTCCGATCTCGGCGGCGCGGTCGCGACCAAGTCCCGGCACGCGCCGGCTCTCCCGAGCGAGTTTGCCACCAGGCTTGCATCGGCCGCCCGCCGGCAAATCTCGTTCTTCGTCTTCTACAATGCGAGCTATCGCAAGATCGCCTACCCGATGGGCGACGTGCCCTTCTATATGGGGGTGTGCACCGATGTCGTCGTGCGCGCCTACCGCGCGCTCGGCATCGACCTGCAGGTGCTCGTGCACAGGTCCGGCGTGGGGTCGGGCGACACCAATATCGACCACCGCCGCGTGGAGGTGCTGCGCAAGTTCTTCGCCCGCGCCGGCACCAGCCTGCCCGTCACCAGCAACCCGGCCGACTACAAGCCGGGCGATATCGTGACCTACTACATGCCGAACGGCTGGTTCTCCAAAACGCACATCGCCATCGTCGCCAACGAGAAATCTCTGACGGGCGTCCCCCTCGTCATTCACAACCGCGGCTTCGGCGTGCAGGCCGAGAACTGGCTGTTCGCCGAGAAGATCACCGGCCACTACCGGTACGGCGGTCCCCGGTGACCGGGTGTCGTCGCGCTCCCCCGTGTGCCCTCAACGCCTTCGATGATCCGATTGCGGACATAGATTAACTATTTGTTTACACTTGCCTTTCATCATCTCCGCCACTCGGCGCGACAGCGGCGAGCGTATGCGTGCGCTCCGCTCGGCACGGGTGCTCGCGGTCGAGCGTTCGTTGCAGAGCCATTTGAAATCGCGATTGCCCGCCCCGCCATCGCCAGCCGGATCCCGCATCGATGCAGCTTCTCGCCTCCAGCGCCCATACGCTCGCCGCCGATCTCATCGGCTGGGCGCCGCTGCTTTCGGGCGTGGCCGTGTTCGCCCTGGTGATGGCCTTCGCCGTCCGGCATCAGCCTCGTCCTGCGGCCGCGCGTGCGGCCCAGCCCGTCCGGCCCGTAGCACCGCTGCCGCAATGGAGCCGTGCGCCGGAGACGGCCGCCGATGCCGCTGCAACGCGCACCGACCGCGTGCACCACATCGTCGCGCTCCAGGCGCGTGCATCCGAGCAGATCGACGCCGCGGAATATGCGCTCGATGCGCTGCTCGCCGATTGCGCGCGGGTCATGACCGAGCCGATCGGCACGACGGCCGAGCCCGCGCCGGCTTCCTCCGCGCGGACGCCGGCCTCGGAGCCGCTCGCCGCTTAACCGCTCATCTTCGACACGTGCAGCGGCGGCACGCGGTCCCGCCACGGCATGGCCTCCTCCAGCGCCTTGGCGAGCTGGATCAGCAGATGCTCGTCCGCCGGCCGGCCGGCAAGCTGCACGCCGATCGGCACGCCCGTCGAATGCATCGCGAGCGGCAGCGACATCGCCGGCGTGCCCATGATGTTGTGCGGGATCGTGTATTGGCAGGGGATCTTGAACAGCTCCTGCGCGTTGTTCGATGCGCCGACGCCTTTCTTCGACAAATGGTAGTTGCCCCACGGCTCGGATGGGCGCGCCGTGGTCGGCGACAGCCAGATGTCATACCTTGTGTAGAAGGCACCGAGCTTCCGGCGCGCCACGTTGGCCGTGCTCCACGCCGCCATGAAGCGCGCCGGCGTGATCTCCTTGGCGTGCTCGTAGAGCGAGAGGATGACCGGTTCGAGCGTATCGGGGCCGGGCTTCGTGCCGGCGCGCCTGGCGTATCCGTCGAGCCGCGAATCGAAGGCGAAGAAGAAAAGATCCTCCATGGCTTTCAGCGTCGCCTCGCCGCCCATGTCGGCAGAGGCGGGCTCCACCTCGTGCCCCATCGCGGCCAGAGCCTTGCCCGTCGCCTCGACGGCCAGGGCGACCTCGGGGTCGACCTTCGCGCCGACCAGCTCGTTCAGCACCATGCCGATCCTCAGCTTCGGCGCCTTCTTGTTGGCGAGCGACGCGTAGGACTCCGGCGGCTTCGGGATGATGAAGGGGTCGCCCGGCTGCGGGATTGAGAGGCAATCCATCATGGCGGCGACGTCGCGCACCGTCTTGGCCTGCACGAAGTTCATGGAGAAGCCGAAGCCGCCCTCGTCGACCACGGGCCCGATCGAAACGCGACCGCGCGACGGCTTGAGCCCCACGCCGCCGCACAGGCTGGCCGGGATGCGGATCGATCCGCCGATGTCCGAGCCGTGCGCGATGGGCACCATGCCCGAGGTCACCGCCGCCTGCGCGCCGCCGGACGACCCGCCAGCCGAATAGCCCTTCTTCCACGGGGTCGACGTGTTGCCGAACATGACGCTCTCGGTCGTCGCCGACATGGAATACTCGGGCGCCGCCGAGCGACCCATGATGTTGACGCCTGCGGCCTTCAGCATGTCGACGAGATAGGTGCCCGCCTCCACCGTCATGCCTTTGCACAGGCGCGAGCCGAACTCGATCTTGCGTCCCTTCTCGTGCCCGAACACGTCTTTGATCAGGAGCGGCACGCCGCGGAATGGGCCGTTGCCGAGGCCCTTCTCGTCGAGGCCTTCGATGCGGTCAGCGTAGGTCTCGACCACGGCGTTGACCGTCGGGTTCACCGCCTCGATCGCCCGCGCCGCCGTCAGCGCCAGCTCCTTGGGTGTCACGTGCTTCTTCGCCACCAGCTCGGCGAGGCCCAAGGCGTCGTAGGCGGCGTACTCGGCAAGGTTCATGGCAGAGATCTCCTCGGCTAGGCGGCTTTGGCGACGGCGAAGAATCCGATCAGCGCATCCAGCACCGCATCGGGAGCCTCCGCCATCATCATGTGCCCGCAGTTGGGAATGATGATCTCACGGCTGCCCGCAATCTGCCGCGCGAGCTCTTGCCCGATCCGCGGCGGCGTCATCGCATCGTTGGCGCCGATGAGCACCAGCGTGGGGCAGCGAATGCGCCTGGCCGCCTCAGGCCCGGTCTTCCAGTTGTTGCAGGCCTCGAAGGCCGCATGCAGCACGCCCGGCCTGTTGCCTGCCAGCAGCGCCATCGATCCGCCCTGCATCCACAGGCCCGGCACCGGATTGCCGCCGACCTTGGCGGCAGGCCCGAGCGCCCACGCCGTGATCATCTGGTGCGCCTTCTCGGGCGCGTCGCGGGCAGCCGTCAGCAGCGCCTCGTTGACGGGGGTCGCCAGCGCCGTCCCCAGCAGGGCGATGCGCGAGATGCGCTCGCCGAGTGCCGCCGCGGCCTCGATCGCAATTGCCCCACCCATGGAATGGCCGACCAGCGATGCCCTCTCCGCACCGGCCGCATCCATCAGCAGGCCGACCCACGCCGCCATGTCGGCGACGGACCTGAGCGCCGGCCCCTCCGAGCGGCCATGCCCGGGCAGGTCGACGGCCAGCACCGAGTGACCGTGCCAGGCGAACCAGCGCGCGGGGAGCTGCCAGTTGGTGTGATCCTGGCCGGCGCCGTGAATGAAGATCACCACCGGCTTGGTGGCATCGAACGGCCGCCCACCCGTCGCCGCGTAGATGTTGCGGCCATCGACATTCAGCTCCATCAGAAACCCCCGTGTCCGACGGGATCTGACCCTGAGGCCCGCGCCCCTTGCCTGTCGACGGGTGGCATCGGAGGGTCTGACCCCATGACTCAACCCTTCTGCGAGGCGGCGAGCGCCTGGCCCAGATCATCGAGCAGATCCTGCGCGTCCTCGAGCCCGATCGACAGGCGCACCAGCTCCTCACCGACGCCGGCTTTCACGAGATCTTCCACGCTCATCTGCTGATGCGTGGTGCTGGCGGGATGAATGACGAGCGATTTGGCGTCGCCGACGTTGGCCAGATGCGAGAAGACCTTGAGCCGCTCGATCAGCTTCGCGCCGGCCTTCCTTCCGCCCTTGATGCCGAAGCTCATGATGGCGCCGGCGCCCTTCGGCATCAGCCGCCTGGCCAGCGCGTGGTCGGGATGGCTCTCGAGCCCCGGATACTTCACCCAGGCAACCGCCGGATGCTTCTCCAGGAAGCGCGCGACCGCCTCGGCGTTGGCGACGTGCCGGCCCATGCGCACGGGCAACGTCTCCACGCCCTGCAGCAGATAGAAGGCAGTGGCGGGGCTCATGCAGGCACCGAAATCGCGCAGGCCCTCGGCGCGGGCACGCATGATCATGGCGGCGGGCCCGAACTCCTCGGCGAAGGAGATGCCGTGATAGCCGGCGTAGGGCTCGGTCATGGTCGGGAACTTGCCCGATGCGGCCCAGTCGAACCTGCCACTGTCGATGACGATGCCACCGATGGCGATGCCATGCCCGCCGAGGAACTTCGTGGCCGAGTGCACGACGATGTCGGCGCCCCAGTCGAACGGCCGGCACAGGTAGGGCGTGGTGAAGGTGGAATCGACCATCAGCGGCACGGCGTGGGCATGGGCGACGTCGGCCACCGCCTGGATGTCGAGTACCTCAAGCCCGGGGTTGCCGAGCGTCTCGGCGAACAGCAGTCGCGTCTTGTCCGTGATCGCCCTGGCGAAGCTCTGAGGGTCGCGCGGATCCGCCAGCGTCGTGGTGATGCCGAAGCGCGGCAGCGTGTGCGTGAACATGTTGTGCGAGCCGCCGTAGATGCGCGAGGAGGCCACGATGTGCCCGCCCGACCCCATCAGCGTGGCGATGGCGAGATGCAGCGCCGCCTGCCCGCTGGCCGTCGCCACCGCGCCCACGCCGCCTTCGAGCGCCGAGATGCGCTCCTCCAGCACCGCCACCGTCGGGTTGGAGATGCGCGAGTAGATATGGCCCGCGCGCTCCAGGTTGAACAGCGCCGCGGCGTGGTCGGTGTCGTCGAACACGTAGGAGGTGGTCTGGTAGATCGGCACCGCGCGCGAGCCCGTGGCGGGGTCGGGCCTTTGGCCCGCGTGCAGGCTCAAGGTGTCGAAGCGTGGCCCCTTCGGCGTGCTCATGGTGCCCCCCTCCGCTTGCGCCACGCGGATCCGCTCACCCATCGTTCATCGTTCCCTCCCCACAGGGGGAAGGGGAAGAGCGCGCTGCACCCTTGCATGTCCTCGCTCCGAAGTCTCTGTCGCCAGGTTGGGCTCACCGTACACGCTGGGGCGCTGCCGCGTCCATGGCGGGGGCAGGATCAGTTGCTGGGGTCAGACCCTAATGGAAGAGCGCGGGCCACGCGGTCGGCATCCACAAGGGGGCTCTGACCCCATGGACAGCGTTCCACGTGGTCAGCGTCCGCCAGGGCGGCTGACCCCATAGGCCGCCCATCACCTCCGCTCGGGGTAGAGCGACAGGAGCCCGTCGCGCGAGGCGGCACACACCCCGCGCTCGGTGATGAGGCCGGTGATGAGCCGCGCCGGCGTCACATCGAAGGCATCGTTGCGCGCGGGGCTGCCGGGGGCGGCGATCTCCACCGGCTCGACGCGGCCGTCGCTCGTGCGCCCGGTCATGACCAGCACCTCCGCGGCGCTGCGCTCCTCGATCGGGATAGCGAGACCGTCATCGAGCGTCCAGTCGATGGTCGAATGCGGGAACGCCACGTAGAACGGCACGCCGGTGTCATGCGCCGCCAACGCCTTGAGATACGTGCCGATCTTGTTGGCGGCATCGCCGTTGCTCGCCACCCGGTCGGCGCCGACGATGGCGAGGTCGACCAGCCCGCGCTGCATCAGGTGCCCGCCGGCATTGTCGACGATGATGGTGTGGGGCACGCCGTGGCCGCCGAGCTCGAAGGCAGTCAGCGCCGCGCCCTGGTTGCGCGGCCGCGTCTCGTCCACCCACACATGCAGGGCGATGCCGCGCTCGTGCGCCTCGTAGATCGGGGCGGTCGCCGTGCCGCGGTCGACACAGGCGAGCCAGCCGGCGTTGCAGTGCGTAAGGATGTTGACCGGTTCGCCGGGCCTCTTGCCGCGCGCGGCTGCCTCGATCAGCGCCACGCCGTTGACGCCGATCTGCCGGTTGGTCTCGATATCCTGCTCGCTGATCTCGGCGGCGCGCGCGTAGGCGGCGGCGACGCGTGCCTCGCGCGGCAGGTTGCGCACCGCTGCGCGCACCTCCTCCAGCGCCCAGCGCAGATTGACCGCAGTCGGCCGCTGCGCCGCGAGATACCGGATGGCACGCTCGAGAGCGTCGTCGGATGCATCCGTGCGCAGCGCCAGGCACACGCCGTAGGCCGCCGTGGCGCCGATCAGCGGGGCGCCGCGCACCTGCATGGTCTTGATGGCCCGGCCTGTGTCCTCGAGCGTGCGCAGCGTCGCGACTACGAACTCGTGCGGCAGCCGCGTCTGGTCGATGATCTCGACCGACCAGCCGTCGGCGCCGAGCCAGATCGTCCGGTAGGCCTTGCCGTTGATGTTCATGCCGATCCGCCGGTTCCTGCGCCTGCCTTAGCACGCCTGCATGTCACAATGCAGATGCCGCGCCCGGGGGCATCGAGCCTCGTGCACGCCGGCGCCGGCGACAGGAGCAGCACGACGGCTACTTGGCGCCCTTGCCCCGGATCAGGTGGATGATGCCGGAGAAGTCGGTGCCGCCCTCGCCCCAGGCGTTGTGCAGCCCGTAGAGCTGCGCTGCCGCCGCACCCATCGGCGTCGTCGCGCCTGCCGCGGCGGCTGCCTCCTGCGCCAGCTTCAGATCCTTCAGCATCAGCGCCGAGGCGAAGCCCGCCTTGTAGCTGTTGTTCGCGGGCGAGGTCGGCACGGGGCCCGGCACCGGACAGTAGGAGGTGATCGACCAGCACTGCCCCGAGGAGGTGGAGGCCACGTCGAACAGCGCCTGGTGCGAAAGCCCGAGCTTCTCGGCCAGCACGAACGCCTCGCACACGCCGATCATGCTGATGCCGAGGATCATGTTGTTGCAGATCTTGGCGGCCTGGCCGGCGCCGGCATCGCCGCAATGCACCACCTTCTTGCCCATCGCCTCGAGAACGGGCTTGGCCTTGTCGAAGGCCTCCTTGGCGCCGCCCACCATGAAGGTCAGGCTCGCCGCCTCCGCCCCGCCGACGCCGCCCGACACCGGCGCGTCGAGAGAGAGCATGCCCGCCCCCTTCGCCAGCTCGTGGGCACGCCGCGCCGAGGCAACATCGATGGTTGAGGAATCTATGAACACCGTGCCCTTGGCCGCCGCCTGCAGGACGCCCGCCTTGTCGTAGACCGCGATGGTGTCCTTGCCCGCCGGCAGCATGGTCACCACGACGTCGGCGCCCTTCGCGGCCTCGGCAGCGGATGCGGCCGCCTTGACGCCGCGTGCCGCCGCTGCATCGAGATTGGCCTTCACGAGGTCGCAGCCGTGCACCTCGTGGCCTTTCTTGACGAGGTTGCCCGCCATGGGCGTGCCCATGTTGCCCAGTCCGATGAAGCCTATCCTGGCCATGCGCTCTCTCCCCTGGATGCTGAATTCCCCCCTCTAGTACCAGGAAACAACAGAGGCTGAATACACCTTGAGACGCATTGTTCCGCTCACCTCAGAAACTCTTTTTTCACCATAACTGGAGACACTGCCTCCGATCCGCCGGGGACGGGAGGGCGGACATTCAAGCGCTCACGCGCCACACCAGTCTCAGTGGACCTGTCCCGGCATGAAAGCACTCGTCGTTATCCTCGCGCTCCTGGTCGCCGCCAAGGTCGGTCATCAGGAATACCTGTACCGCACCTCCACACGCGACGCCCTGATCGGCGCCTACAAGGACCGCGCGGTCCAGGCGTGCCAGAAGAGCATCAGCGCGCTCAGCCTCGGCGTCAGCCCGCAGGCCTGGGCCAACCCGGCATCGATCCGCCTCTCGATCGGCAAGAGCGACGTCGACGTGCGCGTCTGGCAGGTCGACAACGCCATGTGGAGTGCGCGGTACCGCAATCCCTACCTCTTCCTCACGGCCGGTTCGCGGGCGGGAGGCGTGCAGTGCGAATACGACATCGTCAACGCGGCTGCGACCGTCTATCGCTAGCGTCCCGAGGCTGGATGGCCGGGACCCTCGGATCGGAACAAGTCCGAGGGCATGCAAGCCCGGCCGTGACCAAGCCCGACCGACCTGCCTGCGCTGAATGGTATGATGCCAGACCGGATGCTGCGGTGACTGGTTCCGGCGGGAATCGAACCCGCATCCCCGGCTCGACAAGCCGGTGTCCTGGCCATTGAACGACGGAACCGTGCCCCCGGCTGGGCTCCCTCCAGCACGGCTCGGATTCCAGGTGCGCCGCCTCCCCGGTTGCAGAGCGAGGGAGGAGGTGGTCTGGGTGGCAAGATTCGAACTTGCGGCCTCCGCGTTCCAAGCGCGGCACTCTGACCCTGCTGAGCTACACCCAGACGTGATGCCGCGCGCCCAAGCGAACGCCCGGATCGTCTGCGCTGCCTCTATGGGGTGAGAAGGTTGCGGCCGTAGCAATCCGGCCGCGGCTCAATAGCTCGTCGCCGTCAGCGACGATCTCGCCAGCGCGGTCGAAGGCAGGGTCGTTGAGCCAAGTGTGCCATGGCGCGCCATAGGCACCGTGAATGTGGCTTATCGAGGACCGCGCAAATCCACAGCCCGTCCACAGATGCTCCCGCCCTTGCTTTACGAGGCCGCCCGACTCGCGCCAAACGCTTGGCTTGCATGCTGAGAGGAGGGCTCGCCATGCTTGCCAGTCTGTTGATCGTGGCGACGATCGGCGCCGGCTTCGCCAAAGGACCGTGGTGGTTCTGGCTCGCGGCTGGCGCGGGATTGGCTCTCTTGAGCATCACCGATCCTCGCAACGACCGCGTAAGCCTCGCCGGCTCCGGCGTCATCAGCGCGCGCACGCTGAACAACCTGGTCAGCTTGTCGGCGGGGTGCCTGACGGCAGCGCTGGCGTTTGCGATCGGCCGCGGCATCTGGTGGGTGATGCCGGCTTGAGAGCCGTCACCCGCGCTTCTCCCAGCGCCCTTCTGCCGACTGCTGCCAGTAGGTGACCTCGCAGCCAGCCGCTTTCGCGGCCTTCCATTGCTCGCGCGCCTGCGCGACCGCCGCGGTGTCGCGACCGTCGAACAGATAGACGATGCGGTCATAGGCGCCGAGGTCGCGCGTGTCGGCGCCGTCGACCAGGAAGCGGACCTTTGCCCCATTCGGGTTGTCCACGTCGGTCGTAAGAAACACCGGCTGCAGCGCCGGATTGCCGTCACGCCTGGTGCCGTGCGGAAGGAAGCTGTCCTCGCGATAGGTCCACAGCAGCGTGTCGAGCGCATCCACGCGCTCATCCGAGCCGGCCTGCACGACCGCTCGCCAGCCGCGCTCCAGCGTGCGCTCGACCAGGCTCGGCAGCACGCGCTCCAGCGGCTGATGCTCGAGATGATAGAACAGGACTTCGGTCATGCCGCCTCCCCTCGGGCGCCGGATGGCCTCGGCGCCTCGACGCCCTTGTCCGATGCCAGGGGCAGAGTCAAGCGCCCCTGCGGAGCGGCGCCCATCAAGTGCGCACGATGGGGCGGTAGCGCTGCTCGGGCAGCCCGTAGGTCCAGGCCACGGCTTCGCGCGCGGTGCGCACGGTGGCTGGGACCTGGAGGAAATAGTGCTTGTAGGTGCCGTCCGGCTCGGGCGTGCCGTTGATCACCTCCACGGCGGCCCACGCCTCCCAGCGCCAGCGCTGGCGCCACAGCACGCCGGTCTCGTCCTGCGAGACGCGATAGGCCCCGCCCTCCGCGATGAAGCGCGCCGGCGTGAACACGTCGATCATGCAGCGGCGCACCTGCGGATCGGTGGCGGCCGCGATGGTACGCACGTCGATCGTGTCCGGCCGCTCGATGATCCACGAAGGCACGCTGATGCCCTTCCAGGCATAAAGGGTCCAGCCGTCGCGATAGGCAAGCGCAGGGCCCTTCGCCGAATGCAGCCGCCGGTTGGCATCGCATTGGATCAGCGCCGGACGCTCCGACAGCCAGCAGATATCCGCGTGCGGAATGATCCAATCCGCGTTCTTGGCTATTTCCCACAGGCCTGCAACCGCCTCCGTCTGCCGATGCATGCCGCAGACGTCGTGGAAATATTCGAGCGCGCCGAGCGAGACGATGGAGCGCAAGCTGACGCTGCTGGTCGCGAAGCTGAGCGGCACGGAAAGGCGCGGAAAGGCGAGCAACCTGGCAAGACGCCAGCGCAGGCGCGGGCGCACTTGCGCGCAGGTGTGGGTGACAGCATCGTCGATGCTGCTGCAGAACGGCTCGGCGCGTCTGAGGCGCGGCTCCTCCGCGAGCGCCATCCGCACCGTCAGCCCGACGGCGCGATCGACCGCCGTCTCCGCCTTGCGCCGCACCTGATCGACAACCGAGTAGCGCACGTTCTCGCCCGCAATATGCCGACAGCGCGCCCATGCGCTGGCAATCTCAAGCGGGCTTTCACCCCAGACGATCTGGCGAGGTGGCGGCAGGTCTGCCGCCGTGTAGGCCTTGCGCACTGCTGCCTCGGCCGCCGCGCGATCCACCGGCTCCGTCGAAAGCCGCAACCTCGCCCAGCACTCGCCGTAGGAGGCGAGTGCGATCTGCTGCGGCTCCGAAAGGCGTGCCAGCTCAATCAGCGACAATCGTTGCGTCCTTGGGCTCCAACTCGCGCTGGCGGCGCACGCGATAAGTACCCTCGATCAGAGTGATCGGTGCGTGCTCCTGGTGATGGACGACGGCAGACCCGCTCTCGATCTTCACGTGCCCGATGTACAGATCGGCTGGAATCTCGCGAGCAAGCGCCTCGTCTTTGAACATCGTCACACGATCGAATATCGAGTGCCGGTGTCCGGTCAGCTCGCCCTCGGCGAGCACGGTGACCCCCGTCGGGTCGGCCGACAGAATCCTGCCGGAAGGCTCGACATCATCGACGCGCTCAATGAGCAGATCGCCCTGTGCAAACATCACGTTCATGGGGGAACTCCTCTGTTGCATGCCGTGTCAGATGCAATTTTTACGCAGCAATCGTGGCACTTCTAGAGTGCTTGCACGCACAACATCGTGAAGCGGCCGTCGCCGGCGACGCGAACGCGTGGCGCGCAATTCCACGACGTGGCCCACACGCAGCCCGCGCTCGCGATCACCGCATGGGAACTAGGCAACGACGCGGACGTTTTGCTTAACGCTCGCGCTCGACCACATCGGTGCCCACGCCATTAGCAAGGAGCGCATCACGGATGAAATACGTGCTGACCGCCATCGCGATCGCCTTGATGCTCGTCGCTTCGGCAGCGGGCGGGTTCGCCCAGGAGAAAGGCCAGGAGAAAGGCAAGGCAGACCCCGCGCAGCGTGCTGCACCACAGCGTGCTGCACCTGCACAATCCCGCCAGCCGCACGCGGCGCCGAGGGCGCGGCAGGCGCCGCGCAATGCGGGGCAAGCGCGCCCACAACTTCAACGTTCCGCCGAGCCGCGGCGGCGCAGCACCTTTCAGCGTCGGACAGCCCCGCGCCGTGCGGCTTCGAGCCGACAGGCTGCTCCGAAACGGGATCTGCGCAAGCAGGCCACGCCGAAGCGGGAACTGTCGAGGCAGGCGGTACCCAAGCAGGTCCCCACGCAGAAGCAGGCTGCACCCAAGCCATCGCAGCAGCCCGATGTCCGCCGGCGCGACCGTCGCGTGGATCGGGGCGGCGATGTACCCCGCACCGTCAGCCGCATCCAGGCCAGCAACGAGCAGCGCATGCGCGTCCGTGAGCGGATCTTCCGCGACCGGCGCGTCGAGCGCATTCCGCGCAACCGGCTCAATGTCGCCCTCGCGGTCGGCAGCCGCATCCCGCGCCGCCATCGCCTGCATCGCCTGACGCCGGCTATCCTTGCCCTCGCACCGGTCTATGCCGGCTACAGCTACCTGGTCGTGGATGACACGGTTTGCATCGTCGATCCTGAGACGTACGTCATCGTCGACGTGCTGCCTGCGCCGATCGAGCGCGCCGAGGAAACCCGCCCGACGCTTGCGCTCTCGGCCGAGCAGATGCATTTCATCTACGTCAGCGTGCCGAGAGACCGCCGCGAGGATGTGCGCGTCAGCCTGGCGCTTGGTGCCGAGATTCCGCGCGGCATCCGGCTGCTCAGGTTCCCGGAACACGTGATCGAGCACGTGCCGGCGGTCGAGGCCTTCCGCTTCATCATCGTGAGGGAGGATGTCGTCATCGTCGATCCTGCGGACCGCGCCGTGGTTCTGGTGATCACCGAATAGTCGAGCTCAAGCTCCGTCACGCGATTGTGACAACGCACTTCTCGCTGCAATGCGGCATGGCGGTGCCGCCACATAATTGACGAGGCACGTCAAGGTCCTTACCCTCCATTGACGGCAACGGCGCGTGTGGCCCGTTGCGCAAGTGCGAAACCCACGGGGAAGCCCGGCCGCGAGGCCGTCCGATTGGGGGGTATCTTGAAAATTCTCGTGCTGGGCCTGCTCGCGGGGCTCGTCTGCGCGATGGGCGGAGCTGCTGCCTCGGAGGCAGCGGACTTCAAAGTCCTCAAGCTCGACGGCCACAACGTGCGCTGGCCGTTGCCGGCGAACGGCGCCGGCCCTGTCGTCTCCTACAGCATCGTCACCGCCACGCACGACTCTCCCGGCGCGCGCAACTGCCGGAGGATCACGGGCTTGGAAGAGTTGACGGCGGCATCGCAGCTGACGATGGCCGATGCTCGCGCCGAGATCGCTGCCGCGTTCGCCATGTGGGAAGCGGTTGCCAATATCTCGTTCCGAGAGGCGCCGGCGGGGACAAGGGCCGACATCCTGATCGGCGCACAGGTGGACCCGGAAGGGTGGGCCTTTGCGGACGTGTTCTACGATGCGCTGTCGCCCGAGCCGGTGAAGCCTATCTCGCAGGGGCTGATCTGCCTCAATCCTGCCAAGCGCTGGAAGATCGGCTTTGACGGCGACCTGAAGACCTACGATCTGCGCTACACCATCGCGCACGAGATCGGCCATGCCATCGGCCTCGACCATCCGAGCGGTGCGATGACAATCATGGGCTATCGTTACGAGGAGCGCTTCCGCCGCCTGCAGCCCGGCGACGTGCACGGCGCCGTTGCACTGTATGGCGAGCACCGCCCCGCAACGGTCGCCGCGACGTCCGAACCGCAGCGAAAGGCGCATCCTTCCGCAGTGCGCCGTTTCGCCAAGCGCTGGGGAACGAGAGCCTTCACCGCACGTTCTCCATGAGCTCTCCATCATCGCTCAGGGAGCGCGGCATGGAGCGCGGGCAGCTCATGGGCTGCCCGGAATACCGCCTGCCCCTCTTCGGTCGTCAGATGCATTGAGGCCGCCAGGTTGCGGTGCCGGCAGATCTCGTTTCTTCGTCGCCGGGCGCGCCGTCGGTCGCGTTCCTGTTCGTCGCGCTGCACCAGGTCAAGAAATGTTGCAGCGGTTTCAGCAGATTGCGCGATAAGGGCCGAATGAAAAGAGAGCGGCCATGATGCCGCTCAGTTGTCCAGGGAGGATACGGGGTCGGCGCAGCCCGATCGGGCTTGTGGGTGCGCCGGTCAACCCGGGAACGACAACGCGGGCCATTTGTTCCTCAAGTCCAAGCGGGGAACACGCGGAGGGGGCTGGCGTTTGTGCGATGCAATGTGGCCACTGGCGATTTGAGGCAGGAGCTTGGTTTTCATGAGATTTGGCGAAGAGCGGCGCGCCATCTACCCCGGCGTCGGTCAGTGGGGCATGCCGGCGATCAGCTATTCCCGTACGCGCGATGCAGCCGGGACAGTTCTGGAGGCGCGGCTGCACGCCCTCGCGCAGGTCGTGGCACGGCTGTGCCGCAAGCTGCGGCTGCCGATGCCGGCCCTCACTTTCGACCACTGCGAGGAGATCAATGCAGGCGTCACAGGCACAAGCCCGCACGATGCAGTGCTCTATTTCTCGGCCGGCGCACTTCTGAAGCTCACGCCGCGCGAGGCGGCCGCTGTAGCCGCACATGAGCTTGCCCACATAGCGGCGCGCGACTTCGACGACGGCATGGCCGGCCTTGCAACGCATCGGCATGGCACCTCGCCGCTGCGGCGTATGGTCGATTGGCTGCACATCGTCCGTTGGACCGTAGCCAAGCGCCGCCGCGAGTACGCGGCAGACCGGCTGGCAGCCCGGCTGATCGGCGCAACCCCGCTCATCTCCGCCCTGCGCAAGACGGCGCGGGATGTGCCGCGCTCGACGCGACCTTGGCTTGCCACGCATCCGCATCCGCGGCGACGCATTCGCGCGCTCGAGAAGCTGCAGCATGCTCGCGCCGACAAGCCTCGCCGGGTGCGTGTTGCGCGGAACCGCCGCCCTTCCCGGACGTTTTGATCATCGTACGGGTTCGAAAGTAGCCTGCGGCCCTGCAGGGCCGGGGCCACAGGGGCTCGCGGTCGATGGCTTCCCGCGGGCCCCTTCAATGCGCGCGTGCGCGCAAGTCCGCGTCACGCCGTGGCAAGGCGAGGCCGCTCGGGACGGCCGCGGATGTCGAAGAACAGCGCTTGACTGATGATGGCCTTTACGTTGTCGGGATGAAACGGCTTGGTGATGAGGAAGGTCGGCTCCGGCCGCGTACCCGTCAGCAGTCGTTGCGGATAGGCCGTGACGAAGATCACGGGAACGGAGAATGTGCGCAGGATCTCGTTCACCGCGTCGAGCCCGGAGCTGCCGTCCGCAAGCTGGATGTCTGCAAGGATGAGGCCTGGCTGCGAGCGCTGCACCGCCTCGATCGCCTGGCGCTTTGTGCGGGCAATCTTGATCACACGATGACCGAGGCTGGTGACCAGACGCTCCAGGTCGAGCGCGATCAAGGGCTCATCCTCGATGATCACGACGTCGGTCGCGATCTGGCGTGCGATCTCGCGCCCGGCCTCGTCGATCAGGGCCTGAAGCTCTGCTTGATCCACGCCCAGCGCAAGGGCGGCATCTGCGGGCGGGAATTCCTCGACAGCGACGAGCAGGAATGCCTGCCGCGCTGGCGGGGCGAGACGCTCCAAATTGCGCTCGGCGGCCTGCAGCGCCGGCTCGTCCGCTTTTGCATGGCCGTTCAGCGGAACGGTATTCAGGATCATGAGGAACGCTCGGTAAAGAGCAACCCGGGGCGGCAGATCCGCGGAGAAGATGGACGGATCGGCCAGCAGCGCCTCCAGCGTGGAGACCACATAGGCGTCGCCGCTTCTCTGGCTGCCCGTCACGGCCCGGGCGAATCGCCGGAGAAACGGCAGATGCGGGCCCACCTGTTCCGCAATCGACATGAGGTGCCCTCCGCACGATGCTGCCTACAGCCGGTTAGATTAACGCCTGGACGCGAACCTAGTTCCATTGGAGGGAACCTTATGGAGGCCAGGGAGTTTGGACACAGGGGGCGATGGAGCGGCCATAGGCCCCCGGGGCACCAGAAGGGATCACTAACATGTCGGGTAAGGATGGCGCGGCTCAACTCACGGTAATTGATGGGGTCCCTGCAGCCGGCGAGCCCGTGCAGCTACTTCCCCCAGTGATAGGCGAGCGAAAGCTGCATATCGTGCACGACAGGAATGCACACGACGGAAAGCAGAGGACGCAGGCCCGCGTGCCCCCGGCCCCTACGCCTTCGCATGCTTCCGGCAAGCGGCGGGGCATGCTGGACAGGTCGCTGCAGGCGCAGCTCGGCCGGCAGTTGAGGGCCATATTCTCCGATGTGGCGGAGGAGCCGGTGCCCGAGCGCTTCATCAAGCTGCTCGAGGCGCTGGAGGCAAAGGAGAAGCAACGGTGAGCACCAAGCCCGTGCCTGTCAAGCAGGCGCTCCTTGCGCTGATCCCCAATCTGCGTGCGTTCGCGGTCTCCCTGTGCGGAGACATCGAGCGCGCCGACGATCTCGTGCAGGAAACCCTGCTCAAGGCGTGGGACCACCTGGACAGCTTCCAGGAAGGTACGAATCTCCGCGCCTGGCTGTTCACAATCCTGCGCAACACCTACTTCTCGGAGTGCCGGCGCCGGCGCCGTGAGGTCGAGGACCGCGACGGCTCCAAGGCGGCCGATCTTGCCGTGCACCCCGGACAGCACGGCCATCTCGACATGCAGGATTTCCGCCGCGCCCTCAGCCTCCTGCCGCCCGACCAGCGAGAAGCTCTCGTCCTCGTTGGCGCGGCCGGGTTCTCCTACGAGGAGGCGGCTGCGGTATCACAATGTGCCGTGGGCACAATCAAGAGCCGCGTCAACCGGGCGCGCGCGAAGCTGACCGACATGCTCGGCGTCGACACGCCGCGCGAGTTCGGGCCCGATTCCGCGACCGAGGCCATCGTTGCGCGCACCGTCGGAAGCTCCCGGCAGTCCTAGAGCCCGTCCCCTACCCGCCGCCTCGCACAACACGGCAGCCCGAGAGCATCAGCAGGCACATGGCGACCACATAGGCCATCTGGCCAGCGTCGCTGGCCGTCTTCGCGGTCGCCACGTAGCCGAGCGGTTCGGCAACGGCAGCGGCGGCGGCGAGTGTGGCGGACCAAGCAAGAGCTGCCAGCGCAAACATACAGGTGCCCCATTGTTCTGACGGCGTAAACGCCGGCGGCACGCAAAGGTTCACTCCGGCGGCGCCAAATGTCCCGCCGCAACTTGCCGCAGCCAAATTTGCCGCAGCCGAAGCGGCAGGCGCGCCTTTCGGTCTCGGCGGGCCAGCATTGCTCGGGCGCGATCGTTCTCGTTGGAAGCGGCGGTCCGCTCCGGTTCGAGAACGTGAATCTCGCCCTATACCGAGGAAGTAGTGTTCAGACACCGACGTTTGGTACCCACGCTGTCATGGTCGGGTCTGCTTGCCCCTGACAAGTCGCGAGGGTTTCGGCTATCGAGGCGTGGCGCGGCCGGAGCGTCGCCGCCTCGCCTGCTGATCAAAGAACAATACCTGGCTGACGATGGCGCGCACGGCATCGTCCCGGAACGGCTTGGCGATGAGGAAGGTCGGCTCGGGCCTTTCCCCCGTCATGAGCTTCTCGGGGTAGGCGGTGATGAATACGACCGGCACGCTGAAGCGCCCGAGCAGATCATTGACCGCATCCAGTCCCGAGCTGCCGTCGGCCAGCCGGAGGTCTGCCAGGATCAGGCCGGGCTCGTGCAGTGCTGCCGCCCGTAGGGCGTCGTCGTAGGTTCGCGCGATCGACATCACGCGGTGGCCGAGGTCGGTCATAAGCCTCTCGAGCTCGACAGCGATCAGCGGTTCGTCCTCGATGATGAGGACATCGGTGGAGATCTGCCGGCCGATGACCGTGCCGACCTCCTCCAGCAACGCCCCGACATCACTCTCGGAAACGTCGAGAATCCGCGCGACCTCGAATCTGGTGAAATCCTCGACCGTCGCCAGCAGAAACGCTTCGCGTGCCCGAGGCTCGAGCGCGGCAAGCGAGCGCGTGGCGGTGGCGCCCAAGGCCTCTACGCCGGCGTCGGGCTCGTCGTAGTCGACGGCAACAGTGGTGAGGAAGCACTTGTAGAGCGCAGCTCTAGGCGGCAGATCGGGGAAGGCCGAGGGGTCCGTGACAATGGCCTCCAGCACGCGGGCGACCGCGGCGTCTCCGGTCTTTTGGCTGCCCGTCAGGAGGCGCGCAAATCTGCGCAGGTGCGGCAGGAATGGAGCAATGCTCTCAGCTAGGGACATGACACAATACCGACTGGCTTCTTGGACGCTTCGACGACGAGTGGCCGGCTCGCAGCGTCGGCCGTCCCCGCGAGCCGAGAGCTGTCATATTGAGCAAGCACGAGCGTTGGCGCATATGTAAGGCGCGCGCGAGCAAAGAGAAAGAGAACATGGTTAAGCGGGGGAAGCGGAAACGGCCCGGCGCATCGCGGGCCAACCGGTCCGCACGACTGCCTAAGGATGCGGCAAGGAAGGCATTTCCGCTGCATGAGCACATAGGCCGGCAGCTCAAGGCGATGTTCGACGATGTTGCCAAGGAGCCGGTGCCGGAGAAGCTCATCGCACTGCTCGAGAAGCTCGAGCGCAAGCAAACGAAGTCGTGAAGACGGGTGGGGTCCCAACTCCGGAACGAATTCCCATTTCTCAGGTTGAGCATCGCAGCTCCCGGGACTTGGGGACGTGTCATGAGTTCGTGGAACGCAGTGAAGACGGAGCTTCGGGAGGTCGTCTGGCTCGCCTCCATCGTCGGCGGCCTGTCCGTGCTCGGCGTGGGCGCCGCTGTCGCTCTGGCGATGGCATTCGACATATGGAGCCCGGTGGTCCACGTGTAGCCAGGGGCCTCGGCAGCGGACTGAACTTCGTTCAGGTGCGCACCCGGCAATTTCGGCTGGCTGGGGAACCCTGAAGAGACGCCGGCGTTATTCGTCCAAGACGGGCGCGCAAATTCCCCCCCTGCTTCCCTCACGCGCCCGTCGCGACCCGCGGTTCCCCCAAAGCCGCGGGTCATTCCTTTTTGGCGCATATGGAGGGCCGGCGCCCCTTTCCCGTCCGTTAACGCTGCCCATCGGGACCGGCGCCGAGCGCGAGCGGACGCGCGTAAACCCGGTGGTTCGACGCGTGAGCGCAAGCAGGTAAGATGGCGCGTGCACGCGGGGTGTACTCGTATTCGGGGCATAGCAGGAGTTGGCAATGGCGCCGCGGCCGAACTGGAAAGGCTACCTGAAGCTTTCGCTCGTCTCGTGCGCGGTCGCGCTGTATCCGGCCACAACCACCTCCGAGCGCGTCTCCTTCCGCACCCTCAATCGCGCCACCGGCAACCGCGTCCGGCGCCAGTACGTCGACGAGCAGACCGGAGAGCCCGTCGAGGCAGACCAGCAGGCCAAAGGCTACGAGGTCGCCAAGCACGAGTACATCATGATCGACGACGACGAGCTGAAGGCCGTGCAGCTCGAAAGCAATCACACCATCGACATCGAGCGCTTCGTGCCGCGCTCGGAGATCGACGAGCTCTATCTCGACACCCCCTACTACATGGCCCCGACCGACCGCGTTGGCGAGGAAGCGTTCGCCGTCATCCGCGATGCGATGCGCGCGCAGAAGATGGTGGGCCTGGCACGCGTGGTGCTGTATCGGCGCGAGCGCCTGCTGATGCTCGAGCCGCGCGGCAAAGGCCTGGTGGCGGTCAGCCTGCGATACGGCAGCGAGGTGCACGCCGGCGACGCCTACTTCGACGAGATTCCCGATACGGATCTGCCCAAGGAGATGACGGAGCTGGCCAAGCACATCATCGCCAAGATGACCGGCAGGTTCGAGCCCGACAAATACGAGGACCGTTACGAGAATGCGCTCATCGAGCTGATCCGCTCCAAGCAGAAGGGCGAGCCGATCAAGCCACAGCCGACGCATCGTCAGGCCAACGTGATCAACCTCATGGATGCGCTGCGCCGGAGCGTCGACGCCGAGCAGAAGGCCGATGCCGACCGCAGTGCAGCCAGGAAGCCGGTCGGCCGCGCCACGCGTACTGCCAAAGCCAAGAGCCGCGCGAGGAAGGCCGGCTGACTGAATCGCCATGGCCGCACCGGCACTCCGCGAGTACCACAGGAAGCGCAATTTCACCCGCACCAGGGAACCGCGCGGGACGCCGCGCCGCAGCGGCGGCAGCCTCTTCGTCGTGCACAAGCACGCCGCCCGGCGGCTGCACTACGATCTGCGGCTGGAGCTCGACGGCGTTCTGAAGAGCTGGGCCGTGACCAGGGGGCCGAGCCTCTCGCCCGACGACAAGCGTCTGGCTGTGCGTGTGGAGGACCATCCGCTGAGCTATGCCGAGTTCGAGGGCCGCATCCCCGAAGGCGAGTACGGCGCGGGCAGCGTCATCGTCTGGGATCGCGGGCGCTGGTCGACCGAAGGCGATCCGCATCAGCAGCTTGCCAAGGGGCACCTCACCTTCGAGCTGCAAGGCAGCAAGCTAAAGGGCCGCTGGCACCTCGTGCACATGAAGGCGCGTGAGCGGGCGGACAAGGAGAACTGGCTGCTGATCAAGGCCGACGACGAGTTCGCGCAAAGGTCGGCCAAGAGCAGTCTGCTGGAGGCCAGTCCCCGGTCGGTCAAGACGGGCCGCACCGTCGAGGACGTGGCGAGCAGCAAGGTGCGCGTCAGGCGCAAGGCGCGCGCCGCGCCTTACAAGAAGGACAACCCCGGCACCGCGGCGGCGACGGCCGATGTGGGCGTGCGTGCCGGCCAAATCAGGGGCGCCCGCCGCCAACCGCTCCCCGCCTTCATCGAGCCGGCCCTCGCCACGCTGGTCGACGCGCCGCCGATGGGCGATCAATGGGTGCACGAGGTGAAGTTCGACGGATATCGCCTCATCGCGCGCATCGATCGCGGCCGCGTGCGACTGAAGACACGCAGCGGCCTCGACTGGACCGACAAGTTCCCCTCAGTGCAGAAGGCCCTGCAGGCGCTGCCCGCGGACGCCGCGCTCATCGACGGCGAGGTCGTGGTCGAGACCGAGGCCGGCGTGCCCGATTTCGCCTCCCTGCAGGCCGACCTCAGCGAAGGCCGCAGCGACCGCTTCCGCTACTACATGTTCGACCTGCTCCATCTTGACGGCTGGGATTTGACCGGCGCCGCGCTGCTCGACCGCAAAGGCGCCCTGGCGCATCTCATGCGCGGCCGCTCGGGTGACGTGCTCCGATGCAGCGAGCATTTCACCGGCAGGGGTGACGTCGTCCTCAAGCATGCCTGCCGTCTGGGCCTCGAAGGCATCGTCTCCAAGCTTGGGACAGCGCCCTATCGCACCGGCCGATCGAAAGCCTGGCTCAAATCCAAATGCACCGACAGCCAGGAGCTCGTCGTTGTGGGCTATGTGCCTTCGACCACGCAGCGCCGTGCGATCGGCTCGCTGGCGCTCGGCTACTACGACAAAGGCACGCTCATCTATGCCGGCCGGGTCGGCTCGGGATTCTCCTCCACCGTCGCCGAGCAGCTCTGGCAGAAGCTCGACGGACTGCGAGTCGCCGAGCCCGCGCTGGTCACGCCGCCGCCGGCCGAAGCACGGCGCAACGTGCGCTGGACCAAGCCGAACCTGGTCGCCGAGATCGAGTTTCGCGGATGGACGGCCGACAACATCGTACGGCATGCCGTGTTCAAGGGGCTGCGGCAGGACAAGCGGGCACCCGAGATCGTGCGCGAGGCCACGGCCATGACCAAAGCTCCGAGCGATGCCGGCCACAGTAGCAAGGCCCTTGCCGTCGCCCTGACGCATCCCGACCGCGTTCTGTGGCCCGATGCCGGCGTGACCAAGCAGGGGCTGGCCGAGTTCTATGCGCAGATCTGGCCGTGGATCGCGCCGTGGGTGATCGGCCGGCCGCTGGCCCTGTTGCGCTGTCCCGGCGGCATCGAGAGCGGCTGCTTCTTCCAGAAGCATGCATGGGCCGGCATCGCCGACAGCATCATCCGCGCCAAAGACCCCGAGGACGGTGAGGAGCTGCTTGCCATCCGCGATGTGGAGGGCCTGCTGGCCCTCACGCAGGCATCGGTGCTCGAGATTCACGTGTGGGGCGCCACGCTCGACAACATCGAGAAGCCGGACGGCATCACCTTCGATCTCGATCCTGCCCCCGAGGTAGCATGGGATGAGCTGGTCGACGCGGCTGCCGAGGTGCGCGACCGCCTGAAGGCGCGCGGGCTCGACAGCTTCGTCAAGACCACCGGCGGCAAGGGTCTTCACGTCTATGCGCCGCTCAAACCTCACGCCGATTGGAGCGCCGTCAAGACCTTCGCGCACGACCTGGCAAGGGCCATGGCCAAGGACAGTCCCCGCAAGTTCCTGGCCACGGCATCGAAGGTGCAGCGCCGCGGCCGCATCTTCATCGACTACCTGCGCAACGGCCGCGGCGCCACAGCGGTTGCGCCCTACTCGACGCGCGCGCGCAGCGGCGCCACGGTTTCCACGCCGCTGGCCTGGAGCGAGCTGGGACCGGAGATGCGGCCCGATCGCTTCACCGTTGCCAATCTGCTGCACCGCCTGTCCCGCGTGGACGACCCTTGGCAAGACGTGCGCAAGAAGGCGCGCCGCCTGCCGTCATAGGAATTTTTTGGGGAACCGCGGCCGCAGCCGGCGGTTGACTCGTTGGGACGGCAACCACGTTCGCAAACGAGGAGATCGATTCGATGGCTCGGGAGCGCACCGGCCAGAACCCTGGCACACCTCGTGGCTTCGCCTGCATGGATCAGGAAAAGCAGCGCGAGATCGCGCGCAAAGGCGGCGCCAATGTTCCACACGACAAGCGCAGCTTCGCGCAGGACCGCCTGCTGGCGGCCGAGGCCGGCCGAAAAGGCGGCCGCTCGGTGGCGCCGCAAGACCGCAGCTTCGCTCAAAACCGTGCCCTGGCGGCCGAAGCGGGGCGCAAGGGCGGACAGGCCTCTCAGAGCCGGCGCCTGCAGCGTACCGCGATGGGTCATCATCACGGCAATGACAACGGCAGCGGCAACGGCAGCAGCACGCATCGCCAGGAGTAGTGCCCGACCATGGCCAGCCCATCGAGCTTTGCTGCGGAGGCCGTCGCAAATCCCAAGCGATTCTATGACCGGCCGGGGCAGGTTCTGCTGGATCGGCGCCTGAAGCGCCAGGAGAAGCTCGCGATCCTGGAAGCCTGGGAGCTCGAGGCACGCTCACTTGCGGTGGCGACCGAAGAGAACATGAGCGGCGGAGAGCCCGACATGCTGTCCGAGGTCGTGCAGGCGCGCATTGCGCTGGGCAAAGACACCCCACCCGACGACGGCGCCGCGGCGCCGACAAAGCACGGCGTGCGCAGACAGGAGCGGTAAGACGCCGGCGCTACGACTGGCCCTGCGCCGTCGTCCTTCCGAACGACAGATCGATGGGCATGCGGAGCTGCCAGCGCGCGGGTGCGGGCGTCTGCCCCACCATCGCGAGCTGATGGCGCCCGCTGTACATCAGCGTCCTGAAATGGCCGGCCTCCAGCTTCACGACCTGCGCGTTCGCAACATGCGCCTCGATGGCACGCACGAACGCGGTGCGCCGCCGCGGCGGCACGAACGGATCGCGGCGGCCCAGTACGAACACGCTGTCTGCCGCCACGCCGGCCAGGTTGTGCGCCGGATGATAGCCGAACATGGCCTTCGAGTAGTGCGCGAGCTGATAGCCCTTCTGCTGCGCCCGGCGCTTGACGATGCGCGCGGCCGGACTTTGCCACACCATGAAGTCGGCACGATCCGCCGGCGCCACCGCGCACAGCCGCGCGCCGATGCGATTGGCGAGATAGGTCGCTGCGAAGCTGCCGACGCTGAGCCCGATGATCACCGCATCGGCCGGCGCCACACCGCTTTGGGCCAGCACGGCTTCGGCATCGGCGACGAGACCGAGCATGGCCTGGACGCACAGCTCCGGCTCCGAGCTGACGATGGCCGGCGGCATCTCATAGGCGGCAAGGAAATCGAGCGGCACGAAGCCGGCCTGCCGCGCCACGCCCAGAGGCGTATTCCAAGGCAGGAAATAGATCACCTTCGACTGCGGATTGCCGTCGATGCGCCGGAACGCCAGCGTCCGATCGTCCGCGGGCACGCCGCGCTTGAGCAGGATGAGATCGAGCAGGTCCAGCATGGCAATCACAAAACTGTGTGAGCGAAGTGTATGTTCCAAAATTACTGCTGCAGCTAAGCAGGGAACAATCACGTTGCACTACCGTTGAACCAAGAACGCGTGAGGATTGCGAGGAAATGTGACGGCGTTAGTAAACCACGACGTTCCAACCACTTCCCCTTCAAGCCTCAGCAGACGCCTCGCCGAGACGCGGCGGCTCTCGCTCGAGCTGGCCGCGCCCCTGAGCGCCGAGGATCAGGTCGTCCAGCCCATGGACGATGCGAGCCCGACCAAATGGCACCTGGCACATACGACGTGGTTCTTCGAGACGTTCCTGTGCAGGCCTCACGTCGCCGGATATCGCGTGCTCGATGAGCGCTTTGCCTACTGCTTCAACTCCTATTACGAGGCCGCGGGGCCCAGGCATCCGCGTCCCAAGCGCGGACTGCTGACGCGGCCGAGCCTGGACGAGGTGTTGGAATACCGGGAGCATGTCGATGCTGCACTCGCGACGCTGCTCGAGCAAGGGATGCCTCTCAGCGATCCCGCGCTCCGCGGTCTGTTCGATCTCGGCATTAATCACGAGCAGCAACACCAGGAGCTGGTCCTGACGGATATTCTCGCGCTGTTCGCCGCCAACCCGCTGCGCCCCGTCTACAAGCCGGCGCAGCCGACCGCGGTGGGCGGTGAGATGCACGCCGCCCGCTGGCTGGAGTTTCCCGGCGGCATTCACGGCGTCGGGCACCGTGATGGCTCCTTCTGCTACGACAACGAATGCCCACGACACGAGGCGTTGCTGCGCGACTACCGGTTGGCCGACCGCCTCGTCACCAACCGCGAGTGGATGGAGTTCATGGCAGACGGCGGCTATACCACGCCGGCCCACTGGCTGGCCGATGGCTGGGCCGCTGTGAACGCCAATGGCTGGACGGCGCCCGGCTATTGGGAGGGCAAGGACGGCGACTGGCGGCAGATGACGCTCAGAGGACTTCTGCCCGTCGATCCCAACGCGCCCGTCTGCCACGTCAGCTATTTCGAAGCTGATGCCTTCGCACGCTGGGCCGGCAAACGGCTGCCGACCGAGTTCGAGTGGGAAGCAAGCGCTGCCGGCATCCCCGTGCGCGGCAATACGCTGAGCTCAGGCGCGTTGCGGCCCATGCCTGCTCCTGCCGGAAGCGCCGACGGCCTTGTCCAGATGTTCGGCGACGTGTGGCAGTGGACGCAGAGCGCCTACAGCGCCTACCCGGGCTTCCGCGCCGGCCCGGGTGCCATCGGCGAATACAACGGCAAGTTCATGAACGGGCAGTACGTGCTGCGCGGGGCGTCGTGCGCAACGCCGGAAGGGCATTCGCGCGCGACCTATCGCAACTTCTTCTATCCGCATCAGCGCTGGCAGTTCACCGGTCTTCGCCTGGCGGACGACGCATGACGCGGCATGAGAGGAATATCCGCGCGCAGGCGGCGGCAAGTCATGCGGCGGGCGACTTCGCGTGCGAGGTGATCGCCGGCCTGTCGGCGTCGTACAAACGTCTGCCCTGCCGCTATTTCTACGACGCACCCGGAAGCCGGCTGTTCGAAGAGATCACGGCGCTCGACGAGTACTATCCGACGCGCACCGAAACGGCGATCCTGCGCGCGCACGGGGCCGGCATGGCGAAATCGGCAGGTCGCGGGGCTGCGCTGATCGAGTTCGGCTCGGGCTCTAGCCGCAAGACGGAGCTGCTGCTGGCGGCTCTCGAAGCGCCCCGCGCCTATGTGCCCATCGATGTGTCGATCGCGGCGCTGGACGATGCGGTCGTGCGCCTCAGGAACCGCATGCCGCGTCTGAAAGTCATCCCCGTGCATGGTGATTTCTGCGAGGCTCTGGCGCTTCCGTCGGCGCTGCTCGACGGCGCCAGATTGGGCTTCTTCCCCGGCTCGACGATCGGCAATTTCGACCCCGCGTCCGCCGTACGGCTGCTGCGGCATTTCGGGGGCGTGCTCGGAGCCGGTGCGCGTTTCATCGTCGGCGTCGATCTGGAGAAGAATCCGCAACGGCTGATCGCCGCCTACAACGATGCCAAGGGCGTGACCGCGCAGTTCAACCTGAACCTGCTTGCGCGCATCAACCGCGAGCTTGGCGGAGATTTCGATCTCTCCCGTTTCCGGCACGTCGCCATCTACGATCAGCAGCACAAGCGTATCGAGATGCATCTCGTCAGCCTTGGGACGCAGAACGTGCGCGTGCTTGGCCACGTGTTCTCGTTCGCGCCGGGAGAGAGCATCCATACCGAGAACTCCTACAAGTATTCGATCGAACGCTTCCAGGCGCTGGCGGGAGAGGCCGGGTGGAGATCTTCGGAGGTGTGGCTCGATGCCCGCCGCGACTTCAGCGTGCACGAGCTGATCCTGCCGGGCGCTGCCTGACCGGCAAATCGTGAACAGCTAGCTCTTGGCGAACGGATTGTCGCCTTTGCGCAGCTTGAAGCGCAGCGGTACGCCGGCAAGCCCAAATGTGTCACGCAGGCTGTTGGCGAGATAGCGCAGGTAGGCCTTGGGCAGTGCGTCCGGCCGCGAGCAGAAGGCTATGAACGTCGGCGGCCGCGACGACGGCTGGGTCATGAAACGGATCTTGATGCGGCGGCCCTTCGCGGCGGGCGGTGCGTGCCGCTCAAGCGCCTCGTGGAGCCAGCGGTTGAGGTCGGGCGTCGACACCCGGCGGTTCCAGATGTCGTAGCTGTCGAGCACGGCTTGCATCAGCTTGTCGAGGCCGCGCCCGGCGATCGCCGAGATGGCAACGAGCGGCACGTCGGGCAGCTGCGCCAGGCGCTCCTCCAGCGTCTCGCGCAGCTCCTTGAGCTTCCTTTGCTTGTCCTGCACAAGGTCCCACTTGTTGACCGCGACGACGAGGGCGCGGCCTTCCTCCTCCACCAGATCGCCGATGGTGAGATCCTGATGCTCGAGCGGCCGCTCGGCATCGATGACCAGCACCACGACCTCGGCAAAGCGGATGGCGCGCACGGCATCGCCGGCGGCAAGCTTCTCGGCCGTCTCGAAGATGCGCGCCTTGCGCCTGAGACCGGCGGTGTCGAACAGGCGCACCGGCCGCCCCTGCCAGACGAAGTCGGTGGCGATGGCATCCCGCGTCAGGCCGGGCTCCGGCCCGGTGATCATGCGTTCCTCGCCGATCAATGCGTTCACCAAGGTGGACTTGCCGGCGTTCGGGCGCCCGACGATGGCGATGCGGATCGGCTGCGCTTCCCGCACGGGCGCTTCAGGCTCGGGGCTGTCGCTGTCCTTTCGCCGCTTCTTCGCGGCTTCGAGCCCGACGGCCGCCAGCATGGTGTCCGCCAGCTCACCGATACCCTCGCCGTGCTCGGCGGAGATGGCGATCGGCTCCCCGAAGCCGAGCTGGAACGCCTCGTAGAAGCCGCTCGCTGCTGCACGGCCCTCGCACTTGTTGGCGACGAGGATCACCGGCACGCCGGAAGCGCGCACCACGCGCGCGAAGGCGGCGTCCGCCGGCACGACACCGTCGCGCGCATCGATGACGAACAGGACGAGGTCGGCCCGGCGCAGCGCGGCCTCGCTCTGGGCGCGCATGCGGGCGGCGATCGACCCCGGCGCCGCCTCCTCCAGACCCGCCGTATCGACGATCTTGAGCTTGTGCCCGCCGATCTCGGCCTCGCCCTCGCGACGGTCGCGCGTCAGGCCCGGCACGTCCGAGACCAGCGCCGTGCGCTTGCCGGTCAGGCGATTGAAAAGGGTCGACTTGCCGACATTCGGCCGGCCGACGATGGCGATGGTGGGCGGCATGGGTGCTCGCGGTGGATCGGGCTCGAGAGCCGAGCGCTGGAGCGAGATCGTTCTTGATTGAAGCGGCTCGCCTCCAATCAAGAACGTGAATCTCACTCCAAGACCAGGAAGACAGAGCAGGATTCACGCTTCAGCCGCACCGTTGCTCGTGCGGCGGCGTGATACCATTTGAAGGGATCCTGCTCCAGCGCGAATTGCGCCTGAGTTCAATTGAGCGCGATCAGCTTGGCTTTGTCGGTGAGCACATACATGCGCGAGCCGGCCACGATCGGCGCGATCAGCACCGGCTGGCCGAGATCCTGGCTCGTCTCCACCTTTCCGGTGACGGCGTCGACGCCAACAAGGTGCCCCTTGTTGGAGGCAAGCCAGAGCCTGTTGCCGGCAAGCACAGGGCCGGACCAGGTGGAGGAGCCCGTGAGCTTGGTGGTCCACTGGACCTTGCCGTCGCGCCGCGTAATGGCCATCAGCTGACCGCTTGTGTCGACCACGAACACGGATTCTCCGGCAACCCACGGCGCCTGGATGCTCGGAACCGTGAGAGACCAGAGCCGCTCGCCCGTCTTCTGCTGGGTCGCGACGATGCGCCCGGCATGGCCGACCGCGAACACGACACCGCTGTCGATGGCCGGCCGCGCCGCATCGCTCATGGAGGCGAGCGACGACGCCGTGCGCGTGCGCGCCAGCGATTCGGACCAGACCGGCTGACCGTTCGAGATCCTGAGCGCCACCACCTCTCCGGTCGCAAACGGGAATACGGCAACATCACCGTCGACCGCCGGGCTGGCATTGGAGAGGATGCTGGCCCGCTCCGGTATGCCGCGGAAATTCCACAGCTCGGCGCCATCGGAGCCGGACAGGCAATAGGCCTGGCCATCCTTGGTGACGACAAACACGCGCTCGCCGTGGGCGGTGGGCGAGGTGCGGATCGGCGAGCCCAGGTACTTCTCCCACAGCTTCTTGCCGCTCGCCGGGTCGAGCGCCACCACGTAGCCGAACCCCGTCGCGGCGTAGACGCGTCCGCCGTCGGCAGCCAGGCCGCCGCCGAAGCCTTCGTGATCCTTTTCGTTGGGAGGCGTCGTCGACACGCGCCAGACGGCCGATCCGCCCGAGGTGTTGAAGGCGCTGACCTTGCCTGCCGCGTCGAGCGTGAACACCTTGTTGGCGTACACGATCGGGCTTGCCGTCAGCTTGCCGTAGAAGCTGGAGCCGGAGCCGGCATCGGCCGTCCAAACCGGTTTGACGGAGCTGCCGAGCGCCAGATGCCCCAGGACGTTGGTCGGCCCGCCTCCCGGCTGGCTCCACTCGTCGTTCTGCCTCGGCGGCGGCAGGCTGATGGGCTTGTCCGCGCTGGCCAGGTTGCTGGCGATGTTCTCCTGCTGCTGCATCACCGACACGCGCTTGCCGGGCAGTGGCGCCTCTTTCTCGGCAAACGGGTTGAGATCCTGGATCTTCGGCAAGCTGGGCAGGCTCATGCCGGCGAGGCTGTCGGCGCAACCCGATAACGCGACGGCACAGAGCAACGCAACGCCAGCAGCGCCAAGCCGCCTGCTGCGATCGCTTTCCCTGCCCGTCATTCCGCTCCCCTCGCCTCGGCTTGCTGTGTGACGCCTCACTTCGGCTTCTTGTCGGCCGGCTTCACTTTTGCCTTCTCGTCCGTCGGAGCCGCCGCCGGCTGCGGCGCTGGGGTCGCCGGCGCCGCCCGCGCCAGGTCGGCCTCGGTCAGCACCGCCATCATGATGCGCGCACGCTCGGCAATTCCCGGTGGCGTGTTGCGATCACTGAGCAGCCGCTGGAACTCCCGGCGCGCCTCCTCGGCCTTGCCTGCCTTGTGCGCGGCCAGTCCCAGCAGCTCGCGCGCGCTGAAACGCCAAGCATTCTCCTCAGCGACGAGATCGATGAGGCGATTCTGCATGTCCGTCCAGCCGGCCGTATCCAATCTCAACATCGCCGCCTGCAGCCTCGCGTAGTCGCTGAGCAGGAGGTCGATGCCGCGCTGCGTCGAAATGGTTTCATACGCCGCTGCGGCCTCGGCCGTCTTGCCGGCCGCCTGATCCGCCGCCGCAAGGCGCAGGCGGGCGAGCGTGGCATAGCCGGGCGGCCCATTGGCCGCTATGTCCTCGAGCGTCTTCTGCGCCTCGGCCGTCTTCTTCTGCGCAGCGTCCCTGCTCGCTGCAACGAAGCGGGCGCCGGCCGCTTCCGCTGCGACCGCGGCACGATGCTCGAGGTACTTGTATCCGCCGACGCCGATGACGATCAAAGCGAAGGCGGCAATGACGAAGATGCCGTACTTTTCCCAGAGCTTGAGCAGTTGCTCGCGCCGCAACTCCTCGTCGACCTCTCTGGCCAATACGTCCCTTTGGTCGACCATATGCGCTCAGCGTCCTAACTTGTTGATTCCAGGCGGCGGGCCATTGATAGCGCGCGGCCGCGCCGTCCGAAAGGGCCGACCATGCCGCGGCGCATCGGCCCAACGGCGATGTGGTGGTGCGTTTCCGGCTTTTTTGCGGCCCGGACCGCAGGAAAGCGGGCCGCCGGTTGGCCGCTGGCTAGCCCGGCAGGCGTGGCCAGACCTCGGGCGGCCTCACCAGAACCTCAACGGGGTCGCCGAGGCGCAGGCGCCCGCCGGTCACCACCCGGCAGGTCACACCGCCGCGCCAATTCCTTGCGAGAGCGGTCAGAAGGCCGTTGCAGGCCTGCTCCATGCGTGCGCAGGGGTAGGTTTGAGCGGTGACTTCCAGATCGACCGCCCCAATCCGGATGAGCCCGCCCCTGGCTCGGGGCAGCACCACGCCCTCCACCAGAAGGTTTGCGCGCCGAACGGTCCAAGGCACTGGCGGCGCGGAGATTTCTGCGAGCGCTGCCTGCCAAGCCTCCTTTTCCAAGATCGTGATCTGCCGGCGCGGATAGCGCGCTCCTTTGCAGTCGCCATCGAGACCGGCGGCCACCGAGACGAGGCCCTCCGCGATCTCCTGCATCGGTTGCCGCGGCCGCTCGCGGCGGGCCATGCCCGTCAGGCGGCCAACGGTCATGGCAGGAGCGGCACGCCGATGAATTTTCCGTGCGCCCAGAACAGGATGATCATGTAGGTGCCCAGACCGGCTGCGATCACCAGGGCGTCCTGCAGAACGCCGCCCTGCGCGTTGCCGAGGGGACCGAGCGCCGCGCGCCGGCCTACTGAGATGCGATCGTAGACGGCGAAGGCAAGGAAGCCCCCGAACAGCAGCACGGAGGCAAGATCGCCGTTGGCCAGCAGGTGCGCGAAGGCCCAGATCGTCACCGCCGCGAGCATCGGATGGCCGACCGCGGTGCGCACGCGCGAGGGTACGTAGGCCGCCACCAGCAGCACGACGGCCGGGATCATCAGCAGCAGGACGAGGTGCCTGATCCAGATTGGTGGAGCCCACAGCTCGGGATTGCCGCGACCCTGCCCCTGCATCTGGGCGTAGCCCATCACGATCAGGACCAAGCCGATGAGGGAGAGAAGGGAGAAGACGCCGCTGTATGCGCCCCGCCCCAACCGGCTCACCAGGGCCGCCCGGACGGCCGGCAGCGTCGGCAGCAGATGCACGAGAAAGAACAGCACAAGGCCGCTGACAAGCATGGTCATCCGCGCAAGGTCTCCCTGCTATCCACCCGCGCCAATTTGCCTGGCCGGCTTTCCTCTGTCATGTGCCCCCTTGCCATAATTTGCACCACATTGGGCAGGTCTATTTCACGCTGAGGTTGCGAGGGATCACGCAGCCTTCCGGATCAACGGGGACGACCTGCTTCGATCAGCTTGCTCGGCAAGTGCGGCTGCCATTGGTGGCCGCGGCTCAGGCTTGAAAATCGGCAGGCTTGCCGCCGAACATTAACCGGGTCCGGCGATGCAGATACGACAATTCCTGCAGCAATGCTGGCCGTCCGGATAATCGGCACGCGTGTTGCAGTGACATTTGTACAATTAGCGATGGACGGTGAATCTCGCGTTGGTATAAACCCACGCATTCCCTTTTGTGTAGCGTATGAGGGCGACCATGGTGAGAGACGCGTCTTCGGCAAATGGTGACAACATGCCGGATGAGTCCAGCCCCGGTGCCCCGCACGCGCAATTTCCTCAATCCCAGACCGCGACCAGCAACCTGACGCAGGAGCTTGCGCAGCTTCTCGCCGCGACCATCGCGCACAATCAGGCGACGCGCGGCATTCCCGGCGGTGTGCCGACGGGCGCCGAGCTTGCGAGCCTCGCTTCCCTGATGACGGCCGCCTCCTCCCAGCGCACTTTGGCACCCGCGTTTCAGGACGGCCTTTCCGCGCTTGCCTATTCGCAGCCGCGTCCGGGCCCTCAGCACGGCCCGCTCGATCACGATCCCCATCACGACGACGAGCCGATGCCGATTCCCTCCACTTGGCGCCAGCCCCCGGCCGGCGACGACGACAAGTGGTACCGCCAACAGATGGGCGCTGCGTTCATGGGCCTGGCTGCCGGCCTCGTCATCGTCGTGCCCACCGTGCTTTGGCTGAGCGGCTGGGTCGGCGGCGCCCAGAAAGCCAAGTCCACCCCCACCCCGCCCGTGCAGACCGCGGCGGTCACCAGCGACGCGGTGAGAAGCCCCGAGATAAGAACGGTCAAGGTCCAGCCTCGCCCGATCGAGAGAGCCGACACGGCGGCGCAGTTCGTGACCGGAAGCACGGAGAGCCGCCTTGGCGTTGAGATCGCCAGGCCGGCGGAGCCGCCGAAGGTTACCGTTGCGACCACGAGGCCGGTGGAGCCGCAGCAGCCGCGCATCGAGGAGTTCCTGGCGCAGGCCAATCGTCGCATCGAGAACGGCGACATCATGGGCGCACGCGAGATCCTTGCGGGCGCCGATCCCAATACCCAGGGCATGGCGACATTCGCGCTGGCCGAGACCTACGATCCCAACATGCTGGCGGCCTGGGGAACGCGCGGCGTTGCTGCCGACGTCGCCAGGGCGCGCGCACTCTACACCAAGGCGCTGGACCTGGGTGTCAGCAAGGCACAGACCCGCCTGGACGGCCTGAGGTAGCCCCACGCGAGCTTGTTGCAATCGCCGGGCGCTGAGGCTATCCCTGGGCCCCGACATGCCCTGTCGGCCCAGCCGGGCCGCGTGGTCGGCCGCAATAGCTCAGGGGTAGAGCAACGCATTCGTAATGCGTGGGTCGGGGGTTCAAATCCCTCTTGCGGCACCATCGTTACCACCCGACGTGTAGCGCCCGTTGGGAGGGATTTGCGGGGCATTCAGCAGGTGGGCGAGGTAACCCCTGATTTCGATGTCCAACGGCGCCCGTGCCGGGACGGGGTGCACAATCACCCGTTCAATAAGGGTCCTCAGGTGCTCGCCATCCTTGCCGGCCACACCCCCGGCCCCCGCTCTTAGCGAGCTTGCGAGCTGGTCCACCACATCGAGGTAACGGGTGATGGCCGCAGGGTGCAGGGCTATCGGCTCGACGGCCGCCGCGGCCATGGCCGCCTCCCCTTCCAGCTTGCGGCGTTCAGCTTCAAGGGCCGCCAGCTTTTCCTTTACCGCGTCGGCCTTGAGGAGGCCATCGGCCAGGGCATCAACCAGGCGCGCGATTCGGCCTTTCGTCTTGGACAGATCGCGCTCGATCCTGGCCCTGTCGCTGGCACCATTCGCGGCCAGCCGCCGGCGCTCCGCATGGTACGTCCTGACGAACTCGCCGATCAGCTGGGGGTCGCGTAACTCTTGGCGCAGGCCGTTGAGCGTCTCTTCCTCGATCGATTGTAGGTTGTATTTGCGGCGGTGATCGCATGTCCCGCTCTCGACGGCACGAATACAACGCACCCTCACCACGCCGCCGCGGCCCTTCCCGGCCGTTGTCATGCCGCCGCCGCAGCTCCCGCACTTCAGCAGCCCAGAGAGCAGGCGTTTGGCGCGCCGGGCATGCTCCGGCCGCGCGCTGCCTTTGGTCGACTTGAGGGCTTGCGCGGCCTGAAATGTTTCCTCGGAAATGATCGCCAAGTGCGGCGCGGCAGCCGTGTGGAGCTGGTCCCCGGAGTTCAGGCGCGGCACGCGCTTGCCGGTGTCAGGGTCCTTGATCTTCCGCGTCTTATTCCAGACGATTCGGCCGATGTAGATTTCGTTCTGCAGGATGCCGGTGCGCCGCTTGCGCGAGCCATTGATGGTCGACGAGCTCCACACCGCCCCACGTGGGGGCGGCACGCCGTCGCTGTTGAGGGCACACACGATCTCCCGTGGCGTGAGCCCGGCCAGGTAGTCGTCGAAGATGCGCCGGACCACAGCGGCCTGCGCCTCGTCAATCTCGGTCACGCCGGGCTGTCCCGGTACCAGCTTGTAGCCATAGGCCCGGCCGCCAGCGTGGCGGCCATCGCGGACCACACCGGCCTGGCCGCGGTGGATCTTGTGCGCGAGGTCCTCGAGGTAGAGCGCACCGACAAGACCGCGCACGCCGACCTGGATGGCGTCGGCGCGACCCTCATGCACGGCGCGGAGCTCGATGCCGAGGAACCGCAGCCGCTTCCAGATGCGGGCAAGGTCCTCTTGGTCGCGCGAGACGCGGTCGAGCGCTTCGACTACGACAACATCGAACACGCCTTTTCCTGCCTCATCCATCATGCGGGCGAGGCCGTCACGACCGTGCACCGACGCGCCCGATCGCGCGCGGTCCGCGAATTCCACGACAACGGTTAGGCTGTTTCGTGAGCAGTAGGTGCGGCAGAGCGCGACCTGATCGTCAATCGACCGGTCGCTTTGCAGGTCGGTCGAGTAGCGCGCGTAGATCGCTGCCCTCATTGTCGCCCCGAGCCCCCTTTGCTACCAACTCGGCGGCATGATCCTCTCTGGCGAGCCTTTCTGCAAGCAGGCGCACGAAAGTAACCAGTTGAGGATCTGGGGCTCGGTCGCCACGCGGTGTGGTGGCCCGGCTCATGGGGCGTCCGGTCGCCTCGGGGTTGGCAGGTTGTGCAGCCGCTCACGAGCTTCTGTGCGCAGCACTGGATGCACTCCAGGCTTTTGATCGAACACCCACCGATCGGATTCCAGTGGCATTCGTCCACTCGATTGGACTTGGCCCGCTCACGGCAGCGGCTCTGCACCGTGCGCGGCCAGCGCCTCGCGAAGGCGGTTCAGATGGACCACCGAGCCCTGGATGTTGCATGCCAGAGTCGCGTTGTGCGGGTCGCTGATCGCCCGGCGCCAAGCCTTCTCCGCTTCGCGCAGGACCCCAACCAGAGCGCCGTGGCCGATAGCCTTCAGGGCGGCATCGGCAATGGCGTACGACGATCCGTTGGCGTGCGCGTAGCGCTGGCACGCAGCCTGGAAGGCGGCGTCGGCCGCCACGGTCTCATACGGCTCGGGCGTGACTTGACCAGCCGCGGCCGGCCGGCCAAGAGCGCGCTCGCTATGCGTCGATATGTTGATCATGCGATGTCCCTTCGTTCAGGCGGCAATCGCCGCCGTTTCTGCACGCCAGTGACTGCACAGCGCCGCCCACGGGCCATGCCAGAAGGCTCGCGCCTGGGGGCTGTCGCGCATCTCGATGGGTGGGTAGGTGTCGTAAAGCTTGGAAAACCAGTCGTGCGTCATCAGGCGCTCGGCGAACATGTGCTCTGACCCGGTGTCGGCGCACAGGTCCAATTCGTCCCGCCATTCGTGCGCGATCTCGCGATCGATCCGGCCATCGCGGACCAACTGGAAGATGTCGGCCTTGATCGTGCGGATGGTCTTCTCTTCGTCGAATTCCCGGTAGCCGGGGAACGCCTTGTTCATGAAGTAGTCGAAGTTGAGCCCGCACAGGAACTCGCGCAGCGTTCGGTCGCCGATTGCGGTCCAGGCGTAGGCGTAGTTGCCAAAGTCGCTCTGCACGTCGATCTGGCCGCCGCGCGGCCATTCGCGGATCGTCGCGATTGCCCAGCCCCATCCATGCCGGGGCACGCGGGCGCGAACCTTGTAGACGCTGGCGATATCGAGCGAGATGGCGTAGCGCGGCTTCAGCATGGCACTCACCACCCAGAATACAAGGCGATCAGCTGCGCCCAATCGCGCAGCGCGTCGTTGTGCTTGAGGGTGTTGACGGCGTCGGCCGCGTGCCAGCCGCAAGGCAGCCGATGCAGCCAGAACTTCTTGATCAGTTTCTCGTCGCTGTTGTAGAGCCAGAGGATGGTGGCGATCAGCATCTGCCGCACCGGCGGCTCATCCTTGTAGGCCTTGCGCCAGGCCGCCATGGCTGGCGGGTCGGTTTGGTCGGTGTGGTAGTCAATGCCGCCCGGGCGCACGTCGATGCCATGGCACGCTGGGCGCCCCGGCATGAAGAACTTCCCGAGGCCGTAGTGATCGATGATGTGACGCAGCTGAGCAGTGAACCGCGTCGCGTCGATCGCCCCAAGGTTGTCGACGCCGACCACGGCCGCTAGCGCGAGCTTCTCCATGGCGTCCATGCTCGGCGCCTTCGCGATGAGATCGACCAGGCGCGTCTTGGGAAATCGCCCCTTCGCGAACGCCGGCGACACGATGGCGAACGCAGTCAGCGCGACCGGAATGCGCGAGTGATAGATGTAGGCGTGCTCTGCCTTGTCCATGTCGCTCAGAACGACGAGACCGCCGGGGCCCATCTCGACGCCGAATTCGTTCAAGAGCGATTCCGGCTTCTGCACGGTGGCTAGCATGTGGCGTCTCCAATGGTTTCGTCTCGGAGATATGACCGGGGAAGAGGAAGCCGGTCATGCGACAGGCTCCGTCACGCGCTGGGTGGCGACATGGGCAGTCCGTGGGGGCCGGCCCCGTTCTCCTGGCAGATCGTTGTGCTCGCGGCCGTCGAGCAGCCGGCCGGCGGTCTCCTTGCCGACGCGACGCATCGTGACAGAGCGTTCGTAACCATCCGCCAGATCGCCCCCCATGCGGGCGTTGTGGAAGCCCTGCCACGTCATCGCTGAGCCCCAGGGCGTGATGACCGTGGTGCTCTCGTCGGACCACTCCAGTCGCCAGCCGAGGCCATCGCATGCGGGAGCCCAGGCGCCCCACTGCTTGAAGAAGTAGGCGCTGCCGACGGTGTGGCAGAACTCGCGCGTGGCCCGATGCCAGGCGGGGTGGCTCGGCCGGGCCCGTGCGCCGGATTCGCCGCCGGAAATGACCTGGTCGACGAACTCCCAGCCCTTCCAGTCCACCGGCCCGAGCGCGGGCTCATAGGACACGAAGGTGGTGAAGCCCATCTCCGACAGCGCGCGCAGATCCTCGCGGCGCCGATCGGCCTCGGCCTGTCGCTCGACGGACGTGCCAAGCCACAGGCGGCTCACAATCGCGTCGAATGTGGCGACCATCGGGTCGAAATTGGATCTGCCGAAGATCGGGTGCGGCCACATCAGCCAGCGCGCCGAACGCCGGAGCTCCTCGAAGTAGGCGCGCATCACAGCGGGGCGCTTGGTGAGCAGCTGGCCGATGTGGTGCGAGTAGACGATGGAGGCGAGGACGCGGTCGATCGCCTCGGCGGGGCGATCGGGGTGGAAGAGGTCGGCCATGTCGGCGACGAAGATCAGCGACGGCTGCCCGGGTCCGAGCAGCGGCTCCTTGAGACCGCGCCAGCGGACCGGCCAGCTCCAGGTCGGGTGCTCGGGTGCGGCAACAGTCATTGTGCCGTTGAAGACCGGACGCCCCTTCCCATCGTCGGTCGTGCCGGCGTACAGCGGATGCTTGCGCAGCCGCGTGCCGGCCAGCTGCTGCGCATAGCAATGGATGCAGCCGGGGCTCTCGATCGAGCAGCCGCCGACCGTGCTCCACGTCGCGTCGCACCATTCGATGGGAGTATTGGCGCCCATGGCTCGGCCTATCCCGCGGTATCGCGTTGCTCGCGCCTGGTCTCGAGGCGCAACTGTGCGACGCCCGGGACGCGATTGCGCAACAGCCGCTCAACGCGCTCGGCTGCCTCCAGCGCGATGCGCAGGACCTCGCCACCTTGCTCCGTCACCTCGATCTCGTAGGCGCGCGCGTCCTGCTTTTTGCGCCTGCGCTTCAGCCATCCTTTGCGCGCCAGGCGGCGGCAGATGTCGGCGACGGTGGAGCGGTCGATTTCTATCATGTCGATGGTCGCCGCCTGTGAAAGGCCTGGATGCTCGGCGACCGCGGCGAGCACCGCCGTCTGGGGCAGCGTGATGTCGAGATCGCCGACGAAGGTCGCGAAGCTCGCGTCGGCCAGCTGCTGCGCGTAGCATAGAGTTTTGAGCAGTCGCATCGGCGCTCTCCTGGAAGGGGATTTCGTCATCGAGGGCTTTGCTCCAGGCGGAGTTGATTCGATGGGAGTATTGGCGCCCATGGAGGCTCAGTCCTGTGGTCGGTTGACATGGGGAGGTGGACGCGCGGCTCTGTCGGCATCCGATGGTCGGCCGCAACAGAGAGGCGGTGGCCATTGTCGGTGTAAACGAAGGCCGCGGGCGCCTTCACGTCTTCAGCGGTGGCCCCCTCCGACAGGTGGATGGTGGCGGTCCCCGCGCGGATCTCGGGCGAAACATCGCGCCGAGTCGCATCTTCGGCATGAGCCATGGTCTGCGTCATGTTCCGCCCCGATTGCGCGCGTCCTTGTCGGTGCCGGATTGCCGTTGCAGCTCGCGCAGGACCTCATGCCGATCGGGCAGAGGCATCCAGAACACCGGCACGAAATCGTCCTGATCGTCGATGGTCAGCCAGCGCGCGGCGTCCGACAGCGGCTCGACGAACTGGATGGCGCGGATGCGGCCTGCGGCATCCATGCCGACGATCTCGGTTTGCACCTCGGGCCGCAATTCCATGAGCTGCCATCCGGCGGCGGCGCCGGCGTTCGGCACCCACGTGTCGTGCTTCGGCCCCGGCCACGAGCCGTGATCGGTGAGGATCTTGTGGTAGTGGTGCGTGCTGCAATGGTGCCAGAGGTCGATCGGCGCGTCCTTCAGCCAGCGGCGGACGATCTCCATGCTGACATCCATCACGAGGCATCCGGCCTCGGCATCGGCATGCGGCGCCGGGTTGGCCTGGGCGATGTGCCAGAGCGCGGCCAGGGACCGATCGCCGATCGTCTCCAGGCCGCTGGTGTCGATCTCGAACGTGATCGTCGTCTTCATTGCGTGCCTCGGTGCCTGTTGATGTCGTCGACTCGACCAACGCACTTGGGAGGCGCCGGCCGCTGCGACCGGGTGATGGCGCGCCAAAAGCTGAACCAGCCGAGCGCCAGCACGCCGCCCCAGAGTACCCATTCGTATTGCGCCAGCGCGGCGAGACTGATGGTCACAGATGCGCCCCCTCGGCTAGGGTCGCCCGCACGGCGGCGATTTCCGCCCCCGGGAAGGCCGCCATGACGGTGGCCACCTCCGGGATCTGACGGATGATCAGCACCTCGGTCGCGAGCTGGCGGAACACCGCCTCGTGCCGGGCGAAGAACTCCAGCGTGCGGATGATGACCGCCAGGTCGGCGCGCTGATTGGCCGGAATGGCGCCCTCGATGCGCCGGGCCATGGCGACCTGGTGGCGGAGGTCGACGCTCATACCGCCCCCGGATCGCTGCTGGCGCGCGCGACATGAACAGAGCGACGCGCCCCATGACGAGCCGCCAGCCTGCGTGCTACGATGCCGCCATGGCCGACGAAGCCGACAACCTGGTGCTGCACTATCTGCCCCGCCTCGACGAGAAGGTCGATCAGCTGCACGAGGACATGCGCGAGGTGAAGGCGCGCCTGGGCCGGCTGGAGACCGGGCAGGCTGATCTGCAGGTGCAGCTGGCCGAGCATTCCGTGCGCTTTGACCGCCTCAACGCCCGTCTCGACCGCATCGAGCGCCGGCTGGAGCTGGCCGACCCGGCCACTCCGGGCTAGGATGCCGCCATGGCCGATGACCTCAAGGAGTTCGTGCACGAGCGCTTCCGTCGCACCGACGAGAAGCTCGACCGGGTGATCGAGCTTCTCGGGGACCTGCGCATGCGGATCGGTATCCTCGAGCAACAGGGTGCTTCTCTCTCCAACCGCATTGACCGCATGGAGAGCCGCCTGGAGCGCATCGAGCGACGGCTCGATCTGAGCGACCCCGTCGTTTCCGGCTGAACCGACGATACGCCCGGGGCGGATTCCCGCCGCCGCCACCCTCAGATCGCTGCTGGCATACGCGAGCATGGGCGAGAGGCCGCCGCGACGCGCCCCATGACGAGCCATGCGCCGGCGTGCTAGGATGCCGCCATGGCCGACACGCCCGATAACCTGATGCTGCATTATCTGCGCCGCCTCGACGAGAAGGTCGATCGGCTCGCCGAGGACGTGCGCGAGATCAGGACAACGCAGGCGGCCATGCTGCAGCTGCTCGCCAGCCACGACACCCATATGCCGCGCATTGAAATGCGGCTGGGCCGGCTGGAAGCCCGCCTCGGGTTGGCCGACCCGGCCATTCCGGGCTGAGCCCGCGCCGGCCGCACGGACAGAATGCCACGGAATAGGCCCGGGGCGGGTTCCAGCCGCCGCCGGGCGTCTGCGCAGGCACTTGCGCAGGCCATCTGGATGCCCCACAATTAACAAATGGCAGAAGTTCCCGACAACGCCTTGCTGCTCGCGGTCCTGCAGGAAATCAGGCAGGAGCAGAATAAGCAGCGCGCGCTGTTGCTGCAGACGGTCGATTATCTGCGCAAGATGGAGCAGCGTCTCGATGCCCGGATCGTGGCGGCGCGCGATGATCTCGAGTTGATGCTGAAAAGCGAGCTGATGGGCAGTCTGACGCATTTTGAGACCAAGATTGAGGGCCTGTTGGCCCGGCATCTGGGCGCTGTTGAGAAGACGAATTAGAGAGAACCCCCTGTCGCGCCCCTCGCATGGCCCGGTAACGGCTGGAACCGCTGCCGAGCCTTGGTGGGACAGGCTATGAATGTGCATATGCACGTTCATGCGAGGCCCCCTTGACGCCTGATGATGGCGCGCGACGCTCACGCGACGTTCTCCGTGCGGATGAGCCGCAGGCCGCCCTTGGTGGCCGCCAGCGTCTCCAGCTTGATCTCGTCGATCTCGCCGGCCAGGAGCTTCTTCAGCTCCGCCAGGGCCTCCGGACGCCGCTTCGCCTCGCCGATGTCGTCGCGGATGCGGGTGAGCAGGCGGTCGGTCGTGAGCGCCTTGGCGGACGGGATGGAAACGCGGATGGTCATTGTCGTCAGGTCCTCATTTGAGTTGCAGAGGACGCCCCCTGTGGCGCGACGCATGAACAGGGCAATGTTGCAGAAAATGCAACAATAGGTCAAGCGCAGAATTGCGCATTGTACAACTCAAGCGGTGGCAATTGCCGCTGTCGGCGCTACGCGCAGCTCCTCTAGGTAGGCGAGCGCGGGAATGGAATGCAGCGTTGACGTGCTGTGCTAAAGTGGGCCGTGGCTGACACGATCGAAAAGCGCGTTGCCGATCTGGAGCAGATCCTGGCGCACCTTCCGCAGGACCTGGACGCGCGCTTTGCGGGCGCCGATGCCCGCGCGGGCGCACGCTTCGATCGGCTGAACGTTCAGCTGCAGGCGCTCAAGGCGGAAGTGCAGCAGGGTCAAGTCGCCACCGCCGGGCAGATTGCGGCCCTCGACCGCCGCATCGAAGGCATCGAGAGCAAGATCGATGAGCTGCTCGCGCGCTTGGGTCCGAAGCCCTAGCCGTGAAGAGCGCGGTGGGAGGAGACAATCACCCCCACGATCTGCGCATCGTCCGTTTCCATGTCAATCGAAGATGCGTTGCGCCCGGCGCTGTTCGTGATCAGCAGCGATGGCGGAACAAATTGGCGCATCAGTGTGACAGCCTTGCCCGGCCTCTTGGAGTCATAATGATACTGAACACGGACCGCTGACAGGGCTGGGGGATTGGAGCAGATTTCGGCAGAACCATCTACAACCACGACATCTCCGTTTCTGATGCCCATCCGCGCAAGCGCGTCTGTGTGCACAGTCATCAGATAGCGGTTGCGCGTCTTGAGGCCTGCAAATGGATCGCTGGGGCCGAGCTCATAGGGCGTCAGCTCCTCGCGAAAACCTTTGAAATCCGCGGCAGAACTCTTGCCGTCATCCAGCCCAAGAACTTCAGCGGCGCGCCGCTCCAAGGCGGCGGCAATCTTCCGTGCATTCTCGCGTGACACGCCCCTCTTGCCATTCTCCATGCGCGAAATGTGTGCCACTGAAATGCCGGTCCTCTCCGCAAGTTCCTCTTGAGTAAGGCCCTTTGCCTCCCGCAGCTCGCGAATCCGGTTGTCTGTCATACCGCCATATCGAAGGCATCGAGAGTAAGCTCGATGAGCTGCTCGCGCGCTTGGGCCGAAGCCCTAGCCGCCGAATCAAACAGGTCCAATGCTCAGGTCAGCTTTCCACCGTGCCAAGACACGATGACCCCTGTGATCCTGGCATCCTCAACTTCCATGTTGATCGGCGGGTAGTTCTCATCACGGCTGTTCGTGATCAATAGGCGGGGCGGGATGAACTGGCGGATCAGTGTTGTAGGCTTCGCTCGCTCCTGTTTGTCATAGAGCTGCGCTACGACAGGATCCATGGCCTTCAACTTTCTTATGGCCTCCACCGAAGTATCCAATACCGCCACGTAGCCGGCAAAAATACCGAGTTCGCTGAGTACGTTCGTTTTGATCTGGATGAGGCTCTGATTGGGTTTGAGCAGGCGGCTGAGGCCCTCCGAAGGGTCGGCTTCATAGTCGGCAGCATCTTCTCTGAGGGCAGGCGTGTCGATCCCCAGCACCTCGAACAGGCTGACGTCGAGGGCTTGCGCGATCTTGCGTGCCATATCGAGGTTCAGGCGCGTCTCCCCCGATTCCAGCCTCGAAACCTGGGACTTCGATATCAGCAACGCCTCGCCGAGCTCCTCCTGAGAGAGGCCGTGGCGTTCCCGCAAAGCTCTGATCCGACTCGCATGCATAAGCGCATTTTGCGTGCCGGGCATCTCTTTGCAGGCCCGAAATATGCAACGTAATGTTGACAAATGTTGCAAATAACGCAACTTTGCTTGAACACAAGGAGTGTGGCCGATGCGGCTATGCGATTGGCTGAAAGCGGGAAATATGTCCGGCGTTGAGTTCGCCGACAAGATCGGGGTGCACCGATCAACGGTGAGCAGATGGCTAGCGGGCACCGCCAAGCCCAGATGGGACGAACTCCCCAAGATCGAAAGGGCTACCGACGGCAAGGTCATGGCCAACGACTTCGTGAGCATTGGCGCTCCGGTGTCGGCGCCACCGGCGCAGCCTGAGCGTTAGATCGAGATTCAGAGGCAGATGCCGCATGACCCGCCCCGTTCGCCAGGACAGCTCAGCCAAGCGCAGCCCGGCCAGCCGGTCGCCGCGGCCGGTCAGCGCTTCGCCGGTGGCGCCTGGGGCAGCAGCTTCATCACGAGTTTCGTCAGTCTGCTCACTTGTTCCTCGAGAAGCGCAACGCGGGTGCGCAAATCCTGAAATTGCCTGTTCAGTTTCTGGAGGTCTGCGTCGGCAGAGGCCATGGGTTCCTCCCGGGAGAGGTTGCTCCCCGCCAGCCGATCTTAGGCGATCGAGGCGGGTGCTGAGCAAGTGGGGACCCGTCCTGCAAGGTGCGTCGTAGCGTTGCGTTCCCAACAACAGAGGGAGATGCAGCATGAACGGCCAGGAGGTGTGGCCACAGTCCGCGCCCTCGACCTTCAGCGAGGCGGTTCGGATCTGTCGGGAGGCGAGAGCGGCGTCAGCAGGTCGCAAGCGAACATCCATACCGGCTGAGAAGCGACTGTCTCATCCGGTGGCTCCTGCTGTGCGAGGTTCTTCAGCTTGCTCCAAATCTGTTCAATGGCGGCAGCGCGGTTGGGAGCAGGCGGAAGAAGTGCGTCTAGCATTGCCTGGAGCACCAGCTCCAAGGCGGCAACGCGCTTTTGCAGAATGGTGGCTTCGAGCTCAGTCACGTGCGTTCTCCGTCGGCTCGGCGCTTGCGCGCCTGTGGCGTCGCACCTTCAGGATAGGCCGAGTCGCCCAGCCGACGGATCGTCTCAACTCCGCGGCCAAGGAGACCGACGCGGCATGATCGCTCATCGTCCCTTACGTAACGCGAGCGCGCCGAAGCGCAGCCCGGCCAGCCGGCCGCCGCGGCCGGTCAGCGTTTCGCCGGCGCCAGCGGTTCAGGAGAGCAACTATGTCGGGTAATCCTAGCATCGCGGAATTCTTCCATGCAGAGAACGGGATGACGCGGTTCCCGGCGAATGTTGAGCAATTGCGCGTCGAGAGCGGTCCCGCGCACTGCTGGCTGATCGCGCGCCGGAATGATGTCGAGCTCCGGTTCCTGCTCCGCGAGCAGGATAGACGATTCCTGGCTGGGCTTCTTGTGGCTGGTTTGGCCGACAGCCAAGCCTTGCGGCGGCCTGACGAGATTGCGGCGGACGACTGGTGATCCCGCCGCCGAGTGTAACCAGTAGCGTGCTGTGGCGTCGCGTTCCCCCGCTTGGTGCAGGGTGGAGCAGTCCGGTCAGCTCGCGTGGTTCATACCCATGAGGTCGCCGGTTCGAATCCGGCCCCTGCTACCAGCGTCCTGTCGTAGCGTTGCGTTCCTGACAACAGAGGGAGATGCAGCATGACCCGCGCAGAACTTATCGATGCGATCCTGGCCGGGGCCGCGTACGGCGCTACGCAGCGGGCGCTCAGGTCTGCGGTGGCGGCTTGCGCGATCATGAACCGTCCGAAACGCGTGGCACTCAAGCCGAAGTACCGGCCCAAGCGGCCATTCTCCCCCCGCAGCCGGGGCCGGCGCATCGGCCCGGCCTACGAGCCGCGCATCATTCTGCCGCCCGAGTTTCCGACGAACTACGAATACATGGCGGCCGGTTACCCCGACCAGCGCTTCACCGCCGCACAAGAGGCGGTCGAGGGACGACCCTTGCGGCGGCGCGCTTCGCATCTCTCAGTTATTGCTCAAGATCCGTCACCCGCTTTTGAAGGCGGCGGACCTGTTCCTTGAGCGCAGTCAGCTCGGTGTTCACGTCGGTCGTATCGGTAGGTGCAGACATGGGAATTCTCCTAGGTTTGGTTGGTACTTCTCCAGGGTGACCATCCTAGGTGATTCGGGCGGGGGCTGAAGTTCGGCACCCGCCCGATTGGGGGGCGGCGGACGACCGTTGCTCCCGCCGGCGCTTGTTCCAAGTGGTGTCGTAGAGTCAATGTAGAAGGTTCAGAGGTTCTACTTGAGCAGGCGCCAAAGGACGGCGAGGGAAATGGCGATGTTGGTGCCCACCATCCACTTCAGGACGGCCATCTCGGCTTCGATCCTGGCAAAGCGCGCATCGAAGGTGGCGACGGACTCGGCGGCCTTGAGGGCCTTGTCCTCGCTGACATTGGCCTCCTTCAAGGCCTCGTATATCTCGCGGTTCATGGTCGCCATGATTGAATGTGGCAGCGGGCTTGCCGGATTGCAAGCACCTCCCTCCCGGGAGGCCGAGGCCGCCTAATCAGGTCGCCGGCGGATGACCGTTGTTCCCGCCGGCAGCGTTCCCAGTAGCGTCGTGGCGTTGCGTTCCCAACAACAGAGGGAGAAGCCGCATGAGCCCCGCCGAGCAACCTGAGCCGCGTCCCCGGGCGTTGCCGGGCCAGTTCATGATCCTCAATGGGGATCAGAGCGATTGGGTGTTTGCGCTGCGGCCTGCAGCATGTCCGCGAGCAGGCATGCAACCAATACTATCTCGCTTACTGTCTCGATGGCTACGTCATCGTTTCGAACGAGATGCCGCGCATCGCGATCAAGGTAGTCGAGAAACTGCTGATCTGCCGGTGCAGGCAGACGGGCACAGAGGTTCGCAATGAGTGAGATCAGCACGGCCCGTTCGCCCGCCGCAGCGGAGCGCAGCAGGATGGCTTCGCCAGCGGTGCGGAGCTTTTCGAGCGCGGCTCGGATGGTCTCGGCCTTGGTCTTGTCGAGGACAATCTCGTGCATCCGGTCCGTGAGGTCTGGGGCGTCGGGCATCAGGGTATCTCCTAGGGGTTGGTTGCTTTCGCAAGGGCCATCCTAGGTGATTCGGGCGGGTGCTGAAGTTCGGCACCCGCCCGATTGGAGAGCCGGCGGAGACCGTTGCTCCCGCCGGCGTTTGTTCCAGGTAGCGTCGTGGCGTTGTGTCCGTGCCCGTTCGTCAGCACGCGTGCGACGTGTCCGGAGCAGCCCTCTACCCCAGGGCTGCCGAGGAAGGCGCTGCAACCGCCTGGGCCTTGCCAGCCCGCGTAAGCGTCGCACGCGTGGTGCCGAAGGGCACCGCTGCGATTGCCTGGGCCAACTGGGGGGAGGTGCATCGCTTCCTGCACCTCTCTCCGGTCCGGGCGGGAGAATTCCTAGCGGCTCCGCGTTCCGCCGAACCCTGGGCTGGGTAAGGCAGGTGTCTAAGGCGCGGAAGCCGGCGTGCCCCGGGCGAACGGGGACGGAGGCGCGAGGATGGCCACGCCCTCGCGCCTCCGACAGGCAGCACGTTCGTGGATGGCCTAGGAGGTGAGAACCGTGATGGAAGAGACCGTAGACCGCCGCATCGAGGATGGGCCAGAGGCCATCCTGCCGCTCGCAAGGCTTTCTCGCGTGCAGCGATTTTGGCGAGCAGTCGCCCGGGCACTTCGGATCATCTGAGTAGCAGTGCGTAGCCCGGCGTCGGCGCCGGGCCGAGAGGGGCGTTCGCGCGCCTAAGGTCATCGTCGCTTCCAACGACGAGGGCCGCATCTCGGCCCAGCCCTGCCGCAAGGCAGAGCGGATGAAGGAATAACCCGCGGGAGCTCCGGCACGGCTCGCAAGGCCTCCGGCACCAGAGAGGGACGGCGCGGTCGCGTTACGCCGTAGGGGTTCAGCCCGGCTCCCCTCACCGCAGTGTGCGTGCATCGGCGTACGCCGCAGAGGGGCTGCGCACCCCTTTGCGGCGAACGGTGACGCATACCCAAAGCGCAGCCGATCGCCGGGGCCTGTCCGGCGCTGAATGGACTTGCCGGAGCTCAGCGGCTCCGGCGCTGGGGGTTCACATGGACGTCAGTACAAGCACGGTTGCCCTTCTGATGGGCTTCTTCGGCTTTCGGTCGCGGCGCGTCGCGGACAAGGTGCGCGCCGGCGCTCAAAGCCGCCACCTGCTCCCGTCTCCCGACATGGCGCCGACTCCGGTCCGGCCAGCTGCCGGCGATCGGCCGGCGTGCCGTCTGCCCGACCTGCCGCCACGCGAGATGGCCAGGCTCCACGCCGAGCACCTGCTCGCGTGGCTGCTCGATGCGGCCGAGTTCGAGCCGGGCACAGTCATGGATGCCGGCGAAATGACGCTGACCTACCTGCTGCTGTGCGAGCGCAATGGCTGGAAGGCGCGGCCCTGGAATTCGGTGGCGGTCACCATGAACCGCGCGCTGGGCGGCAAGCGCTACATGCGGCGCGCGGACCGCCAGGGCATCGAGACACAGGTGCGGGTCTACATCGTCCCGCCTCTCAATCACCGGCTGCGCAAGCCGAGGAAACCCAAGGCCGATCGCAAGCCGGCGCCACAGGGACTCCAAGGCGGCATGCGGTCGGCAGAGCTCGGGAGGGCCGCATGACCGTCCGTCTCAAGGTGGCGATGCTCATCGGAGCCATCTGCGTCGGCGGGGCTGGCGCGATCGCCGTCAAGCTGACGGCGCCAGAACAGCCGAACGCGATGCAGGCCGCCCTCAGCCTGGCGGTCGCCGACCACCTGTCCCAATCCAGAGCCAGGCTTTGGTCGGGGCGCACGCGCATGGCTCTCTACGGTGGCGCGGAGGACCTCGACGGCCGGTTCATCGTGTGGGGGGAGCTGTTCGGTCCCGAGGACGACGGTGTGCGCCGGCGCGCGCACCTGCAGGCGCTGCTCTCCCGCGTGTGCGACGACGTCGTTGCGCACTGCTTCAGCATCGCGCACGTGCTGGTCGATGGGGTGCCCCTTCCGAGCTCCCCGCCCGAGCCTGCCTCCGAGCTGCGCGGAGGCAGCCTATGACCAGGTCGGACAAGGCGCTGTTCTGGGTCGTGCACATCGGCGCCTCGCCGCTGGCGATCGGCGGCGTCCTCACCGCCGGCTTCCTCGCTCTGGTGCTTGCGGAGGCGCTGCGATGACGGGATCGGCAGCAGTGCTGGCCAAATCGGCCCAGACGTCGGCGGACGGTGGGTTACGCAACCTGCTGCGCAGCCGGATGAGCGAGAGCGAGATCCATCACGCCGTGGTCGCGCATCTGGCGCATCGATGTGCAGCCAACGTGTTCTGGACGCACATTCCCGCCGGCGAGCTGCGGCCCAGGGGCGTCGGCGGCAAGATCAAGGGCATGGGCCTCAAGCCCGGGGTGCCGGACATCCTGCTGGTGATCGGCGGGCGCGCGCACTTCCTCGAGCTCAAGAAGACCGACGGCCGGCTGAGCGACAGCCAGAAGGCCGCCATCTCCGACCTGCAACGCGCGGGCGCCGCGGTGGCCGTTGCCTTCGGGCTCGATGCCGCCATCGCGCAGCTCGAAGCCTGGGGAGCCCTGCGATGAGCCTGAAGCACGACCACGACAATCCCGACGTGATGCTGCGCTGCCTTTGGCTGGCGGGTCGGCCGGCGTCCTTCATCCGTGATGTGACGGGCCTCGGCGTGGGCGCGCTGGGGGCGCGCTGCGCGCTCCTCGGCCTGCCGGTGCGCGACCACAGGATGCGGCCTGTGATGGGCGTGCCGTGCGGCGCCCTGCCGAGGCTCGGCATCGACGCGTGGGTGCACCACCGACGAGGAGCGAAGGCCATGACGTAGCCAGAAACGCTGAGACCTCAGAGCGGTGCCTCCGAGGTCTCGAGAGATAGATCGCGCAGATCTGAAGGTGCGTCGCTCCGTCGGAGCGAGTGCCGGGCGGAGCGTTGTCCGGACGTGCGTTTGTCCGGGTACCGCGTTTCTAACACCAGCCGAGTCGTCGAGCAAGCATCGGCCACTCGGCACCTGTGGATCGAGGAAAACCATGAGCGGGAAACCGAAGACCGCCGGCGAGGATCGGACGATCCTTCGCGTGGCATTCCGCAACAACCGGCCTTACTCGCAGCTGGGCAACGCGATGATCCGCGACAATCGCCTCAGCCCCGAGGCGGTCGGCATCCTCGTGTTCATCCTGAGCTATCCCGACAACTGGCACTTCAGCCTGGCGTGGCTGTGTCGCACGCGCAACGTTGGCAGGGACCGCGCCTATCGCATCATCAAAGAGCTCGTCGAATTCGGCTACTGCACCCGGTTCCGGGCCAGGAAAGAGGATGGAACGCTAGGGGCTTACGAGTACGTCTTCACGGATGAGCCGGAGGGGGCAACGCCACCACTTCCTGAAAACCCGGAAGTGGATGAAGAAGGGGCGCCGAAGCCAACCACTTCCTGGAAACCAGTAACTGGTCAGCCAGATCTGGCAATCAGGACACCTACAAAGAATGTCAGTCCTACAAAGAAGGTAACAAACAGAAAGGCGCGACGATTTTTTGAAGTGCCTTCGGGGACTGACTTTGCTGCCGACCTCCTCGCGGCGGCGCAAGCGGCGCGCGCCGCTGGCTTGGCGAGAGGTGCGAGCGGCGAGCGCCTGCCCTTCACGCCGGCGGTGCTGACGGAGCTGGTGCAACTCGGTATCGACGTGGAGGCGCTGGTACGGCGCTACGCCGAGAAGACCAAGGGCCGTCGCATCGCGGATCCGAGCGCCTACCTGCTGCGCATGGGCCGCGACGAAGCGGCGAAGATGCATGGCGTCACCGCCGAGGCGCTGACGAAGATCGCCACCCGCAACAGATCGGCCCGCAAGCACGCGATGGCTGCCGCGGTCGGCGCCTGCGCCGAGCCGTCCAAGATCATCCTGCGGGGGTTCATCCGGCGCGCGAAGGTTCGCGGCGACGACCCGGACGCATTGCTGAGGCGGTGGCGACAGGCGATCGGCGGCCAGGCGTTCCGCTCGACGGGCGAGGCCGACCGCAGCCTGAGCTTGTTCGAGGCGAGCCATCGTGAGGCCGCGCGATGAACGTCACGGCCCTCGAGATCGCAGCCATGTGCGCCCGCCACTTCGGCGTCAGCCCGCGCGCGCTGGCGTTCGGCGAGCCGTCGGTGATCTGGGGCCATGCCGACGAGGCGCGGGCGGTGGCGATCCACCTGATCCGCCGCAGAACGGCGACGCCGTGCCAGGTCATCGCCAACCTGTTCGGCGTTGGCGCCAGCAGCAACCGCTTCGCGCTCATCGAAGCGATCGATCGACAGACATCAGGGCGGGCGCGTACGGACGACCTGCTGCTCGCCGCCATCGTCCAGATCGGCTGCCAGATCCGCGCCCTGCACGAGGTGCGGGAGCGCGCCGATCCGGCCATCCCAGGGAGAGCCGCATGAAGAAATTCGAGGAGAACATCCGGGCGACGCTGGATGAGGAAATCCGGGCGATCTTCTGCCTGGTCGCCATCATCGCGGGCTTGTCGGCGGAGCAGGTGTTTGGACGATCGAAGGCGAAGCATGTCACCGCCGTGCGGCAGCTCGCCATGCTCATCGCCCACCGGTGGACCGGGGCCAGCCTGGTGGCGGTGGGCGGGGTGAGCGACCGCGATCATACGACGGTCCTGTTTGGCATCCGCGCCGCCACCGCACGGATGGAGTCGCATCCGGAATTCCAGGTGCTGACCGATCGCGTCCTGGCGCTGCTCGAGGCCGGCGGCAAGCCCAAGGCGATCGCGGAGCAGGCCGAGGAGGAGGCGCGCCAGCAACGCAAGGAATGGGCGAGCCGCGCTGAGACCGTTCTGGCGGTTGAGCATTTCAACCTGCGGCAGGCCGAGCGCCGGCGGCGGATGCGAGAGGCCAGGCGCGCCGCGGCCAAGATGGCGGCCAGCGCCGCTCTCGATGAACGGAAACGCGTCCGTGCGGCCGCGGCGGTCGAGGCCGACGTGCCGTTTGCCGAGAGGGGCCCGCTCACGAGGCAATTGGGCTTCGAGGTGCAGAACGCGATGTTCTGCGAGGCCATGCGAGCGGCCGGCTACCCGCAGAAGCCGGCGAGCAAGACCTAGCGTGCAGTCCATCCGGTAGCGTCTGTTGCGTCTGCGTTCCCACAACTCCCACTTCGAGGGACGCAATGCACGCGCCTGCCATCGCCATCAAGACCTATCGCCACGGCCACATCTTCTGCGGCCTCGGCGGCGGCGCCCGCGGCTTCAACCGCGGCAAGGCCCGCGTCGGCAATATCGAGGCGCGCTTCGAGTGCGCCGGCGGCATCGACAGCGACCCGGCGGCGCTGGCCGACTTCGAGCGCCTGGCCGGCGTGCCCGGCACGCAGATGGACCTGTTCTCGCGCGAGCAGTACATCGCCTTCCACGGCCACGAGCCGCCGAAGGGCTGGCGCGAGGCAGCACCGGCCAACGTCCGCGCCGCGCTGGGCCACCTCGACATCGCCTTCACCTCTTCGCCATGTAAGGGCTTCTCGGGGCTGCTCTCCGAGACGGCCTCGCGCATGGCTAAGTACCAGGCGCTGAACGGCCTCACGCTGCGCGGCGTTTGGCTGCTGCTGGAGGCCTACAAGGATGATCCGATCAAGCTGATCCTGTTCGAGAACGTGCCGCGCATCGCCACGCGCGGCCGCCACCTGCTCGATCAGATCATCGCCCTGCTACGCGCCTACGGCTACGCGGTCGCCGAGACGACGCACGACTGCGGCGAGCTCGGCGGCCTGGCGCAGAGCCGCAAGCGCTTCCTGCTGGTCGCCCGCCATGCCGCGTTGGTGCCCCCGTTCCTGTACGAGCCGCCGAAGATGCGTCTGCGCGGCGTCGGCGAGGTGCTGGAGCGCCTGCCGGTGCCCGGGCCCGGGACCACGCTACCCATGCACCGCATGCCGGCCCTGCAGTGGCGCACGTGGGTGCGGCTCGCCTTCGTCGAGGCCGGCAGCGACTGGCGCTCGCTCAACAAGCTTGCCGTCGAGAACGGCTTCCTGCGCGACTATGGCATTGCGCCGGGCTGCAACTGGAATTCGGACGTGCTCGGGGTACGCCGCTGGGATGAGCCGAGCGGCACGGTGACGGGCAGAGCCGGGCCGATGAACGGTGCCTTCTCCGTTGCCGATCCGCGCGTCGATGGACACGAGAAATCGGTGCAGATGGGTGTCGGCACATGGGACCAACCCGCGGCCGTGATCAAGGGCGACGTGTCCGTCGGCACCGGGCGCTACGCGGTGGCAGATCCCAGGATCCCGGGCAAGCCGCGCTTCAACACCACCTTTCGCATAGTGCGCTGGGGCGAGACTTCGCCCGCAGTGGCAGGACCTGGTGGTCCGGCCGGTGGGTTGGCGGTGGCAGATCCACGCGCCGACGGCGGTTTCGGTGGCAAGGGGAAGTACCGCGTCACCGCCTATGATGAGCCGGCCGGCTCGGTCATCGGGGCCTCGACCACGGGGCAGGGAGCATGCGCCGTTGCCGATCCGCGCACGGATTGGCCGGCCGGCACACACCAGAGCAAGCTTGCGGTGCAGGATTGGCAGGAGCCGTCCAAGACGGTGACGGGTTCCGATCGCGTCGGCTCGGGCGCGCTGAGCGTCGCCGACCCGCGGCCGCGCGCCCTAACGCGTGAGGACCGCGACGGCTATCTGACGCAAGGCCACTACGGCGTGGTGCCATGGGAGAAGCCGAGCGGCGCGGTCACGGCCAACGGGCAGCACGACAACGGGCGCTGGTCGGTGGCCGATCCGAGGCCGGCGGAGGGCGAGACGCTGCCCGGGCCGGACGATCGCCTGGTTGCCGTCATCATTGCCCGCGACGGCACCTGGCACCGGCCCTTCACGCTGCTGGAGCTGGTCTGCCTGCAGAGCCTCATCGATCCCGACGAGGTGGTCGACCTGCATGGCCAGTCTGAGAGCGCCAAGCGCGAGCGCGTGGGCAACGCCGTGCCGTCCGACAGTGCCGCGGCCATTGCCGGTGTGATGGGCCGCACGCTGCTGCTCGCCGAGCTAGGCGAGACCTTCATGCTGTCGGCCGAGCCGATCTGGGTGCGCCCGATGATCGCCGGCCTGATGGCGGCGATAGCGGAGGACTTGGAGACCTATGGGAGGGCGCACTCGTGAGGCCGAAACCCATATTGATGTCGCCTGCCATGGTCCGCGCTCTCGTCGAGGGCAAGAAGACGCAGACGCGGCGCCTCCTTAAGGCCGAGGTGCTGGCATGACCATCCATCCAGCCTATTGCATCGATGGGCCTGCGCTCGTCAGCTTCAGCGGTGGCCGGACCTCAGCCTACATGCTGCACGAAATCACACGCGCGCACGATGGGAAGCTGCCCGACGATGTCTACGTCTGTTTTGCCAACACCGGCAAGGAACGCGAGGAAACGCTGCACTTTGTTCAAGAGTGCGGCTCGCGCTGGGGTGTGCGCATACAGTGGCTTGAGTGGCGCGATACCACAGATGGCTTCGAGGAAGTCGGCTTCAACTCGGCCAGTCGCGCTGGCGAGCCGTTTGCCGCACTCATCGCCAAGAAGAATTTCCTGCCCAATGCGGTGACGCGCTACTGCACGAGCACGCTCAAGGTGCGGACGATCAGCAGTTTCGCCAAGCAGGCCCTTGGTTGGAAACACTGGACCAGCGTCATTGGCCTTCGCTACGACGAAGGCCACAGAGTGCTGAAGGCAATTGACCGCAATGAGCAGCGCAAGGACCCCTGGCGCACGGTCATGCCGCTATCCAAAGCGAAGATCATCAAGGCCGATGTACTGGCCTTTTGGGCACGGCAGCCGTTCGACCTCGCGCTCAAGAGCTACGAGGGTAACTGCGACCTGTGCTTCTTGAAGGCGCGAGCAAAGCTCGCCGCGCTTATGCGCGAAAATCCGGGCATGGAAGGCTGGTGGATCGAGCAGGAAGCCAGCATTGCCCCCAATAAACCAAGCGGCGCCCGCTTTGTAACCGAGTACGCATACGCGGATCTCGCGCGCCAAGTGCGGGAGCAAGGACATCTGTTCGATGGCTTTGTCGATGACAACGAAGAGCACGACGCGGAGTGCGGGCTGACCTGCATGGGGGCCGTGGCATGACCACCCTGCCGAAAGGCGGCGCTGCCGTCATGGCCCAACGCCGCGAACCGCCGGACTCCTTGGATTTCTTTTGCACACCGCCATGGGCCACGCGGGCCTTGTGCGAAATCGTGCTCGGCAAACGTCCGTGGATCAGTAGTGCGAACCGCAAGGCGCATGGCGAGACCTGTTGGGAGCCCGCCTGCGGTGAAGGCCACATGGCGGAAGTTCTCGGCGAATACTTCCCCGAAGTGCAGGCCTCCGACGTGCATGACTACGGCAAGGGCTATCTGATCGGCTCCTTCATTGGGCATGGCCCCGATGTGATGCGTATGGCGGGCGGGGTAGATTGGGTCGTCACCAATCCCCCCTTCAACCTCGGGGTCGAATTCGCCTTGCGGGCGCTGGAGACCGCCAAGGTCGGGGTGGCACTGCTGCTGCGCACAGTGTGGGCCGAGGGTGGCGACCGCTATCTCAAAATCTTCCGCACGTCGCCGCCAAGCCTCATCGCGCAGTTCTGCGAGCGCGTACCCATGACGAAGGGGCGCTGGGATCCCGACGCGTCCACGGCCACGAGCTACAGCTGGTTTGTGTGGCGGCGATACCTCGCCCGGCACGCGCACATCGTTCATGTGGATCCCGCCAGGTCTGCGCACGGCGCTGGAGCACCCAGATGATCGCCGCCGGTTCGGCCCGAAGCCGGAGCCGATGACTTTGTTCGAAGAGGAGCCGGCGTGACGCAGTGGGGATGGTGCCGATTGGAACAGGCAAACTGAGGAGAGGCAACATGGATATCCCGGACAAACTGGAAGAGCTCGGCAGTAACAGCGCTCAGCAGCTCATCAAGTTCGTTGAGCGCATTGAGAGCCTCGAGGCCGAGAAGGCGCAGACTGCGGCGAACATAAAAGCCGAGAAGGAGCTTGCGAAGGCGGCCGGCTTCGAGGTCAAGGCCATCAATCAAATGCTGAAGGACCGCAAGGCTGACTTGGCCAAGACCACGAGGTTGCGCGCCGTTGTCCAAACGTACCTGCGCGCCGTCGGACAGTATGCAGACACCGAACTCGGCCAATGGGCGCTGCAATTCATCAGAGAACAGGCGGCGACGAAGCTGGAGTCGGCAAGAGCGCAATTCCGCGGTGAGCGGGCCAAGACGAACGATCCGCTGAATTAGGAGCCTGCCATGTCCCACAAGTGGGATGAGCGGTTTATGGGTCTCGCCCGGAATGTCGCCGCCTGGTCGAAGGATCCGTCGACGAAGGTTGGCAGCATCATCGTCCGGCCTGACCGGACGGTCGCATCGCAGGGCTACAACGGCTTCCCGCGCGGGGTGCTGGATCTGCCGGCGCTCTTGCATGATCGGCCGGCCCGTCTCCTTCGCACCGTCCATGCCGAGGCGAATGCGATCGTTGCCGCAGCCGAAAAGCTGCACGGCTGCACGCTCTACGTTTGGCCGTTTCCGCCATGCGCGACCTGCGCTGGCCTGATCATTCAGGCTGGCATCAGCCGGGTTGTCACATGTGAACCGGAGGCCACGCTCGCCGAACGGTGGGAGGCCAGCCTCGAGGCTTCAAAGACGCTGTTTCGGGAAGCCGGCGTCGCCTTCGAAATGCTGGGGCGATCCGCATGACCGATTCAGGCCACGTCTACCCCGTCACGAAAGAGCATCCGCCTCTGCGGGTGCGCGTGCTCGTGCAGTGGAATAACCGCCTCTACAAGGCGGCCCGCGTCTATCACCCGACAAGCAAGAAGCTGGTCTGGGCGGCCACGCGCGGTGATGGCTCGACCATGTATTTGCCGCCGCGCAGAAAGGCCAGGGAAGGCCTGTGGGCCGAGAACCCGGAGTGGTGGCGACCAGAGCAGCCGGAGCTTTGGAAGGCACCCCTGCCGGCGCCCAAGCCCTTCAATGGCGTCATCAAGCCGGAGGGGGTGATGGTCAATATCCGCGCCAAGCCGCGCCGGCGCCGGGCGCTGGTGCACCTGCCGAGAGGACCGGATCTCCCCTGGTGGTGGCTGATCGATCCCGACGCGCCGCGCCTGGTCTACCAGCCGCCCGGGGATGTCACCCGTGACATGGCCGAGGGCCGCGTCATGCGGGCTCTGTCGGCCTCGGGGGCAGGCGCCTGGGAGGGATTGCCCGCCGTGTGCGGATCACCTGTCCTCCGCCTGACCGAGGAGGTGGAGAAGTTCATCCGCAATGAGGCGACCAGGCGGCAGGAGCAGCCCGCATCGGTCTGGCTGCAGCGCCTGCAACTCGACAATGCCGATCGGAGCGACTGGCTGGTGGCCATGTCATGGTTCGCGGCGCTCAACCCGCCCGAGCTGCATTCCGACGTGCCTTGGCAACTCAACAATACCCAGGTGGTGCTGATCTGGCGCGCACGTGCCGCCGGCGGACCGCTGTCATGGCGTGCGATTGCCCGCGAGCTCGGGCGGACGCATGTGCGCTGCCTGCAGATCTACGAGGCGGGCATTGATCGCGTGCACCGGGCCGCCAATGGCCTGCCGGTCTTCGGTCACATCGCTGTCGCCGATCACATGAAGGCGCTCCGAGAGCGCAACCGAGGTTTCAGGAGAGGGAAACATGACCAGTGACGCCGTGCGGCGGCTTGCCGACAAGTACAGGCTGAAGACCGGCGACCAGGTGCCCCAGCCTCCCCCGCGTGCCGAGACGACGCCGGCCGTGAAGCGGCGCAGCCGCCGATCGCCCGAATGGACCAGAACCTTTGAGGCTCTGCAGCCGGCGGCCGTGTACATCGCCGGCTACGCGGCTCCCGTTCCGCGCGGCTTTGCCGACAACCGCGGGGTCTGGCCGATCCGCATCGGCATCACAACGCGCTGGGTGGACTCGCTCACCAAGGAGATGGACAGGCATCAGCCCGTGCATTGGATGGGCGTGTGGTTCCGCGTGTGGACGCTGAGCTTCGAGAGCGCCGGGCAACTCGCCTTCGCCGTCGCGAACAGCATTGCCGACATGCTCGAGCCTGGCAGCCAGGGAGGCGAAGACCCGCTCTCTCAGATGCATCGCGAGATCGTGCGCTGGGTGCGGGCGGAGAAGCTCAGGAACGCCTTCCTCGATCTGGGACCGGATTTCGACCTGGAGCAGATCAACACCCAAGCCGTCGTCAGGGATCTTGCCCTAGCGGATCCCCAGACTGCCGAAGAGAACCGCGAGCAGCACTTCAGGATCGTGCGCCGCAAGTTCGAGCTGGCCATCCATCACCTGGCCGGGGATCTCTGCATCCAGGCCTGGGATGGCGAGGCTTTCGATGCTTACATCGACGGCCTCGTGCGGCAGCAGAATGCGCGCGTTATCGGGCAACGGCCCCGGCGATGAGGGGAGCATCGGACATGGACGCCTGCTGCTGCCCAGACCTTGATGGGCCATCAGTCTTTGACGAGCGGCTCGTCAAGGCAAAGAAAGCGCACAAATGCACCGAGTGCTGCGGCGTGATCTTGCCCGGCGAAATGTATCTGAAGACGTGGGGCATCTGGGAAGGCGAAGCGCACACATTCAAGCGGTGCGCTGATTGCATCGACCTCGTGAAGTGGGCAGAGGCACACGTGCCCTGCATCTGCTGGCTGTACGGCGAGACGCATTCGAACATCAGGGACGCGATGGATGAATGGGACCGGGAGTGCCCCGGCCTGGCGGCAGAGGCCGACGCGAAGATCAAGGCCGTACGCGCCAAGCGTCGAGAGTTGCAAATTTCAGCGACAGCGTAGGGAAACCCCATGACCGACTGGCAATCAATGGAAACGGCGCCGCGCGACGGAACTGCGATTCAGGCCGAGATACCCGGCCACGGCAGCGACAACATCATTGCCTGGATGTCGGGGTTCGCCGACATCAACGGTGACGATTGCTCATGCTGGGTGTTCGTCGAAGATCAGGAGCCGCCGTCCTGCTGGACGGATGGTGTTTGCTGGGAGCGGAACGAGGATGGCGAGCGTTCTGTTCAACCGACACGGTGGAAACCTCTGAACTGATGAGCGCATGACAAATGGACACGCTTGACATGGTTCGCCCAACAACCAGCGACGTCGCACATCCGGAGGAGCTGATTGGCTCGCGCGGCATCATTCAAGGCGCCTCCGGCGCCGGGAAGAGCTACGCGCTGCGCCGGATCCTGGAGGAGACGCATGGGCGCATGCAGCACCTCGTGCTCGATGTCGAGGACATGTCACGCGAAAAGTGGTCACGTGAGTGCTTCCCCAATCATGGTTGGCGAAGGGATTGCAGAACCATACAACCCATCACATGAGTGCAATTGTCAGTGCGCAAGCCGCTTCGCTGGCGGGTTGTGTTGCGCCGAGGCGGCGTGCGCCCAGGCGCTTTCCCTCAAGAAGATTCGTTTGGCCCCGTCCCAGATCAATTGCAGTCGATCTGTTGTCTGATCTACCGTGGGGGTCTGCTTATCCCCAAGAAATGATGCCGTTGGCCTGGCGGACCCAGGCAGGTTCTCCGACGCTGGTGTCTCGGTAGTGTCTCAGACCACTTGATGAGACCGTGGGGATCAGGGATTGGCGATGACGCCGACGTCCGGCGTCGCGAACCATTGCAGGACAGAGGATAGTGAATTGCTCAACAGCTGTGGGCGAAGGTGCTTTTCCACCCGCATAACCTCTTGAACCTGGAGCGGCTCCAGGTTCTAGCATCGTCGGCGCCGCGAAAAGGAGACCAACGCGCGGAATGCGTTACTCGAATGTTGGAGCTGACGAAGAATGCACCGGGGGGATGAGAAGGATCGTGGCGACGCCAAGGGGAGGCGCGCTGCACAAGACGCCGTGAGTCCGGCGGCTTCAGAGATGACTGGCACCAGTACGCGGGCTGAAAGGCGCAGGGCGACGCGTCGGCTTGTCCTGAAGGCCGGCATCGTGGCCTTCAATGATCGCCACTCGACCCTGCCCTGCAGGGTGCGCAACATTTCCGAGACGGGCGCGCGCCTCGAAATTGGCGGTTCACTCAATGCGCCCGACACGTTCGACCTCATCATCGAGATCGATGGGCTGGAAGCCCGTTGCGAAGTGATACGGCGTAACGGCAACCAAATCGCAGTCAGATTCGTGTCGCCTCCACGCATCACGGCATCGCGACGGGTGCAGGTGATCAAGGCTTATGTGCCGGTGCAGCCGCCTTCGCTTCGACGCAAGTCGAAACCCGGTGAACCATGTTGAAGCCCCAACGAATCCCAGGGCGTGGGTGTTCTCGATGATCCGTCGGCCCAGCATCATGGCGATCATGTTAGGTGCGGCGATCTACGCCTGGGCAATCGTAATGCTGGGCGTGGCTGGTGTGGCGCGGCACCTTGCTCATGACTCGGCGGCGGATATGCTCGATGCCGTCGCGGCAGCTGCGTTCATTGTGGGGACGCTCATCATGCTGGTTTCCTCAGCGGCAAGATCGGTCAAGAAGCCTGACCAAGCGTCCGGCTGATGGGGCATCCCCTCTGCGGCAGTCGGACGTGAGGTGAGCGCTTGCTCAGTTTGTGAGCCTGAGAATGGAGATCTTAAGCGCGATGTCGCGGTAGGCCTGGCGCAGCTGGTCACCGTTCTCGGCCAAATAGAAATGGCTCTCGTCTGTTGCACATCGACGCAACGTTTCAATCGCCTTCGCTTCGTGAAGATCGAAGCCGACCGTGAAGACCTCGATTCCTGCGGCCTTGATGTTGGCGCAAACTTGTCGGGCCTGAGCATCCGACAAGCCGTTCATTGCCCCCGCTCCGTTGTCACGGGTCGCGATGCCGGAGGCGTCATATTGGAGGTTGTACTCTCCGTCCGTCATCAGAATGGCGATCTTGCGGGTTGACTTATCCCCATAAGGAGCCGGCGCGCTTTCATTGGGCCAGACACTGCCCCAATTCGGGGAAATCAGATACCAGGCCCAAGCTGTTCCGAGGTGGCCAGCTGTCCAGCCGCCCGCCGTCAAGCGGTCGACCGTTCCCTTCAGCAGGACTTTGTCTTGCGTCAAAGGCACGACCTGTGATTGCGGATTGCACGAGCCGGATTTCGTGTAGACCGGCCCTAGCTTGTCGTTGCCGATGGGAGCAGCATCCGTGTAGGCGGCCTGGCCGTCACGCTCCGAGACGCAGTCGGTGAGCTTATAGATCTGCCAACGACCTTGTTTGTCTCGGAACCTGTTGGTGGCAGGCGGCAGACCACGAACCTGCTGCAGGAAAGGACCCGGCCGCACGGCATCGGCGAACGGGGCGAGAGCCACCCTCGACGTGTACTGGCTCTGGTTATCCAGGATGACGACGTCGATCAGGTCCTTGGCTGCGGCCTTGAGGTCGGCAAGCTTCTGGCCGGCCATCGAGCCGGTAACGTCGAGCATCAGCGCAATTTCCACGTTCGACGCCTGGCTACCACCAATCGTGACCTTTGCGGTGGCGGTCGTGATCATCTTCACGCAGCTGTAGGAGTTGCAGCTGGCTGGCGCATCCGGGTCCGCGCCCTGGGGGAACCAGGTCTTGAGGACACCGAGGAAGGGCGTCTTGACCCACGTCGTAGCGGTCACCGTGAATTCCGTGTTTGCGGCATTGGGCGTGAATACGAACGAGCTGACGGTCGCATTGGTGGGCTTGGCCTGGTTGAAGAACGCGCTTGCGGCCGCGGCGGCCTTGTTGACGCTGTCCGTCTTCTCAACCTGAGCGACGCGACCGGCGGCGAGCGCTGCCGCATCCAGAGCCGCCTGCGTCTTGGTGTTCACGCTGTAGGCACGTCCATAGTCGACGGCAAGGCCGACGAACGCTGTCAGCGGGACGATCGCCAAGGCAAAGATGAGAGCAACGCTTCCCGAGCGATCGTTGCTGAAGCGTCGAAGAACGGGCCCGCCGTTTCGCCCCGTGCGCCAGGCTGCTGCGGATCCGATCTGGCGAGCCCCGCCAAAGGAGTTGACCTGCTTGGACGACGCAGACATGACGCATACCTCGAAGCAGCAAGTGTTAGATATGCATGGAGACTGATCTGACCAAGCGAAGAGGCGAGGAAATCGAGTCAACGAACTAATGATGTCAATCTATTTGTGGTGCGATTTTCGCTTAATCCGAAGAATTCCATTAAGGAGCGGGTAATCAAAGCGGAACTTGGAAGACCAGGTTCTGCAATCGGAGCGGACTCGCCAGGAAGTGAGTCCTTTCTTGCTCGCGGCGTTCGCGGGAAATTCCGAGCGAACAGCTCAGCGATTGGAGTGGTGAGTGGGCATTTTGTTTGATCGAGCGCGCCTACCGCAGGAGGGGGAAGGACGAGCGGCGCATGCCACATTCCGTCACCCACTCGCATTTCGTGCTGTTGAAGTTGCAGTATTGGACTCTCTCGCACTGCGTCGGGTAGAACTCGCCCGTCTTACAGTTCTCCCCCACCGGTTTGTTGAGACACATCGGCTGGTGTTGTGGATCAGCGCATCGTCTCGGTACCCATTGGCCAGACTCGTTGCACAGGCAGCCGCATTGCTGTCGTTGATCGCCGCGCAGTCCGGCCGGCTCTTGCTCCCATCGCGCCTGGCTCGCGCGCCAGTAGGCGATCTCGTCGGCAAATCCCTTTTGAATTTCCGGCGCTTTGACCGACGCACTCAACCAGGTCTGCGCCCAGCTTGGTCCGATGGGCGTCACAGCGCCGAGCAGCCTTCCGTTCAAGTCGGTCAAATAGAACGCATCTCCAACTTCCTCGAACTTCCGCCGGGAGATGATGATGCGAACCGGCTTGCTCGGCTGCGTCAGCACACTGAACGCATGGACCCAGCCATCGTTCTCTCGCCACGACAATCCAGTGGCGTAACAGTCGGCCGGAAGATCGAACGCCCTGCACACGTTAAATGGTGGAATATCTTTGTCGCCCTTTTGCTGCGCAAGCTCGATAAACCGCGCCCACGGAAATGGCTGCTGCGCGAGCGTGGCGGTGACGAGCCATGCGGACGCGACCAGCGTCGTTAGAGCGAGAGCCGCAAACCTCTTGCCCCATGCGCTTGTATCCACTGCCGCCCTCTCTGTGACGATCGTCAATTCAAGCATCCAACGCGTCTTTATTTATTTCCGCTGGAATTTCGCGAACCTTTCGGCGACGTCGGCCTTGACCGACATTTCCCCAAGTACCCCCGTGGCGACCCGAGACTACCCAGCCAACCGTGCATCTGCAACCGCCATCACACGGTCCTGGCCGTTGCGGTCGTGCCCCGTGGCGCTCCCGCGTCGTGATCCTGGACGTCCGGTAGCGGCGCGGTAACCCGCACACCCCCTTCGACCGATCAAATCGCTCACTGCATTTGCCATGGTGCAGTGGCTCGCCGACGGTCGTTGCGGGTAGCTGCCGGGACCCACGATCGAAGATGCTTGAGTGCTGTGAACAAGAAACCCCGGCCAGGAAACTGGCCGGGGTTCATCAACTCAGCAACCGACGCTCCGCTACGGACGCCCGATCACCTTGCAGCGCCCGGAGCGACCGCGGGCGATCTGGCCGTCGCACTCCCATTGCAGGAGCCACTTGGAGACAGCGCTCTTGCTGACGCCGGCCCAGGCGGCCAGGTGATCCTGGCTCGGGATGATGCGACCGGCGGTGAGCTCTGCCCGCACGTACGCGAGCGTGATCTCGCTGCTCTTCGGCTTCACGGGAAACACGAGAACTGACGCCGACGGTTTCCGAGTTTCTGCTTTGTTGCTCGGTTTCCGGCGCTTGGATGGCCCGCCAGCGCTGGGCCCAGACGGGACGGTTTCCATGCTGACGGTTTCCGAGGCCACCGCGCTGGTCCCGGAAACCCGGCGACCGAGACCGATACCCAGAAACACGATGGTCGCGATCTCCAGGAACATCGCCTTCACGAACGGGAAGAACAGGAGCAAGGCCCGCTCGATCGCTGGCGCCTCGGCGGTCACGAACGGCAACGCGGCGAACACCTTGGCCGCATGCTTGATGTCGGCGTTCTCCACCTGCTCGGCCTTCATGTTCGAGAGACGCGCCTCGAGCAGCAGAACGTGGCTGTAGGCCCGATCCTGCACCTTCGTTACGCCCTTGCACTTCGGCCCCTCGCCGCTGGCGCATTCCTTGGTCACGGCGAGCGTCACCTTGCGGAGATCCTCCTTGGCCTCGACGATATCCGCCTCGAGCTTATGGCGCTCACCATTGCTCTTCTGAGTCTCACTCGACTTGACGACCACCACGACCGCATTGCGGCCGGCGCTGGTGGTGACGCAGTAGAAGGTGCCGGCCAGGAACAGAACCGCCAGGCCGAGCGACGGGCCCACGTGGAACGCGCGGGCCTGGTGCCAGAACATGTGGCCGGACGAGATCGTGCCGATCAGCACCAGCAGCGTCATGACGTGGTCTGTGGTGACGCCGGCGCCCTGCCGGAGCACGTCCTCGAAGAGCACGTAGCACGTGCCCAACGCAAACAGCGCCCCCAGACCGATTGCCGGCCAGGAGCGAATGGTAGTATGTATAGACATGTGATGTTCCTTCCTATGCGTGGTTGGGGTGTCGCATCGGCCCGGAGCGGTTGCAGCCGCTGCCGGGCCACTTCATTTCGACGCCATGCACTGACGCTGACTTGTCGGGATACGCCGACCAGCGGGGCAGCAGCTCTGCGTGATCCTTCTCGCCACCGACCTGCTGTAGGCAACTACAATATATGTGAAACGGCTACGAAATTAAAGGAGGAATGGCGGCTACAAAATCAAATCTTCGTGATTTTACGTCATGTGAGCGGCTACGTTATAGATGTGGCATGAGCAAGCCAAAGAAAGGTCGTCCGCCGAAGGCTGGAAAAGCCATGCTTGTTCCAATCACCATTCGCCTCCCTGCCCAGATGAACGAGGAGATCGAGGCGATTGTTATGGAGAAGGCGCTGGAGGGCGCCGACAAGTCCACCGTTATGCGAGAGTTGTTGGCTATTGGGTTGCGGGAGCGCGCCAAGCAGAAGGCGTGATGCGAGGTGGAAGCGAGGTCGCCGTTAGGATAGGCTGCTATCATGGCTGACGAGCCCGACAACATCGTGCGGGAGCATCTGCGGACCATCCGCGCTGGCATAGATGCGCTGCGCGAGGACAACCGCGAGATCAAGACGCGGCTTGGCTCTGTCGAGAGCAGGATGACGACGCTCGAAGGCGCCATCGTGCATGTGCACGAGCGCATGGATGGTTTGCAGAAGCAGGTCGACCGCATCGAAGGCCGGCTGGATCGTATCGAACGCCGACTGGACCCGGTCGGGGCGCCGTGAGGCGATTGTTGTCGAGGAAGCGCCGGAAGGTGCCGACAAGTCCGCAGTGGTGCGTGAACTCTTGGCTATGAGGTTGCGGGGGCGGGGGTAAGCAGAAGGGCTGACGCCCATGCAGAAGGTACATCCGGCAATCGGCCATGGTTTGCCGTCCGCGAGCTTTGGCTTCAGCCACTACGTCCTTTTCGTCTATGAGCCCCGCACCGACCGCACGGTCCGCTTCGTCAATCACGTTCGCGGTGACCACAAATTCCCGCATCACATCCTCGCCAGGGATGTCCTGGACATCTATGTCCGGCATCGCTGCTGCTGGCATCGGGACGCAGCTCGTGAGGTCTGGCAGCGCTATCTGCAGTGGAAGCGGGCGCAGACCGAGGAGGCGGCGTGAAGCGCGCGCAATCGAGAGTCGCGGCGCGGGGCAGTTTCATTTACAGCAGAGCAAGGAACTGCTCGACGGTCAGGCGGGCGTCGGCAATGATCCGCCGCAAAGTGCCCGGCCGGATCTGCTTGTGGTCGGGCACGACCACGCGAGCGGGCGGCATATCCCGTCGAAGAATCATGTGGCTTCCGCTCTGCCGACGGAAAACGAAACCGGCTCGCTCCAGGGCCGCGCGCACTTGCCTGCCAGAGAGGTCCGTGGGCAGCTTGGCCACCTAGGCGGCCTCGATCTCGACGAACTCTTTGCCCTCTTCGGTCGGCACAGGGTCGCCCGCCTCGCGGCAATCCTCGATGTAGAGCGCGATGGCTTCTCGGATGTTGGCCAGCGCCTGTGCACGCGTGTCGCCCTGGCTGATGCAGCCGGGCAATGCAGGAACGCTGGCGACGTAGCCCCCATCGCCTTCTCTTTCGAGCACGACTGTGTATCGCATTCGTCATGTCCTGTTGGCCGTCATACCTGCAGTCGGAATATACGCTGTTCGCCCCGGTGCGAGAAGGCTCACGGAGCGTGGACCGCTTCGATCTCCTTGTGCGATAGGCCGGCAATACAAGCATCCCGAGAAGGCTGGCCGCGTCACGATAGCGGGCAAGCCATCGGCACTGTATCAGTTTAGCTGTGGCCCCCGATCGTGCCCCGTTTGGTGACGCGGCCACCCTCGGTCACCGCGTAGGTGATCTTTGCGTTCGAGCCCACGGCACGAACGTTTGTGTTCAGGTATTTCGCGACAGCCTCTGCCTGGGCTAGATCGGCGGGCTTTTGTAGCTCGAAGACCAGCTGACTGTCCTCGTCTATGACGAAGCACGCCTCATTGGGATTGCGTTCCTTTGCGACGAATTTCACCATCTGCCCTCTCCGTTATCTAGCGGCGTCCCCTCGCGAACGTCGCGCGAACCATGTATATTGGTCGACATGCCCAAGGGACCAAGAGGCGAGAAACGACCGGCCGACGTGATTGGCGCAGCGATCAAGGTCGCGCGGATCGCGACCGGTGAGATTGAGGATGAGCGCGTGGGCGCTCGATCCAAGGGGGGAAAGAGAGGCGGCAAGGCACGATCTGCCTCCCTCACACCAGAGCAACGCTCCGACATCGCGAGAACTGCCGCCTCCGCACGATGGAAGAAGAAGGGCTAGGCGGCCTCCCTGTCGTCGCCGCGCCAAGCCTCGCGTTCTGCAACGTCGTCCGTGAAATCAAGGACAAGCTGGATCGGGGGTTCCCCCTCGTTCATGTCGTTGTAGACGTCAACGTCAGTTTTCAGCTGCGCGCAGTCGCCGATGATCTGTTCTCGCCTCTGAGCGAAGGCCATCTGCATGTGTTCGCGCGGCGCAAAGCCCATGATTGCCCAGAAGGTATGCTGCACTCCGCCCTTGGTGACGCGCTCCGCGTGGTTCTTGCGATAGCGACGTCCCTGCGCGTCTGTCGCATATTCTTCGCGCAGAGCCCGCGCCAAATCATCGGCCAGCAGGTCGTAGGGATCGATCTCCGGTAGCGGTATCCGCTTGGTATCAACGGCCCACTTGACGACATCTCTCGTTGTGACCGGAAGATGACCGAACTCCTCATGGTACTGGCGCCAAAGCTTCTGCAAATGCTCAGTTTTCGTCGCCATGATTCACCTCTCACAGTGACACGGGTGCCACCTGCCCCCAACCATCGACCATTGCTCCGGGCAGTACGTATTGCCTGATCTTCACCAAGTGCTTCCGCAGCAAATCCCAGCGGCCAGTCCGATGTTGAATCTGGCCTACGATGATCCCGGGGTGCACTTGAACACGCTTAGCAAAACCTAGAATGTCCCTCTCCGCGAAGAAGGGAGTTTTGCGGGCTATGAAAGATGTCATGTCCTTCTGTGGCACACAAAATTCCGCAGCCGCAGCGTTCGCCAGCCCCTCCTCGTCGCTTTCGACAGGAGGAGTGTTGTGGCCCATCATCGACTTCCCTAAGTCGATGTCTATCACCTCCACTTCCATGCCATGTCGCCGCAGCACATGCTCAATCTCGTGCCTCAGCACGAACCAGAAATTGTCGATCCGGTCGTGAAGCAACGTGATACCGATGACGGGTGATTGCGCGTCCAGCCAAAAGCACACTCCGTCGATTTTTCCGCCACTCAGCCCCTCAACGATGACGAGCCTGACGCCCGCTTCCATTAGGAGACGAGGAACATGGCGTGCCTCCTCGGGATCAATAAGGAACGCCTTCAGACGCAGAAGTGCTTCGCGCAGCTTCTTCTCAGAATATGGAACGGACGGCATTGCCTCTGCGATCTGCCTGACGCGGAACAGCCACGCCAACTGAGAAGGGGGGACGTCATCGTAGTGCGTCTTCTTCGCTGCATGAGCCATGCGGACGTGCGGAAGATCGTTCGTGTTCGCGACCTTGAAGAAGCGAGACATCTGTACTTCGAGCATGTCCGCGTCTGTGTCCGTGAACCAGCAACGCTTGATCATCTCACGCACTGGATACACGCTCTGCAGGCGTGCTCGTTTCCCAACGCCCGGATCAGGATCGCGGGCGCGCGCCATGTCGTAGGCCTTCTGCAGATTGGCAAAGAAATCCGGGTGCACCTCGAACGCTTCACCGAGCGCCTTCGCCATCTCTGGGCTAATGCCACGCTTGCCAGCAATGATCAGGTTCACGGCCTGCTCTGGCGTACCCAAGATGTACGCTAGGTCGCGCTGGTTCCACTCGCGGGCCTCCAACTCCTCGCGGATGAAGAAGCCCGGATGGGGCACGTCGATATGTTCGATGGTGTCAGACATGGTTTGTCTCGTTCAGTGTGGATCGCCGATATCAACGATTGTGGCAGTGGGTGGATCGGTACTCAGGTCCAACTCGAAGCGAATCCTGTACTGATCGTTGACGCGAATTTGTCGGAGTCCTTTCAGTTTGCCGCCTAGCGCCTTGTATTCGAGGCTTTTCCAGTTCCGCAGCGTCCGTTCGTCCGGAGCCGCCGCCATCAAGATGATCTTGTTCCTCGCAGACTTCACGACGCCAATCGGGAGCCCAAGTTCATGAGCCCTGTTGGTGCGTATGAGCGCGAGTCGAGCTGGTCGGAACGCGATCTTCATACGCCCGACATATGCGCCCGCCCGCAGCAATTGTCAACATCGACTGGCGTTCATGCGTTAATCTGAGCGGATTGCTTGGCAACAGCGGGCACAACATCTAAGTTGTGGGCATGAACAAGCTCCCGACCCATAGACGTGTGCAAATCCTCAAGATGCTGGTGGAGGGCTCCAGCATGCGGTCCGTCGCACGCGTGGCGGACGTGAGCATCAACACGGTGGTCAAGCTGCTCATCGACGCCGGCAATGCTTGCACGACCTTCCACAGCGAATGCGTGCGTGGCCTCACCTGCCGGCGCATTCAATGCGACGAGATTTGGAGCTTCTGCTACAGCAAGGCCAAGAACGTGCCGACCGCGAAGGCAGCACCGGAAGGCGCCGGCGATGTGTGGACCTGGTCCAGCATTTGCGCCGACAGCAAGTTGATCTGCAATTGGATGGTTGGCGGCCGTGACGCCTACGTCGCGATGTTGCTGATGGACGATCTGAAGACGCGACTTACCCACCGCGTCCAGCTCACTACGGACGGGCATCGCGCCTACCTCGAAGCCGTCGAAGGCGCTTTTGGCGACGATGTCGACTACGCCATGCTCGTGAAGCTCTATGGCGCCGCGCCCAAGGGGCCGCAGGTGCGCTACTCGCCAGCGGAGTGCATCGGCATCCGCAAAACCCGGATCACGGACAATCCCGATCCCGCGCACGTCTCAACCAGCTACAGTGAGGCGATGCACCGGCAGCTGCGAATGAGCATGAAGCGATTTGCGAGGCTGACCAATGCGCACTCCAAGAAACTAGCCAACCATTGCCACGCGCTGGCGCTTTACTTCGTCGCCTACAACTGGATCAAAATCCACACCACGCTACGGGTGACACCAGCCATGGCCGCTGGCTTGACTGACAAGCTGATGGAGTGGGAAGGCCTCGTGGCCATCATCGACCAGTTGGAGGCGCGTCAGAAGTCAAACTGATACAGTGCCAAGCCATCCGATGACTTGGCGCCGGGCACATTGAATAGCATATTGAAGCAAGCTGGCCTGAAGGGGAGCGCGTGATGCGTTACGCTGTCGTGATCGAGAAGGCAGACGGGAACTATTCGGCCTACGTGCCCGACCTTCCGGGCTGCGTAGCGACCGGTAGGACGACGGCAGAAGCCGAAACCGAGATCCGCGCGGCCATTAGGTTCCACATCGATGGTCTGAAGGAGGATGGGCTGCCGTTGCCCGAGCCCCAAGCCACGCTCACCTATGTTGATGCCGAAGCATAGCCTGGGCGACTTTGCTCAAGACGAGGCCCGGGGCGTTACCGAAACGTGGGGCAGACGCGCCCCATGTTTCCTAGTTGCACGGCATCAGGCCGGCACAAGATTGCCACGCACTCTTCGCTTAGACTTCGTGATCGCACGCACGACCCGCATGCTTTCCTTGATCTTGGCGAATGCGACTTCTGCGAGGAATGCCGACCTTGTCGTGCCAGCCTCCTTCACGAACGCATCGATGACTTCAAGTATGCCAGCATCCAACGACACGTTGATGCGCTTGGACGTCCCGCCAAACACCAACGGGACCTCGATGATGAAGGCAGCCTTCGCCATTTCGATCTTCTCGGTAGCATTTGCAGCCAAGTCGCCATGCGTCCGGGGAGCCGGCATATCCTTGCCGTCATCGTCCATGGCCTCAGCGTACTCGCGAAGAGAGACCTTGGCATTCGCTATAGCCTCATCATAGGTGTCACCCGCGCCGTAGCATCCTGGAAGGTCCGGAAACGATACGCCGAATGCGCTATCGGGGTCCTTGTAGACATAAGCCAGATAGGTCTTCATCTCTCTCTCCAGCCCTTAACTCCACCAGCCAGCGTCTTTGTAGATCTGCCGCACAAGGCCAATCGGAAGGTCTTTTTTCGGATGGGTGAGCACGATAGGATGCGTCGCGCCGGGCTTCTTCAAGGTATGATGACTGCCCTTGATCCGGACAACAGCCCAACCATCTTTTTCCAGTAAGCGCATCAGCTTGCGGCTATTGCGCTCCATCTGTTCTTCAGGGTTCTTGGCCATATATATACACATCAATAGCGGCGAATCAAGATATCACGATACATCAAATGATACACACGGGCAGCATGGTGAACGAAACGTAACATCACTCACGCGGTCTTGCGCGGTTTGATTGCGGAGATCTCCCCTTGAAGGCTCTTGCGCACCACCTCGACATCGTGGCGGGCCTGAATGCCGAGCCAGAAGTCCGGCGTGGTACCGAAATAGCGAGCGAGCCTCAGAGCCGTGTCCGGTGTAACTGCTGTCTCCTCCCGCACCAGGCGCTCTACGCGCGTGCGGGGCACACGCAGAGCCGCCGCGAGCGCATAGGGGCTCATGTGGAGCGGTGCAAGGAACTCCTCCCGCAAGATTTCACCTGGGTGGACAGGGGCCAACGGATTGCTGCTCATCGGTCGTATTCCTTCAGTGATAGTCGGTGATCTCGACATTCTCGGCATCACTTCCGCTCCAGATGAAGCAGAGCCGCCACTGATCATTGATCCTGATCGAATGTTGCCCAACTCGGTTACCCTTCAGCGCTTCCAAATGGTTACCCGGAGGACTGCGCAAGTCTTTGAGCGCTCTCGCCTCGGCGAGCATGATCAGTTTGCGGCGGGCAAGTCGGATCAGATTGGCCGGAAAATTCTTGCCAGGATGGCGCCCTTCGAAAATCGCTTGGGCTTGCCGGTCCTTGAAGCTCTTGATCATCGCCGCCTACGTATCACGACGTGATACGTGCGTCAAGACATGCCGAGCGTGGAGAGGTGGAAGCAGTGGCCGCGGCCGCGGCCTGATGCCAGCCCCCTCCCGGCGTAAGGCATTTACGTCGCATGCCTGCGACATACACTTTTCAGTGTGTTCTCCTGTCGCGCGAATTCAGCAGCGCCCGAAAGTCGAAGTCGTCGTACTTCAGCCGCGGCGCCTTCCGCCTGCCTTCACCCTCCTCGAACTCGACAATCTCGAACTTCTCCAACATCACCAGAGAGCGCCGAACATCCGCCTTCGTGCGACCGACCGCGTTCGCGAGCTCGGTCACCGATCCAAGATCCTTCTGGCGCAGGGTCATGATGAGCATCATGTTTTGTCGCGAGAATACACGCGCGAGCGCCTCGAAGGATGTGAACCACACCCGGGGATCGGTCGGGAGCTGCTTCTTCTGGCTCTTCGCAATCGCCAGCATGCGGTTGTGGATGTACTCCCGGGACGCGATGCCGACGTGTAGGATGCGCTTGGTCAGAGCACGACCTCCTTCTTCGAAATCCTGTCTGAGCCGCTGCGCAACTTGCGAGTCGGGTCGGAAGAGCCTATCTGAGTCGCGTTCCCGCTCTGCTTCGGCATCGGGCTTAAGTCCCCGAGAGGGGCCTCTATGTGGCGGCGATAGCAAGCACTGCATAGCGACTCGTTGGACCTCGACCTCCGAGGTCCCTGCTGGAGAATCGATGGTGAGGCCGACGGCTCAGCTGGTCGGCCTCTTCCTTTTGCCGAGCAGCGTGCTCACCCTCTGGAATTTTCTGCGGCCGCCCTTAACACTTAAGCCAGTTTCGTGTATACGAATCACTAGACTTGCGCGCAGCGCACGCCCGGACGATCCCAGATCGCTCCGGGTTTTGTGTTTTCAGGGCTGGAAGCCCATGAACCTCGAGCAAATCGGCGGCTCCAATGTCGCGATCTACCTGGTTGGCGCGGCTTGCGCCATTGCTGCGGCCGCGATCCAAGGTGGGTGGTTCGCGGCTCTGACCACGGCCAGCTCTCTGCTCATCGGTCTCTCGGGCGTTCGCGGTGCGGTCGCCGTCTATACGGGGTCGCAGACAACACCGCCAAGAGCATAGGGCCGCTGCCTTCTGTTCTCGCGCCGTGAGACCTGGAGGCCTTCGTCGCGGAGAGGGCCGCAGATCTGACGTTTAGCAAAACAGCGACGATGTTGCGGGTCAGCCCATCGACGCTGGAGCATCTCATCCGGAAAGATGCGGACTTTGCGGCACCGCACCTGCGGGAGCGCAGACGCTTCTTCGCGCGTGCTGCGCTCGCTGAGTATCTGGCGCACCCAACAAAGCACGCGCACTAAGTCCATTTCAGATCGGCCGGTAGGGCCCGGACAGGACGACATGCAACGCGAGTTCGAGACGAGCAAAAGGATCAGCCGCGACAGAGTCTTAGCGGCCTTCCGCTTCATCGCACCCGACGAGGATATCGACTTGGCCGAGGCCAAGGCGCCGAAGACCATTTTGCAGTACGCGAGCGTCTGGCGCTTGTACACACAATGGTGTCAGGAGCGCGGCTTCTCCGCCGTGCCCGCGTCGCCGGCGCAGCTGCGGGAATACCTACGGCACCTGCAGGGCCTCGGCCACTCCCCCTCATCGTTGGATTCCTACCTGGCCGCCGTCGCCGCGGTTCACCGATATCGGGGATACCGGGTAGACCGCACGTTGCTGATCGAACCGCTGAAGGCCGCACGCCGACGCGCGGGCCCGCCCCGACAGGCACGGGCGCTGATGGGAATGGAGCTCAAGAAGGTAGTGGGTGGGCTCAAGGCCGATCACCCGCGCGATGCCCGCGACGCCGTCATCCTGCTGTTGGGATTCGCCTGCGCGCTGCGCAGCGCGGAGATCGTGGGGCTCGACTGGCAGCGGCGCGGCAGCACCCTGGCCGGCGGCACGGGCACGCTCGGCTTCGAGCGCAGCGGCCTGCTCGTCGTGTTGGCGACCTCCAAGGCCTCGCAGGTGACTCCCGTGGAACTGCCCATCGCCGACAGGGAGATGCCATCGCTCACCGTTTGGGTGGAACGTTGGGTGGCTCTGGCACAGATCGGCGCCGGCGAGCCGATCTTCCGTCCCATTGACAACCGCGGGCGCATTCTGGCCCGCCGGCTCGCGCCTCCAGCCATTGCCGAGATTGTCCGGGCCCGGATGCTTGCGCATGCCAAGGCCACCGGTATGCCCGAGACTGAGGCGATCTTGCTCGCCAGGGCCTTCAGCGCGCACTCTCTAAGGCGCGGCTATTGCTCGACGGCGAGCGAGGCCAAGCTGCCGTTGGGCCAGATCCGGCGCCGTTCGCGCCACGGCTCCGACGAACTGCTGGCGCGCTACATCCGCACCGCCGAAGGCCGACGTCAGAGCGGCCTCGGCAAGATCGGGTTTTGAGAGCGGAGATGCAACACGAATCGGTCGCGCTCTTGTACCGTCACAGTCGCGCATGGTGCGCCCAGCGCCTCGGCAGCGCGCCACTCGTGCCCGCCGCCGTCGCCGAACGTGCCTCAACGCACGAGGTGATCAGCGCAGCGCGCGCCCGGACGATCCCAGATCGCTCCGGGTTTTGTGTTTTCAGGGCTGGAAGGCCATGAACCTCGAGCAAATCGGCGGCTCCAATGTCGCGAACTACCTGGCTGCCGCGCTCGGCGATCAGGCGCCACGAGGACGGCGCCATCACAATGCCGCGCACGATGGCGCAGGCGAAGGGCCTGCTGCCGATCGAGACGAGCGCAGCCCCGCCGGCGTGACCGGAGGAACGAACGCTGTGGTCGCCATCGTCTACATCCGGCGAGCCTTGGCGGGACTTCTGCAATGGGTTCCGCCGAGGCTGGCGCAGGTCGAGGGGCCGCTGACAGAGAGCCCGTACATTCCGCTTTCGTTCTGGCGTATGCGGAACGAATCAGCTACATTGACTCCATCGCGCCGTCTTCACTGCTGACGGCCCCCATGTTTCCCGCCTCGCTTGGGTCCTTCCCAGGCGAGATGAATGCGGGGAACAGAGGCGCTTTAGCCATCCAGCGACAGACCTGCAAACTGATGCGACACCCGATCAAGGGCGGCGCGGCTGCCGGTGACCTCATCAGCATTCGTGCGGCCGCCAAGCATCTCGATGTTGCGCTCCACCACAGCGTTCTGGCGAAGCACGTCAAGAGTGGGCAGGTCCGCTCCCACGGCGGGAAAGTACGGCTCTCGGAGGTCATCGAGGATCTCGCCAAGAACATCGATCACAGCCGTGCGCATCGCAGGCGCAAGCCGCTGCCGATCAGCTCCTCGGGCGATGCGACAGGCGTTGCGACACCCGATGAGACACAACCCGCCGATGGGGCAGCAAGGGCCATTGCGGCAAACGAGCGAAAGCCAGACAACGAACCCGACATGCTGCCCTACAACCAGGCGCGTGCGAAGAAGGAGACGTGGCTCGCACGGCTGCGGCGCCTCGAATTCCAGCTGAAGTCCGGTTCTCTGGTCGATGCTGAGGCGGTGAAGAAGGCCGTCTTCAACTGCGCCCGAGAGGAGCGTGATGCCCTCATGAACTGGCCGGCGCGCGTAACGCCATTGATCGCAGCGGAGGTAGGGGCAGACCCGGTCGCGCTCGCTGTTGCCTTGGAAAAGCATGTCAGAGAGCACCTCGCGGGACGGGCTACCCGCTTCAACATCGCCTCCGGTTGATCAGTCACGGCCTGCCGAAGAAGCGTCGATCCGGTTCGTCCAGTCGATCTGGGCGGAGGGCATTGCCCCGGAGCCGACACTGACAGTCAGCCAATGGGCTGATGCGCACCGGGTGCTGTCTCAGAAGGCCGCGAGCGAGCCAGGTCCATGGCAAACAGCCCGGACGCCCTACCTGCGGGAAATCATGGACGCGCTGTCCACGAGCTCGCCAGCGCGCCGCATTGCGTTCATGAAGGGTGCGCAGATCGGAGCGACGGAGGCCGGCAACAACTGGATCGGCTACGTCATCCATCATGCGCCGGGGCCCATGCTGTCGGTCTCACCGACCATGGACCTCGCGAGACGCAATTCGAGGCAGCGCATAGCGCCGCTCATCGAGGAAAGCCCCGCTCTCCGCGGTCTGGTCAAGGAGAGCCGGGCGCGCGATAGCGGCAACACCGTCTTCAGCAAGGACTTCCCCGGCGGCGTGCTGGTTTTGACCGGTGCGAATTCGGCCGTTGGCCTGCGCTCGATGCCGGCGCGCTACCTGTTCCTCGACGAGGTCGACGCGTATCCCGGCGATGTGGACGGTGAAGGTGAGCCGGTGGCCCTCGCGGAGGCCCGCACGCGCACCTTCCAGAGGCGGAAGGTCTTCATCGTGTCCACGCCGACGATCGCCGGCAGGTCCCGCATCGAGAGGGAGTTCCTGAAATCCGATCAGCGCCGCTTCTTCGTGCCCTGCGCGCATTGCGATGCCTATCAGACGCTCAAGTTCGCCCAGCTGAAGTGGCCCAAAGGCGAGCCACGCAAGGCGAAATACGTCTGCGAGGTTTGCGGCGGGGCGCTTGGCGACGAGCACAAGACCGAAATGCTGCGGCGGGGGGAATGGCGCCCGACCGCAATAGGGGATGGCCAGACGATAGGGTTCCACCTCTCCAGCTTATACAGCCCCGTTGGGTGGATGAGCTGGGTGGATATCGCCGAGCGCTGGACGGCCGCGCAGGGCGATCCGGATCTGCTGAAGGAGTTCATCAATACGGTCCTGGGCGAGACCTGGCAGGCCAAGGGCGACGCGCCTGAATGGGACTTGATCTATCGCCGGCGCGAGCAATACCGCAGCGGAACCCTGCCGCGCGGTGTCCTGATCCTGTTCGGTGCGGCGGACGTCCAGAAGGATCGCATCGAGGTCGGCATCTGGGGGTTCGGTCGGAATAGGGAGCGCTGGTTCATCGAGAAGCGCATCCTGCCCGGCCCAACCAATCGACCCGAGGTATGGGATGCCCTGGCGGGCATGCTGGATGATACCTGGCCGCACGAAAGCGGCGCCGAGCTGCAGGTCCGCGACTGGGGTATAGACTCGGGTGCATTTGCCCCTGATGTCGGCGCCTTCGTGCGATCCCAGAGAGGGCGCGGGAACGTCCACGCCGTCGACGGCCGAGATGACTACACAGCCGCCTTCACGGGCCTCGGCCATCTCGACTTCACGGCCGCCGGCAAGAAGATCAAGCGCGGGCTGAAAACGCTGCGCATCGGCGTGTCCTATTGCAAGCAGGAACTTATGGCGCAGCTTTCCCTTGAGCCGCCTGAGAAGAGCGATCTTCCGTTCCTGCCTGGGTACATCCACCTTCCGGGCGATGTGTCCGAAGACACGGTCAAGCAGTTGACCTCGGAATCGCTCGTCAGCACGACCGAGCGCGGAAAAGTGAAGCGCCGCTGGGTGGTGATCGAGGGCCGGCGCAACGAAGACCTGGACATCAGCAATTACTGTCGCGGGCTCGCGGCGATGCGCGGATGGGACAAGTGGCGGGAGAGCCGGTTTGCAGAGCTCGAAGCGCTCCTAAACATCAGTAACCCGACGCCAGGCGGCAGCCATGCGCTACCGCCTGTCAAGCGCTTCCTGCGACGCGGCGGGACGTCCTCTTTCATGAAACGGTGACTCTAATGGCTACGCTCGAAGAGCTGCAGACCCGTCTTGCCGCCCTCAAGAAGGCGCTCGCTTCCGGCCACAAGTCGGTGTCCTACGGCGAGCACCGCGTGGACTATCGCAGCATCGACGAGTTGAAGGCGGCCTTGCTCCACGTGGAGTCGGACATAGCCGCTCTGTCGGGCCGCCGGGTTGTCCGTGGATATCGGTTCGTCTCCGACAAGGCGCTCTGACACATGCTGCGGCGGTTGCGAAGCGCAGCGCGTGGAGCGCTCCGCGGATGGGCTTTTTCCAGTGATGGGCTGGAGGCCGGACGGTCGTCGCGGCGCATGTCTGGCTGGCTGCCGGGGCGCGATCACGTCAACACCATCATTGCGGCCTCGGGTTCCACGGCGCTCGCGCGTTCGCGCTATCTTGTGCGAAACAATCCCTATGCCGCTGGCGCCACCGAATGCTTCACCTCCAACCTGATCGGGGCCGGCATTGTTCCGAACTGGCGCAATGACCGCAAGGCCGATCTTCAGGCACTGTGGCAGGCCTGGGCCGACGAAGCGGATGCCGAGCACGTCACCGACCTGTACGGCCTCATGCGTCGCATTGGGCGTGAATTGTTCATCGCCGGCGAATGCTTTGTGCGACGCCGGCCGCGATATCTCACCGACGGCCTGTCGGTCCCGCTGCAACTGCAGATCCTGCCGAGCGAGATGCTGCCAACCGATCTCACGCAGGACCTGGCCGGCGGCCATCGAATTCGGCAGGGCATCGAGTTCAATGCCATCGGCAAGCGTGTTGCCTACCATTTCTGGCGGGTCCACCCCGGCGACGTCACCGAGCGCACCGTGTTCGGCGAGACGGTCCGTGTACCGGCGGCCGAGATTCTGCATGTGTTCGATCCCGTGGAGGCTGGCCAGATCCGCGGCTTGCCCCGGCTCACGCCAGCGATCGTGGCGCTGTGGACGCTCGACGGCTACGACGATGCGGAAATGGAGCGCAAGCGCACGGCCGCGCTGTTCACGGCGTTCATCAAACGCGACGATCCTGATGGGGAGCAGTTCGAGAAGGCGGCCGAGGAAAAAGCCAAATCCGGTGATGGCATTGCCACGGTCACTCTGGAGCCAGGCAAGGCCAATGTCCTCTTCCCGGGCGAGGACATCGCAGTCGCGGCACCTGCTGATGTTGGCCCCAACTATGAGGCGTTCCAGTATCGGGCCCTGACCAGGGTGTGCGCCGCTCTCAGCCTCCCCTACGCTGGCGTGACCGGGGACATGGTGCGCGCCAATTACTCCAATCAGAGGGCAGCGTTGATCGACGTTCGGACCCGGATGGAGGCGCTCCAATTCGGCTGTGTCGTGCACCAGTTCTGTCGGCCCGTGGCGAAATGGTTCCTCGATGCCGCGGTGCTCGGCGGGGCGATCGATCTCGAGGGCTATGTCGATGCGCCGCAGAGATATCTAGGGATCGACTGGATTCCGCCGAAGTGGATCTGGATCGATCCTTACAAGGATGCTCTGGCCGATATCAAGGCGATCCGCGCTGGAATCAAGACGTGGTTCGAGTGCGTCTCAGAGAGAGGGCGCAACCCGCAGGACGTGCTTGCCGAGATCCTCGCCTTCAACCAGATGGTCGACGAAGGGAAGATCGTTCTGGACAGCGATCCCCGTAAGACGAGCAACGCCGGTCTGGCGCAGGACAGCCCAGAGGGCAGCAAGCTGCCCGCCGCCGACTCGCCCGAAGAAGATGAAGAACGAGCAGCCGCCTGGTAGTGTCCCGGGAGAACTACTTGCGTCCTAATTTACTTGGCGAAGTGTCCGAATTATACTTCGGCAACCGCTACACGCGGTTCCACATTGCTGCGATGAAGCGGCAGGCGTTCTCAAGGTTCTGA
>WBUN01000141.1 GCA_008933705.1 Hyphomicrobiaceae bacterium
GCTGTTGTCGAGGCCCTTGTCGGCAACGAACGCCGGCAAGTGCACGGAATAGAAGGCGACGTGGAACCCGCACACGAAGAAGCCGGTGACGAGAAGAAGGTAGCTCGGATGCGTGAACGCCTCCTTGAAGGCTTCGCCGAGCGATTGGGGCTTGGCGATGCCGGCCTCCGCCGCCGGCTTGCCGCTCAAGGGGAGGGCCAAAGGCAGCATCACCGCGCAGGTGGCGACCAGCACCAGCAGACTTGTCTTCCAGCCCAGAAGATCCATGAGCAGGTGCGTGTAGGGAAAGGCGACGAAGCCGCCGATGCCGCCCGCCATGCCGAGCGAGGCAATGGCCGCGGTGCGCTGCTCGGGCGGCGCGGCCCGGCCGACAGCCCCGACCAGAGAGGTGATGCCGGTCCCGCTCACGCCAATGCCGAGAACGATTCCGCTGACGAGCAGATCAAAGCCCGACTGCGCGGCATACATCAGGTAGGTGCCGATCATGGTCGACAGAGCGCCCGTGACGACCACTCTGCCGGCGCCGTAGCGGTCGGCGATCATGCCGGCAAATACCGCACCGACGCCCCACATCAGATTGGCCAGAGCCATCGCATTCGAGAACGGCTCGCGGCCGATGCCGAGCTCCTTGGTCATCGGCGGCAGATAGAGGCCGGCAACCTGGCGCAGACCCATGGCGATGCCGACAATGAGGCCGGCCGACAGAATAATGATCCACAGCGGCCGATAGACGGCAGGCGCGGGCGGCGCAACTTTCTGCCTCCTCGCTGTTGCGAGTGGGTGATGTGACCGACGCGGCTTGATGTCGAAGTTGCGTGCCATCCCTTTGTTCGATCGCAGACCATCCCTCCGCCCCGACCTGCCGTTAGCCTGAGCCGCCGTGTCGAGCGGCGGTCAAGGATGGCCGTCGCTGTGACGGCGCGACACGTGCTCGACGTTTCCAGGCCACTCCTTGACGGACGCGAGCGCGGCGGCACGATCGAGGCTCAACGGACGGCGGGAGACACCTCGATGCGCGACACCGATCTGATGCAGCTGGCGCTTGGGCTGATCCCGCCGTGGATGGTCAAGGCCTGCGCCTTCGATGCCGAGGCCCGCCGGCTCGACATTGAGGTCGACTTCGCCAGGGGCGGCCGCTTCCCATGCCCGCAATGCGGCCAGGCCGATTGCCCGGTGCACGACACCTCGATGCAGACGTGGCGGCACCTCGACTTCTTCCAGCATCAGGCGTTCCTGCACGCGCGCGTGGCCCGCATCACGTGCCCCGATTGCGGCGTCAAACAGATCGCCGTGCCGTGGGCGAGGCCGGGCTCCGGCTTCACCCTGCTGTTCGAGGCGCTCGCCATGACGCTGATGACGGCCATGCCGGTTGCTGCCGCCGCGCGCCTCGTCGGCGAGCACGACACCCGGATGTGGCGCGTGCTGCACCACTGGGTCGAGCAGGCCCGCGAGCGTGCCGATTACGCGGATGTGAAGCGGGTCGCCATCGACGAGACAGCGGCCAGGCGCGGCCACGACTACGTCTCGCTGTTCGTCGATATGGATCAGCGCCGCGTGCTGTTCGTCACCGAGGGGCGCAGCGCCGACACCGTCGAAGCGTTCGCCGACGATCTGGAGGCCCACAACGGCGATGCCTCCCACATCAAGCAGGTCTGCATCGACATGAGCCCAGCCTTCATCAAGGGCGTTACCGACAATCTCACCGAGGCCGAGATCACCTTCGACAAGTTCCATGCCGTGAAGCTCGTCAACGATGCCGTCGACAAGGTTCGCAGGCAGGAAAGCAAGGGCCGGCCCGAGCTGAAGAGGAGCCGCTATCTCTGGCTCCGCAACGAGCCCGCGCTGTCGGCCGAGAGCCGCGCCAACCTGCAAGCCCTGACCCGGCTGCATCTGAAGACCGCGCGCGCCTACCAGATCCGCCTCGCCTTCCAGGAGATCTACCAGCAGCCCACATACCAATGGGGCGCCTTGTTCCTCGACCGCTGGTACAGCTGGGCCATCCGCTCGCGACTGGACCCGATCAAGGATGCGGCGCGAACCGTCATGAAGCACCGCGACGGCATCCTCGCCTGGTTCGACAGCCAGATCGCCAACGGTCTCATCGAGGGCATCAACAGCCTCGTGCAGGCCGCCAAAGCCAAGGCGCGCGGCTACCGTTCAACGCGAACCCTCAAGGCCATCACCTATCTGATTGCCGGAAAGCTCGACCTCAGGCTACCCACGTGAAATAGCGGAGAGCCAGATTTTCCCTAGTTTGACCGCGCCGCAGGCTTTCCCTCGCCCCGACCGCAGGATGCTGACGCCGACGCGCGCAGGTCGTTCTCTAATCGCGACAGCAA
>WBUN01000094.1 GCA_008933705.1 Hyphomicrobiaceae bacterium
GGCGCGACCCGTCGCGGCTCGGCGCCGCCGAGCGCGCGGCGCTGGTGGAGGAGATCGAGCTCAAGGGCGCGCTGCTGGTGGCCGAGGAGAAGATCGGCTTCGGCACCACGCCCTCGCTGACCGCAGCGGGGCTGGTGCCCAAGCCCTACGCCGTGCGCCTGTTCGTGACGGCGACCGCCGGCGGATTTGCAGTCATGCCAGGCGGCCTGGCCATGACCGTCGACCAGGGCTCCTCGGTGGCGCTCAGCGCGCCCGACGGGGAGTCGCGCGACGTATGGGTCATCAGCGAGGCGGGCGTGCCCCCGCACGTCAGCCTGTGGCGGCCTCCCATCGAGGCGGCCCAGATCCAGCGCACGCCGCACGACCTGCCGAGCCGCGCCGCCGACAACCTGTTCTGGCTCGGCCGCTACACCGAGCGGGCCGACTGGACCATGCGCGTGCTGCGCATCTGCCTGGGCCGCCTGCAGGAGGACAGCGGTCCGCGCCAGGAGATGCGCGCCAGCCGGGTGGCGCTGGAGATCCTGCTCTCCAAGGACGAGGGAGAGATCCCCGATCCGCGCACGCCGACCGATGCGGTGCTGATCGAGCAGCTCACGCGCAACCTGATGACGTCCACCGACTGGTACTATGGCCTTCCGCGCACGATCGACAACATCCACCGCGTCGCCAGCCTCACGCGGGATCGGCTTTCGCTGGAGGCCTGGCGTACGCTCAACGATTTCTACGCCAGCCGGCGCTGGCAGGGCGACGTCATGCCGACCTCCGTCGGCGAATGTCTCGACATGCTCGACGAGGGCCTGAGGGTGCTGGCGTCCTTCCATGGTCTTACGCACGAGAACATGACGCGCAACTACGGCTGGTCGTTCCTCGACATGGGCCGGCGGCTGTCGCGCGCCTACAACCTTTCGGAGCTGCTGCTCGGCATCTTCGGCAAGGTACGGCCGGAGGAGGACGAGGCGGGCAGCATGCTGTTCGTGCTGGAGCTGGCGGACAGCTTCATCACCTACCGGTCGCGCTATCGCATGGCGCCGATCCTGGCCCTGCTGCTCGACCTGCTGCTGATCGACGAGAGCAACCCGCGCAGCGTCGCCTTCCAGCTCGCAGCCCTCTCGCGCCACATCGACACGCTGCCGCAATCGGGCGACGGCGGCGCGCGCATCGAGGAGCAGCGCACGATCCTGTCCCTGCTGACGCAGCTGCGCGTCGTGCAGGCCTCCGCGCTGGCGCAGACGGCAGCGGACGGCACGCGCCCCGAGCTCGAGCGCGTGCTCGGTCAGCAGGTCGCGCTGCTGCCGCCGCTCTCGGATGCGATCGGACGGCGCTACTTCAATCTCGTCGAGAAGGGCGCGCGCTGGGTGCGTGCGCGCTCCAGGACGGAGCAATGATCTTCGACGTCAGTCACCGCACGTCCTACACGTATCGCACGTCGGTGCTGCAGTCGGAGCATCTCGTGCACCTGACGCCGCGGCAGGGCGAGCGCCAGCGCGTGGAGCGCCACAGCCTTCTGATCGAGCCGGCGCCCAGCGCCCGCTGCGAGTTCGCCGATTACTTCGGCAACGCCAGCGCCATTCTGTCGATCAACGAGGACCATTCCGAGTTCGTCATCCACGCCCGCAGCACCGTGGAGGTGCATGCGCCCGACCTGCCGATGCTGGCCCTGTCGACGCCGTGGGAGCAGGTGACATCGAAGGCCGTCGACGGCAACGGCGATCTCGATATCGGCGTGCTGCAGTTCGTCAGCGCCTCGCGCCACACGCACGCCGTGCGCGAGGCGCTCGACTACGCGCGCCCGTCGTTCCCGCCGGACCGGCCGGTGCTCGAGGCGGCGATGGATCTGACGCGGCGCATGTATGCGGACTTCGTGTTCGACAGCAAGGCGACCGACATATCGACCCCCGTGCTGCGCGTGCTGCGTCACCGCCGCGGGGTGTGCCAGGACTTCGCCCATGTCGCCATCACCTGCCTGCGCGCACTCGGCCTGCCGGTGCGCTATGTCAGCGGCTATCTGTTGACCCTGCCGCCGCCCGGCATGGAGAAGCTGCAGGGGGCGGATGCCTCGCACGCCTGGATCTCGGTGTGGGCGCCCGAGGTGGGGTGGGTCGATTTCGACCCGACCAACGGCGTGATCCCGACCGACGGGCACATCACCGTCGCCTACGGCCGCGACTATGACGACGTCAGCCCGATCAGCGGCGTGCTGCTCGGCGGTCGCGACCAGAAGATGTCGGTCGCCGTCGACGTGACCGTCGTCGGCTAGCGCCATCCTCCAAGTGTCATCCCGGAATCGCGGGAAGCGCCCCAGGGCCGCAACGCACACCCCCGTCCTGAGCGCGTCGAAGGACGGCTGTGAGGCACCGTTGCGGCCGCGTGGTTCGACAAGCTCACCACGGGGAAACGGGTGTGCTTTCAGCCTGGGTCCCGGCGCTTCGGCCGGGATGGCAGTTGGCGTCAAAGCTGGAATGGCGGCCTGGCGATCATCAGCCAGAAGATGGCGAGCACCGAGGCGAAGGCCGGAAAGCCGAAGGCAAACCACAGGCGGAACAGGCGATGATATTCCGCCGGCAGCGGCCGGCCCTCGCGCACCGCCGCCTCGGCCAGGTCGCGCATGCGCATCTGCATCCACACCACCGGCAGCCAGAAGACGCCAGTGACGAGGTAGAGCGCGATGGAGAGCGCGATCCAGCCCTCGAGCAGCGAGTAGCCAACGAGCCAGGTGAGGGCGACGCCGGTGATCGGTTGGGCGACGACGGCGCTGGCGGTGAACAGGAAGTCGGCGATCACGACGATGCGGGCCACGCCGGCGATGATCTCGGGCCGCCCGGTGCGATGCGCGAGCAGCATGAAGAAGGCGATGCCGGCGCCGGTGCCGAGCAGGACCGCGGCGCCGATGACATGCAGGAATTTGAGGGCGAGATAGGCCAGCATCAGCGGTCGTCCAGGATCGCGAGCAGGGCGAGGTTGAGCATCAGGATGGGCAGGATCTTCACGAGCGGGCCGAGCGGGTCGCTCCACAGGGCGGGCAGCAGCAGCGAGCCGGCCAGGAGATAGCCGACGGCAAGGGCAAGAGCGGCGCGCAGGGCGAGGCGCGCCGAGCGCCGGATCGCGATGCCGACGCCCACGGCGATGTCGGCAAGAGCGCCGGCCAGCACGAGCAGTGGCGCGGTGGCTGCACCGATGCCTGCCGCCCTGACGAGCGCCACGCCTGCGTCCCAGCCGGGACCGAGCGCGATCAGGCCGGTGACGATCCAGAAGGCCGGGAACACCGCGAGCAGCAGGGCTTTGAGGAGATAGAGGCGTGCGAACCAGCGCTCCTGCACCGAGGCAGGCTCGGCGGCGAGCGCCGCCGACAGCGATTGCGGCTCGATGCCGGTCAGGCGCGTCCATCGGGCGGGATCGCCGACGGCGCCGCGCAGGATCTCGATCCGCGCGGTGCTGCGCATGGGCGGCCGCCAGCCGAGCCACCCCGCAAGATCGCCGAGCCGGGTGCCGGCGTATGACAGCCAGCGCGGCAGGCGCACGACGCGCGCGTTGTTCCAGCCGAGCCAGCGGCGGTAGGCGAGGACGATCTGCGTGAAGCTCAGCCGCTCGGGACCGGCGATCTCGAGCGCCACGCGCACAGGGGCATCCGGCCGCAGGAAGAAGAGGATGGTGTCGACGAGGTCGTCGAGCTGGACCACCTGCAGCGGCCCCGTGTCGGGCGGCTCGAGGACGACCGGCAGCGCCGCCAGGCCGCGCAGCAGCGCGCTGCCCCCGAACGCCTGCCGGCCGAGCACGACCGAAGGGCGCAGGATGACCCAGTCGAGATCGAGCGCGGTCAGGGCGGCGTCGCCGGCCCGCTTGGTGCGGGAGAAGGCCGTCGGCGCATCGCGGTCTCTATCGACGCCGATGGCGGAGATCTGGATCACCCGGCGGACGCCGGCGCGCGCGCACGCGGCGAACAGCGCCGAGGCGCCGGCGACGTGCACGCCCGAGGTGGAATCGGTCGGAGTGTCCTGCAGCACGCCGGCGCAGTTGATGACGGCGTCGACATTCTCAAGGTGCGGCTGCCAGTGCGCCGGCTCGACGGCCCGGCCCATGTCGAGGGAGATCCAGCGCGCGGCGGCGGGCAGCATGCGCCGCTGCGCCCCGCGGGCGACGCCGATGACCTCGTGGCCCTCGCGGACGAGGCGGGCGCGCACGGCGGAGCCGATCAGCCCGGTCGCTCCGGTGAGCAGTACCCGCAACTCGTCCTCCCGCTGCCCGGGGCTGCGCAGGCCCCGCAGGCAGGATAGGGCGGGCACCGACGGCCCGGCAAGCGCCGGTGCCTTCTTTCGGCGGCGGCCGATTGCACCCTGGCCCGGTGGCGCGTATACGGCTCATATTGCGGTCAGCGGATGGACGATGACACAGCCAAGCGCGCCAGAGCTCATGACGGTCAGCGAGGTCGCAGACTATCTGCGCATCCGCGAGCGGACGATCTACGAGCTGGTGCGGACGCATCGCATCCCCTGCAGCCGCCTTTCCGGCAAGCTGCTGTTTCCCAAGCGGCTGATCGAGCTGTGGGTGGCGCAGTCCTCCGACTACCCGCAGGCGGCCGTGCATCTGGCGGCGCCGCCGCCGGTGGTGGCCGGCAGCCACGATCCGCTGCTGGAATGGAGCCTGCGCGAGTCCGACAGCGAGCTGGCGCTGCTGGGCGGCGGCAGCACGGACGGCCTGGCGCGGCTGGCGGGCGGCCAGGCGACGGCATGTGGCCTGCATCTCATCGATGCCGCCACCGGCGAGTACGGCACCGAGGCGATCGAGAAGGCGCTGCCGGGGCTCGATTTCGTGGTGATCGAGTGGGCGAGGCGCGAGCAGGGGCTGGTCGTGGCGCCCGGCAATCCGCTCAAGATCGAGGCCGTCAAGGACCTCAAGAAGGCGAAGGTGCGCGTGGCCAAGCGGCAGGTGGGATCGGGCAGCGCGCTGCTGTTCTCCAAGCTCGTCGAGGATGCGGGCCTGGCCATGGACGACCTGACGGCGGCCGGCAAGCCCGCGCGCAGCGAGACCGACATCGGCATCATGGTGCGCGACAAGAAGGCCGATGTCGGGCTTGCCATTCGTGCGGCGGCGCGCGAGGTCGGGCTCGACTTCGTGCCGCTGCAGTGGGAGCGGTTCGATCTGGTCGTGCGGCGCATCGAGTATTTCGAGCCGCCGATGCAGAAGCTGCTGGCGTTCGCGCGCATGCCCGAGTTCGCCGATCGCGCCGCCACGCTCGGGGGCTACGACGTGTCGGGAACGGGCCGGGTGGTTCTCAACCCGCGGCGGTAGGGCGGCGCCCGCCTTCCGATGTCATCCGGAATTTGCGCCGGCAAATCCGGGAGCCAGGGCCACAACATATCACCCCGTCCTGAGCTCGTCGAAGGACGGCTGCGAAGCACCGTTGTTGCCGCGTGGTTCGACAGGCTCACCACGGCGGAGAGCCCTACCCGTCGGGGGTGGTGCTTGTCGGCGCGGCGACCAGGATGCGCGCTCGCGCTGCGATGGGCAGATCGCCCAAGCCGTCGGCCAAGGCCCCGGCTCTGCGCGCTCACTCGCTCGGCAGCACGATCAGATGGTTGGCGAGTGCGCGGGGGTCGTGCGAGCCCGGCGGGAAGTGGCGGGCAAGGTGATCGCCGACGGACGCGATGGCACGCACGAAGCCGTCGCCGGCCTGGCCGCGGCCGATGCGATCGGTCAGATCGTCGACGATCGTCTGCCAGGCGCCCGCCGGCACTTTGGCGTGAATGCCGGCATCGGCAATGATCTCGGCGAACCTCTCGGCCGCGGAGACGAAGATCAGCACGCCGGTGCGGCCGGCCGTCGTGTGCAGGTTCTGGGCGAGGAACTGCTCGACCGCGCGCCGGTGGGCACGCTTGCGCTTGAGCGATTGCGGCACCAGGGCCAGCCGCAGCGGGCGATACATCAGGCCCGCGACCAGCGCGGCGAATACGGCGAGCTGCAGCACGTAGATGTGCTGGATCGGCCACCACGTCCAGAACACGAACGGCCACGGCACGGCGAGTGCCGCCAGCGCAGCCCACAGGAAGGGCGCATGCAGATAGCTGCTGCTCTCCGGCGCGATCACGGCGACGATCTCGCCCGACGTCTTCGCCTCCGCCGCGGTGATGGCGTCCGCGATCCGCTTGGCGTCGGCTTGCGATACCAGTGCCATAGTGCCTCCTACCAGCTCCCCGAGGAGCCGCCGCCGCCGAAATCGCCTCCGCCGCCGGAGAAGCCGCCTCCGCTGTCGGAGGACCCGCCGCTGCTCCAGCCGCCGGAGCTGCTGCCCCAGGTGCTGGGGATGATGCTGTCGCCCTGCCGCCGTGCATCGCGGCGAGAGCGCATGGCGCGGCCGGGGTGCGCCGTCTGCATGGACTGCGCCCACACCACCGAGACCGCAATGAGAATGAACAGGACCAATACGGCGACCGCCATGGCGTTGCCGCCTCCGGTCGTGCGCTTCTTGGCCGAGCGCGCCCGCTCCTTGACCGCCTCTGCGTCGCCGAGCAGGACGTCGCGGATGTCGCGCACGCCGGCCATGATGCCGCCGGGAAAGTCGTTGCGGCGGAACGCCGGCAGGATGGCGTTCTCGATGATGAGCTTGGTCAGGATATCGGTGAGCTGCGGCTCGAGCCCGCGGCCGACCTCGATGCGCACCTTGCGCTCGTTGGGCGCGACGATGAGGAGAACGCCGTTGTTCTTGTCCTTCTGGCCGATCTGCCAGTGCCGCCCGAGCCGGTAGCCGAAATCCTCGATCGGATAGCCCTGCAGCGAGCGCGTGATGTAGACGACGAGCTGGTCGGTGGATTTCGTCTCGAGCGCCTCGAGGTCCCGCTCCAGCGCGCGGCGGCTATCCGCCGCCAGCAGGCCGACCTCGTCGACGACGCGCCCCGTGAGGGGCGGGAACTTCGGCTGAGCGACGGCCGCGGTGCCGCCGGCGATGAGCAGCAGGCCGAGCAGAAGGGCGATGAAGGCGATGGCTTGCAGGCGGGCTTGTCGAAGGACGGCCAGCAGGCGCTGACCGCGTGGTTTGAGGAGCTCACCACGGCGGAGCGCAGACCCGCCATGGCGGCCCGGCCGCAGCGGCGAGGCCGGCGATGCGGGCCTGGCGCCTGCGCGCATGTGTCGGAATGCCAGCGCTCGCATGGTCGTGCTCTTCAGGCGAACATGCCTTGTACGTCTGTACCCGGCGAGGGCCACCTTCACAGCGGCCTTCGCCAGGGCTGCGGGTGCGGCGCCTACTTCTTGGTGCCGAAGTCCACCTTCGGCGTCTGCATCTCGGCCGGCGCGATGTCGAAGGTCGCCATAGGCTGGGCCGACGCGTAGAGCACAGACTTCCAGATGCGCCCCGGGAAGGTGGTGAGCTCCGTATTGTAGACGCGCACGGCCTCGATGTAGTCGCGCCGGGCGATGGCAATGCGATTCTCGGTGCCTTCGAGCTGCGACTGCAGGGCGAGGAAGTTCTGGCCCGACTTGATGTCTGGATAGTTCTCGACCACCGACAGGAGCTGGCGCAGCGCGCCGCCGAGGCTGTTCTGCGCGTCCTGGAAGCGCTTCATCGCTTCGGGATTGGTGGTGATGTCGGGGGGAAGCTGCACCTGCGCCTGCGTCGCCTTGGCGCGGGCCTCGACCACGCTGGTGAGCACCTGCTGCTCCTGCGCCGCGAAGCCCTTGACGGTCTCGACCAGGTTGGGGATCAAGTCGGCGCGGCGTTTGTACTGGCTCAGCACCTCCGACCACTTGGCCTTGGCGGTCTGCTCGTAGGTGGGGATGTTGTTGACGCCGCAGCCGGCGACAGAGACGGCGACCGTGACGACCGCAGCGAGCGCGGCAAGGCGGCTTAGCGCGTGGCGAAGCATGAAGATCCCTCCTCCGGTTCGAGGGGGAATGAGCGCCCCTCCCGCGCGGCTACAAGTGGGGACGGATTGTGGCAAACACGAGTACAAGGGCAAGTGCCTGGGACGGCGACTGGTTTTCCGATCGTTCCGAACGCGGACCGCTGCGCCTCGCCACACCGGTTAACGGCTGGAGCAGCCAGCGGGAGCAACGGGGCCAGAGCCGCGACGCCGCGTGTTCCGAGAGGAAAGCGCTCGTCTGAGGGTCTGACCCCCTGGACTGTTATGTCGGCAGCTTGTAGTCGGCGAACTTGGCGCGCAGGTCCTTCTTGGAGATCTTGCCGGTGGCCGTCATCGGCAGGGCGTCGACGAACACGACGTCATCGGGCATCTGCCACTTGGCGATCTTGGAGGCGAGCACGTCGAGGATCTCGGTCTTGGTGGGCTCGGCACCGGGCGCCTTGACCGCCACCAGCAGCGGCCGCTCGTCCCACTTGGGATGCGGCACGCCGATGACGGCGCAGTTGGCGACGCCCTTGCAGGCCATCGCCGCGTTCTCGACGTCGATGGAGCTGATCCACTCGCCGCCGGATTTCACGAGGTCCTTGGTGCGGTCGACGATCAGCAGCCAGCGGTCGGGCGTGATCTTGGCGACGTCGCCGGTGCCGAACCAGCCTTCGCTGTCGATCTGCTTGGCGGAAGCTTCCGCGTTCTTGAAGTAGCCCGACACGATGGTCGAGCCGCGCACGAACAGCTCGCCCGAAGTCTTGCCGTCCGCCGGCGCGCGATTGCCCTTTTCGTCGATAACCTTGAGATCGACGCCGAACATGCGCCGGCCCTGCCTGGCGCTGAGGGCCGCCCGCTCCAGCGGCGGCTTGGCGCGCTCCTCGGGCCTGAACAGCGTCAGCGTGCCCACGGGGCTCATCTCCGTCATGCCCCAGCCATGGGTCACCTCGATATCGTAGTCGCGCGTGAAGGTGTCGATCATGGCTTGCGGTACGGCAGAGCCGCCGCTCAGGATCTGCGCAAGCTTCCTGGGCTTGCGGCCGCGCTTCTTGAACTCGTCGAGCAGGCCGAGCCAGACCGTCGGCACGCCCCAGCCGGCTTCCGCGCCTTCGTTCTCCATCAGGTCGTAGAGCGTCGGCCCGTCGAGCCTCGCCCCCGGCAGGATGAGGGTACAGCCGGTGAGCGGCGTGATGTAGGGCAGGCTCCAGGCATTGGCATGGAACAGCGGCACGACAGGCAGGATCGTGCGGTTGTGCGCGAACAGGTCGGGACGCGTGGCGATGAGAAAGAAGGTGTGCAGCATCATGGAGCGGTTGGAGTAGAGCACGCCTTTCGGCTCGCCCGTGGTGCCCGACGTGTAACACAGCGCACAGGCCGCGTTCTCGTCGAACTCGGGCCAGGTGAAGGCTGCATCCATCTCGGCCAGGAGCCCTTCATAGCAGAGCAGGCCGTTGAGCTGCCCGTCGGCCGGCATGTGCTCGCGATCGGTCATCAGCACGTAGGTCTTGATGGATTTGAGCGTGGGCTTGAGCTTCTCGACGAGCGGCAGAAAGGTGAGATCGAAGAACAGCGCCGTATCCTCGGCGTGATTGGCGATGTAGGTGATCTGCTCGGGGAACAGCCGCGGGTTGATGGTGTGGCACACCGCGCCGATGCCGGCGATGGCGTAGTAGAGCTCGAAGTGGCGATAGCCGTTCCACGCCAGGGTGGCGACCCGATCGCCCGGCTTGATGCCGAGCGCGACCAGCGCGTTGGCGAGCTTGCCGATCCTGTCGCGGGCTTGCGCGTAGCCGTAGCGATGCAAGCCGCCTTCGACCGTCTGCGAGACGATCTGGACATCGGGGTAAACCTCGGCCGCGTAGTCGATCACGCTGGAGACCAGGAGCGGCCGATCCATCATCAATCCGCGCAGCATACGCACTCCTCCCTGGATTGCTTGTTGCCGACAGAGTAACCTCCTCCGGGGCCTCGCGCCAAGCAGGCGTCGACGAGCAAAAGACCAGATCCAAGAGGAGAGCGCACGGTGGCCATTGTCGAGACGGAAAAGCAGGGCGAGGTAGCGGTCATTCGCATGAACAACCCGCCGGTCAACGCGCTGAGCCACGGGCTGCGCACGGGCCTGGAAAAGGCCTTCAACGAGGCTAACGCCGATGCTGGCGTGAAGGCCATCGTGCTGACCGGGACAGGCAAGTTCTTCTCCGCCGGCGCCGACATCACCGAGTTCAGGGCCGAGATGAAGGAGCCCTATCTGCCGCAGGTGATCGACAGGATCGAGGCCTCCGAGAAGCCGGTGATCGCCGCCGTCAACGGCACGGCGCTCGGCGGCGGGCTGGAGGTGGCGCTCGGATGCCACTACCGGGTGGCGGCCAAGGACGTGCGCCAGCTCGGCCTGCCGGAGATCAAGCTCGGCATCATTCCGGGAGCCGGCGGCACGCAGCGGCTGCCGCGCGCCATCGGCGTGGAGAAGGCGCTGGAGCTCATCACCACCGGCGCCTTCATCGATGCGGCCAAGGGCGCCGCCGCGGGCCTGATCGACAAGGTGGCGGACGGCGACGTGGTGGCGGAGGCCGTGGCCTTCGCCAGGGCGCAGATCGGCAAGCCGCCGCGCCGCATCGGGGAGAAGAAGATCGACAAGGCCGCGGTGGCTGCCGGCCTGTTCGAGAAGGCGCGCGCCGCCATCGCCCGGCACCCGAGCGGACCGTTGGCGCCCAAATGCGCCATCGATGCCGTGGAGCTGACGCTGAGCCTGCCGACGGCGGAGGGCACCAAGCGCGAGCGCGAGATCTTCCGCGAGGCCGCGGCGAGCCCGTATGCGCGCGCGCTGCAGTATGCCTTCTTCTCCGAGCGGCAGGCGGCCAACCTGCCTGGCATCGGCGCCGACACGAAGCTGCGCGAGGTCAAGACGGTCGGTATTCTGGGTGCCGGCACCATGGGCACCGGCATCACCATCGCCTTCCTCAACGGCGGCTATCCCGTCACCATCGTGGAGACCACGCAGGAGGCGCTCGACAAGGGCGTGACCCGCATCAGGGACACGTTCTCGGCCAACGCCAAGCGCGGGCGCATCACCGAGGCGCAGGCGGCAGACCGCTTCGCCAAGCTCACGCCCTCGCTCAACGTCGAGGACTTCGGCAAGGCCGATCTCATCATCGAGGCCGTGTTCGAGAACATGGCGCTGAAGAAGGAGATCTTCGCCAAGCTCGACAAGATCGCCAAGCCAGGCGCCATCATCGCCACCAACACCTCGACGCTGGATGTGGACGAGATCGCCGCCGTGACGAAGCGGCCGCAGGACGTGCTGGGGCTGCACTTCTTCTCGCCCGCCAACATCATGCGGCTGCTTGAGATCGTGCGCGCGAAGAAGACGGCGGGCGACGTGATGGCCACCGCCATGGCGATCGCCAAGCGCATCGGCAAGGTCGGCGTGCAGGCCGGCGTGTGCGACGGCTTCGTCGGCAACCGCATGCTGGCGGCCTACGGCGGGGAGGTGCAGGCCATGAACCTGGAAGGCGCCATGCCGCAGGACATCGACGGGGCGCTGGAGACGTGGGGCATGGCCATGGGGCCGCTGGCGGTGAGCGACCTCGCCGGCCTCGACGTCGGCTACCGCATCCGCAAGGAGAGGAAGCTCACCGGCGAGGCGGCGCAGTTCGCGCGCGTGCCCGACAAGATCGTGGAGATGGGCCGCCTCGGGCAGAAGACGGGTGCCGGCTATTACAAGTACGACGCCAACCGCAAGCGCCAGGTCGATCCCGAGATCGAGGCGCTGATCCGCGCCGAGGCCGAGGCGCTGCAGATCCGGCAGCGGTCGATCCCGGCCGAGGAGATCGTGGAGCGGTCGCTGCTCAGGCTCGCCAACGAGGGCGCCAAGATCCTCGAGGAGGGCATCGCGCTGCGCGCCAGCGACATCGATACCATGTACCTCAACGGCTACGGCTTCCCGGCCTGGCGCGGCGGGCCGATGTGGCAGGCCGACCATATGGGTCTCAAGAAGGCGGCCGAGCGCATCAAGGCCTACGAGGCCAGGTACGGCGCGCGCTGGAAGATCGCGCCGCTGATCGAGAAGCTGGCGGCGGAAGGCGGCAGCTTCGCAGCGCTGGATGCGAAGAAGAAGTAGGACGGGCGCGCGGTGCCTGCATTCCCTCTCCCCCTAAACGGGGAGAGGGGAGGCCCCAGCAGCGGAGAAGCGTGCGCGCCGCCTCGGAGCGCAGCCTGAGGGGGCGCAGCGTGAGGGGTTGGGGTTTGCATTGGGGAGCAGGCGCATGCCAATGAGACCGCCCGCGGCAATCGGCATGCCGTTCGCAGAGGTCGACACGCCGGCTCTCGTCATCGACCTCGATGCCTTCGAGCGCAACCTCGAGCGCATGGCGGACTTCGCGGCAAGAACCGGTATCCGCGTGCGGCCGCACGCCAAGACGCACAAGTCTCCGGAGATCGCCAAGCGGCAGATCGCGCTCGGCGCCGTCGGCGTGTGCTGCCAGAAGGTTGCGGAGGCGGAGGTGCTGGTTGCCGGCGGCGTCGGCGACGTGCTGATCTCCAACGAGGTGGCAGGCGCGGCCAAGCTCGATCGCCTGGCCGCGCTGGCGCGCCAGGCCAGGATCGGCGTATGCGCCGACGACATCGACAATGTCGCCGAGATCGAGGCGGCCGCGGCCAAGGCCGGCGCCAGCGTCGACGTGCTGGTCGAGATCGACGTCGGCGGACGGCGCTGCGGCACGGCGCCGGGCGCCCCGGCTGCGCGCATCGCCAAGCGCATCGCCGCCGCGCCGAATCTCAACTTCGCCGGCCTGCAGGCCTATCACGGCTCGGCCCAGCACGTGCGCGATCCCGCCGAGCGCAAAGCACAGATCGCGCAGGCTGCCCGCTACGCCGGGGAGACGCTGCGCGCGCTGGAGGCCGTCGGTCTTGAGGCGCGCATCATCGCCGGCGGCGGCACCGGCACGTATGAGAACGAGACGGCCAGCGGCGTCTACAACGAGCTGCAGCCCGGCTCCTACGTCTTCATGGACGCGGACTACGCGCGCAACACCGGCACGGACGGCGGGCCCTTCCGCACCTACGAGCACGCCCTGTTCGTGCTGGCGACGGTGATGAGCACACCTGTGCCGGAGCGATGCATCCTCGATGCCGGGCTCAAGGCGTTCGCCGTCGACAGCGGCATGCCGACGCCGTGGAAGCTGCCGGGCGCCGTCTATCAGCGCCCCTCCGACGAGCACGGCGTGCTCGACGTGTCGGCCTGCACGGAGCCGCCGCGGCGCGGAGCCAAGGTGCTGCTGGTGCCCGGCCATTGCGATCCGACGGTGAACCTGCACGACTGGTACGCCGGCGTGCGCGGCCTCGGCACGGCAAAGGCGCAGGTCGAGTGCCTATGGCCGGTGGCCGCGCGCGGGGCACTGTTCTGATTTCGTTCCGTGCCGGTCCGCAAATCCCTGGGGCGTGCCCGCCATTGCAGCGACATGGGCGCCACCCAATATGTTGCGAGACTTTGCACCCCGGGAGGACCCCCATGACCCCAGACGAGCGCCGGCTGATTACCGATCTGTTCGATCGCATGCGCAGCTTCGGAGCGCCCGAGAAGGACCGTGAGGCGGAGGCGCTGATCAATCAGTCCGTGCGTGCCGTGCCGGATGCGCCCTACATGCTGGTGCAGTCGGTGCTGGTGCAGGAGCAGGCGCTGGAGGCCGCAAACAGCCGCGTGCAGGAGCTCGAGGAGCGCGTGCGCGCGCTCGAGGACGGCGGCAGGGCGCGCCCTGAGAGCTCGGGGAGCTTCCTGGGCGGCCTGTTCGGCTCTGGCCGGCCGGCCATCCCGCCGCGCAGCAGCGTACCGCAGGTCGGCACGCGGGCGACACCCTACGCATATGGGAATGCTACGCCGCAGGGCGCGCAGCCCGGGCCGCAGAGCCCGCCGCCGCAGCCAGCGCCGGCCG
>WBUN01000095.1 GCA_008933705.1 Hyphomicrobiaceae bacterium
GAATGGCGCTTCAATCACCGCTTCGATCTCGCCGCCATGATCCCGGCCCTTGGTCGCGCCGCCGTTCGCACACCGCCCGCCACCTACAGCTATCTCAAATGGGCTGACTATGGTGCGTAATCAGGTGGGGGCTTCTTCAATTGTTCGTCGATGTCGTCGCGGTCGCCTGTGTGCTCGTGCTGGCTGCCTCAGGCATTACGTACACGCTTATTCAGAACATCGGCGTAGAGAGTCCATTTAATGTGAAGCCAGAAAATTGGCAGGTTGGCCTTTACTTCTTGGACCATGCCATGAAGGGGGCGTTCTTCGACTTTTGCGAGGTTTTTCAAGTTTCACTCCAAAAGACGCTCACGCACCGTGCTGCATTCGACAATCCATTTGCGTATGGGATTGTGACCTATCGCTTGCTGATGAATTTTCTCACACTTCAGATCATCTTGCTGTCGGCGACCTACATCTTCTTCGCTCGGAGAGATGAACGCGTGACAATTCCGGACGAACTCCACAAGGCCAAACAGGCAGCATCAGCCGCGAGCAGCGCTTACTACGGCCTGAAGCGTGAAGTCGAAGACAAGCAGGCCCTGCAGAAGGCAAAGAGAATTCTTAACGGCCGCGACTACGGCAAGTTTGTACGAATCACACGGGAGAAAGACGAGGGCAGGTATGTGGACCGTAAGAGCTACAAATGGTGGCTAGATGTGTGCAGAAAGGTAGGGCTGGACCATGATCGGGATTATTAGTTTTCCAGATCGCATTCCAACGCCCGCCGTTTGGATTTGGTGGCGGCGGACTTGAGCGGCAACGACCGTCACCCGCATGGGCGGAGACGCGCGTGCTCACATGACGGCCGCGAAGCGGCGCGCGGCTCCGGTCGCGGTCCTTCACCGCGACTAGGGCGTGACCCGAACGCAAGGGAGGGGGCCGCACAGCACTATCTGCTGGACCACGGTCAATGCCATCGCCCTAGGACCCGGGTTAGGAGTTCGTTAACCTCTGACGCCGCAACGGTGTGACGAGAGCTGATCGAGGGTCTTCGTGCTGACCGAGAGCCACACTCAGGAATGCTTGAGCCTGGCTTACGTCCATGCCGTTACGGGGCGGGCGGGCGTGAACCTGTTTGTCGGCAATCGGCATGACTATGGAGTGGATGGCACCTTCAAGCCCGTCGTGAACTTGAACGGGCGGCGCGTCGAGTCTGGCTATCCTGTCGATTTCCAGCTCAAGGCGTCGGTCAACTGGGAGCACGACGGAGATACGGTCGTCTACGATCTAGAGGCCAAGACCTACAATGACATGGTTGGTCGAGAGCCGTCGGCAATTCCGCTGATCCTGCTGCTCCTTTGTCTACCTCGGGACAGTGCCACATGGTTGGCCGGGACCGAGACGGAATTGACACTTCGACATTGCTGTTACTGGATGAAGCTGGGCGGCGAGCCGACCGCCAACAGCACGACCAAACGCATCCGCATCCCGCGCTCGAATTTGCTCACGCCAGACGCTGTTGTGGCGATTCTCGCAACGGAACGTGCTCGTTGGGAGGCGGCGTCATGAACGACATCGAGCTTCAGCATGCTCGGACTGTTCCGCTCGCAACGCTGCGGCGTTTCCTGACGCTCAACGGGTGGCATCAAATCAACGACATCAAGCGAGGCATGGATGTTTATAAGCTCGGATTCGGGTCCGGCCCTGATGTCGAGATCGTACTCCCACAGCAAACGACCGGCAGTGATACCCTCCGTCGGATTGCGGAAGCGCTGCGCACGCTTTCGCAGATTGGGGAACAGGACATTGCTGGTGTGACGGCGCTCATTCGGGCCGTGGCAATTGATGTGCTGAGATCGACGGTTCCTGATGCTTTGGTCCGCAACGAAGCGATCCACCTGGAAGTTGCTGAGGGGTTCATCAGGAACGTGAAGCAACTGCTGTCGGCGGCAGCTACGACCGAATTGTCGCCGGAGCCGTTTTTTGGACGGATCAAGAAGGAAGCGAAGGAATTCGCGGACGAGTGCCGGTTTGGTCACACATTTCGAGGGAGCTTCGGTTTCACAATCGAGACGCCCATTCTGCCCAATAGGTCGCCCACGCTGGAGGTTGTCGAACAAACGCCACCCTTCGAGCGGCGCGTGATGCAGCGCATTGCGCGGGGACTGAAGAGCGTGCAGACGGCAGTAACCGAGCAGGACGCCGCGCCCATTGCGAGCAACTTCCGCACGGGCCTGTCCGCAAACATGTGCGAGGAGCTGGCTGATCTCGCCGAGTCGATCAAGGGTGAGCGCTTGGGTTTCGAGTTTGCATTTTCGCCGGAGTGGCGGGTTTCGCCCGATATTGTCGTCGGTGATCGGTACGTAGTTGCGACAGAACATGTGGAGCTGATCAAGGACGCAGCGAAGCGGCTGCGACTGCAAGAGTTTGAGAGGGATCGAACCATCACGGGCCGGATAGTACGACTGAAGTCGGACAAGGATCCGTCCGATCTCTTGAACCCAGTGGGTGCGAGAGAGATTACGATCCTCTGGGAGAGCTCTGATTTCGGCGAGATTAATATCCGCGTCGCGCTTCCGCCAGCGGAGTATCTTCAGGCAGTCGAAGCTCATAAGACTGGCAGGCTGATCAGTGTCGGCGGTTTGATTGAGCGGATTGGCAAGACGTGGCGGCTGTCACAGCCACGAGATTTCGCGATCTTGCCATAGGAAAGCGGTCCTTCACCGCGACTGGGCGTGACCCGAACTCCAGTGAGGAGGCGGCCATACCTTCTCTTACCCGATCTCAAAATGCGCCTTCACCGAGAACCCCGGCGCGGCTCCACCCTTCGCCGCGAACCCGAGGGCATTCGATCGGACGACTGTGTTACCGATCCGGTAGGTTCTGGCGACGTGCGTGTGTCCGTGAACCCAAACGGGCACATTGTCGAACGCAGCGATCATATCGTCGAGGCTACTGGCATAAGCAGGGTCGAGCCCGTTGCCGGTGAAGCGCGGATTGAGACCAACGCGGCTCGGCGCATGGTGGGTGATGACGACCGTCTGCCGACGCGGCTCGCCCTTCACAACGTCACGTAACCGAGCCCAGGCGGTCTCGTGTGCCCGATGGGTGTCGGCGGGCTTGAGCCTGGCGAGCGGCTGATCCAATTTACCGTCCCGCGTCTTGACGAAGAAATACTCCCCAATCCCTTTGCGGAGCGCCGTGATCTCGGCCTCGCTCTGTCGGCCGAGGTCGGTCCAGAGCGTTGCGCCGAAGAAGCGCACGCAATCGATCTCGGCGACCTCGTTGTCGAGCACCGTCACGGCCGGCAGGTGCCGTCGCATCAGACCCACCGTATCCTCGAACACGCCATCGTAGTGCTCGTGATTGCCGGCAATGAGGAGGACATGGGCGAACTTCCGAACAGCCTCGTCGATCACGCGCATCACTCGCCCACGCTGCTCGACTGAGTATCGGTCCATCCGCGCCGGATCGAGGCAACGGGCGTGGCAGAGGTCGCCCGCGATGATCAGCACGTCGCCCTTGGGCAAGGCCATGCCGAAGTCCTGGGACTCAAGATGCAAGTCGCTGAGATAATGGCAGCGCATGGCGCCTTCCCCCTCATTCGAATCAGAAGGGAAGCTTGGTGCGGATTGCCGGGATTGTCGGTTAAGCGGCGTTAAGGTTCTGCTATCGAGGAGGCGGCTTGACGGTCCAATCGGTAGGGCGTTTCTCGCATTGAACTGGCGTACGACCGTCCTCGGCATAACAGCAACAAGGCATGTTCTCTGAGAAGATGAACCCGCCACGGCCGTAGGTCATTTCGTGCACGTACATCGCCAAGCCGATGAAGTAGACGGTGATGACGACGCACAGCCATTCGGTGAAATCAAGCTTCATCTCCTCCCCCGGCTCTCTGAGGTGGGTGTGGATGCCGCGTCGTGGAGGGAGGTTGCAGCGGGAAACCCGGCCGCAACGGCAGGAAAGGTCAAGAGGAAGAACCATCGGAAATCGAAGTAGTCGCCGCTCCATTGCGCGGCCAAAAGGATGAAGGCGGCGGCAATCAGGAACGGTGCCGTCGTTGGTACGCGGTGCACGGCGATCATGCCCTGCAAGGCGACGACATAGATGATGAAGAGGAATACGGCGAGGAACCAGGGTCCGCGCGTGACGAGCACGTCGAGGAGGATGTTGTGGGGCTGCTTGTGGATGGCGACCTCGCCGAAACGCGTCAGCGGCATGACGAAGGCCTGATCCCCCCATCCCCACTCGTCCGGAGCCTGGCCGTCGAGCGCAAGGGCGGTCGCAAACAGCTTGATGCGGTCGGAGCGGTCGTCGATGCAGACACGCGTGTCCCTCTCGAAATCGGGCAGCCTGACGGTTGTGGGGCGTCCGTCTCGCAGCACGGTGGATTCGACGAGGCCGCCCGGGAAGGCTCCGTCACGGGCCGCCACCGGTCCGTTGTGGGCGGCAGCTACCGTGACCTGCTCGTCCTGCTTCAGACGGAAGGCCACCTTGCTGCTGATGTCGTTGAAGGTGAGGATGCCACCGGCGGCGCAGCCGAGCGCGAGTGCCACGAGGTTGGCGATGATGAGGCGTGGCGACAGCGTCCTGCCGATGAAGATCAAGGGAGCGGCGAGCCCCGCCAGGGCGACGGCCATGAAGGCCGTGAGCTGGACGCTCGCGACCAGGGCAAGCCCGTGCAGGGCCAGCAGTGCCAGCCGCAGCCATCCCTTGGCCTGATAGAGCAGCAGGAACATCGAGACGGCGGCAATCCTGACGAGCGTTATGGGGCTGCCGGCAAATTGCAGGCGTCCGCCTTCGCCCATGCGGACGAGTGAGACGAGGATGAGCAGGCTCGAAAGACTGATGAAGGCGGCGGCGACGGCGTTACGGTATCTCGGGTCGTAGAGCCAGACGAAGAGTGCGAGGCTCACAATCCCTGCGATCAGGTCGGCGCTCGTCCGCACGAGCGGAAACGGCAGGAAGACGTAAGCCAGGGTGAAACCACCATAAAGCGCCGGAAGGAGGAGCGCCCAAGACCTCTTCCGTGGCCGGGCGGATTCCTGGAACAGCGAGACGATGCCCGCCAGCACCGCGCCAGCAAGGAGCGGCGAGCGTACTTCGAGGGCCCACTGCGGCAAGCCAGCGACAGCGGGGATGATCCGGGCCAGCGAGAGGTGGCCTGAGACGAAGGCCGCAAGACAGGCCAGAAGACCGGCCAGTCTGCAATCAAGGAAACGATGGGTGCGAACGCGCTCAGTGCCCATGGGCCTCGGCGAGCTGCTCGACGAAGCGGCAGTAGTCAGGGTAGATGCGTTTCGGATCGAATAGCTCGGCGTAGGTCTGCAAGGCGGCAGGGCTCATTGCGGTCAACGCGCTGCGGCCATCGACGGCCTCCATCAACGCCTTTCTTGCGCCGGCAATCGAGCCTTCGTCGTAGAATCGGCCGATGCCCCTTTCCGAGAGCAGGCGTTGGGTCTCGCCCTTGAGGCAGGTCACGATGGGCAGGCCGGCCGAAAGGTACTCGCCGACCTTATTGGGGAAGTGACACACGTAGTCCCGGCTCGAATAGTACGGCAAGAGGCCGGCTTGACTGCGGCGAAGGAGGACATGGATTTCGGCGGCGCTGCGCCATCCGGGCAGGAGGATGTGCGTCTCTCCTTTCGCAAGACGCTGCAACGCTTCACTCATGTCACCACGCCCGCAGAGCACGAGTCTGAGCCGAGCCTTGTAGTCGTCAGGGAGGCGGCAGGCCGCGTGCACCAGGGTGGCAAGGTCATAGCGCCTGCTGAACGCGCCGGCATAGGCGAGGACGACCGAGGATGTGTCGTTGCCGAGGCCGAGGCTGTTCCAGTACCGCTCCGCTGCATCGATCAGGCCGGGCTGCGGCTGGAACGGATCGACGGCGAGATGGAAGACGCGCGTCGTATCCTTCGCAGTGACGCCGGTGCTCTCAAGCGCCCAATCGACGAAGCCCTGTGTGACGCCGACGACTGCGGTCGCGCGCCGCACGACCGATCGCTTCATAAGCTGCCACAGCGCCAGAAGGGGCCACGCAAGCACCCGCCGCCAACCTTTGAGTTCGTCGTCGATGATGTCCGGCCACATGTCGCGGAAATCGACGGCAATGGGAACCCGATGCCGAGTGGCGAACGCGACACCGGCGGCGGCAAGCTCGATGATCGGATAGCCGGCAATGATGACATCCGGCGGCTCGCGTCGTTGAGCTTCTTTCAGGAAGGCGAAGGCGGTCTCGAAGTTGCTGAGGATGCGGGCAAGCGAGCGGTTCGACCGATAGAGCCGGCCCCACAGCAGCACCGTCTCCAAGCCGTCGGTGGTTCGAAGCGACGTGGTGCGGTCGGCCCTTTGAATCTTCTGCTGATGATTGACGGAGGAGTTCCACCAAGTGACATGATGTCCCCGTCGAGTCAGCTCGCGGGCGAGGATGGCCGCACGCAGAAGGCGCGGGGTGCCTGGATCGGAAGGTAGCTCCTCCCCCACATTGAGTATCCACACACGCATGCGTCACCGGCCTGGAGACCTGGCCACGAAGCGGCCGGCCGTTGCAGCGAAGGTGGGATCACGCCGGCGAGGATCGTCGCAAGAAATGGCATCGGGAAGCTCGGCCCAGCCCAGCACTTCGTCGCGCTCGACGACGAAACCCGCGTCACGGAACAGCCGCTCGTAGTCGTGGTGGCGCAAACGGTTCTGGAAATGGCTGCGGTGATTGAAACGCCGGAATTCGGCGTCGCTGAAGCGCAGGAAGTTGAGCCGTCCGATCGAGGGATCGGTATGAGAATAATGGTCGGAGTAGTCGATGATGGCGCTCACGAGCCCGCCCGGCACGAGAATGCGCCGCAACTCGACCAGGATCGCGCCAAGCTGGGCCTCGGGTATGTGCTCCATAGTGTTCGTGGAAACGCAAACGTCAAAAGCGTTGTCGGGTAACGCGCTGCGGGCAACGTCAAGGGGCGCAATGTAGGAGATATTGAGAGCGGCCAAGTCGGCGAGTGAAGTTATCGGCGGCAGGTCTCGACCGGTGATGTAGCTGATGCGCTGCGCGGCCTCGTTGGCAAGCTGCCGGTCGAACAGCGGCACGATGTCCACCACAGTCTGACTGCGGCAGACTTGCGAGAGATAGAGGTTCTGGACGAGCGACTTCCCTGCGCCGAACTCGAGCAGCCTCTTACCTGGCGACAGCTCGATCACCGATTCATGAAACAGCCAATCCGGAGACAGCGTCGAGAACGCAACACGGGAGCGGCGTGTGACGTGTTTCTGGAGCCAGGCAAGGAGTCCACCGGCGTGTGTAGCATCGAGGATGGCGAAGACGAGTGATTTGAGCTTCCACGGGATGCGCATCAGGCCCCCCGTGTCGCTCGGCGCGTGCGCCATCGTTGCTCCAATGCGCCAAACAGGCCGACAATCGTTCGCCGGTTGATGACAAGCGCAAGAAGGATCAGGAACGGGAAACCGTGGGCTGCGACAATGGCCTGCATCGATGCCGTCGCGGGAAGCGCGGCGAGCAAGACGAGGCCTGGCGCATAAAAGGCCCCGCCAGCAGCAGAGGTCGGCGGATCGACGACGGCGATCGAGAGACGCAGGACGGCGTAGAGCACGAGGACGACGAGAAGACCTGACAGCCCCCATCGGGCGTAGGCATCGGCGTCGAAGGACGCATAGGCGTAGGTCTCGACCGGGTATTTCTCGGGGAAGCGGGAATGGTATTGCTCGATGCCGATGAGCTGCGCGGGATGGATACGGTCGCCTGATTTAGAATCGGTGATGAAGCGTTCGAGCCCGGCCCGCTCGGGCGGATAACGATTGAAGTACTCGTACCAGCGGGAACTCACCTCGACCGGCGTGAAAATCACCCTGTAGAGCAGGTAGTCCGCCGCGTGCGCGAACGGCAGCGCCGCTCTGTCGGCGGCGGAATCGCGTGCCCTGACGTAATCACCGAGATGGAACGTGCTTTGTGGGGACCGCGCAAGCTTGTCTCCGAGGTCGGACAGCAGACCGTCGCTCTGGAAATTGGCAGAGAGAACAGCGAGGCCGCCGAGCAGGGCGACCGCGCCGGCCATGGCCGATCGGACGGCGCGGCGGCGGAAACGAGGCGCGAGGTTGAGCAGCGCACCAAGAGCGGTCATGGCCGCAAACAGGGTCAGCGGCACCTTGGCGGAGCTCAGGACCGTATAGAGCGCCACGATCAGCGCCGCTGCTGTGGCCGGGAGGTAAGCACCGGCTGCAACGAGCATGATGACGGCGGGCGCTCCGAGCACGAAGGGTGCGCTGTTGAACAGATACTTCTCGACCGCCGAGGCCTCAAGGTAACGCGAGAAAGCATTCCGCAGCTCCAGGAGCGCGGCCGGATCAAGATCGGATTTGAGCAGGTCGATGAGGGGTATGGAGGAGGTCTTGCTGAGATGCAGGCCGGCAAGGGCGACAAAAGCCGCGAACAGGGCGGCCGCAACGCTATGGAGGGCGCGCGTGCTCTCTATGGGTTTGGCGAACGCCGCGACGCCTTCCCGAACGCGGGCTGCAACGATATCGAGCGCGCACAAGGACAAGGTCACCACAAGGATAATTGCGCCCTGCACGTCCCGTGTGGCGGGATCAAGAAGCGAATATTCCACACAATATGGAATCGCCATGAGGGACAGCCAGCCGAGGCTCGGCAGGCATTCGACGGTTCCGCGCCAAATGGCGGCGAGCGCAAATCCCGCAGCAACAAAGACCGCGGCAGGCAGAAAGACGATCAATCAAATACTTTCTATATTATCAACATTGGAACAATGAGCTAGGTATGCCATTGCAATTTGATTGTTTCAATAGATAAGCTCAGGAAACGGATTTAGAGACGCCAACTACTTCATGACGAGATTTGATGCTGCCATTTCTGATTTCAGAATCCAGCAAGAGCGGCTGAGCGGCGCACTTGCAGACATGACCGGAGCGCTCGCCGGTGTTTCGGCCAGCCTACCCGGAGTCGTGGCCCCGAGCTTGTTACGCCGAATTGAGGCGCTAATTCGCGAGGAGCGGGAGACGGCCTTGCGGCTTCAGGGCATCAACCAAAAGCTCGCGGCAGAGGTCTATGGGGCGATATACCCTGACGATGCTGGCCACTGATCTGGCGAGCCGAGCCGAATTAGCTGGCTGTTCAAACCCCGCAGCATCGGATATTATTTCATTGCGGTACAGGCAGGGATGCCGATGACCGTCAAGGGCGAGGGGCGAGCGAAATGCTCGCCCTTCGTTTTAGGGAGCGCATCGCTAGTTTTATTATATCTATTCGATTTGACGAAATCGAAATAAGTCGCTATTCGGATATAAATTGCTAATTCCGAGGAATTTTATGCGCCACTTATCGATCTGTCTTGTTCTTCTTTGTACCCTTGCTCTCGGAGCCTGCGGAGGGGCTGGACCAACGAAAAAAGAAGCGGCTGAGGCTGTGAATGAACTTGCTTCGGAGGTCGCCAAGGCATTTAGCTTCGGCAGTCGCTCAATCGAACCCGCGAAAATTGAAGTTGGCGACTTGAAGTGCTCGGTCGCCGGACAGGATATTTATGATTGTGCAGTTCTCTTGAAGCGGGATGATGGCAACGAGGGGCAAGACAATTATCGCTTTACAAAGCTGGGCGGCAAGTGGCGTGCCGAGCGTATTTAGCGAAATGCGGGAACAATATCGGTTTTCGCATTACTAGCGAGGGGCGAGCGACATGCTCGCCTTTTGCTTATGTGCGCCCTTCCCTGCCCTCGTCAGCCGCCGTCTGTTCTCGTTGGCGGCCTTCGGCTCGAAGCGGCGCTTGCAGCGTATGTCGCCGAGCGTCTGCTCGTAGGCGGCGCAGTGGGCGCTCATCCGCTTCTTGACGAGACCAAGGCGCGCGACGTTGCCGGTTTCGGGATGAACCAGGTTGACGACCAGATGGACGTGCGGGCGTCCGGTATCGGTGTGCGCGACCCATACAGTCTGATGCTCCGCCAAGCCGAGGTGACGCAAGGCGTCTTGGACAGAGCGAGCAAGGTGATCGCGTGTGAGCCATTCGAGGTCTGAGGCATGCCAGCCGAGAACGGCGTGAAGGACAGGCCGCTTCGTTTTCGGGCCGCGACGGTATCCGCCGAGATGGAGCGCCGCATACGTGTGATCCATTTCCTCTGCTGAGCGGTCGAGCGGCAGCATCAATCCAAAGCTGCCGCGCCAGTGCTCCGGCCCCGCATCGCGCAGAACGTAGCCGAGAACGCCGGCGAAGCTGCCTCCCCTTCCCGTCTGCCGGCCGCTCTCATCTTCGACAAGCACGAAGACCCGCGCCATCACCCTCGCCCAATCTCCCGGCCGTAGAGCGCTTGGAGGACTTCGATCACTGCTTCCACGCGCTTGGGATCGACCGGGTAGCCGGCATGAGTGGCGTGGAGGAGCTGATTGAGGAGATTACCCTGGCACTTCAATTCATGGAGAAGCCGGGGGTCGGCGACTAATGAAACTCGGATCTTTGAATTGTTCATAACGCTCCTGACAAACTCGGATAGTGTGAGGCCATAGCGAGCCGCTTGGTTCTTCCAACGACGCAGCTCCGCAAACATGACGCGGACTTGAAGATAACCGAGCCTGGAGCCTCTGCGGTGCCATCTACGGGGCTCGGGGTGCCCCCGACCAGAGCCAGTTGTCATGACAACTGGCCATCTGGCTACGGCGCGGAAATCTCGTTCGGGTAGACCCATACCGAGAAGCGTAGCGAGTCCTTCATCGGGTCAAAGTCGAACGGTTGTGGTTATTCCCAACTTTGTCGGCCACTTTCCCATAACGGCGGCATCTCGCAAAACGCGTCTTCGCTCGCGCTGCGACGCGGCGGGGTTTCACACCCCGCGCCCCGTGGGATATTTCGACAAGGGCGATGTAAGGAACTATGGAAATAAGCAAATTGGCCCGCGTGATATTGCCAGATGTTTTCTGTGAATTGTTTTGCCGAGCACCCTTCCCGCTTCTTTCGACGGCTGGTCTGATTTCCTCGGTCCGTATCAATCCATATTGTTGAGGCTATTCCCATGTCACAGAATTATCCCCCGTTTGCCGTTTTCCCAGATCTGAACTGCGCGTTGCGCTTGCCGTCCGGCATCGAGTATCGCGGCAAGCTCCGCCAGCATCCGTCGAACGAGGTTGACGGCGAGCACTGGTATGAAGGCTACCTGCGCGCCGAGCACAAAGATCATGTGACGGCGGACACCAACTTGAAGGACCGCTTCAACCGCGACGGACTGCGCCCGTCGTACTTCCATGCGCAATCGAACGCAGAGCCTCTGCGGCTCAAGCTCAACCGCATTCCTGCGGCGAAGCGCACCGAGAAGAACGCAGACACCCTTGTCGGCGAAGTCTGGAACCACGAAGGGCTTTGGACCGTGGTGGCGAGCGCGTCCGACAGCCCGAGCCTGCATGTCGCCGGCACGGTCGTGCCTTCGCGTTACGAGGTCGGTTTCGATGGCAGCCGCATCCGCCAATATCAGCCAGAGCCGGTCGCTCAGGATAACGAGCCGATGCCGGCCCCTGCCCCGCGCAAGGCCAAGGCAGCCGGCGCGGTCTCTCGCCCGTCGTAACGGAACGTGGAACAGTTGACATAACGCACTGAAACACAAGGCTATTTACAATTACAGTTGCGTTACGTCACAATGTTGCAATGAGCAACGCCACGTATCTAACGGCAGGACAGGCCGCTAAACAAACCGGAGTCAGTAAACCGACAATTTCTAGGGCAATTGCGGAAGGCCGTCTGTCGGCCTCCCGCCGCGAAGACGGCTCGTGGGGCATCGATCCCGCCGAGCTGATGAGGTGGAAAGAGAGTTACGGCCACCGTCACACCCCACCGAACCAGTCCGCAACCCCTCCAACAACCCCTGAAGCGACCCTGTTACAGGTGGAGAACGCTCGCGTTACAGCCGAGCTTTCCGGCGTGAAGGCGTTACTCGATGCCGAGCGGCAGCGGGCGGAAACGGCGGAGCGGGATCGGGACCGATGGCATTCGGCGTTCCTGGCGCTTCCCAGGCCCGAGGAGCCGCGTTCGGGTCTGTTCGGGTGGCTGAAAGGCAAGAAGCCGTCGGCTGCGTAGCCGTGGGTTGCCATGCCGAGCGGAATAAGTCACGCTTTCAATAGCCGAGTCGTCAATTCGGCCGATATTTCGAGAGGAATGTATTTGAGGCAAACAAAAACCCGCTAGAAGCGGGCCTTTGGTAACTGCTTTTCAGGATGAAAACGTTCTCGCAAAACCAATCATCCTAAAAATCGGAATTAATTGCAAGTCGTTTCTTGCCACGGGTCGTTATTGCCCGTGAGAGGCTGATTTCTGCGGGTCCAAGCAGATGGACCACCTATGATTGCTATTCCGGACCCAAGACAGAATGCGTTGTTGGCAGGCATGATTCGAAGTGAGCACGCGCCACGGCGGGGCAGGGCCGCGCAGATCGTCGATCATTTGATCGCCATGCAGAATCGCGAGGCGCGGCGCACGAGCCTCTATGCCGCGATCGGAGCGGGCGCGGCGATGCCGGCGCGGTGGCAGAAGCCGGAGCCGAGAGCGTCGTTTCAGTATGCCGGCCACATGGCGACCACGGCGGCGAGGGACAAGCGGCTGACGCCGCAGTCGAAGGCGCTGCTCGTGGTCCTGCGCGCGCGGTGCGGCAACGGTACACGAACGGAGACCTGTAAGACGACCTTGGCGCACATCATGGGCGTGTGCACGCGCTCGATCGGCCGTTACATCGCCGAGCTCGTACGCTTCGGCTACATCGAGGCATGTGCCCGACAAGGCAAGAGCGGCCTCTATACGGGCCTCGTTCTGCGTATCACCGAGAAGGTGCTCCCGTGCTTCCGCAAGCTCGCGTGGCTTGGCGGGTGGCTGGCGCAGAACCTTGGCGAAGACGGCGGAAATCGAGATAGGACAGGATTGTCCTACACAAACCATTCCTTCAAAGAAGAATCTTTAATTGAGCTGCCTGTTCGTCCGAGCGGCTGACCACTCGGACTGCCGAGACCGGTCTACAAGCGTCGTCAGCAATCGGAAAGCCGTCCCGAGAGCGGGGAGGGTGGGAG
>WBUN01000096.1 GCA_008933705.1 Hyphomicrobiaceae bacterium
GACTATACTTTGATTTAGCAATACTTGCCCGATAACGTACGCGCGAATCGGCGGGCCAAGAGCATGCCCGGCCGCCCTCTCCCTGCGCAAACTGCGAGCAGCACGATGATCCGCCGCCTCCTCGTCCTGGCCTGCGTCATTTTGTGCGGCGGCGGCGCCTCGGCCGCATCCAGCGCCACCTTCCGCTTCGCCTTCCAGGGCGGCCTCAACTCGCTCGATCCCTACTCGCTCAACGAGACGTTCACGCTGGGCGTGCTCGGCAACGTCGTGGAGGGCCTCGTCAAGCGCGACAAGGATTTGAAGATTGTTCCGGCGCTGGCCGAGCGCTGGGAGGTGGTCGAGCCGACGCGCTGGCGCTTTCACCTGAGGAAGGGCGTCAAGTTCCACGACGGCTCGCCCTTCACGGCCGACGACGTGGTGTTCTCGGCGGAGCGCGCTCGCGCCCCCGGCTCGCACGTGAAGAACCGCATCCCGGCGGACGCGAAGGTGGTGAAGGTCGACGATCACACCGTCGACTTCATCTTGACGCAGCCCAACCCGACGCTGCACTTCGAGTGGGAGAGCTGGCACATCCTCTCCAGGCGCTGGGCGGAGGCCAACGGCGCGCTCAACGCACAGCCGGCAACGGCAACCGCCCTCAACGCCTTCGCGCTGAAGGTCAACGGCACCGGCGCGTTCGTGGTCACGAGCCACGAGCCGGGCGTCAAGACGACGTTCCGGCCCAATCCCGACTGGTGGGGCAAGCCCGAGCACAACCTCAGCGAGGTGGTGTTCCAGACCATCGCCGGCGATGCCACGCGCGTCGCCGCCCTCCTGTCGGGCGAGGTCGACATGATCGATCCGCTGCCGCTGCAGGACATCGACCGCGTGAAGGCCGGCGCGAAGACAACCGCCCTGATCAAGCCGGAGCTCAGGACCATCTTCCTCAACATGGATTCCATGCGCGACGAGCTGCTCTATTCCAGCGTCAAGGGCAGGAACCCGTTCAAGGACGCGCGCGTGCGCCGCGCGTTCTACCAGGCGATCGACATCGAGGCGATCAGGGCGAAGGTGATGCGCGGGCTCGCCTCGCCCACCGCCATCATGATCTCGCCGCTGCTGTTTGCGCGCGCCGGCGAGATCAAGCGCTGGCCCTACGACGTGGCCGCCGCCAGGCGCCTGATGAGCGAGGCCGGCTACGCCGACGGCTTCGAGCTCGGCATGGACTGCCCCAACGACCGCTACGTCAACGACGAGAAGATCTGCCAGGCGGTTGCGGCCATGCTGGCCCGCATCGGCGTGAAGGTGACGCTCAATGCGCTGCCTAAGGCCAAGTTCTTCGAGAAGGTCGGCCCGACGCGCAAGTACGATACCTCCTTCAACCTGCTGGGCTGGACGCCGAGCTCGCTCGACAGCTGGGGCGTGCTCAACAACGTCGTGCGCTGCCGCGACAAGGACGGCAAGGGCGGCACCTTCAATTTCGGCGGCTACTGCAATCCCGAGATCGACAGGCTCATCGACCGCATCCTGGTGGAGCAGGACGTCAAGGTCCGCGACGACATGATCGCCAGGGTCTACCAGACGCTGCGCGAGGACGCGGGCATCCTGCCGCTGCACCAGCAGTCGCTGGTGTGGGGCGTCGCCCGCAACGTCGACATCGTGCAGCGGGAGGACAGTCAAATCCGCTTCGAGTGGATCAGGAAGCGCTAGGCAGCCTGACCGCCGCGAAGGCGGGGGTGACGGTGGTGAGTGGGGCTGGCGAGTGCCTCGCAACCGAAGTGATTTCCGAACCGATCAGCCAACACTGACGTCATGCCCGCATCGCACACCCCGCTCCGCCCTGAGCGCGTCGAAGGGCGGCCACGCCGGGCCGTGGTTCGACGGGCTCACCACGGAGGACCGTTTCAACCGGAAGGGGCAGCTCACGTGACGTCATTCCCGCGAAGGCGGGAAGCCAGGTCACATTGCAACGCAGGTGTGCGTGCCGCTGAAATGCCGGGCGGCCGCGCCGGCCGTGGTTCGACAGGCTCACCACGGAGGACCGTTTCAACCGGAAGGGGAACCTCACGTGAGGTCATTCCCGCGGAGGCGGGAACCCAGATCACTTCGCAACGCAGGTGTGCGTGCCGCTGAAGTGGCGCGCGGCCGCGCCGGCCGTGGTTCGACGGGCTCACCACGGAGGACCGTTCCAGCCGGAAGGGGCACCTCACGTGACGTCATTCCCGCGCAGGCGGGAAGCCAGATCACGTCTCAACTCGGGTGTGCGCCTTCCGGGATGACAAGAAGAGCGCGCATCCACCTGTGTTGTCATCCCGGCCGGAGCGCAGCGGAGAGCCGTGCGTCGTTGGGGGATGAGGGGCGCATCTCAGGCCGCCGGCTTGCCCTCGGCAAACAACGCCAGGGCCTGCGCGATGAACGTGTGGGTCGGCACCGGCACGCCGGCCTGACGACCGAGCCGCGCCACGGCGCCCGACAGGCCGTCGAGCTCGATCGGCTTGCCGGCCAGCAGATCATGGCACATCGATGCCATCATCTCGTTCGGCAGGCCGTCGATGAGCTTCATCGTCTTTCCCACATCGTCGGGGTTGAGCCCGGTCTTGAGCGCGATGCCGACCGCAACCGCCTCCTCCACCGCCGCCTGCAGCAGCGCGCGCGATTGCGGATTGCGCCGGATCGGTCCGATCGGCCCGCGCGTCAGCGCCGTCATCCCCGAGAACGGCGCCAGCATGGCGAACTTGGCCCACAGCGTGCGCGAGATGTTGCCCGACAGCGTCGCGTCGATACCGGCCCTCTTGCAGGCATCATGAAAGCCGGCGGTGCGTGCGCTGGGCTTCCCGTCCGGCTCGCCGAACTCGATAAGCGCGAACTTGCCGATCTGGCTGATCACGCCGGGCGCCGAGATGTTCGCGGCGATCCGCGCCGCCCCTGGCACCACGTTCTCCCGGCCCACGATCCTGCCGATGCGCTCCGCGCTTTCCACGCCGTTCTGGAACGTGAAGACGGCCGCGCCCTTGGCGACGAGCCCGCGCAGATGCTCGGCCGCGCTCTCGGTGTCGCGCATCTTCACGGCGAAGATCACGACGTCGGCGGCGTCCACGTCGCGCGCGTCGGCAACCACCTTGACCGGTTTGAGATGCAGCTTGCCGATCTCGCTGTCGAGCCGCAGGCCGTCCTTGCGCATGGCCTCCAGATGCGCGCCGCGGGCGACGAACGTCACGTCGTTGCCGGCAGCGGCAAGGCGGGCGCCGAAATAGCCGCCGACGCCGCCCGGCCCCATGACCGTGATCTTCATCGGCGCGGTCACGGCGTGACGACCACGCGACCGACGATCTTGCCCGCCCGCAGGTCATCGAGCGAGCGGCTGGTCTGATCGAGCGGCCTCAGCTCCACCGGAATGGGCGCCACCTTGCCGGCCTTCACCAGCGCCAGCATCTCGACCGCCTCTGCCGGCGAGCCGACGTAGCTTCCCATCACGGTCAGGGCGCGCAGCGGGAACATCGGCACAGGCAGCGTGAAGCTGCCGCCGATCAGCCCGACCACGATCGCAGCCCCGCCCTTGGCCACCACCGACTGGGCGAGGTTGAGCGACTTGTCGGAGCCCGCAAAATCGATGACCGCGCCGGCGCCGCCGCCGGATGCCTTGGCGATGGCCTTGCGCGCGCCGGCATCGGCCGCATCGAAAGCCTCTGCCGCCCCGAGCTTCACAGCTGCCTCGCGCTTGCCCGCGTCGATATCGGCGACATAGATCGGCTTGTCGGTGAGGGCCCGGGCGAACTGCAGCCCCATCATGCCGACCCCGCCCAGCCCCACGATCAGGAGCGGGCCGGCGCGCAGATAGGCAATGGCCTTCTTGACGGCGCTGTAGCCCGTCAGACCCGAGCACATCAGCGCGCCGGCGATCTCGGGCGCGATGCCCTCCACGTCGAGCAGATAACGAGGATGCGGCACCACCACGTGCGTTGCATACCCGCCATGGACGGTGATGCCGAGCGCGCGGGGCGCGTTGCACAGATGCTCGTCGCCGCGCGCGCACAGCCCGCACTTGCCGCAGCCGATCCACGGGTAGGCTGCATAGCGCTTGCCCTTGGCCACCCCCGTCGCCTCCGGCCCGGTCGCCTCCACCGTTCCGGCGATCTCGTGGCCGAGCGTGAACGGCATCGGCCGATTGCTGCGCACGTCGAGCTTCTGGCCGCCGCCGAGATCGAAATAGCCGTCCTGCAGATGGATGTCGGAGTGGCAGACCCCGCAATGGGACACCCGCAACAGCACCTCGGTGCCCATCGGCGTCGGCGTCGGCGCATCGGTGGGTTGCAGCGGCTTGCCGTAGTCGATCAGGGATTGGCTGTGCATGGGGTGTTTCCTCGCGGTTGGCGCGAGCGAGATTAGCAGAGATTGGCGCAGGGAGAAGGCCGCGGTGCCCTGGCGCACAGGTGTATGGAACGGCATGCGGCGTTGTGCTGCCGGATGCATTTGGCGCCAGCACGGCCTGGCGCGAAAGGCGCTCCCGTCAGCACGTATTGTCGGTGCAGGGCGCGGGCGGCTGCAGGATGAAGACGAACGGCTCCGGCTCGGCCGCGCGGCGCAGGAAGTGAGGCGCGAACACGTGCGTGTAGCGGAACGCGCGCTCGTCCACCAGGGCGTTCACGGATTGCACGCAGAAATCGTCCACGCGGCGGCATATGAAGAGAACGCCCTCTCGCCTTCTTGCCTCGCTCACGCTCATCTCGCGTCCGAAGGGGCTGGTCAGCAGGAGGAAGGATGGTGCGTCCGGGCTGTAGAACGTCACGGCTTTCGCCAGATCCTCGGAACCCGACACGAACCTGAGCGGCTGGCGATACATGTCGTGCCACATCCTGGTCGCTGCGGCGGCGATCTCCTGGCGCGGCTCCAGCCACGCCTTCCCCGCATTGTTCCACATCCAATAGCCAAGCAGCGGTGACGCAAGCAGCAGCGGCAGCCAGACCGCGGCAATGCTCAAGACGAGCTGGCGAATGGTGACGAAAGTGATCTCGACGCCCGAGGTGAACAGAAATGCCAGGGGCAACGCATAGAGAGTCGGGATCAGATAGGAGCTGGTGACGCGAACACCGCCGAAGAGGTATGCGGCGATCGTGAAAAGGAATGGACCGGCAGCCAGGCAGGCCACCCATTGAGCGCGCCTGTGGAAGCTCCCGGCAACGGAGCGCTGAAAGATGGAGCGGATCTCCGCCCCGAAAATCATCGCGAGAACGCCCGTGGCAATTCCCAGCGACGACAGCGCAAGGAATATCGCGCGAACGCTGTTGTCGCGCCCTGCTGCGGCGGCAAGGGTCTTCCAGGCGGCGTAGTCGAGGGTCGAAAACCCGGTCGAGAAGCCCCACCAGACATGGGGCGCAATCGCGGCGAGCCCCGCTGCGACCGCGACGTAAGGGGCCGGGGACCGAAAATAGCGTTGCCGCTCAGGATGAAGCAGCGCGGCGAAGAAGAACGAAGCCAGCAGGAAGACCGATGAATACTTGGTGAGCAGCGCGGCAGCCGTCAGGAGCCCGGCTGCCGCACCGAAGACGGCACGGCGCGTCTGCAGAGACGCCACGAAGAAGTATGCGGCCCATGGCCAAGTGCTGAGAAGAGGTGCGTTGCAGTTGAATTTCAGCGCGGTGATCGTGAAGGAGGGCGTCAACACCAGCACCAGCATCGACGCCCAGCGACCGAATGGACCCAGGAGCAAGCCGGCCAGCGCCCACACCCCGGCGAGGCCGACCGCACCATTGAGCGTGGCAAGCAGGTAGAAGCTCCAGTTCGTTCTGGGCATGACCGTGAACCAGAGTCCGGCAATCCACGCCGCAAACGGCGGATGCTTGAGATAGCCGAGCTCGAACTCCTTGCCCCAAGCCCACATCTCCGTCAGGTCCACATGCAGTGGTCCCCAGTTGGAGGCGAGGAGCGCATACGTCATCAGCGCGGCGCCGTAGACGAGGAGGAACTCCAGCAGGTGGCGCGTGCACGCCGGAGACTGCTTGACCCTGGCCAGCCACCGCAAGACCAGCCTCGCCGGTTCGGCGCCGATGGTTCGCAGAGCGCGCGTGCGATGTCTTGCGAGGCGGGAAGGTCTGGAGAGTGCGACTTGCATCTGCGGCCCACGCGTCGATTGCGTGAGTCCCGCCTACCGGGCCCCTGTGATTCAAGCCAGCCGTCGATGCCGGGCAATCACGCCATTCGCAGCGCGCCGGCAGCGATCTGCGGTCACCTGGGGCAAGACTGCAACTGTCCGCTGTCTGATATATGCTGGCCGAGGCGAGCCGGTCCTGGCGCAGGGCGCCGGCCAGGCCAAGTCACTGCTGGTAGACCTTGTACACCTCGATGCGGTCCTGGCAGATCCGCACCATGATGAGCGGCGTGCCGTTCACGATCTCGCTCCAGGTCTCCGGCGACATCACCATGTTGTTCAGGACCGCCTCCATGCGGGCGCGCCCGTCCATGGTGGCAAACACAGGATCGCTCTGGTCCTCCGGGTCGCGGACCCCGAAGCGGTGAAAGTTGGCCCGATCCTGGCGCAGAATCGCGGCCGGGCTCGTCAGCCGCTGCCCGCGCGAATTGTAATGGTCCCTGTCTCCCAGCCGGGCCATGTAGGAGGCGAGCACATCGCATTCAGCCACGGCGGGCTGCGGCATCGCGGCGAGCACGAGCGCCGCGACGCACGCAGATACGAGCATCCGCAACCACGTTGTCATGACACATAGCCTCTCTTCGAGCGCAGAAAGCCCCGCACCTCGAGCAGGAAGGCGAGACCGGAGAAGGTCGACGAGGTCGCCGCGCTGAGGCCGGACCCTTCGCCGAAGTGCATGCCGAGCAGGGGCTTGTCCGCGAGCTTGTCCAGCTCTCCAAATCCGAGATCCCCCGTCTTGCGCGTCGCCGCGGCCAGACGGGCCGCGAGCGCCTTCACCACGCCGGCGTTGTCGCTCGCCTTGCCGTATTTCGGATGGATCAGAAACAGCGTCTTGCCGATGTGCCTGGCCGCGACATTCTCCACCTCCCACCAGATGCCCTCCGTGTCGTCCACGCAGATCACGATGGCAGCAGCCTGCTCGGCCAGCCGGCTCACGGCCTCCTTCCACGTCTCGTCGTCGAAATACTCGCGGGCGATGCGGTAATAGGGCGGAGCCGGGTCCTTCGGATTGCCGATGGCCACGACCGGGCCGTAGGGCGTCCCTTCCTCCAGCAGGATCTGATCGAGGTTCGATGTCGAGGCCAGCCACTTGCCCACGCGCACCATGAGCTGCGTCTTCGGTCTTCTGAGCTGCACCGCATCGTCGCGGAACGAGCGCAGGAACAGCACGGGCTGGCGCTCGTCGGTCTTCAAGAGTTCCGTGACCGAGAAGCGGATGTTTCTCCGGGCGAGGCCGGCCAGAAAGCCCCCGACCAAGGGAAAGAGAAAGAACCCGGAAAGGATGAGCACGATCGTATAGCCGAGGTAGGGGATCGGATCTGCGGCTATGCACTCGCCAATCTCACGTTCCGTGCACTCCATCGCCGTCGGGAAATAGTGATAGCCGAACAGGCCCACGTACAAGACCATGGACAGCAAGGAAATCGCGTAGATCGCGTTGGCGGCGAAGAACAGCAGCGTTGTGCTCCTGCGCCGCCGCGCCATGAAATCGACGATGCGCGGCACGCCGAACAACGAGCGGAAGGTGCGCCCACTGAGACGGTCGTCGCTCTCCTCGCGCAGGAAGAGCTTGTCCTCGTCGCTGATGTTGGCAAACACGCGCACCGAGGGAGCCACGCGCATCGGCCCGAATATGCCTCTGATGAAGAGGAACACCAGGATGAGCTCGACGATGCCGGCCCAGTGTGACGTGGCCGCCTTGAAGATGTTGAGGAAGAACCGAAGCAGCGGCTCGCCGATACCCGGGCTCCACATTGCGAAATAGACGTAGACGACGAATGAGCCTCCGACGACCGCAACCAGGCCGATCGCCGTCCACATCGAACGCATCTTCATCTGGGTGATGGAGCGGGAATGAAGAACGGCCACCGCCACCATTGCGGCAACCAAGACCATCTCCACCATCCGCGACAGGCTTGAGCGCAGAGATGCCCACGACCTATCGGTGGGATGCGCGCGGTATTGCCTGATGTCTTCAACCAGCAGATAGATCGAGATTGCCACAAGCGCGCAGAGCAACACCAAGGCAAACGAGGCGAACTGGGCAGGCACCCGCTCGTGCATCAGGAGCTGCAGCTTCTTTTCCTCGTGCCTGTCGAGGTCAACGGCACGGACCAGCGTCATCGTCGATGCCCCCAGCGCATCCGGCCCCAGCCGACTCATCGCGGGAAGGTCCGGCCCGTTCTCCCTTCGCTCAGGCTCGCACCGCGGCCGCCGACCGTCAATCAGCCTGCCAACGAAAACGGGCCGCGCGAGCGGCCCGTCCCAATTCTCGAAAATCACGGCCGGTCGGTGCCGGGGCTCAGCCCCGGTCGCGGCGGCGCGGCCGGTCGCCGCCCTCGCGCTCGCGCCGCGGCGGACGCTCGCTGCGGAACTCCTCCTCCGGCTCGCCCTCCTTGCGCGGGATCTCCTTGCCGGTCGCCTGATCGACGACCTTCATGGACAGGCGCACCTTGCCGCGGTCGTCGAAGCCCAGCAGCTTGACGTAGACCTCCTGGCCTTCCTTGACCACCTCGCCGACCGTTTCCGGCCGTCCTTGCGTGAGCTGGGAGATGTGCACCAGGCCGTCCTTCGGCCCGAAGAAGTTCACGAACGCGCCGAACTCCATCACCTTGACGACCTTGCCCTTGTAGATCGTGCCGACCTCGGGCTCGGACGTGATGGCACGGATGCGGCCCAGCGCCGCCTCGATGGCCTCGCGCTTGGCGGCGGCGATCTTGATGGTGCCGTCGTCCTCGATGTCGATCTTGGCGCCGCTCTCCGCCACGATCTCGCGGATCACCGAGCCGCCCGAGCCGATCACCTCGCGGATCTTGTCGACCGGGATCTTGATGGTCTCGATGCGCGGGGCGTGCTCGCCGAGCTCGGCGCGGGCGCCGCTCAGCGCCTTCGCCATCTCGCCCAGGATGTGCATGCGCCCGGCATACGCCTGGTCGAGCGCAACGCGCATGATCTCCTCGGTGATGCCGGTGATCTTGATGTCCATCTGCAGCGAGGTGACGCCGTTCTCGGTGCCGGCCACCTTGAAGTCCATGTCGCCCAGGTGGTCCTCGTCGCCGAGGATGTCGGAGAGCACGGCGAACTCGCTGCCCTCCTTGATGAGGCCCATGGCGATGCCTGCCACCGGCCGCTTGATGGGAACGCCGGCGTCCATCAGCGCCAGCGACGTGCCGCAAACTGTCGCCATCGAGGAAGAGCCGTTCGACTCGGTGATCTCGGAGACGACGCGCACGGTGTAGGGGAACTCCTCAGGCGTCGGCATCAGCGGATGCACGGCGCGCCAGGCGAGCTTGCCGTGGCCGATCTCGCGGCGGCCGGGTGAGCCCATGCGGCCCGTCTCGCCGACGGAGAAGGGCGGGAAGTTGTAGTGCAGCATGAAGCGCTCTTTGCGCGTCCCCTCTAGCGCATCGACGTACTGCTCGTCCTCGCCGGTGCCGAGCGTGGCGACCACGAGCGCCTGCGTCTCTCCGCGGGTGAACAGCGCCGAGCCGTGCGTGCGCGGCAGCACGTGCACGTCCGACACGATCGGGCGCACCGTGGTCAGGTCGCGGCCGTCGATGCGACGCTTGGTCTTGATGATGTCGCCGCGCACGACGTCCTGCTCGAGCGCCTTGAACACCGACCCGAGCAGAACCTCCTCGTTGGCGTCCGCATCCGGCGGCAGGATCTCCTTGATCTTGGCGTTCGCCGCTTCGACGAGTTCGTGGCGCTTCTGCTTCTCCGGCGTGGCGAAGGCCTTGCGCAGGTCGGCTTCCACCAGCGCCTTGACCTTGTCCTTGTACTTGGACTTGTCGGGTGGCTGGAAGTCCCAGGGATCCTTGGCCGCCTTCTCGGCGAGATCGATGATCGCCTGGATCACCGGCTGGAATCCGCGGTGGCCGAACATGACGGCCTCGAGCATCTGCTTCTCGGGCAGCTCCTTGGCCTCGGACTCCACCATCATCACGGCATCGGCCGTCCCGGCCACCACCAGGTCGAGATCGCTCAGCCCCATCTCGTCGATCATCGGATTGAGCACGAACCTGCCGTCGATGAGGCCGACGCGGGCGCCGCCGATCGGGCCGAGAAACGGCACGCCGGACAGCGTCAGGGCCGCGGAAGCGGCCACCATGGAAACGATGTCGGGATCGTTCTCCATGTCGTGGGAGAGTACGGTGACGACGACCTGCGTCTCGTTCTTGAAGCCCTCGACGAACAGCGGACGGACGGGCCTGTCGATCAGGCGCGAGGTCAGCGTCTCCTTCTCGGTCGGACGGCCTTCGCGCTTGAAAAAGCCGCCGGGAATCTTGCCGGCGGCGTAGGTCTTCTCCTGGTAGTTGACGGTCAGGGGAAAGAAATCAATTCCGGGACGGATGCTTTTCTCGGCGACCACCGTCGCCAGCACGCTCGTCTCTCCATATTGCGCGAGAACGGCGGCGTCGGCCTGGCGGGCGATGCGGCCCGTCTCCAGCGTCAGCTTGCGCCCGCCCCACTCCATTTCCACACGTTTCGTATCGAACATCTCTTTGTCTCGTTTCTTTGTTGCATAAGCGTCGGGCGCGGCGCCTTCCGCGGGGGAAGCCGGCCCACATGTCCGCTTCTAGGGGTACGTGAGCTGCTCCCGCCGCGGGACGGAGTGCCCGCTAGCGGCGGATTCCCAAACGCTCGATGATCTTCTGGTAGCGCCCCTCGTCGTTCGATTTCACATGGTCGAGGAGACGACGGCGCAAGCTCACCATCTTGAGCAGGCCGCGCCGCGAGTGATTGTCCTTCTTGTGGAGCTTGAAGTGCTCCGTGAGCCCATTGATCCGCTCGGTCAGGAGGGCGATCTGCACCTCCGGCGAGCCCGTATCGTTGGGCTTGTTGGCGTATTGCTTGACAAGTTCCAGCTTGCGTTTTGCCGTCAGCGACATCGGATGCCTTTCTGGATTTGAGGATGGGCCGCCGGATCGTGCCTGGCGGCTCTGGACACGGCCACAGCCGGGATGTCGTCCAGCCGGGTCGCATGGTTGGGCGCAATGCCTCTCGGGGCCCGCGCGGTGAGCCGGTTTATACACGAAATCGCGCCGATTGCGAGGGAAAAACCGGATCCGGAACCTATTGAATTTACAACATTAAACCCCATTGCTGAAATTGAACACGCGCGTCGGGTGCATCTCCCCCTTCTCGATCCGGCCGACGGCGATCAGGTGCCCCTTGCAGGTCGCATAGGTCGCCCCGCCTCCGGTCGGCGCATCGCGGCCGCGGATCAGCACGGGTTGGCCGCGCAGCAGCCGGGCCGCGTCGTTCTGGCCGACGGAGAGCTCGGCAAGCTCGCGCAACGCCGCCTCCAGCGGCAGCAGGTGCGCACCGGCAGCGTCCTCTCCGGCCTCCGCCGCCGCCCGCAGGGCCTCGAGCGTCACCGCGTCGGCCTCCGTGAAGCCCGCAACGCACGTGCGCCGGAGCTGGATGAGGTGGCCGAGGCAGCCGAGCCTGCGGCCCATGTCGCGGGCAAGCGCGCGCACGTAGGTGCCCTTGCCGCAATCGGCCTCCAGCACGGCGGTGTCGCGGTCGGGCAAATCGAGGAGGATCAGCCGATCGATGTGCACCGGCCGCGCCTCGAGCTGCACGTCCTCCCCGGCGCGCGCCAGGTCGTAGGCCCGATTGCCGTCGACCTTGATGGCGGAGAACGCCGGCGGCACCTGCTGGATCTCGCCGACGAAATCGGGCAGCACCGCCTCGATGGCGCCGCGCTCGGGCCGGCAATCGCTGGTGCGCACGATCGCGCCTTCGGCGTCGTCGGTATCCGTCTCCGCGCCCCAGCGCACGGTGAAGCGATAGCTCTTCTTGCCGTCGACGGCATACGGCACGGTCTTCGTCGCCTCGCCCAGCGCTATCGGAAGAATGCCCGTCGCCAGCGGATCGAGCGTGCCGGCATGCCCCGCCTTCCTGGCATCGAACACGCGCCGCACGGCGCCCACGGCCTGCGTCGACGTCATGCCCTGCGGCTTGTCCAGCACGATCCAGCCGTGCACCGGCTTGCCCTTCTTGCGGCGCGCCATCGTCTTCGTCCCCTATCGTTCCCGCGCCAGCGGCTCTTGGCCGGAGATTGAGTGTTGTGGTTTCGGGCCGGCTCCGCTCAAGCGGGAGCATCACCCCGATGTTCTATTTCCCGACGTCGCGGCGCACTTTATCGCTCGCGAGCAGCCGATCGATGCGGCTGCCCTCCTCGAACGTCTCGTCTGCCAGGAAGCGGATGTCCGGCGCAAACTTGAGGTTGACCGCGTGCGCGACCTCCGCGCGGATGTACTTCCTGTGGCGCTCCAGCGCCGCGATGACGGGCGCCACGTCCTTGCCTCCGAGCGGCATGACGTAGATGGTCGCCAGGCGCAGGTCCGGCGACATGCGCACCTCCGGGATCGTCACGATGTGCGACGCCAGGACATCGTCGTGGATCTCCCCGCGCGTCAGCATCTCGGCCAGCGCATGCCGGATCAGTTCGCCGACGCGAAGCTGGCGCTGGGAAGGACCTGTGTTCTTGTCGGAGCGACGGCGATGGGCCATTGGATCAAGCTCGTGGTGTCGGACGCCGAAGGGTCCGACACCTTTTCTCGGATCGGCGCCACAATCTGCTAGTGTGGTGGTTCAGAAGTTCCCCTGCCTTTGCGGCGAGGCTGCGAGGGAACTTCTGAACCATAAACCACACTAGAAATTACAGAAATCTAGTGTCCCTTTAGAATCCGAAGTTCGCAACCATGGGTGCCGCGAAGGTGGGCGAACTTCGGATTCGGGACACTAGGCTGAATCGACATTCAGCGCATCCATAGCATGGCTCCAGCGAGGCAGAGAAAGGCGAGGAAGTGGCAGGCTCGGCGGTCGTAGCGCGTGGCGAGGCGTCGAAAGTGCTTCAATTTGTTGA
>WBUN01000097.1 GCA_008933705.1 Hyphomicrobiaceae bacterium
TCGGCATCGTCGGGCTCGGCACGGGCGCGATGGCCTGCCACGCACGCGAGGGTGACCGCTGGCGCTTCTTCGAGCTCGATCCCGAGGTGATCCGCATCGCCACCAACCGCGCCCATTTCACCTACCTGAGCGCCTGCCAGCCCGATGCCGGCCTGATCGCCGGCGACGCGCGGCTGACGCTCGCCAGGGAGGCGCCGGCATCGTTCGACTACCTTGTGATCGACGCGTTCTCCTCCGACTCCATCCCCATCCACCTGCTGACCGTCGAGGCCTTGAGGCTGTACGCCGGCCTGCTCGCGCCGCGCGGGGTGCTCGCCATCCATGTCTCCAACCAGAACTTCGACCTGCCCCCCATCGTGGAGAGCAACATCGGCCGGGTCGCGGAGCTCAAGGGCGTCTATGCGCAGGGCGAAGGCGGCGGCGGCGCCATACGTTCGCAGGTTGTGCTGATCGCCAGGGACCAGACCATCCTCGCGCCGGCCCTCACCTGGCTCAAGGCGCGCGCCCTCGACAACCCGGTCGTGCGGCCCTGGACCGACGACTATTCCGACGTCATCTCGCCGTTCGTGCGCCGCCTGCGCGCCAAGTGGGCGGAGTGACGCGCGATCGACCTGTGCACCTCATCATCCCGCCGAAGCGGAACGCGGAGCCGAAACACGCTTGACGCACATCACAGATGGCGGGCCCGCCAAAGGGCGGCTGTGAGGCACCGCTGCGGCCGCGGCAGGAGCGAGAACCAGGCGCTGACGCAGAGCGGCCACAAGGAGAGTGTATGGAAGGCTCAGCTTGCGAGGGGACCCGCCATGAGCATCGACTTTCTGCTGACGTCGCTTATCGTTATCGCTTCACCCGGCACCGGCGTTCTCTATACGCTGGCGGCGGGCCTCTCACGCGGCGCGCGTGCGAGCGTCGTTGCTGCCCTCGGATGCACGCTTGGCATCGTGCCGCACATGGCTGCGGCGGCCATGGGCCTCGCGGCCCTGCTGCATACGAGCGCGCTCGCCTTCCAGATCGTCAAGTACCTCGGCGTGGCCTACCTTCTCTACATGGCTTGGAGCACGCTGAGGGAGCAGGGCGCGCTGAAGGTGGAGAAGGAGATCGGCGCCCGCTCCGCAACCCAGGTGATCGTCTCCGCCATCCTGATCAACATCCTCAATCCGAAGCTGTCCATCTTCTTTCTTGCGTTCCTGCCGCAGTTCGTGAGCGCCGATGAATCGCATCCGCTGTCGCGCATGCTCGAGCTGAGCGCCGTCTTCATGCTGCTCACGTTCGTCGTCTTCGTCGGCTACGGCATGTTCGCCGCCGCCATTCGCAACCATGTCGTCAGTCGCCCGCGCGTGCTCACCTGGATGCGCCGCATGTTCGCTGGCGCGTTTGCCGCGCTCGGCGCCAAGCTCGCGCTCGCCGAGCGCTAGTGTGGTGATTCCGAAGTCCGCTACCACCGTGCGACCAGCCTCCGAAGCGGACTTCGGAATCTGAACCACACTAGAATCATAGACTTGCTAGTGTCCTTTCGATCGCGAAGTTCGTTCGGAGCGTGCCGCAGATGGTGACGAACTTCGCGATCGGGACACTAGGGTCTTTCCGATTTGGGTTGAACCGGAGAGCCCCACGGCGCGCCGGCCGGAGCGAGGTGGAGAGCCGGGGCGAGCGTGTCGAACCACGGCCGGCGACGGGGGCTCTAGGCGACCGGATCATCGAGCGTCGTAATGAGCACCGGCGGAAGCGCCTTGTACTCGGCCACAGGTATTTCACGCATGATGCCGAGCACGAGCGGCGATTCGAGCCCTTCGCGAATGGTCCACGCCGCGCCCTGCTGGGCATACGCGCGGGGATTTGGCGCGCGCTCGAACGCTCTTCGAACAAGAACGCACTCCATCTTGACGATGCCGTTGCGGAACCATCCGGCGGGGCCGCCTATGGCATCGACCAGCGCCGCCTGCGATTGGGACTGAAGCTTGTGGAACGGCCTGCCGTAGAGATCGGACGCATCGAGCCGCAGCAGCTCGCGATGTCGCACCGACGAGTAGATCATGCGGTACTTGTCGTCGTACAGCACGACAATGGCATCGGATGTGTCGATCAGCATTCTCAGCGCCCGCTCCACATCCGTCGTCTGAGGCATCACGAGCGACCTCAGCCGCCGCAGTATGCTGAGCGCTGGCTGATCACGGCCCCGCTCCCATCGGCTCACCGTCGTCGGATCGACATTCAGTCTCTCGGCCAGCGTCGCCTGCGTCAGACCATGCCGGCGCCTGTACGCCTTCAACGCCTGCGGCCAGTCCATTGCTCGCGCCCTCGCGGCACAGCCGCAACCGGCTGTCAACGGCACCAATATGAACACTGGTGTGACTGCATGAAATGCCGCTGAACATGTCCAGGGCCGCAACGCCACCCCGAGCTTCCCATGCCCCGAGGCAAGGCGTCAGTCCGCAACCCCACATGTCGAGGCCAGCCGCTTCCGACGGCCGGAGCAGCAGCATACGACATCCATGCCTTCGAGAACATGCCTTCGAGAACATCCCGCATACCCCCTACCGTCGTCAGCTGTCCTCACTGCGGCCTCGCCGTTCGTGTCTCACAAAAAGGCAGGCGGCAGATCGTCGAGTTCGACGCCTCCGAGTGGGAGAAGCGCTGCAGGTACCGGGCATTGGAGAGCCCCGTGCTTTGCCTGGCGCTGCGCGATGGCGATCGAAGGTCGAGCTGACAGGCCGGCATCATTGAGCCGGTCAAGCTACCTGCCCGAGGAAGACCATGTCCGACGACGGTGACGCCCAACGAAAAGCCCGGCAGCTCTTCGACACGCATGTGCGGCCGAACTATCGGCTGGACGACATCAAACTGGTTGGCGAACAGCTCGGAGACGATCCTGCCGTGTTGCGCGCCCTGCATGCACGCTGTCTGGCGGAGGCGCAAAGGGCCTTGGAGAGCGGTCACCATACCGAGGCAAGGCGCATCGGCAATCTGGCGCGGCAGCTGCAGAGGCTGGCGAAGAAGGCTGGTCCACGCTGAGCATTGGACACGCCCACACGGCCGATCCCGTCGCCGCTGGAAAGTCTGCACTGCGTCGGAAGCGGAGCAGACCCATTGCAGTGGGGCAACAGGACTGGCACTTGAGAGGCATCGACCCGCTCATGCCTTCGCCGCCAAGTCACCCACAGGACCCTCGCCCGTGCCGCACCTCTTCGACCCGCTAACCGTCGGGCCCGTCACGCTCCCCAACCGCATCGCCGTCGCGCCCATGTGCCAGTATTCCGCCGAGGACGGCTCGGCCGCCGATTGGCACGCACAACATCTGATGGGCCTGGCGCTGTCGCGCGCGGGGCTGGTGATGGTGGAGGCCACCGCGGTCGAGGAGATCGGCCGCATCTCGCACGGCTGCCTCGGCCTCTACTCCGACGCCAACGAGGCGGCGCTGGAGCGCGTGGTCGGGATGGCGCGTCGCGTAGCCGCTCCCGGCACCGCGTTCGGCATCCAGCTCGCGCATTCCGGCCGCAAGGGCTCGGCCGAGCGCCCGTGGGAAGGCGGACGCGCACTCGCGGGCGATGCCCGGCCGTGGCAGACGGCGGCGCCTTCGGCCATCCCCTTCGCGCCCGACTGGCACACGCCGCAGGCCCTCGATGCCGCGGGTCTCGCGCGCGTCACCACCGCCTTCCGGCAGGCAGCCGGGCGGGCCGTACGCATCGGTTTCGAGGCCATCGAGGTGCACATCGCGCACGGCTATCTGCTGCACGAGTTCATGTCGGCGCTCTCCAACACCCGCACCGACGCCTACGGCGGCGCACTCGAGAACCGCATGCGCTTCCCCTTGGAGGTGGCGCGGGCCGTGCGCGGCGCGGTTCCCCGCACGATCATCCTGGGCGCACGCATCACCGGAAGCGACTGGGTGGACGGGGGCATCACACCGGACGAGACGGTCCAGTGCGCAGCCGCGCTCAAGGCCGAAGGCTTCGACTACGCGTGCGTGACGAGCGGCGGCCTCATCCCCTCAGCCAGGATTCCGGTCGGGCCGAACTACCAGGTGCCGTTTGCAGCGCGCGTGAAGGCGGAGACGGGCATCACCACGCGGGCCGTCGGCATGATCGTGGAGCCGGCGCAGGCGGAGGCGATCGTCAGCTCAGGCCGGGCCGATTTCGTTGCCCTCGCGCGTGCCTTCCTCGACGATCCGCACTGGACCTGGCACGCGGCCGAACGGCTGGGCGCCAGGATCGCCTATCCGCCCCAATATGCGCGTGTCGCGCCGGCCGCGTGGCCCGGCGCAGCGATGGTGCGGCCCGGCCTGGCGCGTGCGTGACCACGGCACGGCGCCGTTTCGCGCCGTTCAAGGCTCCTGGCGTGCGGCGCTGTCGAAGCCGTGCATGTAGAGCGCCCACTGCAGGCCCACCAGCGCGCCCTTTGCGCGCGGCAGCAGCAGCAGGGAGGATATCAGCGTGGTGGGCAGCCAAATGGCCAAGTGCACCCACGACGGTGGTGCGAATGCGCGCTCCAAGGAGAGCACGCCGCCGACGATGATGTGGCCGACGATCAGAATGGTGAAGTAGGGCGGCGCATCGTCGGCGCGGTGATGATGCAGCTCCTCTGCGCAGCTCGGGCACCGGTCGGCCACCTTGAGATAGCTCGTGAACATGGCGCCCTCGCCGCAGCTCGGGCAGCGGCCGCGCACGCCGTGCAGCATGGCGCGCATCACGTCGCGGGGCGGCCGGGCGGCGCCATCGTGCTCAATCATGTCTCTGGCCATGCCTCCAACCCGCGCAACGGCGCCAATGCTCTTCCGGTCAATGTAGCGGCCGCACCCCGCCACTCGGGCAGGACAAATGCGCGCGCCGGCGTACCGCTTGCACAATGCGACGTGCGTCATGCGACGCGCGCCCGCGCGACGGAAGCGCAAACCGCCGCCCGTTTGCCTCTTGCGTCCCGCTCGAACGAAAGGGCGCTCCACGCGTTGCAGCTAAGCCACAGCAAAGCCGAGACTTTTTTCGGCCATAGGAATCGGCAGAGCTGGCCACAATGTCGGCCCACCTCTGCCCCAGTCGCCTGCTTCGCTGCTAGCGCGGAGATGAAGGGCCGAGCGGGAAATGGGCCTGGAAGCAAGAGGGCTGGAGCCATGACCATCCGGGGCTGCCGGACGAAGAGACGATTGGGTCGCGGGATCACCGATTTTGCGGTTGCGCTGGTGCTGTTCTGGATCGCGACCTTTGCGGTGGTCGGCGGCCAGCACCAAGCCTTGGCCGTGCCCCTGCCGACGATCGGCAAGGCGGCACATTTCGACTCGCCTGCCACGCGCGCAACGCTCTACGCCGTCGCCACCGACCGCGCGCTGCATGCGGCCAGGGCGTCGCGCGCCAGGCACAACCAGGCGGTCGCGCTGCTCAGCGTCACGATTGCAGGGCTCATCGCCTTCAACCTCGCCTTCTGGCGGCATCTGCGCCGCGCCTACGCCTCCCCGCGGCGCGGTGTGTGGAGGAGGGGTTGAGCGGTCAAGGGCGGTTTCTCCCCCCCACCACCCTCCTCCACACTTCCACCACGATTGACTATATTGGTCCGAGTCTGCGTATGGCCGTAGGAGGAAGCATGCTCCGCTGCGCGACGTCGAAAAGCCGCCTGATCGCCCTCGGTGGGCTCGCGGCCGCTATCGCGGCGGGAGCGGCGAGCCTCTGGCAGACCGATCTTCTGCTCAGCCGCGGCTTCGGCAAGGCGCTGCAGAGCGCCAGTCCCGCGCTGTCGTTTGCTCCCACGGCGGTCAGCGAGTGGGCGAAGGGGCCCGTAGCCGGCGATGAGGGATACTGGCTGACGCGCGCCGAGCTGCAGAGCCCCACGGCATTTCCCAAGCCGCTTGCCGTCGGCGACCGCATCACCATTTCCGGCGGCGACGGTCGCCAGCGGCAGCTCCAGGTGGCCGATCTCAAGGCGATCGGCGGAACGATGGCTGTGCGCAACGGGTCCGCCGGCGCGCATCCGCGCCTGATGCTGGTGACCTGCAATGTCGTCGGCGACGAAGCAAAGCGCACCGATGATGGACCCGTGCGCTTCATCGTCGAGGTCGAGCCCGTCGAAGCGGTGCCGGCACCCACCGCCAAGAGTCTGTAGTGTCTTCGTGGGTCCAGGCGGCACTCGGCCATGGCGCCCGCCGATGACGGTTTGTTGGATGATCGGCTGACATGAGCGGCAAGACACACACCTACACGTGCGCACTGACCTGGACCGGCAATACCGGCCAGGGCACGGCCGGCTACAAAGCCTATTCGCGCGATCACGTGTTCTCGGGACCGAACAAGCTGGAGCTGCCGGGCTCCGCCGATCCCATCTTTCGCGGCGACGGCAGCCGCTATAACCCCGAGGAGTTGCTCGTCGCCGCCATCGCGAGTTGCCACATGCTCTGGTATCTGCACATGTGCGCGGAGGCGGGCGTCATCGTCACGGCCTATCAGGACGCGCCCGCCGGCACGATGGTGGAGGACGCCGTCAAGGGCGGATACTTTACCAAGGTGACGCTGCGCCCGCGCGTCACCATTACCGCGGCCAGCAGCAAGGAGAAGGCGCAGGCCCTGCACGAGCCCGCGCATGCGAAGTGCTTCATCGCCAATTCGGTGAACTTTCCAGTGACGTACGAGCCGGAGATCATCGTCGGCGGCGAATAGGTCTTCCCGCTCGATGCGGAACGGCCAATCCCTCTGCAGTCATCGCCGAATTCCGCGGAGAGCGAAACATCCGGGATCCGGGGCCGAGCCCACGCCCGTGTTCCCCCGTGGTGAGCCTGGCCTGCCGCGCACGCGATCCAGCTCCGCCGGATGGTCCCCCTCGCGAGCGTCGGCGGGATTTTGCCCGCGCCCTATTCCCTCCGCCCTGTTCCCTCCCTACTATCCACCCCGCCTCGTTCGCATTGGGGGGACACCATGCGCCTGAACCCGCCTTCGATCTTCGTCTTCCTGATCTCGCTGGTGCTGGCCGCGCTCGCCCTCATATCCAAGTTCGGCCCCATCGGCATCAACGTGCCGCGCTACCTGCCGCACCAGGAATACTGGCTGGCGATCGTGGCCTACATGGTCTTGATGGTCGGCAACCTCGTGCGCGGGCTGTGAACGCTCAGGCCTTGCCCGCGAACACGAAGCCGGCGCCCGCCGCGATCAGCACGAAGCCGACGGCGTGATTCCATCCCAGCGGCTCCTTCAAGTACACGACCGAGAAGCCCGCAAACACGATCAGCGTGACCACCTCCTGAATGGTCTTGAGCTGGGCCGCCGAATATATCGCGTGACCGTAGCGATTGGCCGGCACGGCCAGGCAGTACTCGATGAAGGCGATGCCCCACGAGGCAACGACGACCAGAACCAACGGCCGGGCCTTGAAGTTCAAGTGCCCGTACCACGCCAGCGTCATGAACACGTTCGAGCATACGAGGAGCGCGACGGGGAGGAGGTAGGCCCAGGGCCCGGCAGCAGGAATCGGCATCAGAATCTCCGGCTCATGGGGGAAGATCGATGAGGTGACGGGACGGGAACGAGGACGATCAGTCCTCGAACGGGTCCTTCATCAGGATCGTGTCGGCGCGCTCGGGGCTGGTCGACAGCAGCGTCACCGGGCACTCGATCAGCTCCTCGATGTGGCGCACATACTTGACCGCCTGGGCCGGCAGCTCGCCCCAGCTGCGCGCACCTCGCGTCGACTGCGTCCACCCTTCGAAGGTCTCGTAGATCGGCTTCACGCGCGCCTGCGCGTTCTGCCCGGCAGGAAGGCTGTCGATGCTGTCGCCGTCCAGGCTGTAGCCGATGCACACCTTGATCTCGTCGAAGCCATCCAGCACGTCGAGCTTGGTGAGGGCGATGCCGTCGATACCCGACACTTTGACGATCTGACGCACCAGACACGCATCGAACCAGCCGCAGCGGCGCTTGCGGCCCGTCACCACGCCGAACTCCTGCCCGCGCTCGCCAAGCCGCTCGCCGATCGCATCGGTCAGCTCGGTGGGAAACGGCCCTGAGCCGACACGGGTCGTGTAGGCCTTGGCCAGCCCCAGCACGTAGCCGATCGCGCCGGGCCCGAGCCCGGAGCCGGTCGCGGCCTGCGCGGCCACGGTGTTGGAGGAGGTGACGAACGGATATGTGCCGTGGTCGACGTCGAGGAGCGCCCCCTGCGCGCCCTCGAACAGAATGCGCTTGCCGGCGCGGCGCTCGCGGTCGAGCAGCGACCAGACATTGTCGACGAAGGGGAGGATCTTCGGCGCAATCTCGGTCAGATCGCGCATCAGGGCGTGCTTCTCGATCTCGGGCCGGCCGAGGCCGCGCCGCAACGCGTTGTGGTGCACGAGCATGCGATCGATCTTGGGGCCGAGCGTGCCCAGGTTCTTGAGGTCCTGGGCGCGGATGGCGCGCCGCCCCACCTTGTCCTCGTACGCCGGCCCGATGCCGCGGCCGGTCGTGCCGATGCGCGCGTCTCCCGCCGCCGATTCACGGATCTGATCGAGCTCGCGATGCAGCGGCAGGATCAGCGTCGCGTTCTCGGCAATGCGCAGATTGTGGGCGCCCACGGCAACGCCCTGCGCTTCGAGGCGCGCGATCTCGTCGCGCAGCGCCCATGGATCGACCACCACGCCGTTGCCGATGACGGCAAGCTTGCCCGGGCGCACCACGCCGGAGGGGAGCAGCGACAGCTTGTAGGTCTGACCGCCGATCACGAGCGTGTGGCCGGCGTTGTGGCCGCCCTGGAAGCGCACCACGATATCGGCGCGCTCCGACAGCCAGTCGACGATCTTGCCCTTGCCCTCGTCGCCCCATTGGGCGCCGACCACCACGACGTTTGCCATGCTCGAATGCCTCAGTTGCCCGCCAGCAGCCCAAAGGATGGGCCGCATCGACATATAGCGCCGGGAGGCCCCAAGATACAGGGAATCGCCGCCTGCGGGTGGGCCGATTGACACGGCCGGCAATCGCGGCGGAAGATGGTGTATAGAGCGGCCTTACTGCCCGGAGGGCAGACAATGGTCTACTGGCTCATCCTCGTCATCTCGGGGGGCGTCACGGCTCAGGGCGCCAGTGGCATCCCCTCCAATCCGCAAGCGATGCACGTCGGCAATTTCCCAAGCCTTGCAGCCTGCGAAGCCGCGGCCAGGGAGGCGAAGCTCATTCCCGTTCGCCAGAACGGGCTCCTGGTCGTCGGCGGTTTCATCTGCGTGCGCGCGCAAGGCGAAGGCGTGAACGCGCCGGCGAACTGAGCGTGCGCCGGCGCTGCCGCGGGCCGTTCCGGCGCCGCGCTCAGTTTCCGTAGATCACGCGCTTGGCAGCCGGCCAGGTGACGCGGTAGCCGAACTCGACCGCCTTCTCCTCATCGGGCTCCAGCTTCATCTCCCAGGCCAGCACGCCGCGCTTGTCCTCGAGATCGCGCTTGGTCGGCGGCGTCTTGCCGAGCAGCTCGACCTTGATGTCCGCATTCTGCGACACGGGGATCTGATCGAGCACCGTCATGGCGATGGCCCGCTCGTGCAGGTTCTTGACCGTGATACGGAAGTTGCGCAGGTCCGTCTTGGACGAGGTGATGATGCCCGACTCGCTGCGCTTCTCCTCGGCGATGGCGTGGCGCACGCGCACGCTGTCGTCGACGCCGAAGCCGAGCTCGTGCTCCTCGCCCGGCGCCAGCAGCGGCAAGCGGCCGTTGCCGACGAAGGTCGTGTCTCGGAACAGCGAGACCTGGCCGGGCAGCACCGGCGTTCCGCGCCCGATCGTTATCTTGGCGTAGAGGTAGGCCTTCTGATCGCGCTTGGGCACGGTGCGCACGGCCAGCACGGGCTCGAGCTGCATGTCGTCGATCTGCACCCGTTTGGCTTCACCCGTCGACGGCACCGTGACACGGCCCGGAACGGCATAGATGGCCTGGAACGCCTGCGTCTCGACGGTGGTGCGCGCTTCCTCGGCGGACTGGGGCACCGCCTTGGCGACCCTGTCCTCCTGGAGAACGGCGACGCGACCGGTGGTCGGCGCCACACCGCGCGGGGCGCTCGTCATGGGTGCCGGGCGAGGCGGTGGGGCGTCGGGCTCGTAGTCGACCGTCACCGTGTTGAGGACGGGCGCAGCAGTGCCGGCGCCGGGACGGGCGGTCGATAGCGCCAGCGTCACATTCTCCCATGCCTCCCCGGAACGCTGCTGGATGCTGGCGCGGCGAACGAGCTGCAGCTTCGGCGCCTGCGTCTTGGTGCCGGTTGCGAGGCGCGCATCATAGAAGGGGGTCCAGGAGGCGCCGGCGACCTGGTAGCGCACCACGATGTCGGCATCGAGCGCGCCGCCGGCGGACACGAACACCTTGACCTCGGTGCGCGCGTCCTGGCCTGGCGCCAGCGAGGACAGCTTCTTTTCCAGATCCGATATCTGCCGGTCGGTCTCGCGGATCTTGATCCTGGTCTCGATGATGCTCTTCTGCGCCTCGGCGATGCGCTGCCCGATGAGGGCAAAGAGCTGCGACCAATCCGGCTGCGGCGCTGCGGCTCCGTTGGGCGGCAGCGGCCGCGTCGGCAGTTGCGCCAGATTGTTGATGAGCGTCTTCTGCGCCTCGGCAGCCTCCGCGGCGGCCTGCAGGCCGGAGCGGTCATCCTTCAGCTTCTCGATGGCATCCTCGATGCGCTTGCGCTCGGTGGCTACGACGGCGGCGTCCGTGCGCGGCACGTGGACACGCCGGGAATCGACGGAGCCGATCTCGAGCCTGCCGGTCGCCCTGCCCTCGACGCGGATCGAGCTGGGGATGGCGCTGCTGGGAAGATCGTTGATGAGGATGACGTGGTCGCCGCGCTCCAGCTTCACCTTGGCGAGCCTGGTGATCTCGGCGCTCGAGGGATAGACGGTGACGGCCTCCACGCGCGAGGCACCTTTCACCTCGGCAGCATGGGCAGCAGAAATGAGCGCCGGCACGAATGCCAGGGCGAGCAGCAGACGCATGGATGCTTCCTCCTTGACCGGCCGCAGCCCTGCGCGCCGGATAGACCCCAGGGAGGAATTAGTTAGCGGCCTTCATGTCGCAACTGTGACGGGAGGGGAGGCCAAAGGCGGCCTGGGGAGCCCTCCCGTCCGTTTCTCGCGCTCAGAACTGCAGGCGATTGACGCGGACGACCTGGGGCAGCGCACGCACCTTGGCCAACACCTCGTCGGAGACGGCCTCGTCCACCGCGACCATGCAGATGGCATCGCCGCCCGGCTTGTCGCGGCCGAGGTTCAGCGTGGCGATGTTGACGCCCGCCTCGCCCATCACCATGCCGAACCGGCCGATGAAGCCCGGCTTGTCGGCATTGCGCACGAACAGCATGTGCGGGTAGAGCTCGAACTCCATGTCGATGTCGCGCACCTGGATGATGCGCGGGCGGCCGTCGGAGAACACGGTGCCGGCGACCGAGCGGTCGTACTCGTCGGTCTTGACCGTCAGGCGGATGTAGCTTTCGAAGGCGCCCTCCTGGCCGCGCGTGACCTCCTCGAGCCTGATGCCGCGCTCCTTGGCGTTGACGGCCGCGGAGACCATGTTGACCTCGGACAGCAGCGGACGGAGGACGCCCGCCAGCGCCGCAGCCGTCAGCGGCTTGGTGTTGAGCGTGGCGACGTCGCCTGAATATTCCAGGCGGACGCCCCTGATGCTCGTCTCCGTAAGCTGCCCCGCGAACAGCCCGAGCTGCTCGGCGAGCTTGACCCACGGCTTGAGGCGCGGCGCCTCCTCGGCCGTGATGTTGGGAAAGTTGACGGCATTGGAAATCGCGCCCTTGAGCAGGTAGTCGGACATCTGCTCGGCCACCTGCAGGGCGACGTTCTCCTGCGCTTCGCTGGTGGCAGCGCCCAGGTGCGGCGTGCAGATGACGTTGGGCAGGCCGAACAGCACGCTCTCCTTGGCGGGCTCCACCTCGAACACGTCGAGGGCGGCACCGGCGACATGACCCGACTTGAGAGCGGCGGCAAGCGCATGCTCGTCGAGCAGGCCACCGCGCGCGCAATTGATGATGCGCACGCCCTTCCTGGTCTTGGCCAGTGCGGCGGCATCCAGGATGTTCTTGGTCTTGTCCGTCAGCGGCGTGTGCAGCGTGATGAAATCGGCGCGGCGCAGCAGATCGTCGAGCTCGACCTTCTCGACACCGAGTTGCACCGCGCGCTCCGCCGACAGGAACGGATCGAAGGCGATCACCTTCATCTTCAGGCCGACGGCGCGGTCGGCGACGATGGAGCCGATGTTGCCGCAGCCGATGACACCGAGCGTCTTGGCATAGAGCTCGACGCCGAGGAACTTGGATTTCTCCCACTTGCCGGCCTGGGTCGAGCGATCCGCATCTGGGATCTGGCGCGCCAGCGCCATCATGAGCGAAAGGGCATGCTCGGCCGTGGTGATGGAATTGCCGAAGGGCGTGTTCATCACGATGATGCCCTTGGCGGTCGCGGCCTTGACGTCGATGTTGTCGACGCCGATGCCGGCCCGGCCGATGACCTTCAGGTTGGTGGCGGCTGCAATGATCTTCTCCGTCGCCTTGGTGGCGGAGCGGACGGCGAGACCGTCGTAGTCCTTGATGATCTTCTCCAGATCCTCCTTCGACAGTCCGACCTTCACGTCGGTGGCGATGCCGCGCTCGTCAAAGATGGCGACGGCGGCGGGAGAAAGCTGGTCGGCGATGAGTACGCGGGGGGCCATGGGATCTTCTCCGATGCACATTCCGTACGGTTCCCCCTCCCCCTTGTGGGGAGGGGTCAGGGG